>CAWKKJ010000012.1:0-302004 GCA_963850205.1 uncultured Thermoleophilaceae bacterium | reverse complement strand
GCCAGGCAGGCTGGCCACCCGGCCGATGCGAGAGTGCCCCGCCTAGAGGACCCTCGCTGCATGACAAACGCACGGCCGATTCTCGCCAGTCCTGCATGACACCACGTGAAGGGGTCAGCGCGGAGAAGCGTCGCTCGGAGTGGCCGAGTTCTCGTCGGGCGACCGACTGGTGAGGGTCCTCGTGGCATCACTGAGGAGGATTTGCGCAATGCCTACCGATTTCGATTGGATTTTCATGCGGGACCCGTACTGGCGCGAGCGGCCGAAGGAGGAGCAGCTGGCGATCCCCCGCAGCCACCCCACCGACGCGGACGAGACGCGCAGGTTGCTGCCGCCCTGGCGGGGCGTCCCGACTCCGCCAACCGACGAGAACTCGCATGAAGCCCACGATCGTGCTCGTCCCGCCTCGCCACGCGGCATCCAGTAAGGCGGACCCGGCACCACCGACGGTCCCCCTTCGTGCCGATCTTGGAGGTTTGCATGGAAAGCAGCAGTCCGCACGAACCACACGCCGTCGACGAGGAGGCCGTGCGAACCTGGTACCGGGGGAGGCGGCTGCCTGTGAACTGGACCACCGAACTCTTGCGCACGCTCTGCGGGCGGGGGGCCCTGGACGAGGTAGAGCGGATCATCAACGAGCAGCAGGGTCAATCGGATCGGCGAGCGTGTCAACCGCCGCGGCGGCGCCGTCGGCGAGATCGATCACGAGGACGGCGAGGTAGGGGTGTGAACGGTGGTCTGCGCGGCGGCCCGCCGCCTCGACCGGCCAGGTAACGTATCTCGGCGCGGGAGTCGGATTTCAACCCACGAGAAGGGACGACGCCGTGAGCCTCGAGCCGACTGCCTCCGAGACCATCGTCTTGATCCACGGGTTCTGGGTGACTCCGCGCTCGTGGGAGCACTGGATCGCCAGGTACGAGGGGCGCGGCCACCGCGTGCTCGCCCCGGCGTATCCCGGCTTCGAGGTCGAGGTGGAGGCGCTCAACGCCGACCCGACGCCGATCGAGCAGGTCACCGTGCCCCAGATCGTCGAGCACCTAGAGGCGACCGTCAGCGCGCTCGACTCGCCGGCGATCCTGATCGGCCATTCGGCCGGCGGCGTGTTCACGCAGGTCTTGCTCGACCACGGCTTCGGCGCTGCCGGCGTGGCGATCAACTCGGCCCCGACCGAGGGCGTCAAGCGGGTGCCGCTGTCGCAGATCCGGGCCTCGTTCCCGGTGCTCAAGAACCCGGCCAACCGCCACAAGGCCGTGGGCCTCACGTTCGAGCAGTGGAGCTATACGTTCACCAACGGCTTCCCGGAGGACGAGGCGCGGCGACTGTACGAGCGCTACCACATCCCCGCGTCCGGGGAGATCTTCTGGGGCAGCGCGCTGGCCAACATCCACCCGGGCAAGGACGACACCTGGGTCGACTACGGCAACGACGAGCGCGCGCCGCTGCTGTTCATCTCCGGCGGCAGCGACCACCTGATGCCGCCGTCGATCCAGCGGTCCAACGCCAAGCACTACAAGTCCGACACGGTCACCGAGGTCAAGGAGTTCGAGGGGCCGCACCTGCTGCCCGCCTGGCCGGGCTGGGAGCAGGTCGCCGACTACGCGCTGGACTGGGCGCTGCGCCACGCCCGGCAGTCGAGTCCGGCGTGAGGAGCACGCACGGCGGCGGCATGAGTCCTCCCGCAACCCTCCTCATCTGGTTTAAGTTGCGTTCGCCGGAACTGGCCGACGACTTTGAGCGTCTGATGACGGAGGATCGCGACATCGTCCGCGGGTCGCTGGACACGATCTCGGAATGGCGGCTTACGCGGCCGGCGGACGTGCCCGGACAGTCCACCAGTCAAGCCGATTATGTCCTGATCGCCGAGATCCTCGGAGTGGAGCGCTTCGAGCAACAGGCGAGCGAACACGTCCAACGCTTGGCGGACGACTTGGCACATCTCGTCGCGAGCCGGGGGATGCTCATCCTGCGTCCCGCCCTTTGAAACCCGCGGTCGTTGGAGCAACCCTGAGACTGGCGCACAACTGTTCATCAGCCCCGCACCGTGCAGACCACCTGCACAGCGGCTGCACCAAGCTCTAAAATCACCCCGCGCACTAGCTCGCCCGGGTTCCGCCAAGCCGCCTCAACACGTGGCAGATCGGCGATCGCGGCGATGGCCGGCGGCGGTTGTACCAGCGCAGAAACCCTGACATGCTCGACCAATGCTGCAGACGAGCTTGCGAGGCGGGGTTGCGGGTGCGATCGCGACCGTGGTGATGACGCTCGAGCAGCCCCTCGACAAGCGCCTCTTCAAATCCAAGTACGACGACGTCGAGATCTTGGGCAAGCTCGTCACGCGCGGGGACGACTGGCGACCCATCGGCTTCGCGCTCCACGTGCAGAACGGCGCCATCTTCGGCGCCGCATACACGCGGCTCAAGCCATTCCTGCCGGGGCCGCCGGTCCTCCGCGGGCTGCTAATGGGTCTCATCCAGCACGTCGCGACCTGGCCGACGGCCGGGCCGCTGATGGACCGCTACCACCCTGCCCGCAAGGAGCTGCCGAAGCTCGCCGCCAACCGCCGAGCCTTCGGCCAGGCGACGATCCGCCACGCAGTGTTCGGGATCGTCCTCGGGTTCCTCGAGGACGCGCTGAATGACCACAGCGCAGAGCTCACGTCGTAGCTCGGTGAGCTCCTCGCTTTCATGCGCGTGCCGGGCGTGCTACGCCGCATCCGCGGGGTAGCCGCCGATGCGCGCGAGGATCGGCGCGACGTGTAGCCCCACACGCTCCGTCGGGTGCCGAAGCGGCCTCGCCTCCACGCCAGCCGGCGCAGGAGGTCGGCGTGCGGTGCGAGCTCGCGCTCAAGGTCGCTCGGCGACGAAGCGGCACACGAGGTCGGTGGTCGCGAGCTGTGCGTCCCTGCTGCCGCAGCGGGCGCGCCACAAGCGGGGACGGCCGCCCCCGTGGGAGCGCGGGTGCTGACACCTCCACCACGGGCCGTCGTCGGCGTCACGGCCGTAGCCACGAGGGGCGGCCTCGGCTGCTTCGAGAAGCAGCAGCACACAGTCCACGGGCCTTCTCACGCTACCGCCTCGCGCGATCAGCAGCAGCGCCGAGAGGCGCCGAGCCACGCGGAGCTTCGCTATCGCATCGAGGCAGAAGCAGTAGCGCGGGTCGATGCCAACTTCGTGGTTGCTAAGGACGACACGGGGCAGCAGGGTGCGAACCTGAGGGCGCCCAGGCTCGCGCGCTGACCCAGCCCACTTGAGGCCTTGTGCGCCCCGGGCTAGGGGCTGGCGGGCTTGAGCCCTCAGCGAGCTGGAAGCGAGGGCGCGGCTCGACCGTGACGCTCACGCGAGCAGCGTAACGCCGGGGGGCGAGGGCGCAGTGGCGGTGTATTTCCCCTACACGGCCCGTTTTCCCGTTTTTTCCGCAGCCGCGCATGGAACGCTGCTGGCCGCCGGACGCCTGAAGACTTCCTGGCCTGAGCGCTCGGCGCCGCGCGCAGCCAACTCTCCTGCAGCGTTATTCGCAGTCGATCTGGGCGAAGGTCTGCTGATAGGAGCTTGCCAGCTGCTTGCCCGCGGTCTGCAGCTTGGCCTCCGCGCCACCGAGGGAGAGATCCGAAGTGAGGCCGCTCGCGATCGACTCGAGTTCGGAGGAGAACTCCTGGGTCGCCGAATCGACCTCCTGCTTTCGCTCCTCGCTGAGGTCGCCCCGCGCGTCCTTGATCTGCTTGAGGTCGTCCTCGATGGCGTTGAGGTTCCCCTCCACGCCATCGGCCGTCGCCGTCGCAGGCGTGAGCCCCGCCAGCTCGTCGACCTGTTTCTGCATGTCGGCGCGGGCGTCGCACACTTCTGTCTGGGCCTTCTCCTCGTCCGACTCTCCGCAGCCGACCGCCGCTGCCGTGATCAGCAGTAACCCCGCGACGAGCAAACCAAGGCGCAGCGCGCCCCTGATCGAAGACGCCCCTCGGGAAGCGGGTTTGCGACTCACACGGCACACTCCATCGTCGGGTCCCATTCGGATCATCCCGCGACGGGATGAAAATGTCGAACGCTGGGCGGCAGGTGCGTGCCGCGAAGCCGCTGCCACAGGCGCAAGAACTGGCCCGGCCCTCGCGTCGCGCAGTGGTAGCCGCCCGCCGCGAATCGGGAGGGGCACTTCCCTCCCCCGAGCACGAAGATGCGTTCGTCGCCTCGCTTGTGGAAGGGGCGGTGGGACATCTACTCCGCCCTATGCTGGCGCCGCTCCCGCTGGGCCTGGCGTGCCGGGTGCCGGGCTCGCCTGCGCCCGTGCCCGGCCGAGATCAGCCGAGATCTTGACGACCGCCGATGTCAGCGGCGCGGCGAGGATCAGTCCGATCGTTCCGAACAGTGCGCCCCCCGCGATGGTCACGATCAGCACGGCGAGCGGATGGAGGCCGAGCGCGGCCCCCATCGCAAACGGCTGGACGAGCTGCTGGAGGATGCTGTTGGCGAGCAGCTGGAGGACGATCATTCCGGCGGCGGCGTCGGGCCCGGCGCCGCCGAGCGCCATCAGGACAGAAAACGCGCCCGCGCCCCAGGCGCCGAGGTAGGGGATGTAGGCGCCGATGAAAGTGACCGCGACGATCGTTCCGATCAGCGGCACCCCGAGCACCCAGGCGCCGATCGCGACCACGACCGCGTTAAACGCCGCGACTATCGTCGTCCCCAGGAAATAGCCGCGAAGCGCGCCGAGCACACGCCGGCTGATCGTCTTCGCAACGCCGAGCGGCACCCCGAGGTGCCGCTCGGTCCAGGCGCGGATCGTCGGGCCGTCCTTGAGCAGGAAGAAGAGGCTGAGTGCGGTCATCGCGAGGAAGAAGACGAGCGACGAGAGGGCGCTGAGTCCGCCTGCAACGCCGTGAAGCAGCGCGGTGACGCTGTCGGTCGTCGCCGAGCTGGCCTCGTCCCGCGTGTCCTCGGCGGCGCCGGAATCGACTCCGAGGTCATCAAGCCAGCCGACGAGCTTGTCCTGGGCGTCGGAGAGGGTGGACTCGGCAGAGGTTGCCTCGCCGACGATGCCACCGACGACCACGACCGTCATTCCGACGGCGGTGGCGATGATCGCGAGCATCAGCAGCGCCGTGCCGAGCCCGCGCGGGATGCCGTGCCTGTGCATCCAGGCCACCAGCGGCGACGCGACGGCGGCGACGATCCCCGCCGTGAGCACCGGGAGCACGATCACATGCGTGAGCGAAAGCAGCCAAATAATGCCGACCACCAACAGCCCCAAGCCGACCAGGAGCCACGACGCCTGCCCCGCGCCGCGCAGCCATTGCGGAACCCAGACGATGTCGCTCAGTTCGCGCGCGTCGATCTCGACGCGGTCGCCGGCATTGCCGCTGGACTCCACAATGTCTGGGGTTCGCGTTCGCCGGTTCCAGTCCTGCCATCCCCGGATGACAGCCGACAGGTCATTGGAGTACGCCCCCGGACCAACAATGTCGCTCTGGACGAAGAGCAGCAGCCCCAGCGGGTGCGCGGGGTAGCGCCCGTTTGCGGCGCTAGGGTCACGCTGCCCGGGGTTGTGGTCAGATGGGCTGTGCAGGGGGCGCACCGAGGCGCGGGTACCCAGGTGCGTCACTCCTCAGCGCTCGCTGCGTCCACGGTTTGCGTCACCGGCGTGCCCCGCACCACCCCACAAGGCCCCGCGGGCTCCGCATAGCTATGCGGTTTGCGCGGCTTCGCGGAGCGCTGCGGGCCTAACTCGGGAGTCGGGGCGACTGGATTTGAACCAGCGACCTTTCGGCCCCCAGCCGAATGCGCTACCAGACTGCGCCACGCCCCGTTCGCGAGGGGACGATAGCGTCCTCCGCCGTGACCCGGCCGGCCCAGACCGTGGTGTTCTTCCCCGAGAGCGCGTACGGGCCGACGAACAACTGCGTCGGCATCGGGGACGTGCTGCGCCGGCGCGGGCATCGGGTGGTGTTCATCATCGAGGAGTCCTTCGAGGGCGCGTTGGAGGCCAAGGGCTTCGAGGAGCGGCTGATGCGCTTGGGCCCGCCCTCGGAGGCCGAGGAGGATCCCGGCCAGTTCTGGAAGGACTTCATCCGCGAGACCGCCCCGGTGTTTCGCAAGCCGACGATCGAGCAGCTCGAGGGCTTCATCGCCCCCACCTTCGAGGCGCTCACCGACGGCGCCAAGCATGTGGACGAGCGCCTGGTCGAGATCATCGACGAGCTTCAGCCCGCCGTGATCGTCGAGGACAACGTCGTGAGCTTCCCGGCGCTGATGGCGAGCGGCCGCCCCTGGGTCCGCATCGTTTCGTGCAACCCAGCCGAGCTAAGGGACCCGGCGGTGCCGCCGGCCTTCTCCGGCTACCCCACCGGCGACCGCTCCGGCTGGCCGGCCTACCGGGAGGAGTTCGCGCGCTCGCACTCCGAGCTGCACGCCGGCTTCGACGAGTTCTGCCGCGAGCGCGGGGCGCCGGAACTGCCCGAGCTCGAGTTCATGCACGAGTCGCCCTGGCTCAACCTCTGGCTCTACCCGGCGGAGATCGACTACGGCCGGGAGCGGCCGCTCGGCCCCCGCTGGCACAACCTCGAGGCGAGCGTGCGGACCACCGACGACGACTGGACGCTTCTCGAACCGGCGTCGAGGGAGGGCCCGCTCGTCTACCTGAGCCTGGGATCGCTGGCCTCCGGCGACGTGGAGCTCATGCAGGAGCTGATCGACTCGCTCGCCGACGCTCCCTACCAGGTGATCGTGTCGATGGGACCCCAGCACGAGGAGCTCCGGCTGGCCGAGAACATGATCGGCGCGGAGTTCCTCCCCCAGGCGTCGATCCTCCCCCAGGTCGACCTGGTGATCACCCACGGGGGCAATAACACCGTCACGGAGTCGCTCTACTACGGCAAGCCCATGGTCGTTCTCCCGGTCTTCTGGGACCAGTACGACAACGCCCAGCGGATCCACGAGACCGGGTTCGGCATTCGGCTCGACACCTACGGGCACGAGCCCGCGGAGCTGCGCGCTGCAGTCGACCGGCTCCTCGCCGACGAGGCGCTGCGCGGGCGGCTGTCCGCGCTTTCGGGGCGACTCCAGGCCGCTCCCGGCACCGAGCGGGCCGCCGGCCTGATCGAGCAGCTCGGCTTGACCGGCGCGGGCGCGCACGTCTAACCTCCCGCACTCGATGGCGTCGCCACCCCAGCATCTGAGCCACCCGGCGACCGCCATCATCATCGCCATCTAGCCTGCGCGCCCGAGACGCGTCGCAGGCCTGACGGTCCTCGGACCGGGATGGCGGCGCCCTTCCGGATCCGGGACCGGGAGGAGGAGCCGCCACCGTGATCACCACTAAGAGGCTGTCGCTGGAGTTGAACGGATCGCCTGACGCGGTCATTCGCGTGCTCGTGGTGCTGAGGCGGCGGCGCTGCCGGGTCACGAGCGTCGAGTTCGCTGCCGGCGACCGGCACTACGGCGGCCGGCTGGAGATCGGGGTGGCCGCGCCGGCCGCGCACGCTCACTGCCTCGAGGGCTGGCTTGGTCAACTCGTCGATGTCAGGAGCGTGGAGGGCGAGCGGGGGTAGGCGCGCCCCTCACGCACGCGCCCTCACGCACTACCGTCGCATCCGTGCGCCTGGTCACCTGGAACGTGTGGTGGCGATCCGAGCCGCGAGCCGCGCGGGTGAACGCCATCGAGGTCACGCTCCGGCGGCTGGCGCCCGACGTGTGCGCGCTGCAGGAGGTCTGGAACTCCCCGGCCGAGGGCAACCTGGCAGCGCGGCTCGCGACCGCCCTGGAGATGCACTGGACCTGGGTCGCCGTTCGGCCCGGCGATGATCCGGAGGTGGGAAACGCCGTCCTCAGCCGCTGGCCCATCGCCGAGGAACACCGAGCGGATCTGCCCTCGGAGGGGCTGCCCGACGGTCCCCGCTGCGCGGCCGGAGCGATCATCGACCATCCCGACGGGCGTCTGCCCGAGTTCTCGACCCAGCTGCATTCGCTTCCCACCGGCTCCGCGGAGCGCTGCCGCCAGGTGGCCGCCCTGGCCGAGTTCGTGGCCGGCACCCCCGGCGATCTCCCCGCCGTGGTGTGCGGCGATCTCAACGCCGAGCCCGAATCCGACGAGGTCCGCCTGCTCGAGGGGCTCAGGACCGCACCCGCGGTGCCCGGCTTCGGCCTGGTGGACGTCTGGCGCTTCGCGCCCGACGGCGACCCGGGCTGGACCTGGGACCCCGTGAACCCGCACGTGGCCGCGGCCTTCGACGTGTCGGCGCGAATCGACTACATCCTGGTCGGGGCCGTGGCAGGCCCGCGGCGGGTTCGCGCCGTGTCGGTCGCCGCCGACAAACCGGTCGACGGCGTGTGGGCCTCAGATCATTTCGCCGTGGTGGCCGACCTGACCTGATCGCTCAGGCGGCCGCCACGCCGAGCACGCGCGTGATCTCCACATGCGTCAGCCCGCCGAAATAGCACCCTTCGATCGACCGGCGGCGTCCCGCCGGCAGAGCGGCCAGGGCGCGCCATGGCCCGGGGACGGGCGCGCGCCACGAGAAGGCACCCAGGCCACGCGCTCGGGCGATGATGGCCCGGCGCCGCTCCACCATGAGATCGAGCGCGGCCCAGGCGGCAAAGCAGAGCCCGCCGACGGTCCCCGTGGCCGTGAGCAGCACGCCGGCCGCGGCCGCTGCCGCCACACCCTGGGGGCCTAGGATCAACACGCTGGCCGCCGCCCCCACGCTGAGCCCGAAGGGAAGCTGTCCGAGGGAGACGACCGCGATCAGGACGGCGATGGCGTCGAACACCGAGGCGTTGACTCCCACCGCATGCAACATGAGCCAGTTGCGCGCGATCTGTGAGAAGACGGCGATGAGCACGAACCCGACGAGCTGCGCCCGTCCCCGGAGCGTGCGCATCACCGCCAGGCCCTGGGCCAGCCAGCGCGCCTTGGCCAGCGCCAGGCCGCGGACCGCCATGCTCACCGCCGCCACCGCCGCAACGCACAGCAGCGGGACCCACCAGGGAAGGCCGAGCGGCCCCACGAGGGTGAACGACGTCAGGGCCGCGAGGCCCGCCTCGACGACCAGAATCGGGAGCTCGGCGGCGATCAGGGAAGGCACCCGAGGGGTCTGTTCCGGCGCAGTGCGCCGCAGGGCGGCGATCCGCGCCGCGGTGCCCAGCTGATGGTTGAGCAGGTTGCCGACGCAGCCGAAGCTCGAGGCCCGGTACAGCTTGCGCCGGCTGACGGTCCCTCCCGAGGCCTTTACGCACACATGCCACGCTTCGCTGCGGGAGACGAGGGCGAGCACCTGCAGCGCCACGGCGAGGAGGACGACGGCGGGCGCGGCGCCGGTGATGCCGGCTTCCAGCTCCTCCCACTTGCCCACCAGGACAGCGCCGAGCACCAGGCTGGCGCCGATCGAGGCGGTCATCGTCAGGCCGCTTCGGTGCTTGCTGCAGTGTCCGCGCAGCGCTGTGATGGAAACGGCGCTCACCCTCTCCCCGACCCTCGTTCGGTGATCGACGCGCCAGGTGGAGGAAGAGAGCCTGAGGTGCCGTCCGGCATCGGACTGAAGCCACAGGGACGATACCCGGTAGCGGCGGCGCTAGTCTTGGGTAGCAGTCCCACCTCGGGTGTCGCGCTCCCTGCGCCCCCTGTGGTCTTCCCCAGGGAGCGGTGAGGTAGGGCTAGTGAGCGACCGGGACGACCAGGGAAGCTGGCAGCCGTCGACTCGCGGTGACGCCGCGTGGAAGGAAGCACGAGCGAGCGTGGCCGCCCGCAACGACAGCGCGCGCAAGGCCGGCAAGCAGCGCCGGGAGACCTACGAGCGCGAGCGCGCTCAGGCGCGACACGCGGCCGAGGAGCGCCAGCACGCGCAGATGCTCCGGCGCCGGACGCCCTGAGGCCGCCGGGCGCAACAAGCGGGCGACCGGACTTGAACCGGTACTAAGAGCTTGGAAGGCTCTTGTGCAGCCGTTACACCACGCCCGCGTGGCCTGCGTATCAGGATCCTAGCCATCGCTTCGGGTTGTCGACCATCATCTGGTCGAGCTGCTCCCTAGTCATCCCGCGTTGCTCCAGCTCGGGGATCACCTCCTCGAAGAGGAAGGTCATCGACCATTTCGGGACCTCCTGCGCCTTCAGGTACTCCTGGACCTCGCGCGGGAACCAGTCGATCGTGGAGCAGTAGTCCTGGGCGAGGAACATGCGGTCGGCGTAGCCGCGCTCGAGCAGCGCCAGCACGGTGGCGTTGCGGGCCTCGGTGGGCAGGAAGATGTCGAGCCCGTAGCGGTCCATGCCGATCCAGCACCCCGTGTCGAGCAGACGCTCGATGTAGTCGAGGTCGTCGGTGTCGCCGGTGTGGGCGACCTGGACCCTGCCCGGCTCCACCCCCTCCTCGCTGAAGATCCGCATCTGCTCGGGGCCGGTCCCGCTCGCCGGCCGGGAATGGGCCATGATCGGCAGGCCGGTTTGCACCGAAGCCCTGGCGGCCGCGCGGTGGACCTTCTCGATGTTGGGCGTGATCCCGGGCTCGTCGGCGGCGCATTTGATGAGGGCGGGCTTGACCGGTGTGCCCTGGATGCCGTGTTCGATCTCGTGGACGAAGACCTCGGCCAGCTGGTCCTCGCTGCGGTTGAGGAATACCTGCGGCAGGTGGTCGTAGGTGTAGATGCCGGTGGCCAGGACGACGTTGAGGCCGCTCTCGTCGGCCACGCGCTTGCTGAAGGCGGCGTCGCGGTTGAGAAACAGCGCGCTGGGCTCGACCACGGTGGCGATGCCGTGGGACCGGACGGCGTTGGCGTCGGCGATCGCGGCCTCCCACTCCGCCGCCTCGTCGTAGAGGTGCGGGAACTGGGCGCGGGCCCCCTCGTCGGTCGTCCGGAAGTGCTCGTGGATGAGCGTCCGGCCGAGATCCTCGACGTCCATGGTCCCGTTCACGGTCTCGACGGTCGGCATGCGGTTCGTTTCCCGGGGTCAGGCGTAGCCGGGGTGCCCGCGCCGGTCGAGGAGCATGCCGAGCAGCACACCGCCCACGGTGAGGAGGAGGGCGATCGCGAGACGCACCAAGAACACGGCGCCGACATCCTCGCTCAGGACGGTCAGCAGGGCGAGGCCGAGCGGGAAGAGCAGTGCGAGCCAGCGAAGGCGGCCTTGGGCGGCGTAGCCGAAGGCAAGACCGCCGATGAAGAAGAGGATGTAGGGGACGAGGGTCACTCGGTCAGGCGCAGACCCTACCTGCGTCCGGTCCGGGCGCCCCGTCCATCGGATCCAAGAAGAAGTAGCGGGGATACTCGTAGCGAGCGACCGGCCCGCTCTAAGATTCCCGTCCCTCGGGGCAGTGGCCAAAGTGGATAAGGCTCCGGTCTCCAAAACCGGCGATTCCAGGTTCGAGTCCTGGCTGCCCCGCCTTCTCCCAGCCCGTAGCGTCGCCGATGCGGGCGGAGGGATTCGAACCCCCAAGCTCTTTCGAGCACCGGGACCTAAACCCGGCCTGTAGACCAGTTCCAGCACGCCCGCTCGCCGGCCCCTGGGCCGGTCCTCACAGGGTATTGTCACCGCGATGGCCGACACGGTCCTGCTGCACCCCAACCGGGACAAGGCCGAGTCCAGGGCGACCAGGGCGGTGGTCGTGTTCCTGCTGCTGGTGAGCGCCGCGCTGATCCTGATCGTGACGCTGGGCGGCTGGTCGGTGCTGCAGGGCGCCCAGGTGGTCTCGTTCGGCTTCGTGATCCTGTACGTGGTCATGGCCTACTTCATCTGGCGCTGGAGCCGCGGGCTGCTGCCGGTGGCCGCCGCGCTGGCGGTGCTTCTTGCCGTGTTCGCGGCGGTGGCGGCGCCGGCCTGGTTCGAGCGGGACAAGGACGGGTTTGTCGATCCGGCGATCGAACCGGCTCTGCTCGGCCTTCTCACCATCGTGCTGATCCCCGTCTCGCTGCTGCTCGTCGTCTCGGCCCTGCGCGGCTTCCAGCAGCAATGGAACGTCGAGGTCGAGCTGACCGGCGAAGATGCCGAGCGCCACCGGCGCGGCGGCGGCGGGCAGTTGCAGACGGCGTAGCGGCGCGGTCGCGCCCTACGATTGAGCCGGCTGCCCGGGTGGCGGAATTGGCAGACGCCATCGACTCAAAATCGATTGCCTCGCAAGGGGCGTGTGGGTTCGAGTCCCACCCCGGGCACTCGTGAGACGGGAGGAGCGGGACGGCGTGGCCGCGGCCTCGGAGGCCGAGGCCTTCGCCGAGGATCTGTACGGTCGCCTCCCCGGCAGCGACGCCGAGCGCCGGGCCGCCCGCCGGCTGGTGGAGCGGCTGGGGGCCGAGGGCCGGGAGGCGCTGCTCGAGCCCTTCGTCGTGTGGCCCAACTGGCCCGTGGCCTACGCCCTGCACGCGCTCGCGGCCATCGGCGGTAGCGTCCTGTCGGTGCGGGCGCCCGCGCCCGGCGCGGCGCTGGTGCTCGCCGCCACGCTCCTGACGCTGCTCGACGGCGCGGGGCTGGTGCCCACCACCCGGCGGCTGCTCGGCCGGCGCTCGTCGCAGAACGTGATCTCGTGGGGCAAGCGTGAGGCGCCGGGGGTGCTGCTCGTCGCCGCCCACTACGACGTGGGCCGAGCCGGCCTGCTCGCCGGCGAGCGCCGGCAGCGCCGGGTGGGGCCGCTGCAGGTGTTCTTCTGGGCCCTCGCCGCGGTGCTGGTCTGCTGCCTGCTGCGGTTGGCGGGACTCGAGGGCACGGCGCTCACGGCGGTCCAGTTCGTCCCCACCGTGGCGCTGGTCATCGCGGTGCCTTTGCTGCTCGACGTGGCGCTCGCCCCGGCGGCCGCCGGCCCGAACGACAACGCGTCGGGAGTGGCCCTTGCGCTGAGGCTGGCCCGGCGCTTCGGCGGCCGGCTCGAGCACTTCGAGCTCCACCTGCTGCTCAGCGGCTCCCAGCAGGCGCTGGCCCAGGGCTGCCGCGCCTTCCTCAAGCTCCACCGCGGCGGGTTGGACCGCGAGCGCGTGGTGGTCGTCGGTCTCGACGCGGTCGGCGCGGGCGCGGTGCGCTACACGCATCGCGAGGGGGCGATCCTCAGCTTCCGCTCGCACCGGCAGCTCACCGGCCTGTGCGCCGAGATCGCCGAGGACGAGGAGTGGAAGAGCGAGGCCGCGCGGCCGCTCGTCAACCGGGCCGCCAGCGACGGCTACGCAGCCCGCTCGGCGGGCTTCCCGGCGGTCACGATCACCTGCCGCGACGAGCTTGGCCGGGCGCCGAACCGGCTCGACGCGGAGGCGCTGGCACGAGCCGAGTCGTTCTGCGCCGAGCTGATCCGGCGGGTCGACGCCGAGCTCGGGCCCGAGGTCACCCGGCTCAGCCGGGACGAACGCTGAGATCCCCGGCGCGCTCCACGAACCAGTCGAGCGCCTCGGGGTTGGCCAGGGAGTCGCGGCTGGCGGCGGAGTCGGGATCGGCGCCCTGGAAGATCTTCTTCACGGGCACCTCCAGCTTCTTGCCGGAGAGCGTGCGGGGCACCTCCGCGATGGCCTCGATCTCGTCCGGCACGTGCCGCGGCGAGCAGTTCTCGCGGATCTCCGCCTTGATCCGCGCGACGAGCTCCTCGTCCAGCTCGGCGCCCTCGCGCGGAACCACGAACAGCAGCATTTTCTCCTCGACGTCGATGACGAGGCTGTCGGCGACGTCGGGATCGCCCTCCACCGCGCTGTAGATCTCGCTCGTGCCCATGCGCACGCCGCCGCGGTTGATGGTCGAATCGGAGCGCCCGTAGATGACGGCGGTGCCGCGCTCGGTGATCTTGATCCAGTCGCCGTGGCGCCATACGCCGGGGTAGGTATCGAAGTAGCTCTCCCGGTAGCGCTCACCGTCGGGGTCGCCCCAGAAGCGCAGCGGCATCGAGGGCATCGGCCGGGTGATCACCAGCTCACCGACTTCGCCCACCAAGGGATGTCCGTTCTCGTCCCATGCCTCCACCGCCGCTCCCAGAGCCCGGGCCTGCAGCTCGCCCGCGTACACCGGCAGCAGCGGACAGGCGCCCACGAAGGCGGTGCAGAGATCGGTCCCGCCGCTGGTGGAGAACAGCCAGGCGTCGGGGAAGTGGCGGTAGACCCACTCGAAGCCGTCCACACCCAGCGGCGACCCGGTTGAGCCGATGCTCCGCAGCGCGGGCAGCGCCGGCGGCTCGTACTCGGCCTTGCTGCACGCGCCGATGAAGCCCGCGCTCGCGCCGAAGCAGGTCACCCCGGTCTGCTCCGCGAGGCCCCACAGCGCCTCGGGGTCGGGACGGCCGTCGTAGAGCACGATCGCCGAGCCGGCGAGCAGGCCGCCCACCAGGAAGTTCCACATCATCCAGCCGGTGGTCGTAAACCAGAAGAAGCGATCGTCCGGCGAAAGGTTCGAGTGGAGGTTGGCCTTCTTGAGGTGCTCGAGCAGGATGCCGCCCTGGCCCTGCACGATCGCCTTGGGCAGGCCGGTGGTGCCGGACGAGTAGAGCACCCAGAGCGGGTGGTCGAAGGGCAGGTGCTCGAAGGCAAGATCGGACCCCTCCGAGAGCAGGTCGTCCCAGTCGGTCGGGATCAGCACCGTGTGCTCGATCGAGGGGATCGCGTCGACGATCTGGGCCACCCGCTCGCGGCGATCGAAGTCGCGGCCGCCGTAGCGGTAGCCCTCCGTGGCGATCAGGACCTTGGGCTCGATCTGCTTGAAGCGGTCGACCACCGTCGGGGTGCCGAACTCCGGCGCGCAGCTCGACCATACGGCGCCGATGTTCGCGGTGGCCAGGAACGCGATCACGGCCTCCGGAGTGTTCGACACGTAGGCCGCCACCCGGTCTCCGCGCTCCACGCCGAGCCGGCGCAGCCCCGCCGCGCAGCGCGCGACCCGGTCGGCCAGCTCGTCCCAGGAGAGCTCCGCCGGGGCCTGGGATTCGGACCCGTAGACGATCGCCGCGGCTCCCGGGCGCGCTCGGCTGAACACCTGCTCGGTGTAGCTCACCTCGGCGCCCGGAAACCACTCCGCTCCGGGCATCTCGCTGCGGCCCAACACGGTCTCCGGCCGCTCGCCGAGCTCGAACCAGTCCCAGATCGCGCCCCAGAAGCCCGCGAGGTCCTCCACCGACCAGCGGTGCAGCTCGGCGTAGTCCGAGAACCCGCGCGCCTCCATGAAGCGGGCCATCTGCGATGCCGCGGCCGCCTCGGCGGCCGGTTCCCACAGCAACTCGCCCTCGCGCATGCGCGGTGATTCTAGGTGCTGCGGGGAGCGCTACTAAGCCTGAGCCGCCGCCCGGGCGGCCAGGCGGGCCTCGCGCTCGACGCGGCGCCGGTCCTCGTCGGCCACCAGGGGCGTGAGCAGGGCCCGTCCGGCGAGGGGGGCGAGCCCCATCACGGTGAACGCCGCCGCCCACGACCAGCCGGCGGCGAGCGCGCCGAGGCTCACCGGCGCCGCGGTCGCGGCCACGCGCATAACCGTGTTCTGCAGGCCCATGGCCCGACCGGCCTGGGTCCGGCCCGAGATCTCGGCGGCGGCCGTGAAGGAGAGCCCGTTCCCGCTCATGACCGCGACCCCGCCCGCCACGACCACGGGCACGAACAGCGCGTCGGGGGCCGTGCTGAGCGCTGCCGCGGCCAGCAGCAGCACCCCGGCGGCAGCGGCCAGCGTGCGGAAGGGTCCGATGCGCGCGTCGCGCCGGTCCGACCAGCGTCCGGCGGCGATGCGGGCGGCGGCCCCGCCGAGCTGCGTGAACCCCAGGGCGAAGGCAGCGGCGGTGGCCGACCAGCCCCGCTCGACGAACAGGTACAGCACGAGCAGCGACGTGATCCCGACCTGTCCCACGAGGAGCAGGCCGCTGGCCACGCCCAGGCGCCAGACACGCGGGTCGCGCGCGGCGGGAGGCGCCGGGGGCGCCGCCGAGATCTCCGCGGGTGGCTCGCGCATCCAGATCGCTGCCGCCAGCGCCGCGCTGAGCATCGCACCGGCCAGCACCAGCAGCGCGGTGTCCAGGCTGGTGGCGGCGGCGAGCGGGGCCAGGATGAAGGAGGCCGCCGCCGCCCCGAGAGGCACGGCGGTCTGCCGCAGGCCGAGGGCCATCCCGCGCTCGGTACGGGTAAACCACCCGAACACCGCCCGTCCGCTGCCGCCCACCGCGGCGACGGCCAGCATGCCAGTCACCACGGCGGCGGCCAGCAGGGTCGCGTAGCCGTCCGCCCGGGCCACCACCACCAGGGCGAGCGCGCCGCCGCTGAGGCCGACGGCGAGCACGAGGCGCTCGCTCAACCGGTCGGCCAGGGCCCCCCAGGCGTAGACGGTCGCGACCGTGCCGGCGCTGAAGGCCGTGAAGAGCGCGGTGACCTCCACCACGGACAGCGCGAACGCCTCCTGGAACGCGGGGCCCAGCGCCCTCAGCCCGCCCTGCACGGCGGCCAGGGAGGCGGTGGCCACCGCGCCGAGCGCCAGCACCACCCAGCGGTACCTGGGCGGCTGCTCGGAGAGGGTCATGCCTTCGAGTCTAGGAACCCGCCCGTATGTTCAAACCGGCGTCACGGGGTTGCGCTTGGCCGGCCGGCTGCGATCGCGGCCGGCGTAGGCGGCGAAGCGTCTGACGAGCTCGCCGCGTAGCTCCTGTGGCGGCACCACGGCGTTCACCACCAGCTCGGAGGCCAGGTGGAGGATGTCGATCTCCTCCTGGTACTCGGCTCGCAGCTCGTCGGTGCGGCGCGCGCGCTCCTCGTCGTCTTCGATCGCCTGCAGCTGGTTGTAGAAGACGGCGTTGATGGCCGCCTGCGGACCCATGACCGCGATGCGCGCACCGGGCAGCGCCAGGCAGGCGTCGGGCTCGTAGGCCGGCCCGGCCATCGCGTACAGCCCGGCGCCGTAGGCCTTGCGCACGATCACCGAGATCTTGGGGACGGTGGCCTCGGAGACCGCCGAGATCATCTTCGCCCCCGCCCGGATGATCCCCTGGCGCTCGACCTGCGTGCCGATCATGAAGCCCGGCACGTCGGCGAGGAACAGCAGCGGGATCCCGAAGGCGTTGCAGGTCCAGATGAAGCGAGCGGCCTTGTCCGCCGAATCGACGAACAGGACTCCCCCCTTCTGGCGCGGCTGGTTGGCGACGATGCCCAGCGGCCGGCCCTCGAGCCGGGCGTAGCCGACGATGAGCTCCTTGGCCCAGCGCCTCTGGACCTCGAGAAAGGAGCCGGCATCGACCACGGCGTTCACCAGTTCCGCCATGTCGAAGGGCTTGTTCTCGTCGGCAGGGATCTCCGGAAGCGGGCCGGCGGGCTCGGCCGGCGGCCCGATCGGGGGCTCTTCCTCCCAGTGCCGGGGAAAGTAGGAGAGGTAGCGCTTGGCCGTGTCGATGCCGTCCTCGTCGCTGTCGACCAGGAAGTGCCCGCAACCCGAGACCCCGGTGTGCATGCGGGCGCCGCCCATCTCCTCGAGGCTTACCTTCTCGCCGATGACCATCTCGGCCATGCGCGGAGAGCCCAGGTACATCGACGCGTTGCCGTCTCGCATGATCACCACGTCGCAGAAGGCGGGGATGTAGGCGCCGCCTGCCGCGCTCGGTCCGAACAGGCAGCACACCTGGGGCACGACCCCGGAGAGCTTCACCTCGGTGTGGAAGATGCGCCCGGCGCCGCGGCGTCCGGGGAACATCTGGACCTGGTCGGTGATGCGTGCACCCGCGGAGTCGACGAGGTAGACCATCGGCACGCGGTGCTCGAGCGCCTGCTCCTGGATGCGGATGATCTTCTCGACGGTCTTCGGGCCCCAGGAGCCGGCCTTGACCGTCGGGTCGTTGGCCATGAGCGCGACCGGCCGGCCGGCCACCGTACCCCTCCCCGTCACAACACCATCGGCGCCCAGGCCGTCCTGATCCCAGTTGGCCAGCAGGGCGTCCTCGACAAAGGAGCCGGGATCGATGAGCCGTGCCACCCGCTCGCGCACCGGCAGTTTGCCCTGCTCGGCGGACTTGTCGTGGTGGCGCCGGGGCCCGCCCTCGCGAGCGCGCTCGAGTGCCTGCTGGAGGTCGGACATGGCGCGCCGGAACGTATCAGCGGGCCGCGCGCAGCTGATGGCGCAGCCAGCGGCGCACCAGCAGGTGACGGACCCGCATCGCCGCGAAGCCCGTCGCGGCCCCGAGCGCCGCCATGCCGAGCGGCGCGAAGGGGACGGAGCCGAGCACGAGCAGGCCGACGCCGGCGCCCGCCTCGGCGCCGATGATCGCCCCGGCGATCTCGCGCGGAGCCAGGCGGCGTGGGTCCGGAGGCGGCAGGGGCTCGTCGCCCAGGAAGCGACGCGACCACCCGAAGCGGGCCGGGCTGAAGGGCCTGGGCTTGGTCTCGGGCGCGGGCTCCGGCGCGGGCTCGGTCTGAACGTCCCCCTGCTGCATGGGAGGAGCTTTCGGCCGAGGCGCCGGCAGTCCTTCGCCCTGCACGAGCGCGCCCGCGGGCGCCGGCTCAGACCTGCGGGTTGGGCGCCGGGGCGGCGCCCGAGTAGTCGTAGAAGCCGAGGCCGGATTTTCTCCCATACCAGCCCGCCGCCAGCATCTTGCGCAGCGTGGGCGGCTTGGCGAAGCGGCGCTCGCGGAACTCATCGAACATCACGTCGGAGATCGAGCCCAGCGTGTCCAGGCCCACGAAGTCGGCCAGCGTCAGAGGTCCCATCGGGTGGCCGGCCCCGGCCTTCATCGCCGCGTCGATCTCGTCGATCGGGGCCACGCCCTCCTCGTAGGCCCGGATGGCGTCGAGCATGTAGGGAACCAGCAGGCGGTTGACGATGAAGCCGGCGTTGTCCTTGGTGGGGATCCCGAGCTTGCCCAGCTGACCGGCGAAGGCCAGGCCCGCCTCGAAGGTCTCGTCCGAGGTCGTGACGCAGCGGATGACCTCGATCAGACCCATCACCTGCGGAGGGTTGAAGAAGTGCAGCCCGAGGAAGCGCTTGGGCCGGCCGGCGCGAGCTGCCTGCTCGACCACGGGAAGCGAGGAGGTGTTGGTGGCGAAGATGGCCTCGGGCTGGACCGCGCCGGCCACCTCGGCCCACATCTCCAGCTTGTGCTCGAGGCTCTCGGTGATGGCCTCGATGACCAGGTCGCAGCCGTCCAGGTCGCCGTAGTCGAGCGTGCCGGCGATCCGGGCTCTGGCGGCGTCGGCGTCGGCCTGTTCGAGCCTCCCCCGCTCCACCGCCCGGGCGAGCGATGTGCCGATCTTCTCCAGCCCGCGGTCGAGGGCGGGCTGGTCGACCTCGCGCACCACCACGTCACATCCCGCCTGCGCCGTCACCTGGGCGATCCCGTGTCCCATCTGGCCGCAGCCGATGACTCCCACCCTCCGGATCTCCATTAGGGTGAGCCTATATGGCCCTCGTGGAGGCAGAAGACCGCGGCGGAGCCCGTCATCTCGCGCTCAACCGGCCGGACAAGCGCAACGCCCTGAACGGCGAGCTGATCGCCGAGCTGGCCGATGCCGTCGAGCAGGCCGCGAGCGATCCGGCGGTGCGCGTGCTGGTCCTGCGGGGCGAGGGGGCGATGTTCTCCTCGGGCATGGACCTCAACGACCTGCGGGCCCTGTCGGAGAGCCCCGGCGACCTGCGCCGCTTCCGCCGTCCGATCCTCGCGGCCTGGAACCTGCTCGAGGAGATGCCCAAGCCCACGATCTGCCAGATCCACGGCGCCGCCCTCGGGGGAGCGTGCGAGCTGGCCCTGGCCTGTGACTTCCGGACGATGGCCGAGGACGCCGTGGCCGGGATCATGGAGGTGCGGGTCGGTCTGCTGCCGGACGTGGGCGGCTGCTCGCGCCTGCCCGCCGTGGTGGGCCTGGGCAACGCCAAGGAGCTGATCATGACCGGCAAGGTCATCGACGGGCGCGAGGCGCACCGGATCGGCTTCGCGAACCGGATCGGCCCGGCCGAGGAGCTTCCCGCCCTCACCGACGCCTTCGCCGGCGAGCTGCTGGCCTGCGCCCCGCGGGCGGTGGGGATGGCCAAGCGGATCATGGACGGCGCCGCGAAGCCGGCGCTCGCGCTGACGCTCGAGCAGGAGGTGGCGGCGCAGGAGACGCTCGCGGCCAGCGAGGACTTCGCCGAGGGCGCCCGGGCCTTCTTCGAGAAGCGCAACCCCGAGTTCGCCGGGCACTAAGGGCCCGAAAATGCGGCGGGCTCGGATGCCGTGTCCGAGCCCGCACGCTACAAGCCGAGGCAGGGTCGGGGGAACCCACTGTGCCGAAAACCGGCCTCGGCGCTGCAGGCACGGTTATACCCAATCGAGCGCCACACGACACGCATACGGGTCAGGGTGTCGCCCGACCGTTCAGTGGCGCGGCGGCCCCCCCGGCGCCGTGCGCACAGCCGTACGGCGGCCGACCCACGCCAGCACCAGGGCCGCAACCAGCGCCAGGGCGGCGCTGGCAATCCAGGCGGCCTCGTAGCCGCCCGCGGCCGAGATCGCTCCGAAGGCGGCCGGGCCGGCGCCCGCGCCTACGTAGATCCCGGTCTGGCTCACGCCGGTGGCGGCCCCGGGCGCGTCGCGGTGACTCTGCACCACCGCGAGGTTGAACAGGCCCGGCCAGCCCCAGCCGAACGCGTAGGCCACCAGCGCTCCGATCACGAACGGGACGGGAACGCCGAAAGCCAGCAGCAGGAAGCCCGCCGCTCCGCCGGCGAGCAGCAGCACGATCACGCCGTAGCCGTAGTCACGCTGCCGGTCGGCGCGGATCCCGAGCGCCACCCGCACCCCCAGGCTGATGGCGCTGCCGAGCGCAGCCAGCAGGCCGGCGGCACCCTCGGCGATGCCCGCCGCCACGGCCGAGGCGACCAGGTAGGCGCCCATGGCGTTCGGCCCTGCGCTGGCCAGGGCCGCACCCACCGCGATCACCACCAGCTCGCGGCTTGGGCGGGGGGCGGGCTCGCGCTGGACCGGAGGACGCAGGTGCCGCGCACTGCGGCTGAGGGCGATGGCCACGCCGAGCGGCCCGAGCGCGCACAGCGCAAAGGTCGCCCGCCAGCCGAAGGGGAGCGCGAGCAGCGGGAGCGCGAGCCCGCTGACCAGGATGGCCACCGGGATCGCCGACTGCTTGATACCGAAGGCGAGCCCCTGCCGTTCCTGGGCCACCTGCTCGGCCATGAACAGGTTGATCGCCGGCTGACACACCGCGTTGGAGAGACCGGCCAGGGCGAGCAGCGCCAGCAGCAGCGCGAGGGACTGGGCCAGGCCGGCCGCGGCCACCAGGCATGCCGCGGTCAGGAGCACGCAGCCCCGCATCGCCCTCGCGGCCCCGGTGCGCTCGGCCAGGCGGCCGCCCGGGCCCGAGCCGAACGCGCCGGCCAGGAAGAACGCTGTGACGCCCACGGCCACCGCCTCGACGCTCACGTCGAGGTCCCCGCGGATCTGCAGGGCCAGCACCCCGACCAGGAAGCCGGGTAGGACGGTGGCCGCGCCGGCCGCGACCGCCAGCGCGGACGGGCGGACGATTCCTACGGGAGCTTCTCCCCTATACGAGCCCCACGACGTTCGCCATCACGCTCACGCCGATCACACACAGCACCGCGCCGATCACGTCGAACACGGCACCCGCCTTGATCATCCGCGTGATGGGCAGCAGGCCCGACGAGTAGACGATCGCGTTCGGCGGCGTGGAGACCGGGAGCATGAAGCCGTAGTTTGCCGCGAAGATCGCCGCCAGCGCGGGGATGGTGGGATCGAGATCGTTGGCGGCCGCGATGGAGATCGCTATCGGCACGACAATTGCCGCGCTGGCCGTGTTGCTGGTGGTCTCGGAGATGAGCACCGCCACGATCACGATCACGATCGTCACCCCGACCAGGCTGGAAACCCCGAGGCTGTCCGACAGGGACTCGCCCACCACGGCGGCCAGGCCGGTCTCGCTGAGCAGCGTGCCGAGCGTGATACCGCCGCCGAACAGGATGATCGTGCCCCAGTCGATGCGGGCGGCTTCGTTCCAGTTGAGGGTGAAGCGGCGCCGTTTCCAGTCGACCGGCAGCACGAACAACGCAGCCGCCGCGATGATCGCCACGATGCCCTCGTTCGCGGCCTCGCCCACCTGAACGTAGGCGTCGGAGTCGTCGCCGGCGAAGATCCCCACCAGGCCGGGCAGAAACCAGCCCACGAGGGCGAAGGCGAGCACGAGCAGCGTGTTCTTCTCCCCACGCGAGAGCGGACCGAGCTTGCCTCGTTCCTCGGCCACGTACTCCTCGACCCCGTCCACCTCCTTGACCTCGGGCCGGTTGAACAGCATGACGATGACCACCACGGCCACGAACATGACGACCACGATGGGCAGGGCCATGAGAAACCACTCCAGGAAGGTGATCGGCTCGCCCGTCTCGTCCTCCAGGAGCTGGCGGCCGATCAGGTTGGGCGGGCTCCCGATGGGAAGCAGCAGGCCGCCCACGGTGATGCCGTAGGTGATCACCAGCATCAGCGCCGCGCCGAAGCGCAGCCGCTCGGGGTTCTGGTCGCCCTCGGCCTGGCGGGCCACCATCCCGCCCACGACCCCCATCACGCCGAGCGCGATGGGCAGCATCATCGCCGCGCCGGCCGTGTTCGACATCACCGGCGAGGTGATGGCTCCGATCAGCCCGAAGGCCAGGATGATCCGGTACGTCGAGCCGCCCACCGAGGGCAGCGAGAGCACGCGGTAGGCGAAGCGGCGGTGCAGGCCGTGCACCACCATCGACTGGGCGATGATGAAGCTGCCGATGAACAGGAAGACCGTGTCGTCGGTGAACAGGGCGAAGACCACGTCGACGCTGCTGTCGCCCTCGGGCGGCGGAGGGGTGGCCTCGAGCAACGCGCACAGCGTCACCCCCAGCAGGGCGGTGACGGGAATCGGGATCGCCTCGGTGACCCACCAGACGATCACGAAGGCCAGGATGGCCAGCAGGCGGTGCTGGTTGCCGTCCAGGTCGAACGGGATCAGCAGCATGACCACCAGCACGACGGGGCCCAGGAACAGCCCGACGGTCCGGCGGCGGCGCTCGAAGCGCTCCTCCGCCGGCGAGAGCTTCCCCGCCTGCTCGTCGAGCGTCTTGTAGGTGGAGCGAGCCTCCGGCCGCTCCTCGCGGGCCTGGGGTTCCTCGCCGCCCTCTGGATCCTTCGTATCGGTCGCCATGTCCCCTCCTCCTCGGACGGGCCCTACCCGCAAGTCGCCCGGGCTACGCTGGGAATCCTCAGGAAGGGGAGTCGGCGCCCGAGCGGGGGTTGGCCCGGGCCCAGGCCGCGATGCGCTCGGATCCCTGCACCACATCGCCGTCGTCGGTCACCAGCAGGGGCACCCACTGCTGGCCGGTCAGCTCGCGGACCCGCCGCCGGCCCGGGTTGAGGGCCTTCGGCAACGGTCCGTAGCCGTAGGTCCTGGTCAGCTTCGGCTCCCAGCCCGCGTCGGTGAGCGCCTGGTGGGCGTTGCGACAGGGATGGCCGCCGGGTCGCCACGGCGCGGGGAAGGTGCCCCAGCAGATGTAGAGGTCCACGCGGGGAGCTTATTCCGAGAGCGCGATCGTGTGGGCGGCCTCGGTGCAGGCGGCCACGCAACCGAGATCGACCCGTTCGGGCGTGTCGGTGGGGAGGTGGTAGCGGGGAAAGCCCCCGTCCCTGACCGACAGCACCGAGAGGGCCGGAAGCCCGTGAAGCCGGGCCAGCACGGGGTCGGTCCACCCGCCGATACGCCAGCGCCTCAGGCCGGCACGCTCTCCGAGCGCCACCTCCCGCTCCCCGTAGCGCACGGGCCACAGGCCGCCCTCGGCCTCGAGCACCACCGGCTCGCCGGAGCCCACCGTGTCCAGCCCGAGCACCAGCGTGGTGGCCGGGTCCAACCTGTGGCCGTGGGCCCGCAGCCACGCGCCCATGCCGCCCATTCCCGACTCCTCGCAGCCGCAGATCAGCACGATTACCTCGAGGCCCTCGGGACGCTTCTCGGCCAGCCGGCCGGCCAGAGCCAGCACGGCGGCCACGCCCGAGGCGTTGTCGTTGGCTCCGGGCACGGTTGCGGAGCGAGCCTGGTCGAGCGACAGCCCGATGGCCGAGGCGAGGACCCCCGCCGAGATGCCGCGCAGCACCCGCCGCAAGCGTCGGGAGGGCCGGCCGCCCCGTCCCCCGGCCAGCGCCGCGAGGATGAGCGCCACCTCCGCCGGCAGAGCCAGCGACGGATGTCGCCCCGTCCGGGCGGCCGTCCGGTCACCGGCGGCCAGCAGGCGCGGATCCCACATGAGACCGGTGCGCGCGGCGTCGTGGTGGGCCACGAGCACCAGGGTGCGGAGGCGCTCGCCGCGCGCGGCGAGCCGGGCGACCACGTTCGTGCCCTCGGTCTGCGGGAGCAGGCGCCGGATCCACTGGGAGCGGCCCGAGAAGTCGAGCTCGAAGGACAGGAGCGCCGCGGCGGCCAGCGGACGGGGAGCGCCCAGGGCGGCGAGCAGGCCCGCGGCGTAGTGGAGCGCCTGCGCGTGCGCGAAGGTCCCCTGATAGGGGAAACACTCCAGCCGCACATCTTCGCCCCCCTCCGCGCGCAGCCGCTGTGCCACCCACTCCGCCGAGCGCCGCTCGCCCGGGCCGGCCGAGCCCCGCTCGATGGCGGACAGCGCCTCGATGTCGGCCCTCAGGCCGGCTTCCACTCCACCGGCCCCGCCGTCAGCACGTGGCTTCCCAGCGGCCGGCCGAGCACCTCCTGGGCCGCGCGGGCGCAGGCCACGAGCCGTTCGAGGTCCACGCCGGTGTCGAAGCCCATCTCGTGCAGCATCGACACGAGGTCCTCGCTCGCGATGTTGCCGGTCGCGCCCTTGGGCACCGGGCAGCCGCCCAGCTCGCCGAACGAGCTCTCGAACGAGCGCACGCCGGCGTCCAGGGCGGCCACGGCGTTGGCCAGGCCCTGGCCGCGGGTGTTGTGAAAGTGCGCGGTGAGCTCGGCGTCGAGCTCCGCTCCGGCCGCACCGAAGAACTCGCGCACCTGCACCGGGTTGGCCATCCCGGTGGTGTCGCCGAAGGCGATCTCCTCGCAGCCGGCCTCCACCAGCCGGCGGGCGATGGCGAAGACCCGCTCCCGCGGCACCTCCCCCTCGTAGGGGCAGCCGAAGGCGACGGAGATGACGCCCTCGCAGCGCAGCCCCTCGTTCCGGGCGCGCGCCACCACCCGCTCGAGCCCGCCGAGCGACTCCTCGATCGAGCGGTTGACGTTCTCACGGTTGTGGGTCTCGGAGGCCGAGAGGAAGAGGTTGACCTCCTGGAAGCGCTCCCGCAGCTCGAGCGCGTTGTCGAGTCCGCGCTCGTTCGGGATCAGGACGGTGACGCTCACGTCGTCGGGGATGTCAGCCCGCTGCAGCACCTCGGGTCCGTCGGAGAGCTGGGGGATCACGTCGGCGCGCACGAAGCTCGTGACCTCGAGCCGGCGCAGGCCGGTGCGAGCCAGCATCTCCACCAGCCGCACCTTCTCGGCGGTGGGGATGACCTCGGGCTCGTTCTGGAAGCCGTCCCGCGGGCCCACCTCGCGGATCTTCACCATCCCGCCGAGCTTAGTGCTGGCCTAGCACTTAAAGGCGGGCGAGCCCGCCGCTCACCCCGAGGGACTGCCCGGTGACGTACGAGGCGTCGTCGGAGGCCAGGAACGCGATGGCGGCCGCCACCTCGTCCGGCTGGCCGAGGCGGCGCAGGTTGGTGGACCCGACCATGGTGTCCACGAGCTTCTTGCCCAGGTCGCCCATCACCTCGGGCGCGGCCATGAGCAGCGGCGTCTCGATCGGACCCGGGGCGATCGCGTTGCTGGTGATGCCGTAGCGGCCGTTCTCGATCGCGATCGCCTTGGTGAAGCCGATCACCCCGGCCTTGGCCGCCGAGTAGGCCGCCGAGCCGCTGGAGCCAACGCGCCCCGCCTCCGACGCGGTGTTCACGATGCGCCCGCGGCGCCGCTCCTGCATCCCGGGCAGCACGACATGGGTGACGGCGATCACCCCACGGAGGTTGACCGCGAGCACCCGGTCCCAGAGGCCGGGGTCGGTGTCGGTGAACCAGCCCCACTCGTCGTAGCCGGCGTTGTTGATCAGGATGTCGATCGGCCCGAGGTCGCGCTCCGCGGCGCTCACCGCCGCCCGGATCGAATCGTCCGAGCGGACGTCCAGCTCGTAGGCGAGGCTGTCGATCTCGCCGGCCACCGCCCGGGCCCCTTCGCTGTTGAGATCGCTGACCGCCACCCGCGCGCCCTCGGCGGCCAGACGCCGGCAGGTGGCCGCTCCGATCCCCGACGCGCCGCCGGTCACGAGCGCTGTGCGTTCCGCAAGTCGCAAGGCGGCGGGGAGGCTATCCCAAGCCGCAGGGACCCACGCCCGGAGATAGGGTGCCGCTGCATGGAGCCCGTGCCGATCATCGGGGGGACCGGCGCGATCGGGTTCGCCCTCGCCCAGCGCCTGATCGGTGGTGGCGTGGAGGTGGTGATCGGCTCCCGCGATGCGGGCCGGGCCGCCGAAGCGGCCGGGCGCCTCGGCGACGGCGCCGACGGGCTCGAGAACGTCGACGCCGTTACGCGCGGGCCGGTGGTGCTGATGTGCGTGCCCTTCCGCTCCCAGTCCGAGACGCTCACCAACCTCAAGCAGGCACTCCGGCCGGGGCAGATCCTGGTGGACGCCACCGTGCCGCTGGCGGCGGCCGTGTCGGGCAAGGCCACCCGGATGCTGGGTGTCCCCCAGGGCTCGGCCGCCCAGCAGGCCCAGGAGATGGCGCCCGAGGGCGTGGAGGTGGTGGCCGCCTTCCACACGCTCAGCGCCGTGGTGGTCGGCGACCTCGAGCACGAGCTCGACGAGGACGTGCTGATCGCCGGCGACTCGCGCGAGGCCAAGGGCCGGGTGGCCGAGATCGTCCGCCGCATCGCCGGCCTGCGGCCGGTGGACTGCGGCCGCCTGGAGGTGGCCCGCCTGATCGAAGGGCTGACCCCGCTGCTGATCTCGGTGAACGTGCGCAACAAGGTGCACGCCGGCGTACGCCTGACGGGGATCGAGGAGCCGCGCTGGTAGTCCTCCTCTCGGGCGGCAGCGGCGGGGCCAAGCTCGCCCGCGGGCTGCTGGACGTGGCCGACGAGCTGGTGGTGGTGGCCAACACCGGCGACGACACCGACGCCTATGGCGTCCACGTGTCCCCCGATCCCGACCTGGTGACCTACTGGCTGGCCGATGAGATCGACGAGCGCGGGTACGGGCTGCGCGGGGACACCTGGGAGGTGATGGGCGCTTTGGAGGCGGCCGGGCGGCCGGCCTGGTTTCGCCTGGGCGACCGCGATCTCGCTCTCTGCCTCGTGCGGACCGAAGAGCTGCGGCGCGGACGCCGCCTGACCGACGCTCACCGACCCGTGGTCGAGGCGCTGGGCGTGCCGGCCCGCGTGCTGCCCATGAGCGACGAGCCCGTGGCCACCTGGGTGGGCGCCGGCGAGGAGCCGCCGCGCCCCTTCCAGGAGTACATGATCGTGGCGGGCGCCCCGGCGCCCGTGGAGGCGGTAGAGCTGCGCGGCCTCGAGCGGGCCCGGCCCACCGGCGACGTGCTCACCGCGCTCGCGGAGGCCGATGCCATCGTGATCGGCCCCTCCAACCCCGTGATCTCCATCGGGCCGATCCTGGCCCTGCCCGGCATGCGGGAGGCGCTGTCGGGCGCACCGGCGCCGGTGGTGGCCGTGAGCCCGTTCGTGGGCGGGCGGGTGCTCAAGGGCCCCACCGCGGCCTTCTGCGCCTACGCGGGGATCGAGCCGACCGCCACGGGTATCGCCGGGGCCTACGCGGACGTGCTGGACGGCATCGTCGCGGACGAGCCGGTGCAAGGGATTCCCTCTCTGGAGCTGGACACGCTCCTCGATACTCCCGAGCGGCGGCGGCTGGTGGCCACGAACACCCTGGAGTTTGCGGCGTCTCTTGACCAATGAAGGCTCGCCCAGCAAAGCGCCGCCCGCTACGCTCGGCCGGACCTACCGGACGACGATGAGCACGATCGCGATCCTCCCGGTGAAGACCTTCACGGCGGCCAAGCAGCGCCTGGCCGTCACGCTCGGCGCTGGCTCGCGCCAGGCGCTCGCCCAGGCGATGTTCTCCGACGTGCTGGCCGCCCTGCGGCACGTCTCCGCCCTCGACGCCGTGGCGGTGGTGACCTCCGACCGCGTGGCCGAGTCCGCCGCGGTCGGGGGCGGCGTGCGCGTGCTGCGGGACACGGCGATGGCGGGCCAGTCGGCTGCGGCGGGGATCGGCATCCAGCACGCGCTGGAGGCCGGCTTCGCCCGGGTGTTGCTGGTGCCGGGAGACACGCCGTTGCTCGACCCGGCCGAGCTGGACGAGCTGCTGGAGCGCGCCGGGCCGGTCGCGATCGTGCCCGACCGGCACCTCGCGGGCACCAACGCCCTGCTGCTCTCCCCGCCCGACGCGATCGACCCCAGCTTCGGTCCCGGCAGCCTGGCTCGCCACCGCGCGGCCGCCGGCGAGGCCGGGCTCGGGTACTCGGTCGAGCGGCTGCCCACGCTGATGCTCGACGTGGACACCCCCGAGGACCTGGCCGAGCTGGCGGCAGCGCTGGAGCTCCGCCGGGGACAGGCGCCGTCGACCCGCGGCGCACTGAGCCAGCTCGACCGCTCGCACGCGCGGGCGTCGGCGCGGCCCGGCCGCGCGACTCCGGTACGCGCCTCGGCCTGAGGGGCAGGCCGTGTCACCGCCCCGGCGCTCGCTTCTCTGCCTGCCCCTGGACGCCGTCCCCGACGTGCACGCCGGCGACGACCTGGCGGCGCTGCTTGCGGCGGCCGCGCCGGAGGACCTGGCCGCCGGCGACGTGGTCGTGGTCTCGCACAAGGTGGTGTCCAAGGCCGAGGGCCGGACCCGGCGACTGGCCGAGATCGAGCCGAGCGAGCGCGCGCTCGCGCTGGCCGCCGAGCAGGGCGGCAAGGATCCCCGGCTCGTGCAGGCGGTGCTCGACGAGTCCACGGAGGTCCTGCGAGCGTCGCACGGCGTGCTGATCTGCCTCACCTGGCACGGGCTGGTCTGCGCGAACGCCGGGGTCGACCAGTCGAACGCGGGGGACGACGGCGAGCTCGTGCTCCTGCCCGAGGACCCCGACGCGTCGGCCCGCCGGCTGCGAGGCGGGCTGGCGCTCCAGTGCGGCGTGCGGCCCGCGCTGGTGGTGGCCGACTCCTTCGGGCGAGCGTGGCGGCTCGGCCAGACCGACGTGGCCATCGGCCTGGCCGGCCTCGCGCCGCTCGAGGACTGGCAGGGCCGCCCCGACGCCTACGGCCGCGACCTGCGGGTCACCCAGATCGCGATCGCCGACGCCGTGGCCGGCGCGGCCGACCTGGCCCGCGCCAAGGACTCGCGCGAGCCGGCCGTGCTCGTCCGGGGCCTGGAGCGCTACGTGACGCCGGATGACGGGCCGGGCGCCGCGGCGCTGCTCCGGCCGGCCGAGCGCGATCTGTTCCGCTGAGCCCGGAAGGGCCCCCGCACCTCGTAGATCGCCCCCGGCCCCGGCTCCGCATCGCCAACGGCGAAGGCCCGCTGGGAGGCGAAGAACATGCGGCGGCCGGAGGGGTCGAAGGTGACGCCGGTGAGCTCCGAGCCTCGGTGCTGGGGGCCGCCGACCGACAGGAAGCGCGAACCCCTGCCGTCGGTGCCGATGACCCCCATGTCGATCTCGTCGGTGGCGATGTCCTCGCACACGAACACCTCGCCGGCCCTTGACCCCGTCAGCTGATCCACCCGCAGCAGCGGCGCGCGACGCGAGGCCAACCCGTCGTAGGCCACGCGGATGCGCCGCGAGCGGAGGTCGTAGGCGTGGACGCGGTGATCGGCGGTGGTGCTCACCCACAGCGTGCGCCCGTCGAGCCAGATTCCCTCGCCGCGCTTGAAGCGGGCGCTGCCGCGCACCTGGCGACGGGTCCGTTCGGTGCGCGCGAGCGGGTCGGGCACCCGCACCCACTCCACCAGGCCGCCGCGCCCGACGCGGGCGATCTCCAGCCGCCCGGCGGACAGGTCGGGCCAGCGCTTCGGCGTGTAGCGGTAGAGCCCGCCGTCGATCAGGTCCTCGGTCAGGTAGACCCGCCGGCCGACCGGGTCCACCGCGGCGGCCTCGTGCTTGAACACGCCCATGGCCGGGTGGGCGCGGGCCCGCCGCCGGCCGCCGGGATCGCATTCCCACACCCGCCCGTCCTCGACCTCCTCGCAGGAGAGCCAGCTGCCCCAGGGCGTCCCGCCGCCCGAGCAGTTCTGCGTGGTGCCCGAGAGGATCCGGTAGGCGTCCTCCACCCGCCCGGCGCTGGAGAAGCGCAGGGCCGAGGCGCCGCCCTCGTAGGCCTCGGAGTTCGAGGCCAGCACGAAGCCGCCGTCTTCGCGGGGAAAGGCGGCCATCCCGTCCGAGGCCACGTGCCAGCGGTAGCCGGTGCCGGGTACCGGCTCGCCGCCCCGGGCCACCAGGCGAGAGCGAAACCCGGCGGGCAGGCGGATGCCGTGGTTGTCGGGCGCTCGCAACGGCCCGTAGCCGCGGCCCGGGCGCGGCGGACGGCTCTGCGCCGTGCCGAAGAGCTCCTCCCAGAAGGCCGCGCCGAGCGAGACGGTGGCCACGCCGCCGATTCCGAGGCCGATGAAGTCGCGGCGGCGCACGGGGTCAGCGTGCCCCCCGTCGGCGTCCCCGGCGTGAAGATCGTGCGAAATCGCTGTGACCGGGTTGCTACGCGGCCAGCGGGAGGTCGTAGCGGCGCCGGATGCCGTACAGGGTGTCGCGCTCGGCGGCGGGCCGGCCGGCGGCGTGGGCGGCGCCCACCAGGTCGCCGGGCTCGAGCCGCACCCCGTGGTAGGAGCCGGCCAGCCGGCTGATGCTCTCCTCCATCAGGGTGCCGCCCAGGTCGTTGACCCCCCAGTCGAGCGCCTCGGTGGCCGCGTCGAGGCCCATCTTGACCCAGCTGGCCTGCAGGTTGGGGATGCTGCGGCCGAGCGCCAGCCGGAAGACGGCGGTGTGCTTGAGGTTCTCCTCGCGCGAGATCTCCTCGATGCCGTGGGTGCGCCCCAGCAGGGTGTGGAAGGGGATGAACGACAGCGGCACGAACTCGGTGAAGCCGCCGGTGCGCTCCTGCAGCTCCCTCACCACCCGCATGTGCTCGGCGAGCTCCCACGGCTCCTCAACGTGGCCGAACATCACCGTGACCGTGGAGCGCACACCGGCCGCGTGAGCGGCCTCGACGATCTCCACCCAGCGAGCCACGGGCAGCTTGTTCGGCGAGATCCGCTCCCGCACCCCGTCGTGGAGCACCTCGGCGGCGGTGCCCGGGGTGGAGCCGAGCCCGGCGGCCTTGAGCCGGGCGAAGACCTCGTCCAGCGGCAGGTCGCCGGCCATGGCGTCGATCTCCATCGGCGAGTAGGCGTGCAGATGGATGTCCGGCGCGGCCTCCTTGGCCACGCGCAGCCACTTCTCGTAGTCGGCGATGCTCCAGTCGGGGTGGATGCCCGACTGCATGCAGATCTCGGTGGCCCCGAACGCCACCGCCTCGGCGACCCGGCGGCGGAACTCCTCCTTGGAGTGCTCGTACGCGTCGGGGGAGCGCTTGCCCTGGCCGAAGCCGCAGAAGGCGCAGCCCACCACGCACACGTTCGAGACGTTGATGTTGCGGTTGACCACGAACGTCACCCGCTCCCCGGCCAGCTCGCGCCGCAGCTCGTCGGCCGCCTGGCGCATGTCCTCGATCGCCTCCGGCCGGGTCTCACTGAACAGCGCGGTGAGCTCCTCCGAGCTGAGCGGCGCGCCATCGCGAGCGCGCGCGATCGCCCCCGGGACCAGCTCCGGGCGCCGGGGCCGCTCCTCGCGCCGGCCTGAGCCGCGGCGAGGGATGAAGCTCCAGTACTTCAGCTTGATCACGTCGAGCACGCCCTGCTCCAGCCAGCCGGCGTCCATGTACTGCGGGTACACGCACAGCCGCTCGGTGAGCGCGTATCCGGCTGGGGCCAGCTGCTTGCGCATCCGGTGCACCGACGGGAAGGGATGCTCGGGCGAGATATGGTCGCCGTTGGCCGACAGCCCGCCCAGGTCGGTGGCGCCCTCGTCCACCAGCGGCAGCCACCAGTCGGACAGGTTGGGCGGGATCTGGACCCCCACCCCGGGCAGCAGCCGCCGGCACTCCCGCACCAGCACGCGCATGTCCTCGAGGCTGATCGGCGTGGCCCAGCCCGGCAGCGGAAGCTCGCCGGCCGCCGGGCGTTCGCCGCGCTGGGCCTCGTCGGCGATCGCCGCCGGCTCCGCGCCGTAGTAACGCTGGTGGGGCACGAAGTTCTGCAGGATCAGCTCCTGCAGGTGGCCGTGCTCGGCCTGCACCTCGGCCAGGGCCTCCAGCGCGGCCACGCGGTCCTCGGGCGTCTCGCCGATCCCCACCAGGATCCCGCTGGTGAACGGGATGGAGAGCTCCCCGGCGGCCCTGATCGTCTCCAGCCGCACCTCCGGGTGCTTGGTCGGCGAGCCCTGATGGACCACCAGATCGCCGCGCACCGACTCCAGCATCAGCCCCTGCGAGGCGGTGACCTCACGCAGCCGGGCCAACTCGTCGCGCGTGCACACCCCCACGTTGGTGTGCGGCAACATCCCCCGCTCCAGCGCCCGCTCGCAGGCCCAGGCCACATACGAGATGAAGTCCTCGTGGCCGTAGCCGGCCAGCCGCGACGCCACCTCGGGGTTGACCTCCGGCTTCTCACCGGTCAGCACCAGCAGCTCCTTGGCGCCGCGACGGGCGGCGTCGTCCAGCAGGGACTCCACCTCGTCCGGCGCGTACAGGTGCGGCCGGTGCGTCGCGAACGCGCAGTACTTGCAGTAGCACCGGCAGGTCCGCGACAGGGAGAGCGTGAAGTTCCGCGAAAACGTGACCCGCCGCATCCCGTCGGAGTCTAGGCGCCCGCGCCTACGCTTCGTCCGTGCGCCGGCTTCTCTGCCTGCTGCTTGCCTGCACCGGCCTGGTGGGCTGCTTGGACGACGTGCCCGAGGTGAGGGTGACGGTGGCCCTCGACTTCCAGCCCAATCCTGCGCACGCGGGGATATACGCCGCCCAGCGCAGGGACGCCGACTTCCTGCTGGATCTCCAGGTACGTGTGCCGTCGTCATCGACCGACTCGCTCAAGCTGCTGACGGCGGGTCGGGCAGACGTGGCTGTGATGGACATACACGACCTCGGCCTGGCCCGCGAGCGCGGCAGCGACGTGGTGGCAATCGGAGCGCTGGTGCAGCGGCCGCTTGCGGCGGTTATTGCCCGTCCCGGCATCGAGCGGCCCCGCGACCTCGAGGGCCGCCGCGTGGGCGTTACCGGCCTGCCCTCCGATGACGCGGTGCTGCGCTCGGTGGTGCGGAGCGATGGTGGCGATCCCGGCCGCGTGCAGCGCGTAACGATCGGCTTCTCCGCCGTGCCGAGCCTGATCGCCGGCCGCGTGGACGCGGTCGTGTCGTTCTGGAACGTCGAAGGGGTGGCCCTCCGCCGCCGCGGAGTGCGTACGCGCGAGTTCCGGGTGGATAGCTACGGGGCGCCTCGCTACCCGGAGCTGGTGCTGGTGACCGAACGGAAGAACCTCACCCGAATCGGCACCGAGCTTTCCGAGCTGCTGGCCCTGCTGCGAGCGGGAACGCGAGCAGCGCTGGCCGATCGCCGGGCGACCGTGGAGGAGCTCGTGGAGGCCTCGGGGGCCGACGAGCCCCTGGTGCGGGCTCAGCTCGAGGCCATCGCCCCGGCCCTGCGGCCGCCGCTCCGGCTCGACCGAGACGAGCTCGAGGGCTGGGCCCGCTTCGACGAGCGCTTCGGCATCCTCCAGCGGCGCCCGGACGTCGGCGAGCTCTTCTACCGCTTCCCGCCCTAGCGGTCGTCCAGCAACGCCTCCACCAGCACCGCCGGCTCACGCGCCATGCGCGAGCGCGGCACCACTCGGTCGAAGCCCGCCTCCTCGGCCCGCCGGCGCACGTCCTGCTCCACGTGGGCGTAGAAGCCCAGCCGGGGCACCGCAGCGCCGGCGCTGGCGGCGATGCGCTCCTCCGAATCGCTGGTCAGGTCCACCACCAGGAGGTCCGCCTGGGCGTCCGGCGGCAGCACCTCGTGCCCGGCGGCCGTGAGCGCCCCCTGCAGCTTCGACCCGAACAGCAGGTCGGGGCACAAGAGCGCAACGCGGGCCACCGGGCGCCTACTGAGCCCGGCGCTTGCGGAACTCCTGGCGCACCGACTCGGGCCTGCCCCACATCTGTGTGACCTCGACCCGGCCCGAGCGCGCCTCCCGCACCGCCAGCTCGCCCTCCATCCCCTCGGCGTCCAGCACGGCCAGCGTCCCGTGGGTGGTCTCGGCGGACGCCGCGTGGCCGAACTCGCGGGCCACCCGCAGTCGCCAGTGCCAGTCGGCCTTCGAGTAGGGCATGGCGTTGATCTGCACGAGCAGGGCCGCGGCGTCGACGTAGCGGGTCTCGTCGAAGATCCGCAGGTCGAGCTCCAGCTGGGTCCAGTCGGGCGGCAGTAAGTCGACCACCGCCTGGAATTCGTCGGCGAGCGCCATGGATCGACAACCCTACCCTCAGGCGGACACGGTCCGCATGGCGCGGGTCAGCGCGCCGCCCAGCACGTGCGTTGCGTCCCCGAAACGGATGGTGAGCGGGCCCTCGAACGGCTGGCGCTCGAGCACCTCGAAGCGGTCTCCGGGCGCGATCCCCCGCTCCGCGAGGTAGCGCAGCATCTCCGGATCGGAGTCCGATACGCGCACGAACAGCCCCCGGGCGCCGGGATCCAGGTCGGCCAGCGACTCGGTGGGCCGCTCCTCGATCGTGCCCTCCCGCGTGGGGATCGGATCGCCGTGAGGATCGTGGGTCGGGTCGCCGAGCTTGGCCGCGATGAGCTCGGACAGCTCGGGCGAAATCGCGTGCTCGAGCACCTCGGCCTCCTCGTGCACGCGGTCCCACGACATCCCCAGCGCCTCGGCCAGGTAGAGCTCCAGCAGGCGGTGGTGGCGCAGCACCGCCAGCGCGACCCGGCTCCCGGCGCGGGTGAGCTTCACCCCGTGGTAGGGCTCACGGGTGGCCAGGCCGAGGGCCTCCAGCCGCTTGACCATCGCCGAAGCCGATGCGGGCGATACGTCCAGGCGCTCGGCGATCGCGGAGGTCGACACCGCCCCGCCCCCGCGCTGGGAGAGCGACCAGATCGCCTTGGCGTAGTCCTGCACCGCGTCGGAGACCAGCGGGCTGGCGCTGCGGGTGGCCATCAGACGCTCACCAGCAGCCCGGTGACGTACATCACGACCAGCCCGGAGAGCAGGCCCACGGCGGCCAGCGGGTGCAGCAGCCGCCCCGCCTCGTCCTTGACCGCCGGGGCGATCTGGACGATCACCCGGGCGATCGCCCCCGCCCCCACGCCGAACATGAGCGCCGCGAGGCTGGGGTCGAAGGCGGAGGCGCCGATCCAGGCGCCCAGCACGGCGGGGGCCCCCGCGAGCAGGCCGAGCAGCATCAGCCGCCGCAGCCTCGCGCCGCCCTCGCGGGCCACGGGCGCGACGATGGCGAGGCCCTCGGTGGTGTTGTGCAGGGCGAAGCCGACCACCAGGGTGGCTCCCAGAGCGAGCGCGCCGACGGCGTAGGCGGAGCCGATGGCGAGGCCCTCGCCCAGGTTGTGCAGGCCGATTCCGAGCGCCACCAGGAAGGCGGCCCGGTAGCCCAGGCCCAGCGAGCTCTTTCCCTCCCCCGCCTCCTCGGCCTCCTCACCCAAACGGCCCCGCCGGCCGGAGAGCCAGGCGTCGACCCCGGCCAGCGCCAGGTAGGCCGCGGCCGCCCCCAGCCAGACGAGCGCGGCGCCGCCGAGCGACTCCGGCCCGGTGCCGGCCAGCTCGGTGCCCTCCAGCAGGGCGTCGATCCCGAGGAAGGCCAGCAGGCCGATCGTGAAGGCCAGCAGGAAGCGCATCCAGCGGACGTCGACCCCGCGCAGCCAGGGCAGCCACAGCATCCCGATGGCCACGGGGATCACCCCGACGTACAGGCCGATCAGCGCCATGAGCCCGTAGAACCCCAGATCGGCGTCCGGGGTCTCCACGGCGGCCTCGATCGTGTGGTCGATGGTCGCCCCGGTGGCCGTGAGCAGCGCGATCTCGTAGGCCTGGCCCTCGATCCACGGGTACTGCACGTCGATCTCGCCGCCCGCCAGCCGCCCCAGGTCCGCGTCGGTCTGGGTGAAGTCGGCGAAGCCGTCGTTGACGATGACCTGCCGCACCTCCACCGGGTCGGCGCCGTCGTTTCGCACGTGCAGCTGGATCTGGCCCGGCTCCAGGACGGTCCGCTCGACCGTCAGCTCCTCCACGGGCACGCCGATGCGGTCGAGGCCGGGCGCGTCGAGGGCGACGAACAGCCCGATGGCCACCGCGAGGATCACGAGGGGCGCGACCCCGGCGAGCCAGGCCGGCCGGCGAGCGCTGCGGGGAGCGGTGGCGGAGCCGGCTTCCACGGCTAGTCGACCACCTCGAATTCGAGGTCTCCGAGGGCGCGGGTCATCCGCGTCATTCGGTGACCTCGAAGAACCCCATCCATCCGAACTCGGCGAACTCGCTCACGTGCGCGTGGAACATGTACTTCCCGGTGTAGGGGAAGCGCAGCTCCAGGATCCCGCGCTCGCCCTGGCCCTGGACGACGGTGTCGGTGAAGTCGCGCGGCTCGAGCCGCGTGCCGGTGGGGTAGTAGTCGAAGAAGTTCGCGTGGATGTGGAACGAGTTGACGAAGTCGAACTCGAGGATGTTCACCAGGTAGATCCGGACCAACTCGCCGCGCTTGACCCGGACCGGCTTGTTCATGTACTCGAAGGCCACCGTGTTGACGGCGTAGATCTCGTTGGAGCGGTCGAAGTTGGTGTCGAAGCCGTTCATCACCATCACCATCTCGTCCGCCGCCGGGCGGCCCGCCTTGGGGTCGATCACAAAGGCGCCGTAGAGGCCCTTGGCGATGTGGTCGGCGAGGGGGGTGGAGTGGCAGTGGTAGAGGTGCAGGCCGAACGGGGTGGCGTCGAACTCGTAGACGGTCGACTCGCCCGGCGCGATGTTGCCGGCGCCGATGCCGGGCACGCCGTCGACCGCCGCCCGGTGGACGCCGTGGAAGTGGATGGTGTGCGGGTGGCTGGAGCCGTTGACGAAACGCACCCGCAGGCTCTCGCCCTCGCGGGCCCGTAGCGTCGGGCCCGGAACCCGGCCGTTGTAGGTCCAGGCGGGGTACTTGACCCCCGGGGCCACCTCGATCTCCTTGTCCTGGGCCAGCAGCTCCCACTCGCGCACGCCACCCCGGACCGTGCCCTCGTCGAAGTCGCGCAGGAGCTCCTGGGGATCGAAGCCGTTGACGCGCGGGTCCACGCCGCCGACGGTCCCCAGGTGGGCCGAGCCGCTGTGGGTGGCCCGGGCGACCGCGTTGTGGTGCTCGGCTGCCGACGCGTCGGAGCCGTGGAGCCGCTGGTGGGGAACCACCTCGTGGAGGATCGGCAGCGCCGCGCCGGTGGCCGCGGCCCCGCCGATGAGCTTGCGCCGGGAGACTTTGTTCTCCCATATCTCTGACATTCGTGCCATCTGATCCCGAGTTTAGTCGTGCCTAATTTAGCACTCCCTAAGACGGCCGGCGGGGCGCGTGCGTAGCATTGGCACCATGGCCGTGGCCACCGACGAATACGCCCTGCTGACCGAGGCCGCCGGGCTTCTGGACCGCTCCGAGCGCGCCAAGTTCGTGATGCGCGGCGCCGAGGCCGCCGACTTCCTCCAAGGGCAGGTATCCAACGACGTCGAGGCGCTCGCCCCCGGCAGCGGCTGCTACGCCACCGTGCTCACCGTCAAGGGCAAGCTGCGCACCGACCTGCGCATCCTGCGCGGCGAGGACTTCTTCTGGCTCGACACCGAGGCCATCGGACACGCGGTGCTGCGCCACATGCTCACCACCTACACCCTGGGCCGCGACGTGCAGTGGGACGACCTCACCGAGGACCACGCGCTGCTGTCGCTGATCGGCCCCGCGGTGGACGGGTTGGTGGACGAGTCGCCGCCCGCCGCCGAGCATTCCTTCGTCGACACCGGCCGGGGGCTGCTGGTGCGGACCGCACATGGCGTCGACCTCCTGTGCTCGAACGCTGCGGTCGAGGAGTGGCGGGAGCACCTGGGCGTCGAGCCGGTGTCCGAGGAGGCCGTGGAGTGCCTGCGGATCGAGTCCGGGCGGCCCCGGCTCGGGTACGACATGGACGCCGAGACGATGCCTCAGGAGGCGGGCATCAACGCGCGCGCGGTGAGCTTCACCAAGGGCTGCTATGTGGGCCAGGAGACCGTCGCGCGGCTGCACTACCGGGGCAAGCCCAACCGCCATCTGCGCGGCCTTCGCCTGTCCGCGCCCGCACAGCGCGGAAGCGAGATCCTGCTGGGCGAGCGGGTCGTCGGCCGGCTTGGGTCGGTCTGCAGCTCCCCGCGCTTCGGCCCGATAGCGCTCGCGCTCGTGCGCCGCGAGGCCACGCCGGGCGACACCGTGCTGGTGGACGGCTCGGAGGCCCGGGTGGTGGAGCTCCCCTTCAGCGGTGACTGAGCCGCGGCGTCCCGCCAGCCGGCACGGCCTGTCCGACGACAGCCCGCTGGTGGGCGGGCCGCTGGTCTTCGAGGCGGGCTCCGAGGACGCGCCCGCGGCCCAGCCCTCGTACGACGCCCGTCCCGACGCCCTCGACATGCCCGCCGCTCCGCGCGCGCCCGATCTGCGCGAGCTGCGCCAGCTGGTGCCCGTCGAGGAGCCGGAGCGCACGATCGACGACTGGGGCCGCTCCGAGCGGGTGTTCGACCTGATGCAGCCGCTGCTCGACTTCTACTACCGCTACTGGTTCCGGGTGGAGGTCGAGGGAGTCGAGAACGTTCCCGCGGAGGGCGGCGCGCTGATCGTGTCCAACCACTCGGGCGCGCTGCCTCCGGATGCGCCGATGATCATGCAGGCGATCCGCCACGAGCACCCGTCGCCGCGGCCGATTTACATGCTGGGCGAGCACTGGTTCAGGGGCTATCCGGGCGTGGGCCTGCTCACCAACAAGATCGGCCTGGTGCCGGCGCACCCGGCCAACGCCCAGCGACTGCTCCGCGACGAGCAGCGGCTGGCCCTGGTGTTCCCGGAGGGGCAGAAGGGATCGCGCAAGCTCTACTGGCAGCGCTACCGGCTGCGGCGATTCGGGCGCGGCGGCTTCGTGCGCACGGCGATCCGCGCGGGGGTTCCCGTGGTGCCCGTGGCGGTGGTCGGGGCCGAGGAGGCCATGCCGATCTTCGCTCACGTGCCCCTGCTCCAGCGACTCACCGGCCTGGCCTACTTCCCCGTCAACCATGCCTTTCCCCACCTGGGCCTGGCTGCCGCCCTGATGTACCTGCCGGCCAAGTTCAAGATCCGCTTCCTCGCGCCGGTCGATCTCTCGGGCTACCAGCCGGAGGACGCCGACGACCTCGCCCTGGTCCAGGGGCTCGCCGAGGACATCCGGGCCGGCATCCAGGCCGAGCTCGAATCGCTGCTCCTGGACCGCCGGTCGGTCTGGTTCGGTTAGATTCGGCCCGGGATGAGGGCACGAGTCGTCGTCACGGCCGGGATCGCGGCGGCGCTGATCGCCGGCTGCGGCGACGAGGACTTCGCCAACGAGCCGCGGCCGCCGATCCCGATCGAGCTGACCGGGGTCGTCCAGGACGAGGCGGTCACCGTCTCGCCGGCCCGGGTCGGCGCCGGCCCGGTGCGGATCACGATCTCCAACCAGACCCGCGGGCGCCAGACGATCATCCTCGAGGGCGAGACCCAGCGGACGGAGGTCGGTCCCGTGGCACCGCTCGACACGGCCACGATCCGCAGCTCGCTCGACCCCGGGATCTACGAGGTGAGCGCGGGCTCCGCGGTGGCGGTGCCCGAGGAGATCCGTCCGGCCGTGCTGCGGATCGGCAGGGAGCGCCGCAGCTCGAGCGGCGACCTGCTGCTTCCCTAAAGCTCAGAGCTCCAGCTGGTCGATCTCCGCCTGCCGCGGGCGGTCGTCGGCGCCGCTGCGCACCAGCACGTCGATCTCCTCCAGCAGTCCGCGGACGCGCTCGCCCATGGCCCCAACGATGTCGTAGGCCCGGTCGATGCCCGTCTTGGCGCCCGTGAGCTGCTGCTTGATCTTGCGCTCCTCGCCGAGCGCCGCGATCGCCCGCTCGACGGTGTCGCGCACCGCGCCGGCGTCGATGCCCTCGCCGTCGCCGCGCTGCATCAGCACGCGCGCGCGGGCCAGCCGGTAGGCCAGCGCCAGCGGCAGGGTGCCGCCCTCGGGGTCGAGCGCGACGACCAGCTTGTCGCCGTTGTACTCGCGCAGGGGCTCGAGCTTGGCCGGCACCTCGCCCTCGGTGGGGACCACCAGCACCGCGAAGTCCGCGCTGCGCTCGGCCATCGCCTCGTCGAGCTCCCTCAGGGCGGCCGGCGTGCTCATGCGGCTGTCCTTGGCCTCGAACACCAGCCGCCCGCGAGCGGGCCCGGCGCAGCCGTCGACGGCCACGACCACGTCGCCCCGCTTGCCCGTGGCCTCCCGGAAGTCGCCCACCGCCTCGGCCACGTCGCCCTGCGCGACAGCCAGGTCGTCGACCGTGTCGGCCACCAGCTGCTCGAAGGTGCGCCCCTTGGCGGTGCCGCGCTCGCGCTCGGCGGCCACGTCCTCCAGCTTCTCCTTCTCCAGCCGCAGCGCCTGGAGCTGCTTCTCGAGCTCCCCCATCTGGCGCACCAGGAGCTGCTGGCTCTCGTACTGGCGCTCCTCGGCCACCTTCAGCGCGCGGATGGTGCCGTCCTTGAAGTCGGAAAGCGGGTTCTGGCCGTCCGCCGAGGAGAACAGCCGCATCAGGTCCTCGCGGGACCGGGCCGCCGACTCGGTCATCAGCTCGCGCACCCGGTTCTGAACCGAGGCCGAGCTGCCGTCGGAGAAGAGCTTGTCGAGCTCCTTGGCCAGGTGCCCGTTCTCCGGCCCGAAGACCTCCTCGACCCGCTCGTTGAAGTACTCGGCCACCTGCCGGGCCCGGTCGGAGAACTGGACGTTGAGCTCGCCCGCGGCGCGCTCGAACTCGGTCTTCACGTATTCGGCGTTGGCCGCGGCCTGTTCGCGGTCCAGCACCCGGGCGCCGATCTCCACCGCGTCGCGCACGGTCTTCGCGGGGTCCTCACCCGCCTGCTCGCGGTCGCGCACCACCCGGACGGCGCAGTCGTCGTCCACGACGAGCCCGTCGATGGCCAGCCGGTCACCGGCGATCCTGACGTGCGGGTGCCTGAGGGGGGTTGCAGCTTCCATGAGGGTTCAGTCGCACGGTAGGGGTGCGACCTGACGGAACGCAGGACCCGCGTCGCGTTTGGCCTCTCAGGCAGGAAGCCAGGCGGCGGGAAGCGCGCGGGGCAGGCGCCCCGGGTAGCGGACGACCACCGCGCGCGCATGGGCGGCCGCGGGGCGGCCCTCGATGAGCGGGCGCACGTCGGCCATCCCCAGCAGCAGGGCCACGCTGGTGGCGATCTGGTAGTCGGCCAGGTTGCGCTCGGGACGCCCGATCACACCCTCGGCGATCAAATCGTCCACGCGGTCGACCAGGCCGGGCAGGGCGGTGAGATCGCGCCGCACCGCCCGGTCGGTGGCCCGGTTGAGCCGCGCGGCCAGGAAGACCACGGGCGTGGCCACGCGGGCGGCCAGCGCCGGCGGCACGCCCAGGCGGGCGTCCTCGAGGTAGGTGGGAAGGGTGGAGCGCTCGCGCTTCAGCGAAGCCCAAACGAGCCGGCGCGGAACCGGCTGGAGCACCTCGTCGCCCCAGGCCTCGGCAGCGAGCACCGCCTCGCGAAGCTCGGGCTCGCGGGGCACCAGCGGCGGCTCGGGATGCAGCGCGTCGAGCGCCAGGCCGATCCGCCGCGTTCCCTGGAGCCGCGCCCCCTCGAGCCACAGCGCCGGGACGGTCACCCCCGGGAAGCCGAGCGCCCGCAGCGCGAGCCGGTGCGCCCCGGCGACGAAGTCGATCCGCCGGTGGTCGACCCTCTTGTGCCGCAGCATCAGCTCTGCCGCGAGCGACGGGTGAGAGGCCGGGACACCGAACAGCGTGGCGGTCATCAGCTCTGGCCCTCGTAGGCCTCGCTCATCCCGGCGGCCACCGCACCGACCTCCTCCCGCAGCGCCCGCACGTCGCCCGCCAGGCGCTGCTGGTTCGCGGCCTCCGACGAAGCGGACACCGACACCAGGTTCCCGCGCACGGTGTCGAGCTCAACCAGGACCCGCTCCATCTCGTCGTAGAAGCGCTGAAGCTGACCCTGCATCCGCCGCAGCACCGCCAGCTGGCTCTCGAGGGCGACCGTCAGCTCGGCCTTCGACGCGTCGTCTCGGACCTGGGCCAGCCGCTGCTCCACGGGGCCGGGCGGGCTCTCGGACAGGGCCTCGTAGAGGAGCTGAGCCCGGCGGGCGCCGTCCTCCATCGCGCGGATGAAGCGATCGACCTCCGCGGAGACCTCCTCGTACGGCAGCTCGGCCCGGGCGATCGCGTCGCGGATGCGCGCCTCGCGACGGCGGCCCTCATTCAGCAGCCGGGCGATCGGCTCGGCCAGTACGCCCGGATCCAGGCGGCCGGCCTCGAGCGTCGCGCGGCGCTTCTCCCGCTCGCGCTCGAGCACCTTGTCGGCCTCGTCCTCGTCGAAGTAGGTGCGCGCGGCAGCGATGCCGTACACCACGAGCCCAACCACGAGCAGGGGCAGCAGCAGGTCGAGAACGAGCCCCGCGATCAGCATCGCCGCCAGCAGGATCACGTTGAACGGGCTGGCCAGCGCGTTGAGCACCAGCGCCCGGTTGAACTCGGACCTGCTGTACGGGCGCAGATCCTCGGCCATCAGAAGAAGCTCGAGATGCTCCGGTAGACCGACTCGATGTCCTCGGTGTCGCCCTCGTAGGCCTGACCGCCCGAGGCCTCCGAGATCGCCGCCAGGGCCTCGGCCGCTCCCGCCGCGCCTGCGCTATAGGCGATCGTGAACACGCGCACCTGGTTGTCGGAGTCGCCCTGGGCCCGCACGGCCTCCACCGCCTCCTCTGCGTCCGCCGCCGAATCGGTGTCCTCGCCATCGGTGAGCACCACCACCGCGTTGATGCGCTCCGCCGTCGCGTCGGCCCTCACGGTGTCGAAACCATCGATCGTCGCGTCGTAGACGGCGGTGCCCCCGTCGGCGATGAGATTCGAGACGGTCTGCCGCAGCCGGGGCTCGTTCTGACCGAACGGCTCCACGCCGATCAGCGGCTGGATCTGGTCGGAGAAGATCGTGAGCCCCACGCTGTCCTGCTTGCCGACCTCCCGGAAGAAGCTCTCGAGGCCCTTCTTGGCTTGAACGAGGCGGTTCTCGTCCGCCATCGAGCCCGACGTGTCCACCACGAGCAGCACGTTGGCGGGCTTGCGGTCCTCACGCCAGGCGCGCCGGATGCGGTCGAGCGTCCGCGGCTCGGGCAGGCCGAGAACCCGCTCGGGCTGAGCCGGATCCACGCCGTTCTCCTTCGATACGGGCGCCACCGGCTCGGTCTCCAGGTCCGCCGGGCGGAAGCCGGAGCGGGCGGCCAGCTCGGGGGTGATCTCGGCGGCGAGGAACTCGCCGAAGCGCTCGGCGCCCTGACGCTGCGCGGCGCTCACCCACGGGCCGTCGAGCACGATGAACGGGTTGTCGGAGTAGAAGGTGCCCTCGGGGGGATAGAGCGCGATCAGCCTGGGCTGAGGGCCGCGGTTGCGGTTGAACTCGAGCAGGGTGACCTCCTCCATGGCCACGGCCGAGGCGTAACCCGGGCCCTCCTTGCGCAGCTGATCGGCGATGAACAGGGTGGTGTCCCCGTAGTGGACGATCGAGCGCTCGATGTCGCGCACGATCCGGCGCGCCGCCGATCCCTCGACGTCCTGCTCGGTCAAGCCCTCCTTTTTGCCGGTCGCCGCGTAGTACTCGGCCACGACCGCCTCGAGGCCCGAGGTGGAGAAATCGGGATTGGTGTGGACCAGCTTGAAGCGGCCGAGCTCGGGGCGCCCGTACGCCGCGAAGCCCTGGTTCGAGCGCGCCAGGCGGATGATCTGCTCGAAGCCGATCTTCTCCTTCGGCCAGCCGAGCGCCCGCGCGAACGGCTCCCACATGGCGATCACCAGCGGCGTCCGCACGATCGAGGGGCTCTCCTCGGGCGCGAGCTGCTGATCGGCCTCGAAGTTGAGCAGGCGTCCCCACAGCGACGAGGCGGGGGACCAGACCACCGGCTGCAGGTCGCCGGCGGCGATCTTGGTCTCGGCCTCTCCGCTCGACATCACCTCGCCCTCCACGAAGATCGGCTTACCGCCAACCTCGTCGCGCTGCTCGTTGAAGCGCCGGATCAGCGGGGCCAGGAGCTTCTCCTTCTCGGGCGAGTAGGCGAACGGGATCCGGACTGAGCCGGCGGGCGCCGCGGGCCCCTCGTCCGCGCCTTCCCCCTCGCCGTTTCCGCCGTCACCTCCCGTCGAGACAACGGCCACAGCGGCCACGGCGACGACGGCCAGGACGATGATCAGGAGTTGGCCGCGCTTCATCTTGGGGTCACCCTACTTCCGAGTATCGTCGCTGCTCGTGGCTGAATTGACCAGCATCCGGCTCAACGAGGACAACCGCCGCTGGTGGACGCTCGGGGCGATGTGCTTCGCCCTCTTCATGATCATGCTCGACAACACGGTCGTGAACGTGGCGCTGCCGTCGATCCAGGACGACCTGGGCGCGTCGCTGTCGGGCCTCGAGTGGACGGTCAACGCCTACACGCTCACCTTCGCGGTCCTGCTGGTGACCGGCGGGCGCCTGGGCGACATCTTCGGTCGCCGGCGGATGTTCCTCTTCGGCGTCGTGGTGTTCGCCCTCTCGAGCGCGGCCATCGGCCTGGCGCCGAGCCAGGGGGCGCTGGTGGCCGGGCGCGCGATCCAGGGCGTGGGCGCGGCGTTCATGATGCCCGCGACCCTCTCGATCATCACGGTCACCTTCCCGCCGGAGGAACGGGGCAAGGCGATTGGCACCTGGGCCGGCGTCTCCGCGCTGGCGCTCGCCATCGGCCCGGTGGTGGGCGGCGCGCTCGCGGAGTACGTCTCCTGGCGGGCGATCTTCTTCCTCAACCTCCCGGTCGCGGCCGGTGCGGTGGCCGTCACCCTCTTCGCCACCCGCGAGTCGCGCGACGAGACCACGCGGCATTCCATCGACTGGCCCGGGATCGCGGCGCTGTCGGTCGGTCTCGCCGCCCTGGTGCTCGCGCTGGTCGAGGGCAACGCCTGGGGCTGGGGCTCGCCCGAGATCGTGGCCCTGCTGGTGGCCGCGGCAGCCGGCCTGGTGGGCTTCGCCCTGCTCGAGCCCCGAGTGCGCGAACCGATGGTCGAGTTCAGCCTCTTCCGTTCCCGGACCTTCCTGGGGGCCAACGCCGTGGCCTTCATTGTCACGTTCGCGATGCTGGCCATCTTCTTCTTCGTCGCCCTCTACATGCAGAACATGCTGGGCTACTCGCCCGTCGAGGCCGGCGTGCGCTTCCTCCCCACCACGCTCATGATCGTGGTGATCGCGCCGATCGCCGGGCGTCTCACCGACCGCGTCGGCCCGCGGCCGCTCATGGTCACCGGCCTGACGCTCACCACCATCGCGCTGCTGATCCAGACCCAGATCGACGTGGGCACGGGCTACGGGCTGCTGCTTCCCTCGTTCGTGATCATGGGCATCGGCATTGCGCTGGTGATGTCGCCGATGTCCACGGCCGCGATGAATGCGGTGGTGTCGCAGAAGGCGGGCGTGGCGTCGGGGATCCTTTCGATGAGCCGCATGGTCGGCGGTACCTTCGGCGTCGCCCTCTTCGGCGCGCTGTTCCAGTACCTCGGTCGCAACAGCCTCGATGACTCCGTGGCCGGCCTGCCGGTGAGCGCGGCCCAGCGCGAGGCGCTGGTCGACAACCTGGGCTCGTCGAGCGCCGCCGGCGTGCTGCGCAGCCTCGACCCCGCGGTGGCCCAGCAGGTGCAGCAGGCCGCCGACGACGCCTTCATCCACGCCCTCTCGAGCGGCATGTGGCTGTCGGCAGGCGTGGCGGCGGTCGGTGCCGTCATCGCCCTGGTCTGCATCGCCCCGCTGCGCTCGATCCAGCCCGATGCGGCCGAGCGGCCGGCCGCCGCGGGCGAGGCCGGAGCGGTGTCCGCCTGAGGCGTCCGCCGGTAGCATCAGCCGCCGTGGCACCGAACCCCTGGAGGATGCGTGGCCGTTGACGTGAGCAAGCTGTCGGAGCTCGATGTCGAGCCCGGCACGCTGCCGGAGACGATGGCCGCCTGGGTCATTCGCGAGGAGCGCCTAGGCGAGCCGCGCGACGCCTTCCAGCTCGAGGAGGTCGAGGTGCCCGAGCCGGGCGCGTTCGAGGTGATCGTCCGCGTGCTGGCGGCAGGGGTCAACTACAACAACGTCTGGGCCGCGCTGGGCGAGCCGGTGTCGGTCATGCGCTACGGCGATCACCCCGACTGGGGCCACCACATCGGCGGGTCGGACGCCTCGGGCATCGTGTGGAAGGTCGGGGCAGGGGTCACGCGCTGGAAGCCGGGTGACGAGGTCGTGATCCACTGCAACATGGCCTCCTACGAGGACAAGGAGGTCCACGGGCTCGACCCGCTGGCCGCCCCCTCGCAGATGATCTGGGGCTACGAGACCACCTGGGGCTCGTTCGCCCAGTTCACCAAGGTCCAGGCCCAGCAGCTGCTGCCCAAGCCCCAGAACCTCACCTGGGACGAGGCCGCCTCGTACGGGCTCGTGTACTTCACGGCCTACCGGATGCTGATCAGCCAGTGCGACCTGCAGGCGGGCCAGCGCGTGCTCATCTGGGGCGCGGCCGGCGGGCTCGGCGTGTTCGCCACCCAGCTCTGCAAGATCGCCGGGGCCCACGCCGTGGGGGTGGTCTCCTCGCCGGAGAAGGGCGAGCTGGTCAAGCAGCTGGGCGCGGTCGACTACATCGACCGCAGCGAGTTCGCCGGAATGATGCGCCGGGGCGGCGAGACCCCCGACGAGGAGAAGGAGCGCTTCAAGGTCTCACGGTCCTTCGACAAGCGGGTCAAGGAGATCCTGGGCGACAAGCCCGACGTCGTGTTCGAGCACGTGGGCCAGGCCACCTTCCCCACCTCGGTGTTCGTGGTGAAGCCGTTCGGCAAGGTCGTGATCTGCGCCGGGACCACGGGCTACAACCTCGACTTCGACGTGCGGTATCTCTGGATGCGCCAGAAGCAGATCATCGGCTCGCACTTCGCCAACGCCTACGAGTGCAACAAGGCCAACGAGCTGATCGAGTCGGGACAGATCCGGCCGGTGCTGTGGCGGACCCTGGGCTTCGAGGGCGTGCCCGAGGCCCACCAGCTGATGCGCGACAACCAGCACCTGGGCAAGATCGCGATCCTGGTGGGCGCCGAGGGCGAGGGCGAGGGCAGGGCAATCGAGGGCCCGGGCGCGATCCGGGCGGAGGTGGGCGCATGATCCTGGTCGAGATCAAGTGGCCGATCAACCCCTTCCGGGGCGACAAGTTCGCCGAGGCCTGGGCCCCCGTCGCCGAGGCGGTCCTGGACTACGGCGCCACGCAGTGGGAGTTCCGCCGGAACCTCGACGGCCGGCTCGACTTCATTCAGACGGCGGTGTTCCCCACCAAGGCCGCCTTCGAGAGCTACTGGTACTCAGAGGAGATCGGCGCGAAGCGAGTTGAGGTGGCGACCTGGTACCAGGTGCCGATCCTGCCCACGTTCTGGGAGATCGTGGACTCCGGCGTGTCTCATGACCTCAGCTCTGCTCCAGTGGAGCCATCGTGAGCCCGGCGTCCTTCAGCTGCTCCCAGTAGAGCTCCGCCGTCTCTCGGGCCCCGCTCCACACGATGGCCCGCCCGCTGTTGTGGATGGTGTTGGCCATGGCCATCCCCTGGTCGTAGCTCACGCCCGGCAGCACCTGGGACAGTGTCCGGGCCACGCCCTCGAAGGTGTTGTGATCGTCGTTGAGGACGATGACCCGCCAGTGGTCGCCCAGCCCGGTGCCCGGGCCCCCGGTGCGCGGAAGCTCGACGGTCTCGGCCGAGATCACCCGGCCTTCTTCCTCCAGTAGCGCTCGAGGCCCCGGTAGAGCTGATAGGGAGGAGCGGCCTGCTCGTAGGTCGCGGCCATGGCCTCGTCGGTGTCCCGCAGCTGCTTCCGGATGCCCTCGATGAACTCCTCCTCGTCGGCCAGGCGGGCCCGGTCGGCGGACTCGGTGAGGGCGGTCCGCACGCGGTGGAGCTGGTCGGTCACGTCGGTCACCGAGCCGAAGTGGGTGAGCTGGAGGGTCTGGGGCCTCCAGGCCGCGATCGTGTGCACCGACTCCAGCCAGGCCTCGACATCGATATCGGGCGGCGGCGTGGGCGCGAGGGTGAACTCGTGAGGCGGAAGCCGGACCCCCGCCATGTCCCCGACGTAGGCGTCCCCGGACTCCTCGTGCAGGTAACAGACGTGATGGGAGGCGTGGCCCGGGGTGTAGGCCACCTGGAAGCCCTCCACCGTCTCCCCGCCCTTCAGCACGTAGATGCTCTCCTCCGGCACCGGCGCCACCTCGCCCCAGAGCTCGTCCATCGCGTCCCCGTACAGCCGGCTCGCGCTGGCCAGCAGCTTCGAGGGGTCAATCAGGTGCGGGGCCCCGCGCTCGTGCACGTACACACGGAGATCCGGATAGCGCCGGCAGAGCACGCCCGTCGCCCCCGCGTGGTCGAGGTGGATGTGGGTGAGCAGCAGGCCGCGCGGCTCCGTGGAGCCCAGGCGGTCGATCAGGGTGTCCACGCAGGAGGCGGGTCCGGGATCGACGATGAGCCCGTCGACCTCGTAGGCGCAGATGACGCGGTCGCGCCCCATGTGCAGCACGTCAATGGCTCGGCTCACAGGTGCCCGACCATACAATCACCTCAGTGACAGAGCACCGTCTCCCCCAGCCCGATTCCCCCTGGGTGATGCGCACGTATGCGGGGCATTCGACCGCGCGCGAGTCCAACGAGCTCTACCGCCGCAACCTGGCCAAGGGCCAGACGGGCCTGTCGGTGGCCTTCGATCTCCCCACCCAGACCGGGTACGACCCGGACGCCGAGCTCTCCCGCGGCGAGGTGGGCAAGGTGGGCGTCTCAATCGCCCACAAGGGCGACATGCACACGCTGCTCGACGGCATCCCGCTGGACGAAATGAACACGTCGATGACGATCAACGCCACCGCCGCCTGGCTGCTCGCTCTCTACATGACGGTGGCCGAGGAGAACGGCGTGGACCGCCACGCCCTACAGGGAACCACCCAGAACGACATCATCAAGGAGTTCCTCTCCCGCGGCACCTACGCCTTCCCGCCCGAGCCCTCGATGCGGCTGATCGCGGACATGATCACCTTCACCGTCGACGAGGTGCCGCGCTGGAACCCGATCAACATCTGCTCGTATCACCTGCAGGAGGCGGGCGCCACGCCGGTGCAGGAGATCGCGTACGCGATGTCCACCGCCCAGGCCGTGCTCGACCGCGTGCGCGGGCGGGTCGACGAGGAGACCTTCCCGCGGGTGTTCGGACGCATCTCCTTCTTCGTCAACGCCGGGATCCGCTTCGTCGAGGAGCACGCCAAGCTGCGGGCGATGGGCCGGCTGTGGGAGGAGATCGGCCGCTCCCGGTACGGGGTCGAGGAGGAGCGCTTGCTGCGCTTCCGCTACGGCGTGCAGGTGAACTCGCTCGGCCTCACCGAGGCCCAGCCCGAGAACAACATCATCCGCATCGTGCTCGAGGCGCTGGCGGTCACGATGGGCCGCTCGGCCCGGGCCCGGGCCCTGCAGCTGCCGGCCTGGAACGAGGCGCTAGGGCTGCCGCGGCCATGGGACCAGCAGTGGTCGCTGCGCATCCAGCAGATCCTGGCCTACGAGACCGATCTGCTCGAGTACCCCGACCTGTTCGAGGGCTCGAAGGTGATGGACGGCCTCGTGGACGAACTGGTGGCGGGCGCCCGCGAGGAGATGGCGGTGGTGGCGGAGCGGGGCGGCGCGGTGGAGGCCGTGCCCTATATGAAGACCCAGCTGGTGGAGTCGCACCGCGAGCGGGTGCGCCGCATCGAGGCCGGTGAGCTCCGCGTAGTTGGCCAGAACGTGTTCACCGAAGCTGAGCCGTCGCCCCTGCAGGAGGGCGAGGACGGCGGGATTCTGCGGGTGGACCCCTCCATCGAACGCTCGGCCATCGCGGCTCTGGACAAGTGGCGCTCCGTTCGCGATGCCGCGGCTGTCGAGGCCGCGCTCGATGAGCTGGGTAGGGCGGCTGCCGATCCGGACGTCAACGTCATGCCCTTTACGTTGGCCGCGGCTCGGGCGGGGGCTACCACGGGTGAGTGGGCCGGTGTGTTGCGCGAGGCGTTCGGCGAGTACCGGGGGCCCACCGGGGTCGGTGGGGCCGGCGCCGCGGTCTCCGACTCTTCTCTGGCCGAGCTGCGGGACCGGGTGGAGCGCGTGTCGGAGGCGCTGGGGCGGCGGCTGAAGATCCTGGTCGGCAAGCCGGGCCTCGACGGCCACTCCAACGGGGCCGAGCAGATCGCGGTGCGGGCCCGCGATGCCGGCATGGACGTGGTCTACGAGGGCATCCGGCTCACGCCGGCCCGCATCGCCCGCACAGCGGTGGACGAGGGCGTGCACGTGGTCGGGCTCTCGATCCTGTCGGGCTCCCACGCAGAGCTGATCCCGGCCGTGCTCTCCGAGCTGGCCGAGGCCGGCGCCGACGTGCCCGTGGTGGTGGGCGGCATCATCCCTCCAGCCGACGAGCAGGCCCTGCTCGGGGCCGGCGTGGCCCGGGTCTACACCCCGAAGGACTTCGAGGTCACCCGCATCATGGGCGACATCGTGGAGCTGGTGGCCGACCGGTACGGGGTTGGTGCAATCTCGTAACACCGGTCACCCACAGGTGTGCCGCGCGGCGGCATCCTGGGAGGCATGGAGGGGGTTGCGCACGAAACGTCCTTGACCTCAAACGGTCAACGCACCACCTCTGACCTCGTGCATCCTGTCAGCCGTTCCGATCGCCGTCGAGGTGAAGGGCGTAGGCCCGTAGCCGCTCAGCGATCGGAGCCGGGCTCGGGCGCGTTGTCGATCAGGTCGGCGAGTTTCTCGGCCGGCGTCATGTATCCGAGTGTCTTTCGGGGTCTGCGGTTGAGTTTGGCCGCGACCTCGTCGAGCTCGGCCTGGGTGACTTTCTTGAGGCTTCTGCCCTTGGGGAAGTACTGGCGAAGCAGACCGTTGGTGTTCTCGTTGGTCCCCCGCTGCCAGGGGCTTCGGGGGTCGCAGAAGTAGACGTCGACCCCGGTCTCGACGGTGAAGCGCTTGTGCTCGGCCATCTCCTTGCCCTGATCCCAGGTCAGCGAGCGCCACAGCTGCTCGGGCAGTGTCGTGATCGACGCCGAAAGCGCCTGGCAGACCGGCTCGGCGCGGAATCCATCGGGTAGGGCGACGAGCTGGGCGTAGCGGGTCTCGCGCTCGACCAAGGTGGCGATCGCGCTCGTCTTGTTGCCCATCAGCAGGTCTCCCTCCCAGTGGCCCGGGACGGCCCGATCTGCCACCTCGGCGGGCCGCTGGGAGATCATCAGCTTGTCTTTGATCTCGCCCCGGCCATCGCCCTTTCGGGTCCAGCCGCGGGGCCGGCGCTTGGTCTGTCCGCTGCGCAGGTGGCGGGTCAGCTCGCCCTTCAACGACCCCTTCGACTGGACAAAGAGCGAGCGGTAGATCGTCTCGTGGGAGAGCTGCATCGCCTCATTGTCGGGGTGCAGGTGCTGCAGCCGGCCCGAGATCTGCTCAGGTGAGTTGTCGTCTCTAAGCAGCTCGGTGACCAGCGCGCGCAGCTCTGGGCAACAGCCGAGCTTGGTCGGCTTCGAACGCCTGGCCCGATGCCAGGCCTCTTGGTCGGCGAAGTGGGCGCGGTAGCGGCGGCGCCCACCGCAGCGGCGGATCTCGCGACCGATCGTCGTGTGGTGGCGCCCGATCCGGCTGCCGATCGCCCGGTCAGAGTCCTTGCCAGCGATCCCGCGCGAGATCTCCTCGCGATCGACCAGGTCCAGGCAGCGCCCGCTGCGTCGGCGTGGCCGCTTCGGCCCGATCCCTCCCCAGCGCGCCAGCAGGCGCGTCACTCGCCTTCGCTCCAGCCCCAGTCGACGGGCAATCTCGCTGTCGCTGCGGCCCTCGCTACGCAGCCCCCAGACCGCGTCCTCCAGCTCCTTAGGGACACCCTTACGTCCACTCTTCATCGCCGCACCTTCCCTCGCTGACCCACCCCGAGAGCCTGATCGCTTCAGATGGTGCACAGATGACTCGAATCCACCCCCCCATATGGGACGCAACGTAGGCAACCCCCCATGGGGATCGCGCTCGCGCGGCTGGCCCGGCGCCAGCACGGTGTCGTTTCCCTTGCCCAGCTCAGAGCGCTTGACCTGACGCCGAGCGGTGTGCGCAGCCGGGCGGGGCGCGGCCATCTGCACCGCATACACCGAGGCGTGTACGCCGTCGGGCCGGCCCGCCTGATGCGCGAGGGTTTCTGGATGGCCGCCGTCCTCGCCTACGGGATCGGCGCAGCGCTGTCCCACCGGTCCGCCGGAGGGCACTGGGCGGTGCGCCCCGACAACCGGCCGGTCACCGACATCTCGGTGCCGCGGCGTCATGTGCGGTCGCGGCTCGGGGTGGACGCCCACGCCCAGCCGAGCCTCACCGCCGCCGACGTCACCACCCACGACGGCATCCCCTGCACCACGGTCGCCCGCACGCTGCTCGACCTCGCCGCCACGGTCGACCGGCGCGGCACCGAGCGCGCGATCGGCCGCGCCGACGCGCAGGGCCTGTTCGATCTGCGCGAGATGGAAGAGGCGCTCGCCAGGGCCAACGGTCACCGAGGTGTCGGCGTCGTGCGGAGCCTGCTCGAGACCTGGTCCGAGCACGGGTTGACCGACTCGGAGATCGAGGAGCGCTTCCTTCGCGCCTGCGATCAAGGGGGACTGTCCCGGCCGTTCGCCAACCGCTGGCTGGTGCTCGCAGACCGCCAGGTCAAGGCCGACTTCCTGTGGCCGGCCGAGCGGCTCGTGGTGGAGACCGACGGTCGCCGCGCTCACTCCACGCGGCAGGCCTTCGAGGGCGACCGCCGCCGCGACCAGAGCCTCATGCTCGCCGGGTACCGGGTGGTCCGCTTCACCTGGCGCCAGGTCGCCGACGAGCCCGAGGCGGTGGCCGCCACCGTCCGGGCCCTCCTCGGCTAGTGTCCGCCGCCTATGGCCACCGACCCCCGTAGAGCTGGGCCGTCGGCTGCGCGACCGCGAGCGGGGCGCCGCGCCGGCCGCGCTGAACCTCATCGAGGACCGCTCCCCCCAGGGCCGGGAGCGGGCCGCCGCGCTGCTGGCCGAGGTCTCGCCGGTGGGGTTGGGCGGCGAGGCCGACAGCCAGATCGTGGGGCTGACCGGACCTCCCGGCGCGGGCAAGTCGTCGCTGCTGTCGGCCCTGCTGCCCGAGTGGCGGGCCGCGGGGCGAACCGTGGCCGTGCTGGCCGTCGACCCCTCCTCCAAGCGCTCCGGCGGCGCCCTGCTGGGCGATCGGGCCCTCATCGAGCACGATCCGGAGGACGACGGCGTGCTGATCCGCTCGACCGCCGCCGGTGGACGCCTGGGCGGGCTCGCCGTGGCCACCCGGGAGGCGGTCGAGGCCCTCGCGCCGGCCTTCGACCTCGTCGTGGTCGAGACGGTGGGAGTCGGGCAGTCGGAGACCGACGTCGAGGAGGTCTGCGACCAGGTGGCGGTGGTGGTACAACCGGCCTCGGGCGACGTGCTCCAGTTCCTGAAGGCCGGGATCATGGAGGTGCCCGACGTGCTGGTCGTGACCAAGGCCGACCTCGGCTCCGCCGCCGAGCGCGCCCAGCGCGACCTGGCCCAGGCGCTGGCGGCGATCGGATCGAAGGACGTGCCCGTCGTGGCCGTCTCCTCGGTGCCTCCGCCCAGCGGCATCGAGGAGCTGCGGGCGTCGCTCGACAGCCACCACGCCACGCTCGACCTCGGCGCCCGGCGGGCGCACTCCCGCCGCCTGTCGGCGCTGCGCGAGGTGGAGGCCGAATGGGGCGAGCGTGCTCTGAGGGCGCTGGGCGGGCGCCGTGAGGCCGAGCGCCTGCTGGCCGCGCAGGACGAGCCGGGCCGGAATCGGCGACCTGGTGGCCGTGCTGGAGCGTCAAGCCGAGGTGACGACGTGAACGGGCTCGCCGCCCAGGCCCTGGTGCTGGTGGCCGTCTTCATGGTGGCCACCGGGCTCGCGCTGCTGGCCGGGGCGGCCAACCTCGGCACCGCCGCCGGCGTGGGTCAGGTCGCGTTTGCGATCGCGTTGGTGTTCCTGCTCGTCAAGCGCTGAGCGGCGACCATCGTGTCGCGCTCGGCCACCACCCGCCAATCCTCGCGACGGGCAGCGCCCTCCTCGCCGAAGAGCGCCTCCACCACCGCGGTCGGGCCGGGGTCTCCCCCACGCGCGTCGTGGAAGAGGACGACGCCTCCGGGCTCGACGAGCGGATGCCAGAGGTCCCAGTCGAGCCGGCAGGCGCTCTCGGAGTGGTCGCCGTCGATGAAGACCAGGTCGACGGGGAGGCTGAAGCCCCGCGCGGTCGCCTCGCTCGTGGCCACGTGCCAGTGCACCTCGGGGCCGCCGCGCCTGCGGGCCGCCCGGCCCACCACCGCCTTCACCGCGCCCTCGTGGGCCGGCTCCCACCAGTCCATGCCGCCGCCGAAGGGCTCCACCAGGTGGAGCTCGGCGCCGAGCGGCAGCGCTCCCGCCAGCACCAGCGCCGACGAGCCCTCGTAGACGCCCACCTCCACGGCCCGGCGGCGGCCCCGTGCCAGCTCGGCCAGTAGCGCCGCCTCGCCGGCGGAGTGCATCGTCCGCGGAGGAATCAGCCCGCCTCGCAGCGCCATGGCACGCAGGCGGGCGGAATGGCGCAGGCGGTCGGGAACGGCATGGCGGACGACCTTGGGCAGCACGGCGGGCATGGTAGGCCGGTAGCCTTCGCCGCCGCTTGGGACTGGGGTCGTTCATCTCCGTCGGGCGCTCGCTCGAGACCGCGGTCCAGCGGGTCGAGCGGGCCGACAAGCTTGGCTACGAGTCGGTGTACGTGACCCACATCGCCGCCCGCGACTCGGTGACCACCCTGATGGCCTACGCGGCCAGGACCGAGCGCATCCGGCTCGGCACCGGGGTCCTGCCCATCTACTCGCGCACGCCGGTGGCCACCGCCCAGTCCTTCGCCACGCTGGACGAGTACTCCGAGGGCCGGGCGGTGATAGGGCTGGGGGTCTCCCACCGCCCCGTGGTGGAGGGCTGGTACGGAGACAGCATCGACAAGCCGGTCAGCGAGATGCGCGAGTACGCGCAGATCGTGCGCGCGACCCTGCGCGGCGAGGACCCGCCGGCGGGCGAGCGCTACCGCTCGAGCTTCCACTTCCTGGGCTACGAGCCGCGGCACGACCTGCCGATCTACCTCGCCGCCCTCTCCCCCGGGATGCTGCGGCTGGCGGGAGAGATCGCCGACGGCGTGATGCTCTGGCTCTGCAATCCCGACTACATCCGCGACGTCGTGGTCCCCGCGGTCCGCGAGGGGCGCGAGAAGGCGGGCCGGGACCTGGAGGGCTTCGACATCGTGGCGGCGGTGCCAAGCGCGGTGACCTCCGAGCCGGCCGAGGCGCGCGGGCGGTTGCGGCAGGAGCTCCTGCCCTACTTCTCGCTTCCCTTCTACCGCACGATGCTCGAGCGCTCGGGCTACGAGGACGACGTCGCCGGCTTCGACGAGGCCATGACCGGCGACGGCCCCGAGGCGGCGGCCGACGCCATCTCGGACCGCTTCCTCGGGCGCCTGGCGGCGATCGGCTCGGCCGATGAGGCGGTCGCTGCGATGCGGGGCTACCGCGACGCGGGCGCGAGCTCACCCTGCGTCGGGCCGGTGGCCAAGACCGACTTCGACTCCACTCTGGAGGCCCTCGCCGGCGCCCTCGACGGGTGAGCGTGGCCCGGCAGGCCATAATGAGGTCATGGAAGGATCGGCTCAGGAGTCAGTCGGGACCCAGTCCAGCTGGTTGCGCTGCTATCGCTGCTGGTCGCAGAACCTCGAGGTGCAGCTCCATTACGAGGGCATCCTCAAGGTCGACGCCGACAGCGGGGAGGCCGTCGAGCCGGTCGAGGAGGTCCAGGAGGCAGTGGTGCAGTGCCTCGACTGCCTCCACGACCAGCCGCACCTGAGCCTCGCCTTCTACGAGGAGAACGGCCGGCGCATCTCCCGCATCGAGCCCGTTGAGGACCGCTGGGAGCGAATGGTCACCGGCACCCCCTGGGTGGCCTCCTGCACGGTCACCGTCGACGCGGACCAGGTGGAGTCCTGCTCGGGCCCGGAAGCAGCCGAGTCGCTGGCCTTCGCGGCCTTCGGCGACCACGGCACGCGTGAGTTCTTCACCCACGTGCGCTTCCACAAGCACGACGAGGACAGCATCGTGATCCACATGCTTGTGGAGCTGTATGCGCGCTCCTCCGAGGAGGCCACCGAGGTGATGGAGCAGGCCGCTCGCGGCGTGCTGACGATCACGTCGCTGGCCGAGGAGTCGCGTCCTCCGGCCTCGAGTGCCGACGAGCCGCACTGAGCACCACGCCGCGGGCCGCGAGATCCGCGATCTGGTCGTCGCTGCGACCGAGCTCGCGCAATACGTCCGCGGTGTGCTCGCCGAGCAACGGGGGCGGCGACGGGGCCGGGCGATCCGCCGCGTCGGAATCCAGCCACATCGGGGAGGCCACCAGGTCCAGCGGGCCGCCGGTGGGGTGGTCCACCGTCACGGTCGCCGGATATCCCGCCTCCGCGGCCGCGGCCAGCGCCTCGGGCACCGAGCGCACCTTGCCCACCGGCACCCCCGCAGCCTCGAGGGCCTCCACCCAGTGGTCGGCGGGGCGCTCGCAGAGCGGCTCCTGGAGCAGCGGGATCAGCTCCCGGCGCCGCTCGACCCGGCCCGCGTTGGTGGCGAAGCGCTCGTCGTCCGCCAGCTCGGGACGGCCGATCGCCACGCACAGCGCCCGAAAGAGCCCGTCGTTGCCGGCGGCCACCGCGATGCGGCCGGAAGACGTCTCGAAGTCCTGGTACGGCACGATGTTCGGATGCGCGTTTCCATAACGCTCGGGGTCCCTTCCGGTGACCAGCGCGTTCTGGGCCACGTTCACCAGGGCCGCCAGGCCGCTGTCGAGCAGCGGCACCTCGATGCGCGCCCCCTCGCCCCCCTTCAGCGCCGCGAGCATGGCCACGGCGGCATGCAGCCCGGCGAGGACGTCCACCAGCGCCACGCCCGCCTTGTAGGGCGGTCCCTCCTCCGGGCCGGTGATCGCCATCAGGCCCGTCTCGGCCTGGGCCACGAAGTCGTACCCCGGCCGTCCGGGCGGCTCGCGACGCGAGCCGAAGCCGGTGATCGAGCAGTAGACGACCGCCGGGTTGATCGCCCGCACCTGCTCGTAGCCGACCCCGAGGCGCTCCGCTCCGCCCACCTTGAAGTTCTCGATCACGGCGTCCGCCCCGGCGCACAGCTCCAGCGCGAGCTCCTGGCCCTCGGGCTGGGAGAGGTCGAGGGCGCAGCTCCTCTTGCCGCGGTTCACCGACAGGTAGTAGGCGGCCTCGCCGCCCACGAAGGGCGGGCCCCAGGAGCGGGTCTCGTCGCCTCCCTGCGGGCGCTCCACCTTGACCACGTCGGCGCCCAGGTCGGCCAGGATCATCGTGCAATAGGGGCCGGCGAGCACCCGCGACAGGTCGGCGATGCGCACGCCGGCGAGCGGAGCGGGGTGGTCGGATGACGAGCTCATCCAGCGAGATCCTGACAGGGGCGCGGGCCGCCGTGGCTGCGCTGGAGGAGGCGGGCGTCGAGGTGGCCTTCGGCCTGCCCGGGGTGCACAACCTCGCGCTGTGGCGAGAGCTCAACACCTCGCCCATCCGGCTGGTGGGTGTCCGCCACGAGCAGACGGCCGCCTACGCCGCCGACGGCTACGCCCGGGCGAGCGGCCGGCTCGGGGTGGCACTCACGACCACGGGGCCCGGCGCCGCCAACACTTTGGGCGCGGTCGGCGAGGCCTGGGCCTCGCGCCAGCCGATCCTGGTGATCGCCACCGACATCCCCACCAGCGCGCGCCGGGCGGGCGTCTGGCGCAGCACCCTGCACGAGGCCACCGACCAGGCGGCCATGTTCGTGCCGGTGGTCAAGGACGCGGTGCGCGTGCACCGGGCCGAGGACGTCGGGCCGGCGGTGGCCGCCGCGGCCCGGACCGCGCTGGCGCCCCCGGCCCGGCCGGTCTACGTGGAGGTGCCCACTGACCTGCTGGCGGCCGAGGCCAGCGGCGCCTCGGGCGGCGCTCCCGAGCACGTGCGGCCGGGCCGCCTGCCCGCGCCCCCGTCGCCGCCGGCGGGCGAGGACCTGGAGCGAGCGGTCGAGCTGCTCGCCCGCTCGCGGCGGCCGCTGGTCTGGGCCGGCGGCGGCGCGCTTGCCTCCGGGGCGGGCGATGCGGTGGCCCGGCTGGCCGAGCGTCTGGTGGCGCCGGTGATGCTCACCTACTCGGCGCACGGCCTGCTGCCCCTGGGACACCCCTGCCTGATCGACGCCCCGCCCCACGTACCGGAGGTGGGCGCGCTCTGGGACGAGGCCGACCTGGTGGTGGCCGTGGGCAGCGACTTCGACTCGATGATGACCCAGGGCTGGACGATGCCCCAGCCGCCGCATCTGCTCGCGCTGAACGTGGACGCCCGTGACGCAGCCAAGAACTACCGGCCCGACCTGGTGCTGGAGGCCGACGCCGCCGTGGCGGCCACCGCGCTGGCGAAGCGGCTGCCCGAGCGCGGCGGCCTGGACTCCCTCGGCCGGCGGATGGCCGCGCTGCGGAGCCGCGTGCGCGAGGACCTGGCGGCCACCGACCCCGAGGCGGCCGCCTTCCTGGCCGCCGTCGAGGCGGCGCTCCCCGACGACGCCATCCTGGTCTGCGACATGTGCATCCCCGGCTACTGGCTTGGCGGCTTTCACCGCACGCCGGCGCCGCGCAAGCTCTCCTACCCGCTGGGCTGGGGCACGCTCGGGTGCGGGTTCCCACAGGGGCTGGGTGCGGCGCTGGCCGGCCAGGGGCCGGCGGTGAGCATCTCGGGCGACGGCGGCTTTCTGTACGCCTGCGGCGACCTGGCCACGGCACGCCAGGAGGGCATCCCGCTCACCGCCGTGGTGGTGGACGACGGCGGATACGGCATGCTTCGCTTCGACCAGGACCGGCGCGGCGATCCGCACGAGGGCGTCGACCTCGTCACGCCGGACTTCGCCGCGCTGGCGGCGTCGTTCGGGATCCGGGCCGACACGGTCGACGGTCTGGGCGAGCACTTCGCGCTGGCCCTGAGGGGGCACGTGGCGATCCAGGAGCCCACGCTGCTGGTGGTCAACGCCCGGCTGGGGCCGCCGCCGAACGTCTCGCCGCGCTGGTACCGGCGATGAACGAGCGCCAGCGGGAGGAGGCTCCGCCCCCGATCTCCCGCCGGCTGACCCGGCGCGCCGCCGAGCGGGTGGGTGCCGCCAGCGGCTCGGAGCTGCTGGAGCAGGCGGCCGAGGTCTCGCGCCTGAGCCTCCGGACGCGGCGCCAGCGCATCATCGCCAAGGCCCGCCCGATCCTCCACACCTCCGTGGCCGCAGCCGCCGCCTGGCTGGTGGCGACCGAGCTGCTCGATCACCCCGACCCTTTCTTCGCTCCCATCGCGGCGGTCGTCACGCTCGGGCTAACCGTGGGCGAGCGCGGACGCCGGGCCGTGGAGGTGGCGGTGGGCGTGGCCCTGGGCATCGCGATCGCCGACGCGCTGGTGGCGCTGATCGGCACCGGCACCTGGCAGCTCGCCGTGGTGGTCGGGCTGGCGATGCTGGGCGCCATGCTCCTGGGCGGCGGCCCACTGGTGGCCTCTCAGGCCGCCGCCTCCGCCGTGCTCGTAGCCACCCTTCAGCCCCCCGGCGGCGGATTTGACTTCGACCGCTTCGTCGACGCCCTGGTGGGCGGCGGGTGCGCGCTGATCGTGGCCATGGTGCTGTTGCCGGTGGACCCGGTGCGGCTGGTCCGTGAGCGCACTCGGCCGGCGCTGGACAGCATGGCCCGGGCGCTGGAGCGGATCGCATCGGCGATCGAGAATCGCAGCGGCAAGGAGGTCGACGCCGCGCTCATGGCCGTGGCCAGCGTGGACTCGCTGCACGACGTGATGCTGGAGGCCCTCGACGCCGCCGGCGAGGCCGCCCGGCTGACCCCGCGCCGCCGCGGCGTGCGCTCCAACCTCCAGCGCTACGCGGTGGCCGGGGGCGAGCTGGGGCTGGCAATCGAGAACGTCCGCGCCCTTGCCCGGGGCGCGCTCCGGGCGGTCGACCTCGGCGACGCAGTGCCGCCCGAGGCCTGCCAGGCGATCCGTGAGCTGGCCACCGCCGTCCGCGCCCTCGGCGACTACCTGGACGGCGGCGACCCCGAGGCGGTGCGGGACGCGGCGGTGCACGCGGCCGCGCTGGCCAACGGCGTGCTCGACGCCACCGGCAACCTGTCGGCCGTGCACATCGTGGGCCAGGTGCGGCTGGTGGCCGTGGACCTCATGCGCGCCGCGGGCTTCAGGCGCGACGAGTCGCAGGAGGCGGTGCGGGGGGCGTTCGAGGAGGTTGCCGGGGGCTAGGGGGCCGGTGTGCGCCCCGAGGCCAGCTTCACCGACACCGGCAGCTCCAGCCCGCCCGCATCGGTCTGGTACTCCCGCACGATCCGCTCGAAGGCCGCCCGAATCCCCTCCTGCACCGAGGGAGGCTGGCGGACCACCAGCGCCGACGTGCGCACGGTCCCCCCCATGAGGCCGTCCCATAGAGCGTCGATGGAGGGCTCGGTATGGGTGAAGGCGACGGTCTGCACCTCGACGTCCTCGAGCCCGGCGCCCCGCAGCAGACGGGCGAACTCGTCGTCGTCGGAGAAGCGGAAGATGGGCGGACCAACCGGGATGTCCTCCGGCGCCCCGGCTCCAGCCTCGGCCACCGCGTCCACCAATACGCCCAAGAACCGCGCTCGTCCGGGTAGATCCCAGACGGTCAGCGCGACCCGACCTCCGGGGACCAGCACTCGGGCGAACTCAGCGGCTGCCCGCTCCGGCCGGCCCATGTGCAGGAGGCCGAAGTTCGCCACCACCGCGTCGAACGAGGCATCGGCGAACGGGAGTGCCTCGGCGTCGCCCAGGCGGTAGTCCGGCCCGGGATGGAGGTCATGAGCGAGCGCGATCATCGCCTCGGCGACGTCCACCCCCACGACCGAGGCGCCGCGCTCGGCCGCCCTGCCCGCCACGTACCCCGGCCCGAACGCCACGTCGAGCATGCGCGACCCGGCAGAGACCCGGGCGGCGTCCAGCAGCTTATCCACCACCCGTGTGGTGATCGGCCCGAAAAAGTCGGCGTACCCGGCCGACTGCTTCTGCCAGCCGTCGGCCTCGAACTGGTTGAAGGCGTCTGGGTCGATCCGTGCCTGTGTCACGCGATCGGTTCCATGTCCTCATCTGACGCCCCCGCCGCCGGGGATATTCCCGGGCTGCTCCGGCGGCGCCGTCAGCTCCAGTCGAGCCGGTAGCCCGGGTCGCCGGTGAGCTCGGCCACGTCCATCTGCGCCTTCTGGAGCTTGCCCGCGTAGTCCCAGTTCACCGACTGCCAGCGGGTGAACTGGTCGAGCACCCAGACGCCCGACTGGCGGCTGCCGTTGCCGGACTTCCCGTTGCCACCGAAGGGCAGGTGGGCCTCCGCCCCTGACGTGGAGTTGTTCACCGACAGCATGCCCGCGCTCACCCGCTCGCGGAAGCGGAAGGCGTGCTTCGCGTCGTTCGTGTAGATCGCCGCTGACAGGCCGTAGCCGTGGCCGTTGGCCAGCGCCACCGCCTCGTCGAAGTCGCCGAACGAGGCCACGCCCACGATCGGGCCGAAGGTCTCGGTGGCGTAGATCTCGTCCTCGGCGGTCACCCCGTCGACGATGGTGGGGTGGTCGAAGATCCCGACGTCCGGGTCGCCTACGAAGCCGTCGCGGGGGTTGTCGGCCGTGATGCGCCCGGTCCCGGTGGAGCCCGAGACGGTGTGGTGGTCGCGGATCAGCTCGAGCCACTCCAGGAAGCGCTCGTGGAAGCGCTCGTGGATCATCGGCCCGTAGAGCACCTCCTCGAAGGGATCGCCGATCGCCGACTCCTCGACCGCGCGCGAGAACTGGCGCACGAACTCGTCGTGCACGGACTCGTGGACGATCACGGTGCCGAGCGACGTGCAGCGCTGGCCGGCGGTGCCGAAGCCGCTGAACAGCGCGCCCTCGACGGCCAGGTCCAGCTCGGCGTCGGGCATCACCACGAGCGGGTTCTTGCCCCCCAGCTCGAGGCAGGGCGACTGTAGGTGCCGCCCGCACAGCTCGCCGATCTTGGCCCCCACCGCCGACGAGCCGGTAAGCCCGACCTTGTCCACCAGCCCCTCCTCCAGCGCGCCCTCGATCCCGGCGAAGGTGGCCTCGCCGTCGCACTGCACCAGGTTGAAGACGCCGTCGGGCAGGCCGCCGGCCAGGAACAGCGAGGCCAGCGCGTCGCCCAGCGCCGGGGTGTAGTCGGCCGGCTTCCAAACCACGGCGTTGCCGCACAGCAGCGCGGGAACCAGGTACCACGAGGGCACCGCGACGGGGAAGTTGCCCGCGGTGACGATCGCGGCCACCCCCACCGGGTTGCGGAAGGTGAACAGCTGCTTGTCCGGCATCTCGCTGGGCACGGTCATGCCGTAGAGCCGCCGGCCCTCGGAGAGGAAGAAGTCGCAGGTGTCGGAGATCTCCTGCACCTCGCCCAGCGCCTCGGGGTAGGGCTTGCCGATCTCGCGGGTGACCAGCCGGGCGAGCGCCTCCTTGTTGTCGTCCACCAAGCGCCCGATCTGCGCGATCGCCCGGCCGCGCACCGGGGCCGGCACCGCGGCCCACTCGCTCTGTGCGGCGCGGGCGGCCCGGCAGGCGTCGAGGAAGACCGACGAGTCGCCCATGAGGGCCTCGCACACCACCTCGTCGAGGTTGGCCGGGTTGCGTGATTCGATGCGCCGTCCGTCGCCGGTGGGCCGGCCGCCCACGATCGAGGAGACGGTTCTCGCGCTGGTGATGCTCATGGGCGTAGCGTATCCCGGCGATGGAGCGGGCCGACGTCCTCATCGCCGGCGGCGGAGTGATCGGCACGAGCATCGCCTTCCACCTCGCGGAGGCGGGCGTGGACGTCCTGCTGTGCGAGCGGGCGGAGCTGGGCTCGGGCTCCTCGAGCAAGGGCGCCGGCGGGGTGCGAGGGATGTTCTCGGACGAGCTGAACGTGCGCATCGGCCTGCGCAGCCTGGAGGCCTGGGCGGCCTTCGGCGGGCGTCCGGGAGCCGACGTGGGCTTCGAGGACGTGGGCTACCTGTTCCTGCTCTCGAGCGCCGATCAGGTGCGGGAGTTCGAGCGCAGCGTGGAGCTGCAGAACCGGCTGGGCCTGCCCAGCCGGATGGTGTCGCCGGCGGGGGCGCACGAGCTGTCGCCGCTGGCGGGCCTGGAGGGCGTGCTCGCTGCCGCGTTCTGCCCCCGCGCGGGACTGGTGACCCCCGAAGCGGCCGTTCAGGGCTATGCCGCCGGTGCCCGGGCCCACGGCGCGCGGGTGCTCACCGGCTGCGAGGTCACCGGGCTCGACCGGACCGGTCAGGGCTGGGAGGCGTCGACCGGCCGGGGCCCGATGGCCGCACCGACGCTGGTGTGCGCCGCCGGGGCCTGGTCGGGCGCGATCGCGGAGCTGGCCGGTGTGGAGCTGGCCGTGACGGGCGAGCAGAGGCGCATCGCCTACACCGGAACGATCGAGGGGCTGCCGGACCGCCTGCCGATGACGATCGACTTCGAGACCGGCTTCTACTTCCACCGCGAGGGCCCGGGGCTGCTGTTCGGGACCAACGAGGTGTGCGAGAGCCAGGACGAGTGGATCGAGCGAGCCGCGCCGGTGCTGGCCCGGCGGGCGCCGCTGCTGCTGGACGCGCCCATCGCCGGCGGCTGGTCGGGCCTCTATGAGATGACCCCCGACCACAACGCCCTGATCGGCGCGGCCCCTCCGCCCGGTGGCGGGGGCGGTGCCGGGCGTTTCCTCTACGCGACCGGCTTCTCCGGCCACGGCTTTCAGCAGGCCCCCGCGGTGGGCGAGATCGTGCGCGACCTGTACCTGCGCCTCGAGCCCTTCGCCGACGTGGCGCCGCTCGCGGCCGGAAGGCCGGAGCGGCGCGAGCGCAACGTGATCTAGCTGAGGCGCTCCTCGAGCGAGTCCAGCTGCGCGCGCAGCGCCGCCGGCAGCCGGTCGCCGAAGGTGGCGAGATGCTCCTGCATCTGCGGCAGCTGCTCCCGCCACTCGGACGGGTCCACCTTGAGCAGCTCGGCCATGGCCTCGTCGGAGACTTCCAGCCCGCTGGTGTCGATCGCGCCCGCCGCGGGGACCCGGCCGATGGGCGTGTCGAGGGCGTCGGCCTCGTCGTCGCAGCGGCGGAAGATCCAGGCCAGCACCCGGCTGTTCTCGCCGAACCCGGGCCAGAGGAAGCTGTCGTCGTCGTCCTTGCGGAACCAGTTGACCATGAAGATCCGCGGCAGCACGGCTCCCTCACGCTCGCCGCAGCGCAGCCAGTGGGCGAAGTAGTCGCCCATGTGGTAGCCGCAGAAGGGCAGCATGGCCATGGGGTCGAAGCGCAGGTTGCCCACGGCCCCGGCGGCCGCGGCGGTCTTCTCCGAGCCCATGATCGAGCCCAGGAACACGCCGTGCTCCCAGTCGTAGGCCTCCTGCACCAGGGGCACCACCGTGGCCCGGCGACCGCCGAACAGGAAGGCGTCGATGGGCACGCCGTCGGGGTCCTCCCAGTTGTCGGCGATCGAGGGGCACTGCGCCGCGGGGGTGGTGAAGCGGGCGTTGGGATGCGCGGCCTCCGAGTCGTCGGTGGGGATCCAGTCGTCGCCCATCCAGTCGATGGCGTGCGCCGGCGGCTCCTCGGTCATGCCCTCCCACCACACGTCCCCGTCGTCGGTGCGGGCACAGTTGGTGAAGACGGTGTTCTCGCGCACGGTGGCCATCGCGTTCGGGTTGGTCTGCTCGCTGGTGCCGGGCGCCACCCCGAAGAAGCCGGCTTCGGGGTTGATCGCGTACAGACGGCCGTCGGAGCCGAACTTCATCCAGGCGATGTCGTCCCCGATCGTCTCGACCGTCCAGTCCTCGAGCGTGGGGATCAGCATGGCCAGGTTGGTCTTGCCGCAGGCCGAGGGAAACGCGCCCGCGATGTGCTTCACGGCACCCTCGGGCGAGGTCAGCTTGAGGATCAGCATGTGCTCGGCCAGCCAGCCCTCGTCCCGGGCCATGACCGAGGCGATGCGCAGGGCCAGGCACTTCTTGCCCAGAAGCGCGTTCCCGCCGTAGCCCGAGCCGAAGGACCAGATCTCGCGCGTCTCCGGGAAGTGGACGATGTACTTGTTCTCACCGTTGCAGGGCCAGGGCACGTCCTCGACGCCGTCCACCAGCGGCATTCCCACCGAGTGCAGGCAGGGCACGAACTCGCCCCCCTCGCCCAGGGCGTCCAGCGCCGAGGCGCCCATCCGGGTCATGATGCGCATCGACACCGCCACGTAGGGCGAGTCGGTGACCTGCACTCCGATCTCCGCGATGGGCGAGCCCAGCGGACCCATCGAGAAGGGCACCACGTACATGATCCGGCCGCGCATCGAGCCACGGAAGAGCTTGGACAGCGTGTCGCGCATCGCGGCCGGTTCGCGCCAGTTGTTGGTGGGCCCGGCGTCGTCCTCGGCCTCCGAGCAGATGAAGGTCCTGTCCTCCACGCGCGCGACGTCGTCGGGGTCCGAGCGCGAGAGGTACGAATTGGGGCGCTTGGTGTCGGACAGCTGCTCGAAGGTCCCCGCCTCGACGAGCTGGCGGCACAGGTCGTCGTACTCCTCGGCGGAACCGTCACACCAGCGAATCGACTCCGGCTGGGTCAGCTCCGCAACCTCGTCGACCCAGTCGGCCAGCTTGCGGTTGGTGGTCGGGGCGGTGGTGGCTTGCGTCATCGGTGGTGGGAGTCTCCTTCCAGGTCCGGAGACCGTTAAGCGTAACCCGGCGCTCCCTACACTGCGCCTCCATGCGGGCAGTACTGCGCTTCGTCGCGGCCGTGATGATCGTGAGCGGAGTCCTGCTCATCGGCGACGCCGCCGCCACCGTCCTCTGGCAGGAACCGGTGTCGGCGTTCGTCTCCCAGCGCCAGCAGACGCAGCTCGAGAAGCAGCTCTTCGACCCGCCCGAGAAGGTCAAGAAGCGCGTCCGCCAGCGCCGGCCGCTGCCGGGGGACGCCATCGGCAAGCTCCAGATCCCCGCCATCGGCGTGTCCGAGTACGTGGTCGAGGGCACCGACACGGGGAACCTCCGCAAGGGCCCCGGGCATTACCCGGACACACCCCTGCCGGGCGAGCGCGGCACGGTGGCCATTGCCGGTCACCGCACGACCTACGGAGCGCCCTTCCGCGACGTCGACAAGCTGAAGCGCGGCCAGGTGATCTCGCTCGATCTCACCTACGGCCGCTTCATCTACCGGGTGGAGCGGGTGAAGATCGTCGACGACCAGGACCTGTCGGTGCTGGAGCCCGTCGGCTACAACCGGCTCCTGCTGAGCGCCTGCCACCCGCTCTACAGCGCCGCGCAGCGGGTGATCGTGTTCGCCCGCCTGGCCGAGCGCGAGCGGTCCGGGGTCAGGCGGAGCTGATGGACGGGCCCGGGCGCGCGGAGTCCTCGAGCTCCGACGCGTCCTGCGACTCGAACCAGAGGATGAGCCCGATCACCAGCGCGGCGGAGATCGCCAGCACGGCGAGCCAATAGAGGACCTTCAGGAGAACGCGCATGGAGCCGAGGGAGCGAAACTACCGGCTGCCGCGGCCGGTCGTGGTCCTGGGGGAGCTGACGCGCGAGTCGCCCGCCCTGCTCCCCTGCCTGGCGGCCGTCGTCACCTTCCTCGCGCTGGCCGCAGCCGACGCCGGTTACTACCCCACGAGCTGGTACCCGGCGGCCCTGTTCGTGCTGGCCCTGCTCGTGCTCTGTGTGGTGGCGGTGGGCCCGCCGCGCGGGGTGCCGCGCGTCGCGATCGCCGCCGTGGCGCTGCTGGCGGCGTACACCGTCTGGACCTATCTCTCCATCAGCTGGGCGGGGCAGCAGGGCGACGCCTGGGACGGCGCCAACCGCACCGCGCTGTACCTGATGGTCTTCTCCCTGTTCGCGCTCTGGCCCATGAGCGAGCGGGGCGGGCGGATCGTGCTCGGCCTGTTCGGGCTCGGGCTGGCGGGGATCGGGCTGATCGAGCTCCTGAAGGCGGCCGGGGCCGTGGACCCGACCGGGTACTTCGTGGACGCCCGCTTCTCCGAGCCCGCGGGCTACATCAACGCGAACGTGGCGCTGTGGACCATGGGAGCGTTCGCCTGCCTGTTCTCCGGCGCCCAGCGCGAGACCGGCCCCTTTTTCCGGCCGCTTTTCCTGGGCTCCGCGGGGCTCCTGGCCGCGATCGCCCTCATGGGCCAGAGCCGGGGCTGGGCGCTGGCGCTGCCCGGCGCGCTGGTGCTGTTCGTGCTCGTCACGCCGGGCCGGGTGCGGCTGCTGGCCGCGATCGCCGCGGTGGCCCTCGCCTGCCTGGTCGCCAGCGAGCCGCTGCTGGCGGTGAGCAACGACGCCGGCGTCGGGACCCTCGCCGGGCGCCTGGACGACGCCGTGACCGCCTGCCTGGGGGTCGGCGCCGCGCTGGCGCTGGTCGGCCTGGTCTGGGCGCTGGCCGAGCTGCGCGTGCGCGTGTCGGCGGGGGTGGAGCGCGGCCTGCGCCTGGGGCTGATCGTGGTGACCGCTCTGGCGCTGGCCGGCCTGCTGGCCGCGGCCGCCGCCGGCGAGCCGGAGGACCGCCTGCAGCCCACCTGGCAGGACTTCAAGTCGGGAAGCGGCGTGGAGTCGGGCCGCTCGCGGTTCGCCAGCGGGGGCAGCAACCGCTACGACTTCTGGAAGACCGCGTGGGAGCTCTTCGAGGAGGAGCCGATACGCGGGATCGGAATCGAGAACTTCCAGACCGAGTACCTGCGCCGGGGCACCAGCCGCGAGCTCCCCCGCTTCCCCCACTCGCTGGAGATGGGCGTGCTGTCGCAGACCGGGCTGGTGGGCGTAGTGCTCCTGGGCGGCGCGCTGCTCGCCGCGCTGCTGGCGGCGCTGGTGGTGCGCGGCTCGCCCCGCAGCCGGCGCGCGGTGGCGGGCGGTGCGCTGGGCGTGGCCGGCTATTGGTTCCTGCACGCCTCGGTGGACTGGTTCTGGGAGTTCGCCGGCCTCACCGCGCCGGCCTTCGCGATGCTCGGCGTGGCCGTGGCGCTCGCTCCCCGGCGCGAGCTCCGGCCCGAGCCCGAGGGCGCCCCCGCCCGGCCCGGCCGCCTGGCGCTGGCCGTGCCCGCCGGGCTGGTGGCCGTGGCCCTCGCCCTCACGCTCGTCCCCCCGTGGATCTCGAAGCTTCAGACCGAGCGTGCGGGCGAGAGCTGGCAGGCCGACCCGGCCGGCGCCTTCGACCAGCTCGACTCGGCCGCCGCCCTCAACCCGCTCGCCACCGACCCGCCGCTCACCGCCGCGACCATCGCCCTGTCGCTCGGGGAGCCCGCCCGAGCGCGCGCGGAGTTCGCCGAGGCCCTCGAGCGCGACCCGGAGAACGCCTACGCCCTGCTCGAGCTCGGGCTGCTGGCCGCCGACGAGGGCCGGCGCGAGCGTGCGCTGGCGCTGCTGCGCCGCGTGCTGGTGCTCACCCCCCGAGACCCGGTGGCCCGCCAGACCTTCCGGGCTGTGCGCCGGGGCGAGCGGGTATCGGCCGAGGAGGTCAACCGCCGTATCCGCAGACGGGCCTACGACCGGGGCGGCGCCGTGACGGGCGGCTGAAGAGTGAGGAGAGTCACTCAACCCACCCTTTAGGAGAGTTTTAGTGGCGCGGTTGCGAGGCCCGTGTTATCAAGGTGTAGCGGAGTCTTCGGGCCAGGAATTGAAGGCTCAACTCGTAACGGCTGGGGGATCGCAAGGAAGCTCGCCATACCCGGGAGCCTCCCCCGTATCCGTGCCACAAACGACAAAGGGACGCTATGAAGACACTCATCGCAATGCTTGCCGCACTTGCTGTGCTGTCCTTCGCGACGGTGGCTTACGCCCAGCCGTCGGTGGACGGATACTCGGACGAGGGCGGCCAGATTCAGACACAGGTTGACACCAGCGGCGGTGGCGGCACGCCTCCGTCCGCGACGGCCACCAGCGACACCGGGGGCACCCTGCCCTTCACCGGGCTCGACGTCGCGCTCCTCGTGGGCGCTGGCGGGCTCCTGGTGGCCGCAGGCTTCGGGATGCGCCGTCTGACGCGCGCGCCCGACCTGCCCGCCTAGCTCGCACGGACATTTCGTGCGGCGCAGCGCGCCGACACAATTTTCGGACGCGGCCTTCGGGCCGCGTCCGAATGCTTTCTGGGCGCTGAAGCGAACGTTCCGGGGGCCTTGGGTCGATACTTAGGCTGGTGATGCAGGAGGGGTATGCATCCGGCTCGCCTTCGCGGGCCGCTCCGCCCGACCAGGGGCAGGCGGGCGCAGCCCCCAAGAGCGCGCCGGCGCGCGACCGCCGGAGCGTCGCGGAGTTCCTGTTCCAGGGCCGGGGCCGGGCCTTCTGCCTGCTGATCGCGGACGCGGTCTTGCTGACGCTCGGCAACGTGGCCACCGTGCTCGGAGCGCCGGGCACCTATGCCGACGCGGAAGGGGCCTGGCTGATCTGGCTGCTGCCGCCGCTGGTGCTCGCCCTGTTCGCGAGCTGGAGGCTCTACCGCGACCGCATCGCCCTCCGTCTGGTGGACGGCGTTGGCCAGCTCATCGCCGCCACCTCGCTGGCCACCACCGCCCTGATCGCCGGAGCCGCCGTGCTCAGCCCCTCCTTCGAGGCCGCCTCGCTGCTCGGCCGGGCGTGGCTGTTCGGCACCGCGTACGTGGTCGGAGGCCGGATCGTGTTCACCTGGGCACAGAGGAGGGCCCGCGCGGGCAGGCTGATCTTCGTGCCCACCCTGATCGTCGGCGCGGGCCAGGTGGGCGGGCTCGTCGAGCGGCGCCTGAACTCCCAGCCCCAGCTCGGGCTGCTCCCGGTGGGCTTCCTCGACTCGGACCCCCCGCCCGCGGACATGGTGCCGGACCGGCGGGCGCCCGTGCTCGGAGGACCGGAGGACCTGGGCAGCGTCGTCGAGCGCACGGGCGCGGGCCACGTCGTGCTGGGCTTCAGCACGGCCCCTGACCGGCTGCTCGTGCCCCTGGTCCGCGAGTGCGAGGTGCGGCGGCTCCAGGTGTCGATCGTGCCACGCCTGTTCGAGAGCGTGAACGTGCGCGTGGCGCTGGTGCACCTGGGCGGGCTGCCGCTCTTCGGCCTGCACTCGATCGACCCCAAGGGCTGGCAGTTCGCGGTCAAGCACGTGCTCGACCGGCTGGGGGCCGCAGGGCTGCTGGTCGTGCTCTCCCCCCTGCTCCTGGCTCTGGCGTTCGGAGTACGCCTGAGCTCGCCCGGGCCGATCTTCTTTCGCCAGTGGCGGATCGGACGTGACGGGCGGCGCTTCAAGATCCTGAAGTACCGCTCGATGCGCCCCGAGCCCGTCGACCAGCTGGTGGACGACAACGCCTTCGTGCTGCCAGCCGACATCGCTCCCGGCGGGATCGAGGGGGTGGACCGGCGGACGAAGATCGGTGCGTTCATGCGCCGCACGTCGCTCGACGAGCTGCCGCAGCTGATCAACGTCGTGCGCGGTGAGATGAGCCTCATCGGCCCGCGACCCGAGCGGCCGGAGTTCGTAGACCTCTTCGGCTCCGGCATCGACCGCTACGAGCGACCGCCATCGCGTCAAGTCCGGGATTACGGGCTGGGCGCAGGTCAACGGCCTGCGCGGCAAGACGTCGCTGCGCGACCGGGTCGAGTGGGACAACTACTACATCGAGAACTGGTCGCTCTGTCTCGATCTGAAGATCCTTCTGCTGACCTTCGGCGCGCGTTCCGAGCACCTCGCGTGACGCCGTACGCCGCGCCCGCCGCGTGATACGGCGCGCGCTTCCCGCGCGTGGCGATCTCGCATGAGTGGCTGACGATCCCGGGCGGCTCCGAGCAGGTCGTGCTCGCGATGCTCGACGTGTTCCCGCAGGCCGAGCTGTTCACGACGATCTACGACCCGGCGCCCTGGCCCCAGGCGATCCCCCGCGCCCGGTGCACACCTCGTTCCTGACCGCGTCCCCGGCGCCCCGCGCCACTACCCGAAGCTGCTGCCGCTGATGGACACGGCGTTCCGCTCGTTCGACCTGCGCGGCTTCGACCTCGTGCTCTCCACCAACCACGCGTGCGCGAAGAACGTGATACGCGCCGCCGGACGGCGCCGCACGTCTGCTACTGCCACACGCCGATGCGCTACGCCTGGGACCCGGCTTCCTCGCGGGGGGAGGACCTCGGCCGCGCCGGCCGGCTCGGCGCGCGGCGCTGCTGCCGTGGCTGCGCCGGCGCGACCTCGCCGCCTCGCGCGGGCCGGACCGCTTCCTGGCCAACTCGAACTTCGTCGCGCGCGGATCCGCCGCTTCTACGGGCGCGGCGCCGACGTCCTGCACCCGCCGGTCGAGGTCGACGCGCTGCTCGGCCTGCCGCGCGCGCCGACGAGGGCTACTACCTGTTCCTGAGCCGGCTCGTCCCCTACAAGCGCGCCGACCTCGCGGTCGCGGCCTGCGCGCGGCTGGGCCGCCCGCTCAAGGTCGCCGGCGACGGGCGCGGGCGAGGCGGTGCGCGCCCACGCCGGGCCCGGCACCGAGTTCCTGGGCCGCGTGACGACGCCGAGCTGCCCGGGCTGCTCGCCGGCGCCCGCGCGCTGCTGTTCCCGGGTGAGGAGGACTTCGGGATCGTGCCGGTCGAGGCGCAGGCGGCGGGCGTGCCGGTGATCGCCTTCGGGCGCGGCGGCGTGCGCGACACGGTCCGCGACGGCGAGACCGGCGTGCTGTTCGGCGAGCAGACGGTCGAGAGCGTGTGCGCGGCGATCGAGCGCTTCGAGGGCCTCGACTTCGATGAGCAGGTGCTGCGCGAGCACGCCCGCTCGTTCGCTCCCGAGCGCTTCCGGGAGCGGATGACCGAGTTGCTGCTCGAGGCCGAGGGCTGGATGATGTCTCCGAACCCTGAGCAGAAGGTGAACCGATGAGCGAGCCGATTCTGGTGACTGGAGGGGCCGGCTACGTTGGCGCGGCCCTGGTGGAGGACCTCCTGGAGGCCGGGCGCGACGTGCGCGTGTTCGACCTCCTGCTGCACGACCAGCGAGCCGTGGCCGACGACCTGGCGGCACGGGGCGCGGAGGTGGTGCAGGGCGACATCCTGGACGAGACCGCCCGCGTCCAGGCGCTGGAGGGAGCGGTGGCGTTGGTGCATCTGGCCGCGATCGTGGGCGACCCGGCCTGCGCGGGGACCCCGGGCGCGCGCCGTCAATCTCGACGCCTCGCTGGCGCTCATCGAGGGGCCCGCAAGGCCGACGTAAGCGCTTCGTCTTCGCCTCGACCTGCACGAACTACGGAAAATGACGGATCCTCGTGCTCGCACCGAGGAATCCGAGCTGCTCCGGTCTCCCTCTACGCCGAGACCAAGGTGGGCGTCGAGAAGGCGCTGCTGTCGCTCCCCCTGGAGCCGATGTCCGCCACCGTGATGCGCTTCTCCACCCTCTACGGCCTGTCGCCCCGCATGCGGTTCGACCTCACGGTCAACGAGTTCCGCGATGGTGCTGACCGCAAGCTGGTGGTGTACGGGGAGCAGTTCTGGCGTCCCTACGTGCACGTGCGCGACGCGGCACGGGCCGTGGCCATGGTGATGGACGCGCCCACCGAACGGGTGGCCGGTCACGTGTTCAACGTCGGCGACACCCGCGAGAACTACCGGAAGGCGATCTGGTGGAGATCATCGGCTCGCAGATCCCCCGCGGCCGGGTGAGCTACGTGCGCCGCGACGAGGACCCGCGTGACTACAAGGTCTCGTTCGAGCGGGTGCGCGAGGAGCTCGACTTCGAGCCCCAGCGGCGGGTGCCGGACGGCGTGCGCGAAGTGGCCGCCGCCCTGGACGAGCAGGCCTTCGACGACCCGTACGACGCCCGCTACCGCAACATCCCGTGAGGCCCGTCCGGCCTCAGGCTCCGCCGGGGCTCTGAGCGATGCGCATCCTGGTGATCTCCAATATCTACCCGCCGGCGGTGGAAGGGGGCTACGAGGTCGAATGCGCGGCGGTGGTCGACCATCTGCGTGAGCGACACAGGGTGCTGGTGCTGACCTCCACGCGCGGCTCGGAATCCGGCCGCACACCGGGTGTCGTGCGGCGATTGCCCTGGCCGGGGCCCGCACGGGCACGATCGCTCCTGGCACCGGTCGACGCGATCCGTGCAGCCGTAACCGCCCGCCGGGCGCTTGCTTCGTTCAGGCCCGAGCTCGTGTTCGTGTGGAACGGAGCGACGATCCCTCAGGCGGCGATCCGGATCGCCGAGACCAGCGGTCCGCCCGTGGCCTATCGCGTGTGCGAGCACTGGTTCGGGCAGCTCTACCGATCAGATCGCTTCACGAGGCACCTGTTGCCCGGCGATCGCGGCTTGCGTGCGGTGTGGGCGGCTCTCATGCGCCTGGTCAATCGCCTCCCGGTCCTGCGCCTCGATCCGCCCGCCCGGTGCCGGCCGCCATCTGCTGGAACAGCCAGGCGCTGAAGCGGCTCAGCCCGGCTCCACCGAGCGTCCAGGTGGCGCTCGAGCGCTTCGTCATCCCGGCCACCGCTCAGAGCGAGACCTTCGTGGGCATCGCACGACACCCCGCGGAGGTTCCCACGATCGCCTTCATCGGCCGTCTCGAGCCGTACAAGGGCCTGATGTGGTCTACCGCGCGGTCGCCGCCCTTCGAGATGAGCACGGCCTCGAGGTCCGGTTGGAGGTGGCGGGCTCAGGCGACCGCGACTATCAGTCCAGCCTGAGCGAGCTGGCCGCAGAGCTCTCGATCGGCGCTGCCGTCGAGCATCGCGGGAAGCTCGACCCCGCGGGGCTCCGCCGCATGCTCACGGAGGCGCACGTCGTGGCCGTTCCGTCGGTGTGGGATGAGCCGGCTCCCCTCGTCTGTGCCGAGGCGGCGCTGGCTCGGGTGCCGGTGGTGGCCTCGCGCGTGGGCGGCATACCCGAGATGCTGCGCGACGAGGAGCAGGCGCTGCTGTTCGAGCCGGGCGACGCCGAGGACTGCGCCCTGGCTCTCGCCCGGACCCTGCGGGAACCGGAAGCCACGGCCCGGCGCGTGGACAGCGCCTTCGAAGCGGCCCAGCGATTTCGTCACCCGGCGTACCTCGAGCTGATCGATGACTTCCTCGCCGAGGCACTGGTCGCCCTCGCCACGCCGTAGCTGAGCCGCCCGGGGGGTCCGCGGGCGTCAGCCTTCGGGCTCGATCTTCTCGCCCCGCCGAAGCTTGAGCAGGTCGCGCACCTCGGCGGGCCGCAGCGCGCCCGCGACAACCAGCGCGAACGGGTACACGAGCGCGGCCGCCGCCAAGAGCCCGCCGATCGGCATTCCCGCCTCCTGTAGCACGGCCACCGCGAGCGTCATCGCCCCCGCGGCGCCGGCCGCCCGCAGCAGGCGCCCAAGCCTCAGCCTCAGTTCGAGATGCCGAAGCGCCGCGCTCAGGGTGAGGGCAGATACGAGTATCTCGGTGGCCAGCGTCACCCAGGCCGCAGCGAGGAAGCCGTATGGAGGGATCAGCACGCAGGTTGAGGACCACGTTGAAGACGAGCGCGATGAGCGCGTTCCGCAGGAACAGCCGTTGCAGCTCGAGCAGGACCACGCAGGTTGCCGGCCAGGTAGCCGAAGCAGATGAACGCGAAAGCCCCCATCAGGATCGGCAGCGCCGGGGCCGCGTCGATGAAGTCCTCCCCGAACAGCAGCCGAACCAGCGGCTCCGAGGCCACGAGCGTGAACCCGAGCGCGGGCAGCGAGACCATTCCCAGGTAGTCGACGATCAGCTGGCCGAGGCGGCGGACCGCCCGACGGGTCGGCGGGCCACGCCGCGGCCATGATGGGAAAGACCGTGGTCATGAGCGCGATCGGCACGAACTGCGCCTGGTCGAGGATCCGGTAGACCGCGCCGTAGAGGCCCGCGTCCTCGGCGCCGGCCAGCGCGAACAGCAGTATCTGGTCCAGCTTCACGTAGGCCATCACGAGCAGCCCCGCGAGCCCGACCGGCACGCCGATGCGCGCCAAGCTCGCGCCACAGCGCCGTGGAGCGGCGGAGCTGGGGGCGCGACATCCGCAGCGCGAGCCAGACCTCGAGCAGGGTGCTCAGGAACGCGGCGGCGAGGAAGGCGGCCGCGAACGCCACCATGCCGGCGTCGCCGAGCGCGATCGCCACGACCGCGGCGGTCCACAGCAGGCTGTTCACCGTCATGACCAGCACGCTCAGGTCGTTTCGGACGCGAAGCTGGAACGTGGTGCGGGTGACGCTGAAGGGCGCTATCAGCAGGGTCCCGCACAGCAGGAGGCCCGTCGCGCCCATCGTGGCGCTGTCGGCCAGCAGCAGCTGCACCAGCGCGGCCCCCAGGGTGACCGGCACGGCGATCGTGAGACGGAGCGTGAAGAGGGCGCCGATCCACTCGTGCTCGCGGCCGCGCTCGGCGGCCGCCTTGCGAACGGCCACCTGCTCGAGCCCGAAGTCCCCGACGGTGGCGCCGATCTGGACAACGGCCAGCGCGGTGGACCACTGGCCGAAGCTGTCGTCACCCAGGGTGCGGGCAAGCAGCACCGTGACCACCACCCCGGGAATCAGGTTCAGCGCCCGGCCGACGACCTGGACCCCCACGTCCAGAGCTGCGCGCGCCCGCCCCACATGCATGCCGCCGCTCATCGCAGCCGCTCGACGGCCATCTGACGTAGCCTAGCCCGACGAGGCGACACCAGCGGGTGTGCCGGAGGGCCCCGGCGGACCTTGGGCGCTACCGACGTGGGTCCCCTGAGAGACTATGACCGGACGATGACGGCACAGGCGCGCAACGAGGGGACCGCCGAGGGCGACGCCGGTCGCCGGACAACGGTCGACTTCCTGCGGATTCTCGGGGAGCGGAAGCTGCTGATCATCGGTGTGGTGGTGGCCTGCATCGCCGCCTCGCTCGCCATCTCGCTGACCTCGTCGAAGGAGTACACGGCCGAGTCCGAGCTGTTGCTTCGCGATCCCGGTTTCGCGCGCACGCTGTTCGGGTCCGACCTCTTCGAGGGCGGCGTCGACCCCGAGCGCGTCACGTCGACGAAGATCGCGGTGATCGAGTCGCCGGCGGTGTCCCAGCGAGTGCAGAGCGCGCTGTCCGAGCGCTTCCCGGACATCGACGTCAAGGACAGCATCAAGGTCACGCCAAACGAGAACTCGGACGTGGTGACGATCGAGGCGGTGGCGGACACGCCTGCGCAGGCGGCCGCGATCGCAAACGCGTACGCGGCCGAGTACATCGCCTACCAGCGCGATCTCGACCGGACGAAGGTCCAGGACGCCCAGACGCTGGTGCAGGAGAACCTCGATGCCCTACCGCCGGACAGCACCTCCGAGCGCCAGGGCCTGGAGGAAAGCCTGGAGCAGCTGCAGGTGCTCGGAGCGCTCCAGACCGGCAACGCGGACGTCGTTGCGCGCGCCACCCCGCCGGATAGCCCCTCGTCGCCCAAGACGCTGCGGAACGCGGTGCTCGCCGGCTTCCTCGGAGTCCTGCTGGCGATCGGCGCCGCCCTGCTCGCCGACTTCCTGGACCGGCGCCTCAAGACCTCCGAGGCGTTCGAGCGCGTCTTCGGATCCGGCGTGCTGGTGACCATCCCGCGGGGCGCGGTGCCCAAGGACTCCGACGGCGAGCTCGTTGGGAAACAGGCAGAGCCGTACCGGATGCTGCGCGAAGGGCTGCGCTTTCTCGACGTCGGGGGCCACCATCGCTGCCTTTTGGTCACGAGCGGCGACCCGGGCGAAGGGAAGACGACGGTCGCGGTCAACCTGGCCCGGGCACTGATCGCCGGCGGGGAGCGGGTCATCGTGATCGACGCGGACCTGCGTCGCCCGGCCGCCGCGCGGCAGCTCGGGTTGCCCGAGGCTCCGCTCGGGCTCTCGCTCTGCCTCGTCAACAATCAGCCGGTCAGCGAGGCGCTGGTCGACGTACCGCCCGACGGCCGGCTGCAACTCGTGCCCACGGGGCCGACACCACCAAACCCCGCCGATCTGCTCCGGACCCGGCGGATGCGGGAGATCATCGACGAGGCTCGCGAGCTGGCCGATGTGGTCATCGTGGACGCGCCCCCCCTCCTGCCCGTTTCGGACACGCGCGCGCTCCTCGACCTGCCCAACGTCACCGGGGTGCTGATGGTGGCGCGGGTCGGCTCCACCCGTCGCGACCGTGCGGCCGCTTCGCGCCGCCTGCTCGAGCAGAGCGACCGCCCGGTGCTCGGCCTCGTCCTCACCGGCGCCAAGGAGGCGGGTGGGGACGACAGCTACTACGGCAGCGTGGCCACGGACGGCCCCTGGCCTGCGCCCCGCTAGAGCGCTGCCGAAGCTTGGCGTGAGGCGGGCTCGTCGCGCGCCATCTGGCGCCGTGCGAGTAGCACCGCGGTGAAGGCGTACATCAGAGCCGCGGATTGCGGCCAGTAGAAAGTGTCGAAGAACAGCGTGACCACGAGGGCCCCCACGAGACCCAGCGCGAGCGAGATGTCCGCCGCGGGCACGTCGAGGTGGCGCCAGGCACGCCACAATGTCGAGCCCGCCGCCGCTACGGGCAGCAAGCCGAGAAGGAGGCCGAGCACGCCGAGATCGCCGGCGAGGGAGAGGAAGCCGTTGTCGGCAGCCGTGATGCCGGTTCTGTTCTCGATGTCCTCCTTGAGCGCTCCTCCGTAGCCCCGGCCCGACTAGCGGCTGCTCCACAAAACGGTCGAGGGTGTAGCCGTAGGTGTACTCGCGATGGGTCACCGACTCGGTCGCGAGATTGCGGGTCGAGAGGCGCGACGAGACGGTCTCCGAGAGCGCGTTGCTTGCCACGATGGCGTAGGTCAGGCCGCAGACGGCGAGGATGAGCAACCCGACGCTGCCCGCCCGGCGCCCACGAACGAGCAGAGCCACGAGCACCAGCAGCATCACAACGACGGCCAGCCAGGCGCTTCGCGTCTGGCTCGCGATCACCGCAACGATGCCGCCGGCCAGCAGCACCCCGGCCAACAACCGGGAGCGGGAGAGGGCCCAGACGACCGCCGGGGGAAGGAGCGTGACCACCAGCGCCGCGTACAGGATCGGGTAGCCAGTGAACCAGCCCACCCGCTCCGCCGGATCGGAACTGAACTCGGCTGCCCCCCAACCGACCAGGACGGCTATGCCCACGACCGCCGGCAGCAGCCAGTGCTCCGGCCAGGGGAAGCGGCGGGCGAACACATAGGTGGCGATTCCCACGAGGAAGCCCCCGGACGCGATGGTGTTCAGCGCCTCGGTCCCGACCGCATCGAAGGAGAGCAGCCAGGTCAGGACCACGGCGCCGACGATCACGATGTGGCTGCGGGTGAGCGGCAGCACCGCCCTGCGTGTGACCAGCGACCAGGCCCATGGGGCGGCGGCCGCGAGCATGATCAGCGCGGGCAGCACCACCGTGGGAACCAGCGAGCCTCCCTCCAGGCCCTCGTGCATGGGAAACCAGGGCACCACCGCGCCGACGGTGACAAACCAGGCGATCGCCCGGTCGCCGAGAAGCGCCACGGCCAGCACGAAGGCCGTCGCAGCGACTGCCGGCAGCGCCAGCTCGGGGCGCCGGGTGACGACCGCTCCGGCCAGCACGGCCATCAGCATGGCGGCCGCGTACTCGAGGCGGATTGCGCGGGCCCCCATCGGCAGAAATGGTATCCGCCGGGCACTACGATGCGGATGTGGTCGATCTCCACGCCCACGTGCTTCCGGGCGTAGACGATGGTCCCGCGTCGGCCGACGGGAGCCTCGAGCTCGCGCGCCGGGCGGTGGCCGACGGCGTGATGACGCTCGCGGCGACGCCGCACCTCCGCGACGACCATCCCGGGGTGGTCCCCGAGGAGCTCGCGGAGCGCACGGCCGCGCTTGGACGCCTGCTCGATCAGGAGGGTGTCGCCCTCGCGCTGGTTCCCGCCGGTGAGGTCGACCTGACCTGGGCCCTCGATGCAACCGATGACGCCTTGAGGCTCGTCTCGTACGGCCAGCGCGGAAGCGACCTGCTGGTAGAGACCCCGTACGGCGAGCTGCCCCCCCACTTCGAGCGAATGCTCGATGCCGTCCGGTGGCGCGGCTACCGGCTCCTCCTCGCTCACCCCGAGCGAAACCCGAGCTTTCAGCAGTCGCCCGAGCGGCTCGCGGACCTCGTGGACCGGGGCGTACTCGTACAGCTCACCGCCTCCTCGCTGGCGCGACCGCGAAAGTCCCGCTCAGGGCGGTTCGCGAGGGCGGCTGTGACCGAGGGCATGGCGCACGTGATCGCCTCCGACGCCCACGGCCTCGCCACCGTGGACCGTGCCGGCCTCGCGGAGGGTCTCGCCGCCGCCTCAGAGCTCGATCGCGGCCGAGCCGAGTGGATGGTCACGGACGTCCCTTCTGCGGTCCTCGAGGGGGCGCCGGTTCCGCCGCCGCCCGCGTCCGCTGCGCGCCGGCGAGGAATCGTCGCCCGGGCGCGAGGGGCGTTCGGCGGGCCGGGCCGGAGGCCCCCCGACCGCAGCCCCTAGCGGGGTCAGTCGCGGAGGGCGCGCGCCACCGCCTCGACCGAGTAAAGCCGCTCGACGAGCCGGCGCCCGTTCTCACCGAGCCGGCTGCCGCCGTCCGCGAGAACGGCGGCGAGTGCGGCTGCGAACCCTGGCGCGTCGGGGCCGGCCTGCGCGTAGTCACGGCCCGCCTCAACACGCAGTCCCGCCGCGGCCTTGGGGGTCGCCACCACGGGGAGCGCATAGGCGAGCGCCTCGATGAACTTGAAGCGGGGACCCCCCTCCCTCCAGCAACGGCACCACGGCGCAGGTGGCGCCGGCATAGGCGTCACGAACGTGATCGACATAACCCAGCGGCTCGACGCGCGGATCCTCCGACGGGGGACCGTCGAGACCGCCGCCGGCGAGCCGCAGCCTCGCATCGGGCAGACGCTCCCAGACCAGCGGCATCACGTCGTCCAGGAGGTACCGAAGGGCGCGCCGGTTGGGCTCGTAGGTGAAGCTTCCGATGAAGACGGCCCGCCGCTGGCCTGGATCGACCGCGGCCGGCTCGATGGCGTTCACGTCCAGCGCGTTCGGTACCAGACGCAGCCGTGCGTCCGGGCACAGCTGCCGTGCCAGCTCCATGTCCTGGTCGCTCACCATCCACGACTCGGACGCCTGGCTCAGCAGTCTCCGCTCGAACCGGCCCAGGTACTCGGCGGAGCCGAGGTCGCGGTCCGCCACCGTCTCGCGAAAGGCTGACTCCACGTTGTGGGCGCAGTACACGAACGGGTCGCCGCGGCCGAGAAGCAGGGCAGCGCCCACGACCGGGCCATCCGCGATCAGCCGTCCGGCCGGGGCCTGCCCGGCGGCGCTCAGCTCGGGCGAGACCCCTCGGGCGAAGCCCCGCGGTACGCGCGCGGCGCGGGCGCGGACGTAGGAGAGGACCCTTCGTCGCCCCCGCGAGGGACGCAGCGCGTGCAGCCTGAAGCGCTGTGGATCGCGGTACTCGGGTGCCGGCTCCGCCGCCCCGAACTGCACGTAGCGGATCTCCAGGGGCTCCTCCAGGGCGAGCGCGCTGGCCACCGCGTAGGTACGCAGAGCCCGCCCCGAGTCGAGCGTGGGCGTGTGCCCGGTGAGGAGGACGTCGCTCATGGGGAGGGCAAGGCCGCGTCGATCTCCTCCAGTCGCGTGTCCCACGAGAAACGTGATGCGGCACGCGAGCGCTCCGCGCGCCGCTCCGGGCCGTCGCCGGCTAGCTCGCGGTCGAGCGCCTCTGCCATCGCCTGCGGCATCGGCCGCCGCCACCAAGCCCTCGACGCCGGTGAGGGCGGGCAGGGGCGTGGTATCACCGGCAGCCCGGCCGCGAGGTACTCGTAGACCTTCATCGGGAAGACGCTCGGGTCAGCTGGTTGATGCGTACGGGATGATCCCCGCATCCGCTCCGCGCAGCACCGCCGGAGCTCCCGTAGGGCGCGGTCCCGAGCAGGTGGATGTTCGGGCTGCGCCGGAGCACCGAGACGTCGGTGCGCGGGTCGCCGAGACCGACGGGGCCGACGAGCGCGAACGTCCAGTCGGCCGTGCGTCGCCAGCTCGACGAGCAGCGAGTCCAGCTTGATCGCGCTCACCGCGCCCATGAAGACGATCCGCGGCGGGGGCAGCGCGTCGATGCGCAGGATCGACCGGTCCGGCTGGAGGGCGGCGGAGAACAGCTCGGTGTCTGCGACGTTCGGCGCCAGGAGCACGTCGCGGACCAGCTCCGAGCATCCGCTCGGCGAGCGCCGGCGCAGCTCGCGATCACGAGGTCGGCCCGGGCGCGAACGCTCCTCGGCGCGCTGAAAGCTCTGGGTCGATTCGCTCCTGAGCGGCGATGTCGTCGACGCAGTGGTAGACGACGAGGCGCGGGTCGAGCGATCGAGCAGGACCTCGGCCTGCGGAACGTAGGCCCAGAGGATCGGCGCGAGATGCCCAGGCGCCGCGTCCGCCCGGCGACGACTCCGGCAGCAGGCGCTCGTTGAGCCGCCGCGCCGACGCGACTGTGGTAGGGGACGACCAGCGGCGAGAGCACGTGCACGTCGTCGCGCAGACGCGGGGCCGAGGCCGCGAGGAAGGCGCCGCAGCATGCGCCGGAGGTCACGCGCCGGCGAGCTGTCGGCCGCGCAGCCCGAGCGACTCGATGAACAGCACGGGGTTTCCGTCGCGCGAGCCGCGACATCAGGTGGTGCTGGTTGGTCCACAGCTCGGGTCCCACTCCGCGAAGCCGAGGCAGACGATGGCGCGTCCCTGAGTGCTCGCTCGCGGGACGTTCGCCGGGCAATAAACGCGAGCGCAGCCGCTCGAACTCGTCCGCGCCTGCTCATAGTCCTCGTGGCGCCCGATGTCGAGCCAGTAGCCGTCGGAGCGGTAGCGCGCGCACGTTTCGCCGGCCGCATCAGCCGCAGGACCAGATCCGGGAAGTCGAGGCGCTCGTCGGCTCATGTAGCCGAGCCGCGCGGCGAGAAGCAGTAGACGCCCATCGACCTCGTACTCGTAGTGTCGGCTTCTCGTCGTAGCCGGTCAGGCGCTCGGGTCGGCTCCGTCGTCGAACTGCAGCACGCCGAGCGAGACCTGGACGTCGCGCTCGTGCGTCGCGATCGTGGCGGCCGCCCCGGTCGGCGTGCGCTCGAGCAGTCGCGCGTAGTCAGGTCGGTGAGCACGTCGCCGTTCATCACGAGGAACGTGCTCGTCGAGCCCTTCGATCAGGGCGAGCGCGCCGACGGTGCCGAGCGGCTCGTCTTCGCGGGTAGTCGATCGGGATGCCGTAGCGGCGCCGTCACCGAAGAACGCCTCGATCAGCTCGGCCAGGTAGCCGGTGGGATCGTGATCCGCTCGAAGCCCTGGTGCCGCAGCTGACGCACCACGATGTCGAGGATCGGACGATCACCGATCGGCATCAGCGGCTTGGGAAGGACCGTCGTGTAAGGCCGCAGGCGCGTGCCCGGGCCCCCGGCGAGAATGACGGCACGGCCGGCCACTCCGCTGCAGCTTAGTCGCTCATCCGCGCGCTGCGGCGTCGCGCAACAGCTCGGCGCAGGTGTCCTCGATCCGGCGCCGGTCGTAGCGCTCCACCGCCCGCGCGCGGGCCTGCTCGCCCTCGCGAGCGCGGCGCTCGGGGTCGCGGCGGTACTCGTCGATCACCTTCGCCAACGCGTCGGGGTCGTGCTCGGGCTCGACGATCGTGCCCGTGCCGGGCACCACCATCTCCCGGACCCCCTCGGGTCCCGTGGCCACGACGGCCCGGCGGGCCAGCTGGGCCATGACCACCACGATCGGCGAGCCCTCGGTGGGCGCCGGCGAGAACAGCGCGATGTCGCCGGCCGACATGATCTCCCAGATATAGCCTCGCGGCGTGGGCACGAAGCGGACCTTTTCGGCGTAGGGGGCGGCAAGCAGCCGCAGCCGCTCCTGCTCCTCGCCGTCGCCGGCCAGTACCAGCAGCACGTCACCGTCGAGGGACGCGAGCGACTCCACCAGGACGTCCAGACGCTTCTTGGGGTGGAGGCGGCTCACGCAGCTGGCCACGAACGTGTCCGGGCCGACGTCCCACTCACGGCGCAGGCGTTCCCGGGCCTCGGGATCGAAGTTCATCGCCTCCACGTCCACGGCGTTGGGGAGGACCACGATCTTGTCCTCCGGAACGCCCACATCGGCGATCGAGCGCTTCGTGCCCTCGGAGATGGCGATGATCCAGGCCGCGCGCCGGGCGGCGAACACGTAGGCCCGCCGCGGGAGACCTGTGCGGAACTGCACCGGCACGGGTCCCCACTCCGCCCAGACCACCGACCGCGCCAGGCGCCGGGGCACCAGCGCGGCCATGAGCTGCTCCTTCTTGTAGTGCACGAGGAGCGCATCCACCGGCCCGTTCTCGCCTACCTCTTTCCGCAGCGCACCGAAGAGGCGCAGGAGCCACGGCCCGAAGCCGCGCGCCACCCGGCCCACCGTCCGGGTCGACAGCTTGGGGCCGAGATCCACGGTCGTGACCGGCACGGTCGAGTCCGCCGCGATCTCCGGCAGGTTCGTGAACAGCCGCACGCGCATGCCCCGATCGGCGAGGCCCTCCAGCAGGTCGACGTTCGAGTACTCGGCCCCGCCCTTCTCGGAGGTCGTCTGAACGGAGATCACATGGAAGGGGCGGTCAGCCATTTCACTGCCGAATATAGGGTCGGCGGCGCCAAGCCGTCATCATGTGGGACCGTGACCGAGGACGAGCGCCAGAGCGCACGCCTTCTGTTCGAGGCCGAACTGGCCCATCAGCTCGTGGCGGAGGAGGAGCTGATCCGGCCGGAGGTCCAGAGCGCCGTGCGCCCTCGTCGCTTCCCCCCAGGCCCCTCGGCGTGGCCGAGGCGCTCGCGGTCAAGGGCAAGAGGGACGCCTACGAGAGCTGGGTGCTCGAGCCGCAGATGGCGGCGCGCCGCACGGTGCTGGGCGATCGGGCGCCGGCGGTGCCCCGGTTTCTCGTGCGTTTGGACGAGTTCCCGGAGGCGGATGTGGAGGACCGGAACGGGCAGGGCTCGGAGGACGACTTCCGGCGCTTCCACGAGATCATGGCCGGCGCCGGCGTGCCCTACCTGCTTGCGGTGCTGCCCCGCCCCAGCGAGCACTATCTCGATCCCGACGCCGCAGGCGATCGTCCGCTGACCGCCGGGGAGCGAGAGCTCCTCGCCCTGGGCGTGCGCCCGAGGGCGCCGAGCCGGCGGTGCACGGGCTCACCCATCGCCAACTGGTCCAGTTCTCCACAACGACACTGCGAGCTGTGCGGGCTCTCCGCGGAAGGGCTCGCGGATCTGCTCGACCGCGCGGATGCCGAGCTCGCCGAGGCCGGTCTGCAGCCGTGGGCCTTCGTGCCCCCCTTCAACCGCTTCCGGGCATGGCAGTACCGCCAGCTGGCGGAGCGCTTCGCGGTCATCTGCGGTGGGCCGGAGAGCGTTCGGATGCTGGGCTTCCAAGGCATACCGCTGGTCCGCGACGGGGCCGTCTACATGCCCTCCTATCCACCCTTCTACGGGACGGCCGGCGAGATCCTGCCTGCGGCCCGCCGCGCGATCGAGCTGCGTCCGGGCACGTGGATCCCGATCACGCTCCACCTGGGCTGGGAGGCGGCTCGGGGCTGGACCGACCTGGAACGCCTGGCGCGCCTCGTGGCCCCGTACGCCCGTCCCTGGAGCGCGCTGCTCGGCGCCCTCGACCGCCCGGTCACCGCTGCGGCGGGGCGTGGAGCCCGGACAGCTCTTCCAGCGCCTCGCGCAGGGAGGCCACCACCCGGTCCTGACGCTCCTCCCCGAGGTGCGGGTAGAGCGGGATGGTGAGCTGGGTGCGGGCCACCCGCTCGCAGCGCGGCAGCTCGCCTTGGGTGTCGCCCCGGTAGGCGGTGAACTCGTTGATCGAGGGATAGAGCATGGTCGTCTGGATCTTGAAGCGCTCGGAGAGCAGGCGGCGCAACGGGTCGCGCAGCTCCTCGTCGCGCAGCATCACCGGCATGACGTAACAGGAGCTGGCGCCCACCTGGTCGTCGCCGTAGGGGAGCTCGAGCTCGGGCATGCCGGCCAGCAGCTCGCGGTAGCGCCGGGTGACCTCCCGGCGCTGGGCGATGTCCGCCGCCAGCCCGGGCAGCCGCGCCGACAGCAGGGCGGCCCGGGGCTCGTCCATGCGGTAGTTGTAGCCCACCCCCACCACGTCGTAGCCGAGGGCGTGGCCCTTGTGCCGGTCCCAGGTGCCCGAGGTCATGGCGTGCGAGCGGCGGCTTTTTGGCCAGCTCGGCCACCTCGTCGTCGGCGGTGGCGACCAGGCCGCCCTCCCCGCAGGAGAAGATCTTGTTCGAGAAGAAGCTGAACGCGCCCGCCAGCCCGATCGTGCCCAGCTTGCGATCGCCGCCGACCTCGGTGGCGTCGGGGCTGTGGGCGGCGTCCTCGATCAGGGCCAGGCCGTGCTCCTCGCAGAGCTGCCGCAGCGGCTCCATCGGCGCGGCGTAGCCGCCGTAGTGAACCGGGACCACGGCCTTGGTCCGGTCGGTGATGCGGGCGGCCACGTCATCGGGATCGAGGCTCAGGTCGTGCTGGCCCAGCACCTCGGCGAGCACCGGCGTGGCGCCGCAGTAGCGCGCCGCGGCGGCGGTCGCGACGAAGGTGATGCCCGGCACGATCACCTCGTCGCCGGGGCCGACGCCGGCGGCCAGGTAGGCGAGGTGCAGCGCCGCGGTGCAGCTCGAGACGGCCACGGCGTGCGGGACGCCCAGGTAGTCGGCGTACTCGCGCTCGAAGTCCTGGGTGCGCGGGCCCATGGTGAGCCAGCCGGAGCGCAGGGTCGCGGCCGCGGCCTCTACCTCGTGCTCACCCAAGCGGACGTCGAACACGGGGATGGGCTCAAGCGCCATCGGTCACCTCTCTCTCCATTCCGTACGCCTGCAGGTGGGCGCGAACCACACCGGCCTCCATGTCTGCGCGCTCGCGGCGCTCCCCCAGCACAGCGTCGAGCGTGCGGGCCAGTGCCGCCGCGTCCCCCGGCGGCGCCACCGCCGTCGCCAGCTCTGCGAATCCGCCCACGTCGCTCGCCACTGTACGCGCCCCGAGCGTCCGCGCGAGCGCCAGGATGCCGCTCTGGCTGCCGCGGTCGTAGGGACACACCACCACGTCCGCGGCTGTCAGCGCCGCCGCGAACTCGTCCAGCGGCACGTACTCGTCGGCCACCGAGACGCTCACGCCCCGATCGGCGGCCAGGCGCCGGCAGCGGTCGAGATCGCCCAGGTCCTCCCCCACCACGGCCAGCACGTGGTCGCGGTCCATGAGCGCCGAGGCCTCGATGGCCAGGTCGAGGCGCTTGTCCGGGCGGATCTGGCCGGCGAACAGCACCGCGGCCGATTCGTCGGCGCCCCACCGCTGCCGCCATCGCTCGCGCGCCTCGGGGGCCACAGGCGGCGCGTACTGGGCCAGTGGCGCGATCACGGGGTGGCCACCGAGCGCGCGGATGCGCTCGGCGTCGGGACCCGAGAAGACCACGATCGCCTGCGCGAGGCGGGCGTCGGCGTGCATCATGAGCTCGTCGATCCGGCGGTCCGAGCGGGCGAAGGTGTTGTGCCGGCTCAGCACGACCCTGCGGCGGCGACGCAGGCGCTGCAGCAGCAGGCCGATCGTCACCAGCACCGACTTGAACTCGCCCTGGAAGTGGTAGACGTCGCCGGGCCGGACGGCCCGCAGCAGGTGAGGGGTCGTGCGGGCCAGCCAGCTCCACAGGATCCGCACCGGGCGAAGCCGCGAAGGGTCGTCGCGGTGCCAGTCGACGCAGCGGCAGAGCTCCACCTCCCCGGCGGGGTCCAGCTCGGGGTCGGTGGCGGTGTGCAGCAGCACGGCCTCGCCGTCGCGGCCCAGCGCCGCGGCCACTGCCAGCGCGTGCTGGTAGACGCCCCCGCGGCCCCCCGCCTCCACGATGTGGATCCGGCGGGCACTTCCTTGCGTCTGATCACCGTTCCGCACCCTTCGGGTACTATGGCGCGCCGAACTGCCGAATCGCTGCCGGGGTCGTCCCGCCGGCGAACGGGGGAACCAGGTCGTTGGGGCCAACCGCGGTCGCCGAATCGCGGCGCGCTGCTCTTTCTGCGCGAGCCCGTCAGCTAACCCCGTAGGCTCGCGAAAGAGGGGGTCGGGTGCCAGGTTTACGTGCCGTCGCTCTGCGGATCGCACTCGCGTGCTGCCTGTTTGCCCCCGGGCTGGTGCCGGCGGCCGCCACGGCCGCACCGGCCGAGCCCGCGATGGTCGACGCGATCAACGCCGCCCGTGCGCGCCACGGGCTCCGGCCGCTCCGCCTCGCCCCCAGCCTGGCGCGCTCGTCGCGCGCGTTCGCGGGCCACCTGATGCGTACCGACTACTTCGGCCACGCGGCGAGGATCCGGGCCAGCCCCCGCTTCCGGGCGCTGGGCGAGATCCTGGCCCTGCACACCAGCCCACGGCCGCACCGGCGCTGGACGGTCAGCCGCTGGATGAACTCGCCCGGCCACCGGGCGGTGATCCTCAGCCGCGCGTACAGCCGCGTGGGCGCCGGGCGCGCGGTGGGGCGCTTCGGGGGCCGGCGGACGACGATCTGGGTGGCGCAGTTCGGCCGCTACTAGGCCGAGCCCGGCGTTCGCCGCGGCACCAGCACGGCCCGCTTGAACTCCGCCACCAGCGTGCCCTCCTGGTTGAGGACGCGCGTGTGTACCTTCACGATCCCCCGGTCCAGCTTCGACTGGGAGGGCCTCACGTCGAGCACCTCGGACTCGGCGAACAGCGTGTCGCCGTGGAAGACCGGCGCCGGGTGGGACAGCTCCTCGGTGGCCAGGTTGGCGATCGCCTTGCCCGACACGTCGGCCACCGACATCCCCAGCGCGAGCGAGTAGACCAGCGGCCCCACCACCACGTTGCGGCCCTGCTGCGACTCGGCCGCGTACACGTCGTTGATGTGCAGCGGGTGATGGTTCATGGTGAGCAGGCAGAAGAGATGGTCGTCGGCCTCGGTCACGGTCTTCGCCGGCCAATGCTTGTAGACGGCGCCGACGTCGAAGTCCTCGAGGTAGCGGCCGTAGGGGCGGGCGCCGGAGGCCTCACGATCGGCTTGGCCGGTCTCGATCTCGCTCATGGGGCGCGGAATGCTAGCCGCCGCTAGATTCCGTCGCCGCATGCAGAACCCACGAGATTTCCTCAAGCCGCTCGCCATCGGGGCTCCCGACCCGCTCACGGAGATCCCGATCGGGCCCTCCCGGATGATCCACTTCCTCGACTTCTCCAACGAGAAGATGGTGGCCAAGGCGCCCGACATCGCCCCCCAGGTCGACATCCTGCTCGGCAACCTCGAGGACGCTGTGCCGGTGGACCGAAAGGAGGCGGCCCGGGAGGGGCTCATTCGCGTGGGCCGCGAGATGGACCTCGGGGAGACCGCGCTTTGGAGCCGGGTGAACGCGCTCGAGAGCCCCTGGTTCCTGGACGACCTCACCGGGCTGGTCTCCGAGATCGGCGACCGGCTCAGCGTGGTGATGGTGCCCAAGGTGGAGGGCCCCGAGGACATCCACTACGTCGACCGGCTGCTGGCCCAGCTCGAGGCCCGGGCCGAGCTGGAGCGCCCGATCCTGGTCCACGCCCTGCTGGAGACCGCCCGCGGGGTGACGAACGTCGAGGCCATCGCCACGGCCAGCCCGCGCATGCAGGGCATGAGCTTCGGCCCGGCCGACCTGGCCGCCAACCGGCGCATGAAGACCACCCGCGTCGGCGGCGGTCACCCCGGCTACCGGGTGATCGAGGACCCCTCGCCCGACGACCCCGACGCGCCCCGGGCCACCGCCCAGCAGGACCCCTGGCACTACTCGATCGCCCGCATGGTCGACGCCTGCGCCGCCGCCGGGATCCTGCCCTTCTACGGCCCCTACGGCGACATCCGCGACACCGACGGCTGCGAGGCCCAGTTCAGGGCGGCCTTCCTGCTCGGCTGCGTGGGCGCGTGGTCGCTGCACCCGGTGCAGATCGACATCGCCAAGAAGGTGTTCTCGCCCGATCCCGAGGAGGTCCGCTTCGCCAAGAAGGTGATCGAGGCCATCCCGGACGGCCGCGGCGTGCACATGATCGACGGGAAGATGCAGGACGACGCGACCTGGAAGCAGTGCAAGGTGATGGTCGACCTCGCCGAGATGCTGGCCAAGAAAGACCCCGAGCTCGCCGAGGCCTACGAGCTGCAGCCGGCGTAGCCGCCGAGCGGTAGTTTCCGCCGCCCTCATGCGCTTCTACGAGTTCGAATCCCGCGAGATCGCCCGCCGCGGCGGCATTCCGGTCACCGACTTCGGGTTCGCCACCACGGCGCAGGAGGCACGGGAGATCGCCCACAGGATCGGCGGCCCCACGGTCATCAAGTCGCAGGTGCTGAGCGGCGGGCGGATGAAGGCGGGCGGCGTCCTCTTCGCCGACGACGCCGATCAGGCCGCCGAGCACGCCGAGGCGATCCTGCAGCTCGAGATCGGCGGCCACATGCCCCGCGGCGTGCTCGTCGATCCCCGGGCCGAGATCAAGCAGGAGTACTACGCCGGGGTGGTCTGGGACGGCCTGGCCAAGCGCCCGGTGATGATCTTCTCGCCGGTGGGCGGCATCGACATCGAGCAGGTGGCTGAGGACCAGCCCGAGCAGGTGGGCCGCCGGCACTTCTCCACCATCCACCCCTTCTCCGACTACATGGCCAAGGAGGTCATCGCCTCCACGGGCGTCACCGGTCGGGCGCTCAACCGCATCACGCCCATCCTCTCGCGCCTGGCCCGGCTGTTTCTCGCGAACGACATGACGCTGGCCGAGATCAACCCCCTCGGCGAGCTCGAGGACGGCTCGTTCGTGGCCCTCGACGCCCACATGGACATGGAGAACGAGGCCCGGCCGCGGCAGAAGGCGCTGCTGGCCGACCTGGGCGTGGGCGACGAGGAGACCCGCGAGGCCCGCGAGCCGACCGCCTTCGAGCTGGCCGGCGAGGAGGTCGACGCGATGGACCACCGCGGGGTGGCCGGGAACGTCACCGAGTTCGACGGCGACCTCGGCCTCGTGATCGGGGCCGGCGGCGGCTCGCTGACGCTGTTCGACGCGGTCCGGGCCCACGGGGGCAGGCCCGCCAACTACTGCGAGATCGGCGGCAACCCGTCCGTGCGCAAGGCGTGCGGCCTGGCCAAGCTCGTGCTGGAGAAGGAGGGCGTGGACAAGATCGCGGTGATGATGTCGATCGTCTCCAACACTCGCGTGGACATCGTGGCCCGCGGCGTGATCAAGGCCTGCCTGGAGCTGGGCTACGACCCGGCCGAGAAGATCGCCATCTTCCGCATCCCGGGGGCCTGGGAGGAGCAGGGCTTCAAGATCCTCGAGAAGTACGGGGTCGAGTACTGCGACCGCTCGGTGTCGATGCACGAGGCCGCCCGCCGGGCCGTGGAGAAGGGCGAGGCGGCGTGAGCATCCTCATCAACGCGGAGACCACCTTCATCGTCCAGGGCATCACCGGCCGCGAGGCGGTGAACCTCACCCGGGAGTGCCTCGACTACGGCGCCGGCGCCCGCATCGTGGGCGGCGTCACCCCGGGCCGCCTCGGGCGCGACGTGCACGGCGTGCCGGTGTTCGACACCGTGGCCCAGGCGGTGGAGCACAACGGCGGCCCGATCGACGGCTCGGTGGTCACCGTACCCCCCGCCTTCACCAAGGACGCCGTGTTCGAGGCGATCGAGAACGGCGTGAAGCTGATCGTGATCGTCACGGAGCGGATCCCCCGCGGCGACGCGGCCCAGATGGTCGAGCTGGCCGGCGAGCACGGGGCCCGCATCATCGGGCCGAACTGCCTGGGGATCATCGTGCCCGGCGTGATCAAGATGGGCGGGATCGGCGGCCCGGCCCGTGACGCCGCGAAGGCGTACTCCAGCGGCCCGGTGGGTGTGATCTCGCGCTCGGGCGGCATGACCACCGAGATGTCCTCCACGCTCACCGCAGCCGGGCTGGGCCAGTCCACGGCCGTCTCGATCGGCGGCGACGCGATCATCGGCTCGAGCTACGCCGAGCTGATGCCGCTGTTCGAGGCGGACGACCAGACTCGGGCGATCGTGATCTACACCGAGCCCGGCGGGCGGATGGAGGCCGAGCTGGCCCGCCACGTGACCGAGGCCAGCGAGCGCGAGCTGCCCATCGTGGCCTTCATGGCCGGCCGCTTCATGGACGAGATGCCCGGCATGAGCTTCGGCCACGCCGGCACGATCGTGGAGGGCAAGGAGGACACCGCCGGCGAGAAGATCGCCCGGCTCGCGGCCGCCGGGATCACGGTGGCCGAGGAGATCTCTCAGATCCCCGGCCTGGTCAAGGAACGCCTGGAGGCCGCGGCCTGATGGACGGGATCTTCATCCGGGTCGACGTGAGCGAGGTCGTCCGCGCCGACGCCGACCTCGCCCGGCGGCTGGCGGAGGCCTGCCCGGTCGACATCTTCGCCGCCGGCGAGTCCGGAGTCGAGATCGTCGAGAGCAACCTGGACGAGTGCGTGCTCTGTGAGCTCTGCCTCGATGCCGCCCCGCCGGGGGCCGTGCGCGTGGTCAAGCTCTACGACGAGGGCGCGGCGCTGGAGCGCTCCTGACCAACCCGGAGGTCACGCCCGCGCTCTTCGACAGGGAGATCGCCGGGAGCTTCCCCGGCGATCTCGGGATCGAGCTGCTGCGCATCGAGGACACCGAGGTCGAGGGCCGCCTGCTGGTGGACGAACGCCACCTGCACCCGGGGGGCTACGTGCACGGAGGGGTGTGGGTGGCCTTCGCCGACACGGTGGCCGCCTGGGGCACCATCCGCAACCTGTCCTCCGGCCGGGGCTTTACCACCGCCGAGCTCAAGGCCAACGTCTTCACGGCCGCCGGCCCCGGCGACGTGCTGACCGCGATCGGCCACCCGCTGCACATCGGCCGCCGCACCCAGGTGTGGGAGGTGCGCATCAGCAAGGGCGAGAAGAGCGCCGCCTTCTTCACCTGCACGCAGATGGTGCTGCGGCCCTAGGCCTCGTTCTGCCGCCGCTGGGCCGAAGCGATCTTCAGCTTCTCCTCCAGCGCGACGGTCCGGTCCTGCACGCGCTTGAGGTCCTCCTCGACCGCGGTGAGCGCGTTTCGCTCCCGGGCGACCTCGGCCTCGAGCGCGCGACTCTCCGCTGCGAGCCGATCGCACTCGTCCAGCAGCGTCTGGGAATCCTCCTCGAGGCGCTCGCGCGTCGCCTTGTGGGCCTTGCGCTCGGCGTTCACCTCACGCGTCTTCCTCTTCAGCTCGGCCTCGGCGTGCTTGTGCTCCACCTTGGCCTCGGCGAGCTGCTCCGTCTGCTCCGCCACCCTCGCCAGCAGCTCGCTGACGTCGACGGCCGCCGTGGTTTCGGCCGCGGGTGAATCGCGGTCGGGCACCGCTTGAGTATCCCCATCGTGCAGGTACCGCGGTGTATCGGGCGCGGTGTCCATCATGCAGCCATGCTAGCCGGGCTACCCGTCCGGGCCCGCTCGGCAGACGCCCTATCGCCTGCGCAGGCTGATCCTGCCGGTCTCGCGGTGCACCGCCACCTGACATCTCAGCACCACCGCTGCGATGGTCCAGCACAGGATGCGCAGGTTGAAGGACAGGCACCGTCGCCTCGCGTACATCGTGTCGAGGGCGACCTTCTGGGGCAGGATGCTGCTGACGTAGTGCCCCACCGGATCGGCGGGGTCGAGAAGCTTGCGCTCGTCTACGAACGCGATCTGTGACAGGCCGGTGATCCCCGGCCGCACCGAGAGGATCTCGGCGTAGTCCTGACGATGCAGGTTGACAAAGACCGCCGCCTCAGGCCTGGGACCGACGAGGCTCATGCTGCCTCGCAGGACGTGCACGAGCTGCGGGATCTCGTCGATCTTCAGCGTCGTGAGCAGGCCGCCGATGCGCGTGAAGCGGGCGTCGTCTTCCGTGGTCAGGGGAGAGCCCCACGCGCGGTGCCTCATTTTCCGCACCTTCAGCATCAGCAGGCGCCCACCGCGGTAGCCGACTCGCTCGCAGCGGAAGAAGGCGGGCCCCGGCGAATCGATCCGGACGGCGATCGCGGTCAGGACCATCAACGGGAGGAAGAGCACCAGCAGGAAGGCGGCCACCACCACGTCCACGAAGCGGATCGCGGCGCGGTTGAGGAGGTCGCGCGTCGACGACCGCGCACCGGCCAGCTCGACCGTCGGAAACCCGTGCTCGGCCGGCGGCAGCCCGAGCTCGGCCGGCGGCATCGATGCGAATGCCGGCTCCGGCTCCGAGGATGGGGCCGCTAGGTCCCCAGCGGGACTGAGACTTATTGGATCCGTATTCAACTGTGCGCTTCATCCGAGAGAGGTACTCGGCAGAACTGCTTCGAAAGTACCTTCGATTTCCCAGCTTCGCCAATGGTTTACGCGCCTCGAGCGATCTTTACGCAGTTCGCCGATTCTTTACGCAAAAAGGGCCGGTAGGACCCGAAAGGGTGGCCTTCCCGGCGGGCAAGCTCGATCGCTACGCGATCACTCGACCAGGTACTTGCGGAGCACCTTTCCGGCTGGATTCCGCGGGATCTCGTCGCGGAACTCGACGAGCTGGGGCACCTTGTAGTCCGCGAGGCGCTCCCGGCAGTAGCGAACCAGCTCGCGCTCCTGACACTCGCGCCGCGCCACCACCACGGCCTTGAGCAGCTCCTCGCCGGCGACGCCGCTGGCGACCCCGACGACCACCACCTCGCTGACCTTCGGGTGCACGGCCAGGACGTCCTCGACCTCGATCGGGTCGACCTTGTCCCCCCGTACGTCGATGAGCAGCTTCTTGCGCCCGGTGATGAAGAGCCGTCCGTCCTCGTCCAGCCGGCCGCGGTCCCCCGAGAAGTAGCCGATCTCGCGGAAGGCCAGCTCGTTGAGCTCGTCCATGCCCGCATAGCCGCCGGTCATCGCCGGGCTGCGGATCACGACCTCCCCGTTGCGGCCGACCTCGAGCTCCGCTCCCTGGTCGTCCACGATCGACACCTCGACTCCCCGCAGCGGGCGCCCCGCGGACGTGACGTTGGCGCGCGGGTCCTCGTCGAGGTTGAGGGTGACCGCCCCCGCCTCGGTGCAGCCGTACATCTGCCTGATCGGAACGCCGAACTTGCTCTCGAAGGCGGCGAAGGTCGAACGGGGCAGCGCATTGGCGGCGGAGATGCAGAGGCGCAGCGAGGACAGGTCAGCCGAGCCGGGCGCCTCGGCCAGCAGCCGCAGCGTGAAGGGCACCGTGGGGAAGACGGTCACGCGTTCGCGCTCCATCTCGGCCAGCACCTGATCGCGCTTGAGGACGAAGGGGTGGGCGTCGTCGGCGAGCACGAGCGTCGCGCCGGCACGCACGGCGGCGAGCAGGCAACAGCCCATGCCGTAGGTGTGGAAGAGGGGGATGGTGCAATAGACGACGTCGTCGGACACCATGCTGGCGGTGGCCACCAGGCTGTCGGCCTCCGCCACCAGCTGCCGATGCGTCCGCGCCACCCGCTTCGGGCGGCCGGTCGAGCCGGACGAGTACTGGTAGACGGCCTCGGCGTCCGCCGTGGCCGCGTCCTCCACCGACCCGGACTGCCCCTTCATCAGGCTCTCGAGCGGGACCGGCTCCCCTTCGCGCACGACCTCGACGGCGGAGTCGCCGTGTCCGATGATCGCCTTGACCCGGGCCTCGGCGAAGTGGAAGTCGAACTCCGCCTCCTTGAACTGCGGGTTCAGGGGGACGACGACGCCGCCGAGCCGTGCGATCGCGAAGAAGCCCACCGCGAAGGCCGGGACGTTGTCGACCACGAGCGCCACCGGGTCGCCCGGCCCCAGACCGAGCGAGGCTAGCCCCTGCGCCAACCGGTCCGCGCGTTCGCGCAGCTGTTGCCAGCCGATCCGCTCGTCGCCGTGGACGAGGCCGCCCGCCGCCGCGGCGTCGAGCATCGACGCCATGGAGGTGGCCCCCGCACCGGCCTGCAACTGGTCAGCTTCCATCGTCGGACGCGGACGCCGTGACCGGCGCCGGACCCATGCCCTCGAAGGCCGTGTGCGGGTCGGCGCGCGGGTCGATTGCCTGCATCAGCGCGCGGGCCTTCAGCAGCGTCTCCTCGAACTCGTCCTCGGCGTCGGACTGCATGACGATCGCGCCGCCGGTCCCGATGCTCGTGGACTCCCCGTCCATGACGACGGTCCTGATCACGATGTTGAGGTCCGAGGCGCCGCTCAGCCCGAGGTAGCCGATCGCCCCCGAGTACACGCCGCGCGGCTCGCGCTCGAGCTCGTCGATGATCTCCATCGTGCGCTTCTTCGGGGCGCCGGTCATCGAGCCGCCGGGGAAGCAGGCGCGGATGCAGTCCGGCGCCTCGAGATCCTCGCGCAGCAGGCCGCGGACCGTCGAGACAAGCTGATGCACGGTCTCGTAGGTCTCGATGTGCATCAGATGCGGAACGTGCACGGTGCCGATCTCGCACACCACCCCGAGGTCGTTGCGGAGCAGGTCGGTGATCATCAGGTTCTCCGCGCGGCTCTTCTCGTCCGTGCGGAGGTCCTCGCTGATGCGCGCGTCCTCGGCCGGCGTGTCGCCGCGAGGACTCGTGCCCTTGATCGGCTTGGCCTCAACCCAGCGGTCGCGGCCGATGCTCAGGAAGCGCTCCGGCGAGGAGCTGACCACCGCGGTCTCGCCGAGCTTCAGGAAGGCCGAGAACGGGGCCGGGTTGACCCGGCGCAGGGTCCGGTAGAGCGGCAGCGGCGGCGGCGCGGCGTCACTCCACACCTTGTTCGTGAGGCAGACCTCGTAGCTGTCGCCGTCGGTCAGGTACTGCTTGACGCGTGCAATGTCGTCCAGGTACTGCTCGTGCGATCGGCTGAGCGTGAAGGCGGCCGGCTCCGCCTCGTGTGACAGCTCCTCCCAGTCCGGAGCGGTGACAGGCGGCAGGGCCGCCAGCCGCAGAGACGTCTCGCGGATCCAGCGCTCGCCGTCGGCCTCGCTGTCGGGATCGGTCAGGCACAGCACGTAGGTCGCCTGCTCGAGGTGGTCGAACGCGATCAGCCGGTCGGCGAAGACGAACGCGGCGTCCGGCGTGGCGGCCTGGTACGGGAGATCGCCCTCGCAATCGTCCTTGAGCTCGTACCCGAAGTAGCCGGCGAAGCCGCAGTTGAAGTCGAACGGCAGGTCGTCGGAGAGGTAGCGCATGCGGCGCATCTCTCGGCCCAGATAGCTGAAGATCGTCTCCTGGTGCACCTCGGCCGAGCCGCCGCGCTCGACACGCACCTCCTTCGAGGCCACGTCGTAGGTCACGAACGAGCTGAGCGGACCGCCCGTGGCGCCCATGAACGAGAAGCGGGCGCGCTCGTCGACCCGGCTGCTGTCGAGCCAGAAGGCGTGCTCGCTGTCTCCAAACAGATGGACGAAGGCCCGCTCGGTGTCGTAGAGGCGATCCAGCCGCTTGACCTTCAGCTGCAGCCGGGCACGCTGCTCGGGTCGCCACGCCGGCTTCGACGACCTGAACGGCATCCGGACCGGGCCGGGAGGCCCGGGTCCCAGCCGGCCGGCCGCCTCGGCGGTGAGGTCGCGGAAGTTGGCGAGCAGCCGGCGCCCGTAGTCGGTGGAGATCGACTCGGGATGGAACTGGACCCCCCAGAGGGGACGGCGGCGATGGGCCACGGCCATCAGCACCCCGTCGCTCGTCCACGCGATCGGCTCCAGGTCCTCCGGAAGCGGCTGCGAGATGCACAGCGAGTGGTAGCGCACCGCCTGGAACTCGCGCGGGATCCCGGCGAACAGCGGCGTCTCCTCGTGGATCACGGCGCTCAGGCGCCCGTGCATCACCTCGGGCGCGTGCACCACCTGCGCCCCGGCGATCCAGCCGAGCCCCTGGTGGCCCAGACAGACGCCGAGCAGCGGCACGTGGGCCCTGAGGATGGCGTCGCCGCAGACGCCGAAGTCCTTCTCGTGGTCGGGGCGCCCGGGCCCGGGGGAGATGACGACGTTGTCGACCTCCCAGCGCGACAGCTCGTCCCAGGTGGCGCCGTCGTTTCGCACCACCACGGGCTCCTCGCCGTTCGCCTCCGCCAGCAGCTGGAAGAGGTTGTACGTGAAGGAGTCGTAGTTGTCGATGAGCAGCGTCTTCACTGATTCAGGGTAACCCTCAAACGAGGTACTTGCGGAGCACCTTTCCCAGCGGGCTCTTGGGGATCTCCTCCCGGAACTCCACGATCTGGGGGACCTTGTAGTTGGCCAGCCGCTCGCGGCAGAACTCCACCAGCTCGCGGTCGTCGACACCCTCGTTCGGCACGACGACCGCCTTCACGAGCTCCTCGCCCGCGGCGGTCCCCGCCGCGCCCACCACCACCGCCTCGCGGACCTTGGGATGGGCCACGACCACGTCCTGCACCTCGATCGGATCGACCTTGTAGCCGCCCACCTCGATCAGCAGCTTCTTGCGGCCGGTCAGGTACAGCCGGCCCTCCTCGTCGAGCCGCCCCAGGTCGCCGGTGTGGAAGTAGCCGTCGCGGAAGGCCTCGCGATTGAGCTCCTCCATCCCGGAGTAGCCGTTCGTCATCGCCGGGCTCCTGACGGCCACCTCGCCCTCCTCGCCCGGCGGCAGGACGTTCATGTCCTCGTCCAGGATGCGGATCTCCACGTCGCCGGCCGACTTGCCGACCGATTCGAACGTGGCGACCGGGTCGGGGTCGAGGTTCACCGTCATGAAGCCGGCCTCGGTGCTGCCGTAGAGCTGGCGGACCAGCAGCCCGAAGCGCTCGCCGAAGGCCTCGAAGCTGGGGCGGGGCAGCGCCGTGCCGGCCGAGAACAGAAGCCGCAGCGAGGAGAGGTCGGCCCCCTTGGGCGCCTCCGCCATCAACCTGAAGTTGAAGGGCACGCCCGGAAATACGGTCGCCCGCTCCTGCTCGATCAGCTCGAGCGCGCGGTGCCGGCGGAGCAGGAAGGGGTTCGGGTCCTCGAGGATCACCATCGTGGCGCCGGAGGTGGCCGACCAGAACAGGCATGCGCCCATGCCGTAGGTGTGGAACAGGGGGACGGTGCAGAAGACCTTGTCCTCCGGGTCCCGGCCGAACGTGGCGTTGTAGAGCTCGCCCTCAGCGACGCACTGGGCGTGGGTTCTCGGCACGCGCTTCGGGCGGCCCGTCGAGCCCGACGAGAACTGGTACAGGTAGACCTCGTCCGGCGAACGCGGCTCGAGGCGCGCGGGATCGCTCCCCTCGATGAGCATGTCCAGCGTGAGGGACTGCCCGTGGGCCGCCGTGGTCGGGATCACCTCGACGGGCCGGTCGAACGCCGCCACGATGCGCTCGCAGACGCCCGCTGTGCGCTCGTCGCTGATCACCGCCTTGACGTCGCACTCCCGGAAGGTGAACCGCAGCTCCTCCTGCTTGAAGGACGGGTTGACCGGAGCGACGATGCCGCCCAGGGCGGTGATGGCGTGCCAGCTGACGACGAAGGACGGATCGTTGGGCAGCAGCAGGGCGACGGCGTCGCCGGGCCCTATGCCCCGGTCGGCGAGGCCCGCGGCGAGGCGCTCGATGCGCTCGACGAGGTCGGCGAAGCCGATCCGCTGGTCCTCGTAGACCACGGCGGGATGGTCCGGCCGCACCTCGGCGTGCTCGTAGAGGTAGCGCATCATCATGGCGCGCTGTTCCTCCTGCCCTCCACGTACTCCTCGATCCGGGCGAGCGTCCCGAAGTTCTCGGGCGTCAGATCCTCGTCGCGAACGGTGATGCCGTAGCGGTCCTCGATGAAGCCCACCAGCTCCATCACCCCGAGGGAGTCCACGAGTCCCTTCTTGAGCAGGTCGTCGTCCGGCGCGGGCGCCGCGGTGCCCTTACCGACCGAAAGCTCACTGGTGATGAAGTCTCCGACATCCGCCCTCACGCTCATGCACTGCCTTCCTCTCACTCAACTCGACAGGTGGCGACTCTAGACCCAAGGTAACCCAGCCTCTTTCCTGCGCAAGTGGATCCGGCGCCCTACCATCCCTTCACCCTGCGAACGGACCACGCCCGCACGGAAGCCCCGCGCCCAGACCCGAGCCGCGGCGTCTTCGAGACGCTCCTGGTGGTGGGCGGCGAGCCGATCGAGCTGGAGGCGCACATGGCGCGCATGGCCTCCAGCACAGGCGAGCTGTTCGGCGCCGAGCCGCCGGCAGAGGTGCGCGAGCTCGTGAGCGAGCGGGCGCACGGGGTGCGGCTCGGGCGCCTCCGGCTCGACGTGGCGCCCGGCACGGACGGCCGGCTGGCCCCCGCCGTGCGCGTCGCGGACGTGGACCCGGACCTCGTCTTCCCCCCTTGGGAGCGGGGCGTGGCCCTCGCCGGGGTGGTGGTGCCGGGCTGGCAGGGCGCCCACAAGTGGTCGGATCGGCGGCTGCTCGACCAGGCGCAGACCGAGCGGGACCCGGCGCTGGCCCTCCTGCTCGACAGCGACGGGAGCGTCCTGGAGGTCTCCCGCGGGAACGTCTTCCTGGTGCGTGACGACTCACTGCTCACACCGGCGGCGGACGGCCGGCTGCTCCCGGGGATCGCCCGCCGCCGGATCCTCGAGCTGGCCGCCGCGGCGGGCATCCCGGCCCGCGAGGAACCGGTGTCCGGCGACGACATCGCCGAGGCGGACGAGGTGTTCGCCAGCGGGTCGGTCCGCGGCGTCGAGCCGGTGCGGACATACGAGGGAGTGCGGGAGTGGGAACAGGGAGCCGTGACCCCGGTCATCTCGGCCGCCCTGCGGCGACTGTGGCTAGGAGGGCGGGACTCGATCTAGACTCGACGGTATGAGCGTCGAAGCCTCGGGTGAGATTCAGCTGCTGATCATGATGAGCGCCGCCGCTCCCGACGACCAGGTCGAGGAGGTGCTTGCGCTGCTGTCGGAGAGCGGCTCCTACGGGCGCGTCGCCCCCGGCCACGACTCCACGGTGATCGGCGCCTTCGGAGACCGCGAGGGGATCCAGGGGCTCGCGCTCGAGCAGCGCGCCGGCGTGGAGGCCGTCCTTCCGATCAGCAAGCCCTACAAGCTGGTGTCGAGCGAGAGCGTGCCCGGGCCGACCGTGATCCAGACCCGCGGGCGACGGATCGGCGGCGACCACTTCGCGCTGATCGCGGGCCCCTGCACCGTCGAGTCGCGCGAGCAGACGCTCAGCACCGCGCGGGCGGTGGAGGCCGCCGGGGCCAGCATGCTGCGCGGCGGCGCGTTCAAGCCGCGCACCTCGCCCTACAGCTTCCAGGGACTCGGGGTGGAGGGGCTGGCCATCCTCGAGGAGGCGCGCGAGGACACCGGCCTGCCGCTCGCGACCGAGCTCATGGACCCGCGCCACGTGGAGGCCGTCCTCGACACCGCCGACGTGATCCAGATCGGCGCTCGCAACATGCAGAACTTCCTGTTGCTCTCCGAGGTCGGCAAGATCGACAAGCCGGTGCTCCTGAAGAGAGGCCCGTCGGCGTCGGTCGAGGAGCTACTCATGGCCGCCGAGTACATCCTCAAGGAGGGCAACCCGCGGGTGATCCTGTGCGAGCGCGGCATCAAGACCTTCGAGCGCTCCACTCGGTTCACGCTCGACATCAGCGCCGTCCCGGTGCTGAAGGAGGAGACGCATCTGCCGGTGATCGTCGACCCCTCCCACGCCGCGGGGCGGCGCGAGCTGGTGCCGGCGCTGGCCCGCGCGGCCGTGGCCGCCGGCGCCGACGGCATCATCGTCGAGGCCCATCCGGAGCCCTCGCGCGCCCTCTGCGACGCGCCCCAGCAGATCCCCACGCAGAGCTTCGGCGAGTTCGCGGACGAGATCCGCAGGCTCGTCGAGGTCATGGGCAAGACGATCGGCTAGCCGAGGTGAGGGCACTCGTCACCGGCGGCGCCGGGTTCATCGGATCGAACCTCGCCCACGCGCTGTTGGCCCAGGGTCACGAGGTACGGCTGCTCGACAACTTCTCGACCGGCCACCGCTCGAACCTCGAGCCTCTCGACGCAGAGCTGGTCGAGGGCGATCTGCGGTCGTACGAGCGCGTGGCGGCCGCCGTCGGCGGCGTGGAGGTCGTCTTCCACCAGGGCGCCCTCCCCTCGGTGCCCCGGTCTATCCAGGATCCCCTGACGTCCACGGCGGTCAACGTCGAGGGCACCCTGAACGTGCTGCTGGCCGCTCGCGACGCCGGCGTGCGGCGCGTGGTGTTCGCGTCCTCCAGCTCGGTCTACGGAGACGCGGAGGGCATGCCCAGGCGGGAATCTCAGGCGGTGGCGCCGCTCGCTCCCTACGCGGTGTCGAAGTTCGCCGCCGAGCAGTACTGCATGGTCGCGAACCGCGTGTACGGCGTGGAGACGGTGGCCCTGCGGTACTTCAACGTGTTCGGCGAGCGCCAGGACCCGCTCTCGGGCTATGCGGCCGTCATACCGAGGTTCATCCGCATGATGCTCGACGGCCGGCCGCCGACGATCTTCGGCGACGGCGAGACCTCGCGCGATTTCACCCACGTGGAGAACGTGGTCGAGGCAAACCTGGCGGCGGCGGTCGAAGCGGGCGCCGCCGGGCGGGTGATGAACATCGCCGTCGGCCGCGCGCACACGCTCAACGAGCTCGTGAGCACGCTCCAGCGCCTGCTCGACTCGGATCTCGAGCCCGCGTACGGGCCGGCCCGCGCCGGCGACGTCTCCGAGAGCCTGGCCGACGTCTCCCTGGCACGTGAGCTGATCGGCTACCAGCCGAGCGTCGGGTTCGAGGCGGGCCTTCAGCGGACGATCGCCTGGATCGTCGACCAGAGAGCAGCCCATGACGCGCAATAGTCGGGCTGGGCGCCGCCGTCCGCTGCGGTGCCCGGACGGTCCCGACCGCCCTCGCATGTGACCGTGGGGGCGCCTTCGCCGCCCGTCCTCCTGAAGGTCGCGGTGGTGGTGGACGGACAGCTCATGCGCCAGTGGCAGTCCACGGCGATCGCGGAGATCGAGCAGCTCGGCTTTTGCCGTACGACGATCTTCGCCTGCGTAGGACGTTCGGCCGCACACCACGGCCCCGCCCCGCTGCTCGCGCGGCTGCGAGGGGCGCTCCGCCACGCGCTCTACGGCGCCTACGTACGCGCCGACAGGCACTGGTTCGGGAACGCTTGCGATCCGCTGGGTCGCGTGCCGGCCCCGGGCCCGGACGCCAAAGCGTCTCGCCCCGTGCGAGTCCAGGCCGGTTGGCCCTCGCCCATGGCGCTCGCGAGGGAGGACCTCGATGTCATCGTCTGCCTGGCGCCGGGAGCTCCTGCCGAGCGGCTCGCGAGCTCGGCGCGCTTCGGGGCGTGGTCGCTCCAGGTAGGCGGCACGCCCGGCCCCGCCGATCTCTTCACAGAGGTGAACGCCGGCGAGCCCGCCACTCCAGTGACCCTCCGGGCGCGGGCGACGGACGGCGAGCGGGTTGTGTGCCGGTCGTACGTTCAATCCGATCGCGCGTCGCTCCACCGCGGCCGCTGCGTTGCCTATCAGCGGGCGGCTCGCCTTCCCGCGCGCGGCTTGCGCGACCTGCGCCGCGATGGTGAGGTCCTGCCGGCCCCGGGGTGCGGTGAGCCGCTGCCCGCGGCGAGGACGCTGCCTTCGCGCCCGACGAACGCCACGATGATGCGGTTCCTCCTGCGGGTCGCGGCGGGCGTCGCCGGTAGGCGCATCCTCTACGCGTTCGCCGACCGGGAGTGGTTTCTCGCCTACCGCAGGCACGGGCCCGGACCGCCGTTCGCCGGAGCCACCGGCCCGTTCACGACGATCGCCGCTCCACCGGGCCACTTCTACGCCGACCCGTTCCTGCTGGAGCGCGACGGCCGCCACTACGTCCTCTACGAGGACTACGACCAGGCCGTCGGGCGCGCCGACATCCGCTCTGTCGAGATCGACGACCATGGCCGCCTCTGGCCCCCTCGGGTCGCTCTCCAGCAGGACTGCCACCTCTCGTACCCGTTCGTCTTCGCGGACGGTGACGCGGTCTACATGCTCCCCGAGACCGGCGGTCGCCGCACCGTCGAGCTCTGGCGAGCCTCCCACTTTCCCGGCGAGTGGACGCTCGAGCGCATCATCATGGAGGGCGTCTACGCCACCGATGCAACGCTGCTCCGCCACGACGGCCGGCTGTGGCTGTTCCTCGCCATCGACCCGGACGGCCGGGCACCGATCGATGAGCTCTTTCTCTTCTCCTCGGACTCGCTCCAGGGCGAATGGGAGCCGCATCCGATGAACCCGGTCGTCTCGGACGTGCGCTGTGCGCGCCCGGCCGGCAGGATCCTCGTCGAGGAGAACCAACTGATCAGGCCGGCGCAGGACTGCTCGCGCCAGTATGGATGGCGGCTCGTGTTCAATCGGATCGAGACGCTCACGTCCACCGAGTACGGCGAGCGGCCGATCGGCGCGCTCGAGCCGGTGCCCCGGAGCGGCAACCTGCGGACGCACTCCTACGGCTCGGACGGCACCTACGAGATCGTGGACGGCTGCCGATTGCGCCCGAAGCTCTCGCTCGGGGGATTCCTCGGGGCCCCGTCGGAGCCGCGCTGGCAGTACGTCGATCTCGACTCGTCGGAGCGGCCGCAGTCCTCGCGGTCGAGGCTGCTCGACTGGACGTGAGCCGTCGATACTCCATCGTGCCCGGCGATCCGCGCGCGAACAGGGACGACGTGCTGGCCCTCGCGACTCGCAACCGCCCCGGTCCGCGGTCACGGCTCGAGGCGAAATACCGCAAGTACTACGAACGCAACCCGTTTGGGGCTCCCTCGATCTTCCTCGCTCGCGACAACGAGACCGGGAACTTCGTCGGCATGACGGCGCTCATCCCCACCGCCCTGCAGACCTCCGGCGAGCTCGTGCCGGCGGCGATCGGAGGCGACTTCGCGGTCGACGAGGAGCACCGCAGCCTCGGTCCTGCCGTCGCCCTCCAGCGGGCGACCGTGCCCGCGCTCACGGAGCGCCGGCTGGTCTGCGCGTACGGCTCTCCCAATACGTTGTCGGAGCCGATCGTGGCCCGCGCCGGCTACACCGATCTCGGCAGGCTCAGCAGGTTCTTGAAGCTCCTGAGCGCGCGCCCCGTCGTCGACCGTTACGTCCGTTCGCGGAGGCTTGCCGCCCTGGCGTCCGGAGCCGCCCGCCCGGTCGTATCGCTCGCGTCCCGCGAGCGGCTTCAACGGCGCTCGCAGCGGTTCTCGATCGATCGTCCCGATCACTTCGACGGTCGGTTCGCCCGACTGTGGGAAGCGACCCACGGCGAGCTGGGCTTCACGAGCGACCGCAGCGCCGACGTCCTCAACTGGCGCTACGAGAAGGACGCGCCCGCCGAAGCGACGCGCGAGTACTCCATCTTCGCCCTGCTGGATGGAGGCGACGTGGCGGCCTACGCCGTCTACCTCACCGACCACGACAGCCGGGTCGTCTACGACATCTTGAGCCTGCCCGAGCGACCCGTTCTGGACGCACTGCTCGGCGAGTTCATCCGCGACTCCCGGAGGAGCGGCGCGCTTACGATCGACCTGGGCTATGTCGGGCCGCCCAACCTGCTGACCCGACGGCTGCGCGCCTTCGGGTTCATCGAGCGCTCCGCTCAGAACGGGCTGCTGGTGTGCGCGGCAGCGGACACCACGCCTGCCATGGACTTGACGCGGCGCGGGAGCTGGCACTTCCTAACCGGGGACACCGACGTCTGATTCATCCGCGCTCGCCGCCGCCGACCGTTTCGATCGGCCGGTAGCCCCTCACCCGATAGGTCCAGCGAGCCGGGCGGTTGCCGCTTTCGACGTAGCCCCAGAGCCGTCGGAAGCCCCGCTCCCGCAACGCCGCCTCGACCTGGTCGAGGAAGTGGTCCGCGGTACCACCGCCGCGGTGCTCTTCCAGCACGAAGAAGTCGCTGCCGTACACGTCGCGCTCCTCGAGCTCGAGCCGTCCGCCCAGCTGCCTCAGGTCGCGGTGCCGGGGGTGGTGGTCCCTGTCCACCCACCAGTAGTAGCCGACGAGCGCGTCGTCGCGAAACGCCAGAAACGCGCGGTATCCGTGGGCCAGGTCCTCGGAAAAACGCCGGTCGGCCTTCGTAAAGCAACGCCTGCGGTTGAGCTCGTAGAGCAACGGCAGGTGGCCACGCTCGAGCTCCACGACGCGAAGGCCGCCCCTCGCGGCGGGCTCCATGGACTCGTCGAGCTCCTTGAGAAGGATGATTCGCGTCGGCTTCGCGCCGAGCCTGGCACGCGCGGCGCTGCGCAACTTCGCGACGGTGGAGCGCAGCCCGTGACGCCGGAAGTGGCAGCGAAGGTCGTAGACAAGGGCGCGCTGCGCTGACAGACGGCTCGTCATACCGTGGGATGCGTCTCTCTCGCTCAACCGACGGCGCCCGTCAGCCGGCGTCGCACCGGCTCCGGCAGCGCGAGGCCGGCGACGGCGGCCCGCACGGCGAGCCGCCCGTACGCGCTGCGCGCCACGGCGACGCTCTCCAGCCCGGGGTCGCCGGTCGCGAAGCGGTCCTTGTAGGGCTCTCCGCCGCGAAGCAGCCGGTACAGTCGCTGGCCGTCCGAGGCGGCCTCGCGCACCGTATGGGCGAGCAGCACGAGGCCAATCGACGCGCGGTCCCAGGCCGGGTCGCGCCCGAACTGGTAATACCAGTCGGCGCCGCCGAAGCGGAAGCCGTACCAGGCCGCCGCAGGCCGATCGCCGATCTCCGCGACCCACAGCCGCAGCCAGCCGCGCTGCTGGGCGAGCGCCGCGAACTCACGGTGAAACGCCACTCGCTCGCCGGCGAGCGCGCCCGACGACTCCTCACCCCAGCGCGCGGCGTGCAGCGTGAAGAGGGCGGATAGATCGTCGTCGAGCCGGTCGCGGTCGCTCAGTCGATAGCGCAGCCCGTGGTCGCGGAGCAGCTTGCGCTCCTTGCGCCGCACTTGCGAGCGGAAGTTGGAGCTACGCCCCGCCAGGTAGTCGTCCCAGGTTTGACCCTCGAGATCGATGACCGGGCTCGCGTCGCGCTGCAAAACCCGCCCGCCAAGCGCGGCGCCGCAGCCGCGGTCGGCCGGCAGGCGCTCAGCGAGCAGGACGTCCCAACCCAGCTCAGGGTGGGCGCCCGTCTGGAGCAGGGCCGAGCAGGCGCGGTGGCCGACCGCCATGCTCGGCGCGAGCTCGCCGGCCGCCGTAATCGGCCCCAGCTCGTCGCCGGCCCCATGCCCGATGAAGCGCGCGACCCGCGCGGGCCGCTCGAACGCGATGTAGAGCGGCAGGATCCCGACGGTCTCGCCCTTCGAGCGCATGCGCGCGGTCAGCGGCCGTCGGCCGGCGCCGAAGTGCCGCCACCAGACGCTCGCCCACTCCCAGGTCGCGAAGATGTTGCCCGACAGCAAGCCGAGCCGGGTCCAGTCGTCCCGCAGGGAGTCGAGGGAGGCGGGCTCGAGCTCGATCATCGCCCGCGAGGCGGGCGGGTCCGCGGCACAGCCAGGCGGAACGCCACCTTCCCGGCGAACGCGCGAGCACGCGCCATCGGCCACTCGAGGTAGCCGCGAAAGCGGGCCTCTGCCGCTTGCAAGCTCGGCCGCGGCTCGAGCGTGTTCATCGCCGCAAGCTGATCGATGTGGAGGACGTGGTAGGCGTTGCTGGCAACGTTGATCCGCCTGTGCGGATAAAGGTCGTAACGCGTCCAGTGGCCGAGGTCCCAGGAGTCGATCCCAGCCGAGAGCGCGTCGAGCCCGTCCCGGAAGAGCTCGTTGGCCTCGGCCTCGTCGAGCGCGGCACCCACGTCGCGTACCCCCCACAGCGCATAGATACCACCGTTGAGCACCCGCGACGGCGGCGTGGTCGGATACTCCTCGAAAAATGGCCCGCCCTCGAGCTCCGCCTGTACGCCGCCCGCAGCGCTCGGGACGGTCAGCGGGCGGAGGGCGCGGATCGCCGTTTCGGCGTACACGTCCTCGCCTGTCTCGGCGTGCATCCGGACAAGCAGGCTCGCCGCCTCCCCCTGGGCCATTGCGCAGATCCACGGTGGATCCAGCCGGAAGGTGTGGGGAAACGGATGCTCATGCGTCCAGCCGCCGGTTCGAGGGCCCGAAGTCCGCTGCGTCTGGACGAAGTGGTCGCATGCCGCGCGAGCTCCGGCGAGCCACTCCTCACTACCCGTCGCGAGCCAGTGCTCATAGGCCGCCAGGCCCCACTGCGCCACGATGACGTGGATCGCCTCGGCCGAGTCCAGCGGCGGCAGGTCCCGAGGGGGCGGCCACTCCGGCGAGGTGGCCTTGACACGCATGTCGATGTAGTACCCGCCCACGCCGTCGTGCCGGATACGCGGCCCGACGGGTTGCTCGAACGAGACGCTCAGGAATCGGCCCAGCCGGCCAGGAAGGGCCGCGGCAGCCATCGCTACCTGCGGCCGATGCGAGTCATGGTCAAGCAGAAGACGCTGTCGAGGACCCACGCTGCCACGCGATTGCCCAACAGCAGACGGCCGGGGCGGCGAAACGTGCTCGGGGACCTCCATCGCACGCGTGGCTCGGCGAAGCCGGCGTCCTGGAAAAGTCGCGCCCAAGTCCGGGGCGACTGATGCTTCTCCCACTCGATCCCCGGCTCGACCGGGCTTCTCACCGGAAGCCGGCTGAAGAGGTTCGCTCGCGAGGCGTCAACGACGATGAGCTTCCCGCCCGCCGGGGTCATCGCCGCGAGCCGCTGGAAGAGCCGGCGATACGTCTGGCGCGCGGCCTCGTCGCGATGCAGCGTCATCGTCGCCTGCTCGTCCAGGTGGTTGACGACGGAATGCATCAGGACGACGTCGAAGCACTCTCCGTCCGGATCGAAGTCCTGGAACGTTTCCGCCCGAAGCTCCACCGAATCGAGCTCGAGCCGCTCCCTGAGGCGCTCGAACTCACGCCTCGCTCCGGTACGGGAGCCATCCGCCTCAGGTTCGAGGGCCACCACCTGCCGCGCCCCGGCTGAGGCGGCGTAGAAGCCGTAAAGCCCCGCGCCTGCCCCGATGTCGAGAACCCGGCTTCCGCGCAGTGAAACGCCGGAGAAGAGGAAGTCGAGATAGAACCGCAGGTTCGCTGCCCGGCGCTCCGATGAATCGGCGGCGATGGCGGAGAAGTAGCGCTCCAGTGCCTCCACCCGGGCGAGTATGGCGGATGCTCTGTCGCGCTAGCGGCGGACGAAGGTTCGAGGAAAAACTGATCGGCGACCTTCCGCTCGGCCGTCCGGACGGTGGCTACGATCCGCCGCCTTGTCCGCTCACAACGACGTCGCCGTGCATTCGCCCGCCGGTTCGGCCATCTATTCGGCCGGGGCGACCGGCGGAGGCGCCGAGTATCAGGCCTACATGCTCGCCTGCGAGCTTGCCAGGAGCGGCATGCGCGTGGCCCACGTCGTCTATCCGGTCGAGGGCGGGGCGCCGGCCGCGGCTGACGGGCGACCCAGCGTAGTCGAGCGGCCGCCGTACGGGGGCGAAGTCCGCCTGGTCGGCTCGGCCCTCGAGGGCCTCGCGATCTGGCGGGGCCTGGAGCGCGCGAACGCCGACTGCATCGTCGTGCGCGGGTCGGGGGGCGGTCCGGTCCGCGTGGCCGCTTCCTTTGCTCGGGCACGCCGCCGCCGGTTCGTCTTCTCGAGCTCGAGCGGCTTGGACTTCCGCCTGACACGACACGACAGAAGCGAGGGCGAGTGGCGGGCCTTCAGACGGGCCGTTCGGCGGGCGGATCACATCGTCGTGCAGAACTGGGAGCAGCTCGAGCTCGCACGTGAGAGCTTCCCGGACGTCCCGATCACGAGGATCCCGAGCTTCGCACAGGCGGCCCAGCGTTCCGCCGCCGAGCCCGACGCCTTGCTGTGGGCTGATCGACTGATGGACTACAAGCGACCCGAGCTCTTCCTGGACCTCGCTGCTGCCCTACCCGAGCTCAGGTTCCGCATGATCGTCGTGATCACCAACGAGAGCAGCGCGTGGTATCCGGATCTCGTTGAGAGCGTGCAGCGCCGGGCCGCGGGGCTTCCGAACGTCGAGCTGCTGCCGCACGTCCCGCGTCAGGAGATGCTCGAGTACATCAGCCGCGCCATCGCCGTGGTCAAGACCTCGGCGGTCGAGGGCATGCCCAACACGTTCCTCGAGGCCTGGGCCAGGGGTGTTCCAGTCGTCTCGCTGAGCGTCGATCCGGACCGCAGGATCGTCGACCACGAGATCGGAGTCTTCGCAAACGACTCGACGGAACGGCTCGCGCAGGCCGTCGAGGAGCTCGCCGCCAACCCCGATCTCCGGCGCCAGATGGGCGACCGGGCGCAGGCGTTCATCCAGGAGGTTCATTCGCCGTCCGCCGTCGGACGCGACTGGCGGACAGTGCTCGAGCCGCTCGTGCGGTGAGTCGTAGCGGGAGGCCACACCGAGAGCGGGCGGCTTCTGTGGTGCAGCGCAATCCCGGGCTGGTGCCCTCGCTCGTCGCAATCTCCGTCGTGCTCTGGTTTGGAGCCGACCAGGGCGGAATCTCGGGCACCACGTGGATGCCGGCGACCCCGCTCCTCGGGGCGGTTCTCGTGGTGTTCCTCGCGGTGCTGCCGCGGCCGCGGCCCGCGCGCGTTGCGCTGGCGGCAATCCTCCTGCTCGCGGGGTACGGCGCCCTCTCGCTGCTCTCCATGCTGTGGGCGGACCAGCCGGAGCTTGCCTGGGACGCCGGCAACCGGACGCTGCTGTACACGCTGATCCTGGCGCTGTGCGCGCTCTGGCCACTGAGGAGCCGCGCCGCCGCGGTCACTCTGGGCGCATTCGGGCTGGGGATCGCGGCTCTCGCCCTGATTGAGCTGCTGAGGGCCTCGGGAGCCGACCAGGCGGGCCAGTTCTTCGACGAGGCTCGCTTTGCGCAGCCGGTCGGGTACACGAACGCAAACGTCGGGCTCTGGATGCTCGGGCTGCTGCCGTGCGCCGTGCTGGCCGGCCGGCGCGGCGTACCGGCGCCGCTGCGGGGGTTGTTCCTGGGGGCCGCCGGCCTCCTGGCCGGCGCGGCCCTGCTCGGGCAGAGCCGCGGCTGGCTGATAGTCCTCCCGATCGTCGCCTTGCTCGCGATCCTGGTCGTGCCGGGACGAGGTCGCACGATCGCGGCGCTGGTTGCCGTCGGGGCCGCGATCGGGCTCATCCTGGGCCCGCTGCTCGACGTCTACAGCGACGTGCGGCCGCCCGACCAACCCGGAGCCGTCTTCGACAGCGCGCTGCGGGCGCTCCTGCTCGCCGGCGGGGGTCTCACGCTCCTCGGCGCGCTGGCGGCGGTCATGGACGAACGCGTGGAGGTGCCTGTCGCCCGCGCCCGGCAAATCAGTGCCGCGGTGCTGGCGGCCGCCGCGCTCGCAGCGATCGGCGTGGTGGCCGGCTATGCGGTGATCGAGCGCAGCCCGTTCACGGCCGCCTCCGACGCGTGGAGTGAGTTCAAGGAGGGCGGCTTTTCTCCCCAGGATCCATCCGGCCGGCTCACCGCGGGCTTTTCGACCTACCGCTACGACTACTGGCGGGTTGCCTGGAGAGAGTTCGAGGACGCGCCGCTGCTCGGCGCCGGCGCCGACAACTTCGGCCGCGCCTACCTGAGGCGCGGCGAGAGCCCCCAGAGGCCGCGCTTTCCACACAGCACCCCCATGGTCGCCCTCGCCGAAACCGGGGTGATCGGGGCCCTCCTGCTGGTTGGAGCGCTTCTGTGTGCCGTGCTGGCCGCGCTGCCGGGACGCCGGCGCGCCGACGTCGCCGGCGCGACGGCGGGTGCGGGCCTGCTGATGCTCGGGTACTGGCTCGCGCACGGGACCCTCGACCGCTTCTGGGAGTTCCCTGCCCTGTCGGGGGCGGCCATGGCGGGCGTCGGGGTGGCGGTCGCGGTCGCGCGCGGCCTGAGCGAGGGTGCCGAGGAACGACGGGCGCTCATCGCCGGTCGCCGCGCGCTCGCCGTCGCCTGCGCGTCGGGCCTGCTCCTGATCGTGTCTGTGGTGCCCCCGTGGCTGTCAGAACGCGACCGGCGTGGGGCGATCGAGCGCGCGGAGACCAGCCCGGGAACCGCCTTGGAGCAACTCGACCGGGCGGCCTCGCTGAACCCGCTCTCCCCCGCCCCGGCCAGGACCGCCGGCCTCATCGAGCTCGGGCGCGGGGATCCCGAGGCGGCCGCCGCTGAGTTCCGGCAGGCCTTCGAGCGCGACGCCGGCGACTCCGACCTCCATCTGCTCCTGGGCGTGGCCGAGTCCGGCGCCGGTCGGCCGACCCGGGCGGTCCGCCTGCTGTCTGAGGCGCGCAGGCTCGCCCCGCGCGACCACGTCGCGGGGGCCGTGCTCAGTGAGCTGCGCCGCAGCGGCCGGCTCGACCCGGTTCGGCTCGGTCCGTATACGCGCGCCGACTATCGCGATCGAATCGCACTGAACTGAAGAACCTTCTCACTAGCCTGAGGTCGTACGCCGGGCATCGAACCCATCGTCCGATCCGGGCGTACACCGCTTGTGTCGCCACGAATGACAAGTTTCGCCGTACTCCTGGCTTTCGGGTTCGTGCTCGCCGCCGGGTGTAGCAGCGACTCCACGTCCTCCAATCCCCCCGCCAACTTTGCCGCTAAGGCACGCGGCGGTCCCGACAACACGCGGGCCGCCCTGAGGGCATCGTGCGATCGGTACGCCTCGCCGCAAGGCTCGCGGCCGGGAAGCGGCAGCCGGGCCCGGCCGTTTCGTTCCCTCGCGGCGCTCGTTGGCTCGCTGCGCCCGGGGCAGGTCGGCTGCCTGATGCCGGGCCGCTTCCGGCATCGAGGCGTCGTCAGGTTGGAGCAGCCCCGGACGACGATCCGCTCATTCGGGCGATCTCGGGCGACGATCGACGGGCCTGTCTGGGTCGAGCCTGCGGCGCGCGGCGCCCGGATCGCCGGACTCAGGCTCATCTCACACGATCCCCAGTTCGCAATCCCGCTCAAGATCCAGGCCGACGGGGTGGAGCTCCTCGGTAGTGACATCACCGCCGCGCGCAGCATCAGCTGCGTCCTGGTCGGCTCGAGCCGCACGGTGTCGGGCCTGCTGATCGAGAACAATCGGATACGGCGGTGTGGCCGCAGGGGAAAGCACGACCACCTGATCTACGTGGTGAACAGCCGCGACGCGGTGATACGTCGCAACCTGCTGATCGACAACCGAGGTGGCTGGGCGGTCCACCTGTACCCGAATGCCGACAGTACCCTGGTGGTGGGCAACGTCATCGACTCCAACCAGGGCGGAGTCATCTTCGCGGGGCCCGGGGGTGGGGAGACCTCCGACGGCAACCTCGTACGCGACAACGTGATCACCAACTCGTCTCCGCGCTGGAACATCGAGTCATCCTGGAGCGGCGGCCCTTCCGGCCAGGGAAACAGTGCCTCACGGAACTGCCTGCTCAGCACCGGTCCCGGGGCGCCATCCGGCGTCGGCACCGAAGCAGGCTTCGAGGCGTCCGGCAACGTGGTCGCGAGGACGCCCGTCTATGTCGACCGGCGGGCGGGGAACTACCGGCTCAGACGCGCTTCGGACTGCTCGGCCCTCGCCCGCGATGCCGGGGGGGCCGCGGCGCGCCGGGGCCGGTAGGGCTGACCCGGACCCGGACCCGGCGCCGAAGTTCGGCACCGTTGCGGTGAGCCGCCCCGATCAGCAAGTCGACAGCATCGCCCGCAACACCGGGTTCGCGGTAGCCGTGAAGCTCACGGGCGCCGTCTTTACGGGGATCCTGACGATCTTCCTGGTCCGCTACCTCGGGCCGGCTGAGTACGGCGTCTTTGCGCTGGCGATGGGGGTGGGCGTCCTGATGACCGTTCCCTCCGACCTCGGCATCTCCATGAGCGCGGCCCGGTTCGTCGCCGAGCGCCGGGGAGACGCCGACGCCGTGGCGAAGGTCGTGTCGGACGCGTTTCGGCTGAAGCTCGTCATTGGTGGCCTGTCCTGCCTGGGACTCATAGCGCTGGCCGACCCGATCGCCTCGGCCTACGGTGAGCCCGACCTCGCCTGGCCGTTGCGCATCCTCGCGCTCGCCCTGTTCGGGCAGGGCCTGATGCTGCTGTGGGCCGCGGTCTTCGAGGCGCTGGGACGCATCTCGGTCTACCTGCGCGTCGTGCTCGCCGAGAGCACAATCGAGACCGGCCTCTCGATCGCGATTGTGCTCTTCGGCACGGGCGCCACCGGCGCGATGGCGGGCCGGGCCGCGGCGTACGCATTCGCTGCGGGCTTCGGCCTGGTGTTCATCGCACGCACCCTTGGCCGCAGCGTCCGGCCGCTACGCGGCGGGCACGGCCACGCCCGGCGGCTGGCCGTATACGGCTCAGCGCTGGTCCTCGTCGACGGAGCGTTCACGCTGTTCAGCTCGATCGACGTCCTGTTGATTGGCGCGGTCCTGAGCGTCTCGGCCGTCGGGCTCTTCGAGGCCGCCTACAAGCTGGCCGGCCTCCTGTACTTCATCGGCCTTCCGGTGCGCAGCGCCGTCGCGCCGCGTCTCACCCTCGGCGGCGAAGGGCCCGACCACGGGGCGCTCGAGACCGCTCTGCACTACATGGTCCTGATCCAGGGCGTGGTGCTCGCGCCGATGATCGTGTGGGCCGAGCCGCTCACCCGCATCGTCCTCGGCACGGAGTACCTGGGTTCGGTGGACACGCTGCGAGCGTTGGCGCCCTTCGCGCTGCTGACCGCCGTCTCCCCCCTATTGGCGGGCGCCGCGAACTACCTCGGTGCCGCCGCACGGCGGGTCCCGATCGCGATCGGCGCGGTGGTGGTGAACGCGGCAATCGACCTCGCCCTGCTCGAGCGGATGGGCATCATCGCCGCGGCCATCGGCACCGACGTGGCCTACATGCTCTACGTCGCTGCCCACCTCCGTCTCTGCCGGGATGTGGCGGGCCTGCGCCTCAGACCGCTGGTGGCGCCGTTCCTGGGATCCCTGACGGCGGCGGGTGGCATGGCCCTGGTGCTGCTGATCTTCGGCACCGGCGAGATCGCCCTGCCGCTAGTCGTGGTCGGCGGGGCGCTCGGAACCGCTGTGTACGCGGCGATCTTGGTCCTGACCCGGCAGGTCAGCCTGAAGGAGCTGAAAGCGCTCGGCCGGCGGCTGAGGCGCCCTCTCGACGCGCGGCGAGCTCAGCACGACTGATCTGGAGCAGCACCGGACACAGGCTCAACAGGAGCCACAGCTGCTTGCTGTACTGGCGCGACCCGAAGAAGTCAGCAGCAAGCAGCCCGACGAGCACGACGACTATCGCCAGCGCAAGGATCTCGAGCTGACGGTCGCCGGCCCGGGCTGCGAGGCCCGCCGCCCGTGCGGCCCACCACAACGGAAAGGCGAGAATGGCGAGGAACAGGGCGAGCCCGACCACGCCCAGCTCCGCGAGCACGTTCAGGTAGGTGTTGTGCGCGACCTTGGGGTCGTCGACGATGAAGTCGCTGCGCAGCAGCGCCCCAGGCTCCAGCAGGTAGTGGATCGACGCGACCGGGAAGTTCCCCGCGCCGACACCCCACAGCGGCTGAGCCTCGACCATCCGCCAGCCGACGGTCCAGATGTCGGTCCGGCCGGTGCCCCCGTCCAGCTCGAGGATGCGGTCTCGCGCATCGACCGACGCGAACGCGCCGAAGTAGATGACGGCCGCAAGCACGGCAGCGGCGACCACGCCGAACACCGCTCCTCGGCGCCGCCCGGCGACGACCAGCGCTGCGATCAGCGATGCGCCGAGCGCCACGAGCCCACCGCGCGAGAGGGTCAGAAAGACCGCGAAAACACATAGCGGCACGACCAGCGTCGTAAGAAGTCGCAGCACGGGCTTGCCGCGCAGTGCGAAGGCCAGCGCCGCTGCGAGCGTGCCGCCCACCACCAGTGACGCCGCGGTCTCGTTGGCGTTGCCGATGGCGACGCGGCCGGGGTCGTCCTGGGGCGCCCCCGCCACCAGGCCGTAAACGGCCGCGATGACGGCTCCGACCACGAGGCTGCCCACCACCCAGAGCAGCTGCTCGCGAGTACGAACGCCCGCGAAGACGATCAGGAACAGCATGGCGTTCGGCAGGTAGCGGGTGGTGGCATCGATCGCGGCGGCCGTGTCCTCGGCCCAGACGGCGCTCACGGCCGCCCAGCCCACGAAGAAGATCAACACGAGCAGGAACGCCGGGGGGCTGAAGAGCTGCTCACGGCGCTCGCGCTCGCCCGCGGTGACCACCGCGAACCACGAGAGCACCAGCACCAGCCCCACCAACTTCGACACCGACAGGACTCCCTCGGCGTCCGCGGGGAGGATCGAGTCCAGAAAGGTCAGAAACGCGAACAGGCAGATGCCGGCGGTGAGGTTCGCGATCGCGATGACGAGGAACACCAGGCCGAGGGTGACGCCCAGCGCGAGCGCGGGATTGACGCCCGCGAGCACCCCGATCAGCAGGGCGGAGCCCAGCAGTCCCGCCCCCAGCAACCTGGTCGGCAGCTCTGTCCGCGCCGTCACTGCGAAAGGGTCAGCGGTCGTCGGGGACCGTGGGCCTCTCGGACTCCGGGATGACCAGCCAGTCAGCCTCGGCCGCCCGCTGGCGCTGCGTCACCCGGTAGTCCTGCTCCTCAGCCACCGCCCCGCCGACGACCACGAAGCCGGCCGGCCGGATCTCGTTCTGATCGAGCAGGTCCCCGAGACGCGCCAGCTGGGCGAGCCTGCTCGAGCCCAACCGGACCACCAGCACGACGTCGTCCGCCCGGCGGGCGAGCGGCATCGCGTCGATCACCTGGGTGAGCGGCGGTGAGTCCAGCACCACGTAGTCCGCCAGGCGCCCCGCCTCCTCGAGCAGGGCCTCGGCGGCCGGAAGCGAAAGCACCTCGGCGAGCCAGTCGTCGGCGCGATCGACCAGCAGCACCGAGAGGTTCTCGTCGAAGGGCGGGGCGGGGACGAGAGCGCCCTCGACCCCCACGTTGCCGAGCAGCACGTCGCCGATGCCGAAGGGCGCCTGGAGGCCCAGCGCCTCGCCGACGGTCGGTCGGCGGAAGTCCGCCTCGATCAGGATCACCCGATTGCCGGCCAGTGCCAGCGAGGAGGCGAGGTTGATCGCGGTCGTCGTCTTGCCCTCGAGGGGGGATGGCCCGGTGACCAGGATGGAGCGGCTGTCGCCCTGGGGGCGGCGCCGGGCGGCGAGCATCGTGCGCAACGTCCTGAACGACTCCAGGGTCATGGGCGACAGCTCACCGGGCGGCAGGGCGCGCCGATGCTTCTCCTGCGGGCCGAAGCCCCAGCGGCGTTCCCCGTAGGAGAACGTGCGCGCCCGCTTCTCCTTGGGGATCCGGGCCAGGATGGGCAGGCTGTACAGCTCGCGCAGCTGCTCCTCGCGTCGCAGACGGGGGTCGAGCGCGTTCATCGCGAAGGCGCCGCCGATGCCGAGGATGAGACCTGCGAGCAGAGCGGCGGCAAGGGTCAGCGCCGGACGCGGCGCGAACGGCGAGGCCGGAGCGTTCGCGCGGGTCTCCAGCCGCAGCGTGGGATCGCCGGTCTCGCGGATGCTCTCCAGCCGCACCAGCTGCGTGCTGAGCTCCTGGGTGTCATCGCCGCGCGCCTCCCCCGCCGTGATCTGCTCTCGCAGGCGCGGGAGCACCCGGTCGATCTCGCGGCGCAGTTCCTCGGACCGCTCGGCGACGGCCTCCGCGGCGAACCCGTTGGCCAGGTCCCTGGCCAGGGTGGGCGAGCCGGCCTCCGCCTGCACCGAGACGATGTTGCTCTGCGCGACCGGCTCGGCCGCGACCGCAGCGAGCAGCTCGCCGACGCTCTCATCGAGACCCAGCTCGCGCTTCACCCGCACCGCCACATCACGGTTCTCCACGAGCCGGGAGACCGTCTCCACGTCGCGCGTCGGATCGCTCGACTCCTGGATCACCGGCAGGCCCGTGAGCGCGGTGTCGTCCTGAGCGGCGGGTGCCACCAGAAGGTCCGCCTCGGCGCGATACCGGTCCTCGGCCACCGCCAGGTAGAGCGCCGCAACGAGCAGTGTCAGGAGCGTCACACCGGCGATGAGCGGGAGGCGCTCCCGTAACGTGTGGAGATAGCGCTCGAAGCCCGAGGTCCCCAGCTGGGGACGGCGCCATGGAGTGCTCGGGGAATCGCGAGGCGCCTCCGGAGCGGGTGGACTCATGCTGAACACTATGACATCAACCTGGGCCTATTCCGCCCCCTTCGATTGAGCGCGCGGCCACCGCTCCGCGTCGCCGTCTACGCCGACAACTGGTACCGCGCCCACCCGGACGGGGTCTACGCGGACCGCTCGCTGGTCGTCTTCATCGCCGGCATCGCCGCCGAAGCCGAGCACACGGTGCTGCTCGGACAGCTCGACCCCGATCTCCCGCGCGCCCACTACCGCGTTCCCGACGAGGTGGCCTTCGTGGGCCTTCCCTCCTACCCCAGCATGCTGAGCGTCCGCGCGCTTGTGGCGATGCTGGCATCGCTCCGGCGGTTCTGGCGCGTGCTCGGAGAGGTCGACGTCGCCTGGCTGCTCGGGCCCCACCCGCTCAGCCTCGCGTTCGCCGGCCTCGCCGCCCTGCGACGGCGGCGGGTCGCGCTGGGCCTGCGCCAGGACTTCCCTGCCTACGTGCGCAGCCGCCACCCGAGAAGGCGGATCGTCCACATCGCCGGCGACCTCCTCGAGCTCTCCTATCGGCTGCTCTCCCGCCGCTGTCCCACCGTCGTGGTGGGCCCCGAACTGGCCCGCAACTACTCGCGTGCGGGTCGCCTGCTCCCCATCTCGGTCTCGCTCGTGCGGGGCTCCGACATCGCGGATCCCGCAGAGGCGTCGGTGCGCAGCTGGGACGAGAAGCGCACCGTGCTCACGGTGGGCCGGCTCGAGACGGAGAAGAACCCGTTGATGCTCGCGGACGTGCTCGAGCGACTCGACGGCGGCGACTGGCGGCTGCTGATCTGCGGCGAAGGGCCGCTGGCCGGCGAGTTGCAGGCGCGCCTGCGCGAGCTGGGCGTCGATGACCGGGCGGAGCTGCTCGGGTACGTGCCCGTCCACGGCGGGCTGCTGGACCGCTACCGGGCCGCCAACGCCTTCCTGCACGTGTCGTGGACCGAGGGCATGCCGCAGGTGCTGCTGGAGGCCTTCGCGGCCGGGACGCCGGTGGTGGCCACCGCTGTGGGCGGCGTTCCGGAGGCCGCCGGCGACGCGGCGCTGCTGATTCCTCCCGGCGACCCGGACGCGGCCGCCCGGGCCCTCGAGCGCCTGGCGGAGGATCCGGAGCTGCGCCGGCGGCTCGTGACGGCCGGCGTCGAGCGGTTGCGCGGGCGCACCCTGGAGGCGCAGGCCGCACTCGTGGCGCGCTTTCTGGCCGATGCTTAGGGCGGCCCCGCGGGCGGCCGGATTGAAATGGGTTGCGTCGAGGGGGTTGCGCACGAAACGTCCTTGACCTCAACCGGTCAATGCACCACCTCTGACGTCGAGCATCCTGCCAGTCGTTCCGATCGCTGTCGAGGCGGAGGCCGCAGGCCGGAGCCGATCAGCGATCGGGGGCTGCGTCGATCAGCTCGGCCAGCTTCTCCGCCGGGGTCATGAAGTCGAGCGTCTTTCGGGGTCTGCGGTTGAGTTTGGCCGCGATCTCGTCGAGCTCGGCCTGGGTTACCTCTTTGAGGCTTCTGCCCTTGGGGAAGTACTGTCGAAGGAGACCGTTGGTGTTCTCGTTGGTCCCGCGCTGCCAGGGGCTTCGGGGGTGGCAGAAGTAGACGTCGACGCCGGTCTCGACGGAGAAGCGCCTGTGCTCGGCCATCTCGTGGCCTTGATCCCAAGTAAGCGAGCGCCGCAGCTGCTCGGGCAGGGTCGTGATCGACGCCGAAAGCGCCTCGCAGACCGGCTCGGCGCGAAACCCATCGGGCAGCGCGACGAGCTGGGCGTAGCGGGTCTGGCGCTCGACCAGGGTGGCGATCGCGCTCGTCTTGTTGCCCATCAGCAGGTCTCCCTCCCAGTGGCCCGGGACCGCCCGATCTGCCACCTCGGCAGGGCGCTCGGAGATCATCACCATCTCGCGGATCCTGCCCCGGCCCTCGCCCTTGCGGCTCGAGCCGCGGGGCCGGCGCTTGGCCCTTCCGCTGCGCAGGTGACGGGTCAGCTCGCCCTTCAGCGATCCCTTCGACTGCACGTATAGCGAGCGATAGATCGTCTCATGGGAGAGCTGCATCGCCTCATTGTCGGGGTGCAGGCGCCGCAGCCAGCCCGAGATCTGCTCGGGGGAGTTGTCGTCGCTTAGGTGCCCGCTGACGAGCGCGCGGAGCTTCGCGCAGGAGCCGAGCTTGGTCGGCTTTGGCCGGCGGGCCCGATGCCAGGCCTCCTGCTCGGCAAAGTGAGCCCGGTAGCGGCGGCGGCCTCCACAGCGGCGGATCTCGCGACCGATCGTCGTGTGGTGTCGGCCCAGGCGACGGCCGATCGCCCGGTCGGATTCCTCACGAGCTATCCCGCGCGAGATCTCCTCGCGCTCGTCCAGGCCCATGCAGCGCTCGCTGCGCCGCCCAGGCCGCTTCGGACGGATTCCACCGCAGCGCGCAAGGTGGCGGGTCACCCGCCTCCGCTCGAGGCCGAGGCGGCGCGCGATCTCGCTGTCGTTATGCCCCTCAGAGCGGAGCTCCCAGACCCAGTCCTCGATCTCCTTCGTAAATCCCTTGCGTCCCCTCTTCACCGCACACCCCTCCCTCGTTGATCGACCCTCAGAGCCTGATCACCTCAGGTGGTGCGTCGATGACTGGAATCCGCCTCCCCATGTGGGACGCAACGTAGGCACCCCCCGCTCCCAAAGGGCAAGCGGATGCGAGCTGGCCTAGTCCGGCCAGAGGCGCGTCCCGCGCAGCCGGCGCACCGCAGCCGAGACCTTGAGGCGGAAACGGCGCTCGTTGTCGCCGTGGTAGATGCCGATGCGCGGCCAGGCCAGCGGCCGCGCCTGCGGTAGCCGGCCGGGCAAGGTGGCCGCCGCGGCGTAGTCCGCGGCCCGCGCGGCCTTTACCACACGCTCGTCGTGATCGCCGAACGGATAGGCGAGCGTGCCGCAGGGCCGGCCGAGCCGCTCGCTCACCAGCGAGCGCGAATCGACCAGCTCCCGTGCCAGGTCGTCGTCGCCGAGCGAGGTAAGCCGGGGGTGAGAGCAGGTGTGCGACCCGATCTCCCAGCCGGCGTCGGCGAGCGTCCCCAGCTGCTCCCACGACATCGGCCGCAGCTCGTGCTCGTGCGGTCCGCCGACCCAGTTGTCGATCCCGTCCCAGGCCATCGGCTTGCCCGGGGTCGCGGGGAAGTCGGTGGGCACGAACACGGTGGCCGGGAACCCGACCTCGTCGAGCAGCGGCCTGGCCAGCTCGAGGACGGACAGGAAGGCGTCGTCGAAGGTGACCGCCACGGTGCGCCGGTCCGGTCGGCGGGTTACCGTGCGCTCGAAGGTCTCGCCCTCGAAGCCGCTCCGCGACAGGAGGCGCAGCTGGCGCTCGAACGCGTCGGGCGTGACCGAGAGCGAGGCAGGCCAGCGTTCGCTGACGGCGTGGTAGCACAGCACCAGAAGGTCGCCCATGGTCAGCGCCGGGCGAGCAGGACGCGCCGCACGCCTTCGTAGCGCTCGCCGGCCACCCGCTTGGCCGCACCTCGCAGCGCCCAGGCGGTGCGTTGGCGCGCCCAGGGAAGCGCTCGGCCGGCGGCGGCGGCCGCGGCCTCGTCGGCCGAGGTGTCGCGGCGGATCGCGTAGCGGCCGATCAGCAGGCAGCCGTCGATCGAGCCGAGGCGCCGGCGCGGCAGCGAGGTGAAGAGCGTGGTGAACCCTGCCTCCGCCGCGGCCCTGCCGACGCTCGGGGAGTACAGGCCGCCCGGCACGCTCGCCGTCGAGACCGGCCGGCCCAGGGCTTCGGCCAGCACCGAGGCGCTGCGCGACCACTCGTCCAGCAGCTCCTTCTGGGAGCGGGCGGCCATCCGATCGGGATGGCTGCAGGAGTGGGATCCGATCAGGTGACCGCCGCGCGCGAGCTCGCGGACGCCGGCCCAGTCCAGGAACCCCGGCCTGCCGACCATGTCCGTGGCGATGAAGAAGTGACCACGCCAGGAGCGCCGGGCGAGCTGCTCCCCCGCCTCCATGGCGCTCGCGGCGCCGTCGTCGAAGGTGATCATCCACGCGTCCGGGTGCGCCGTGCCGGCGGTCAGGGCGTCGACGGTCTCGGGCGCGCCTGCGGTGGCCGCGGCGATGCGCTCGAGATGCTCGCCGAAGCGCGCCGGCGCGACGGAGTACGCAGCGGCGCCCGGGCCCGGGAAGCCGTCGCGGGGCCCGCCCTCGACCCCCAGGCCGTGGTACATGAGCGTGCGGACCCTCATTGCCCACCGCGCCGGACGGCCCGCAGCAGCCCGACCGCCTGGCCTGTCCCGAATCCCAGGTGGAAAGTGGGAAAGGCCGCCAGGACGGACGGCAGCAGCCTCCACTGCTCGCGCCGGCGGCGCACCCCGCGGACGGCGAAGAAGGTGCCCAGGGCTCCGTACGAGAGCCACTCCGCCATCAGCAGGCGGCGCGCCGGCCGCGAGCGGAGGGACCCCGCGAGAAGGCCCGCGGAGCCCAGCACGAAGGCCAGCGGGACCACAGCTCGGAGCGTCGCGATCCGGCGGTGCTTGAGCATGACCGGCACCTTCCAGAGCCCGTACTCGAAGTACTGGCGCCATACGGCCCCAAGCGACCCCCTCGGGCGATAGGCCACCGTGATGTCCGGATCGAGCACGATCCGCCCGCCCGCCGCGCGTATACGCATGTTGAACTCGTCGTCCTGATTGCGTACGAGTGCCTCGTCGAACACTCCCACACGCTCGAACACCTCGGGGCGAAACGCTCCGAAGGTGACCGTGTCGGTCTCGATCCGGCCGCCCCCGTTCGAGCGCGTCCAGCCGATCCCACCGAAGGGGCTGTCCATGGCACAGGCCACGGCCCGTTCGGTCGGGGTGGTGCCGGAGGGCACCAGGCGCCCGCCCACGTTCCATGCACCCGTCTGCTCCGACAGCTCGGCGCAGCGGCGCAGGTAGTCCCCCGGGTAGCGCGAATGGCAGTCGAGGCGGACTATCAGGTCGCCGCGCGCCTCGCGGATGCAGGCGTTCAGTCCCGGGGACACCCAGCCCGCGGCGTTGTCGATCACCTGCAGACGCAGGCCGGCGTCCCGCGCAGCGGCGCGCAGCCGCTCGATGCCGCCGTCGTCGGAGGCGCCGTCGGCCACCAGCACCTCGAGGTCACCATCGAAGTCCTGGCCGGCGAGGTCGCTCACGAAGCTGCGGACGTTCGCGCGCTCGTTGCGCAGCGGCACTATCACTGAGATGCTCGTGACGGGCGAGCCGATGGTCACCACTATGCCCCAGAGCCCTGCCGGGTGGCCCGGCGCCACTGGATCCCGGCGGCGAGGTCGCGGAGCGTCATCATGCCCCGCACGCGCGACTTGCGAAAGAACGGGATCCGCCGCTCGCGTGGACCGTACTTGCGCTTGTACTCGCCGCCGCCGCCCATGTCGAGCAACGGGATGCCGCGCTCTTTGAGACGCCGCATCGTGTACCAGAACAGCGCCTCGTTCGGGCGCAGGATCTGGTGGCTGCGCCAGCTCGCCCCGCCCCAGAAGTAGGCGAACTCGTTCAGCACCGGAAAGATCGCCGTCGCGATCCGGTCTCCCTGCGGGCTGAGCGCGCGAACGAGCAGGAGGTTCCCACTCGGCTCGAGACAGCGGACCAGCTCGCGGACCCGCTCGACGCCGTAGGGCGGGCGCAGCGACTGCTTGGCGAACACGTCCTCGAGCTGGGCGTAGTACTCGTCGGCGAAGTCGATGCCGTGGGCCTCCTCGATCCGCACGCCTTCCTTCTCGCTCTTGCGTATCGCGCGCCGGCAGGCGCTGGACATCCCCTTGAAGATCTCCTCCTCATCGCGCGCGAGGTCCAGCTCGTAGGTGTTGAACTCGGCCAGCCGGGCGCCCAGGCCGGCCAGCTCGTCGAAGTGAGCGCGCCGGTCGAGCAGCTCGAGGTGCAGGCAGCGCAGCCGCGTGAACGCGAACGAAACCAGCGCCTCCACCGCCTCGCGCCGGTCGATTCCCGGGGCGAGGTTGAAGCCCATCGGCCCCGTCGTCCATCCCTGGAACGGGCTCCCCAGGATCGGCACGCCGTAGCGGCGGACGATCAGCCCGCTGAACCAGCCGGCGGGCTCGCCGTCACGCTCGATCCGGGCGACGACGGGCTCGGCCCCCTCCGTGCGCGCGACGAACTCGAGCCAGCCCTCGGTCTGAAAGACGTTGCGATCGCTCAACGCGTCGACCGCCTCCCAATCTACCCCCTCGAGGGGCACACGCTCGAGGCGCAGCACCGGCCGACCTCGGGCTCAGGTCGTGCTGGGTCCGGGCAGCGGCGCGATCATGAACCGAGCTTGCGCCACCAGGGCTGGGATTCCTCGGGCTTCTGCTGCTGGAGCTGGGCCCAGACGACCTGCAGCTGCCGCTGGAGGGAAACGCTCCGCTCCTCGGCCCGCTTCAGCTCCGCCTCGGCAGCGCCACGGGCCTCGCGCTGCTCGGCGGCCTTCGCCGTGAGCTCCCGGCATTCGCCGCCTACCTGACGGCGCTCCTTCTCGAGCTCACGGCAGTCGGCCTCGAGCTGGCGGCGCGTCTCCTTGTGCTCCTTGCGCTCAGCCTCCAGGTCGCGCGTCTTGGTCTTCAGGCCCGCTTCGGCGTGCTTTCGCCCCAGCCTTGCCTCGGTCAGCTCGGCCGTGCGCTCCGCCAGGCTCGCGAGCAGCGCCTCGACGTCGACGATCGCCCTGGTGTCGGCGGGAGCGCCATCGTGCTGGAGCACTCGCGCTCCCTTCTGCCGCATCTCGGGCATGGGATCCATGCTAGCCGGAAACCCGGCCCGCGCAATCCGGTCCTGTGCGCATGGCGGGGCCGCCTCAGCGCCGGGCCAGCTGGCGCTGCACCACGTTGCCCAGGAGCTTCGTCACAGCGGGGTCGCCGCTCACCCGCAGCTGGCCGCGCTCGTAGGCGCGGGCCCAGTCCGGCAGCTCGCCCTCGGCGGCCAGCTCGTTGAAGTCGGAGCGGTTGATCGAGATGTCCAGGCGGGCGTCGCCGGCCGGATCGCGGTCGATCTTCGGGCCCGGCACCTCCACCCGCCAGATGGGCACGTCCTGGCCCCGGGAGCGAAGCTCGACGCGTAGCACCAGCTTGAGCTGCTTCAGCGCGGGCACCTCGGCTTGCAGGCGCTCGACCGCCTGCCGAATGAGCGACCGGGTGTCGCCGGCCGACATCTAGATGGTCGGTTTCGGATCCGCGTGCCCGCGGGGGCGCGCCAGACCAAGCTGGGCGGCGACCGCGGACGAATCCCAAGCCGCAAGCACTCGGCTCGGCCGAGTGCGCGCGGCCCCGTGTCGTGGATGAACTATCGGCGAGGACGTGGGGGCCGATCCAGCGACGGCCGTGCGCGAGGGCCCGGGCTGGCCCGGACCGGAGCGAGGGTATCGGCGCGTCAGCCGTGGGTGCGCGGGTCCGGAATCGGCCATCTAAATCTTGTTGCGCTCGAGCAGCTTCTTGCCGATCACCATGCGCTGGATCTCGGACGTCCCCTCGCCGATCAAGAGCAGCGGCGCGTCGCGATAGAGGCGCTCGATCTCGTACTCCTTCGAGTAGCCGTAGCCGCCGTGGATGCGGAAGGCCTCCTCCACCACCTCCTTGCCGGTCTCGGAGGCGAACAGCTTGGCCATTCCGGCCTCGAGGTCGGAGCGCTCGCCCGCGTCCTTCATGCGGGCGGCCTTGAACGTCAGCAGCCGCGCGGCCTCGACCTTGGTGGCCATGTCGGCCAGCTTGAACTGGATGGCCTGGTGGTGCGCGATCGCCCGGCCAAAGGTCTTGCGCTCCTGCGAGTACTTGAGCGCCAGCTCCAGGGCGCGCTGCGCGATGCCCACGCCACGCGCGGCCACGTTCACACGGCCGACCTCGAGCGCGTCCATCATCTGGGAGAAGCCCTTGCCCAGCCCGGCCTCCTCGCCTCCCAGGATGCGGTCGGGCGAGCAGCGATAGCCGTCGTAGACGAGCTCGGTGGACTCGACGCCCTTGTAGCCCATCTTCTTGATCTGGGGCGGGATCACGAGGCCGGGGTTCTCGGCGGCGCCCGGCTCCTTCTCTGTCAGGAAGCAGGTCATGCCCCGGTGGGCCGGCTCGGCCTTGGGGTCGGTCTTCATGAGCACGAACACCACGCCCGAGCGCAGCCCGTTCGTGACCCACATCTTCTGCCCGTTGAGCTCCCAGTCGCCGTCGTCTGTCCGCTTTGCGGCCCCCTTGATGCCCTGCACGTCCGAGCCCACCTCGGGCTCGGACAGCGAGAAGGCCGCTCGCAGCTCACCGGTGGCCATCCGAGGCAGGAAGTGGTCCTTCTGCTCGTCGGTGCCGAACTTCATCAGCAGGTAGGAGCCGATGAAGTGGGTGTTGACGATCCCGGAGACCGAGATCCAGCCCCGCGACAGCTCCTCCACGATCATCGTGTACGTGGTGAGGTCGAGCCCCATTCCGCCGTACTCCTCGGGAATGGTCACGCCGAAGAGCCCGAGTTCCTTCATCTGTTCGACCACGGCGTCGGGGAAGGTGTCCTCGTGGTCGTGCTCCTCGGCCACGGGGAGCACCTCGTTGTCGACGAACTGGCGGACCATCTCGGTGATGGCCTTCTGCTCGTCGGTCTTCTCGGTGTAGGGGCTGGTTGCGATCGCCATGGACGGCTGAGGATACCTGCGGGCTCAGCAGGGTTCGGCGGTCAAGGACCAGCGCGCGCGGCGGGCGCGAGCGAACACGAGCAGCCCGCCGCCTGCCCTGCCGCGCACCTCCAGACGGGTCAGCCCGCCGGGTTGCACACCCAGGCAGCTCCCGGGCACCGCGCCGAGCACCGCCCGCCGTCACCCGGTAGCGGCCGCTGCCGGGCCGGTAGCGCTCGCGGCGCACCCTTCCGGGCGCGGCGCGCGCGTAGGCCACGGCCAGGTCGGCGATCAATCGCCTGCGCGGCCCGGTGATCCGGTTGGTGCGGCAGTCCAGCTCGAATTCGCCCCAGACCTCGGCCTCCCGCCCGGCCCGGAGATCGCCGACCTTGCGCGGGTCGCCGCGGCTCTCCCGCCACGTCCAGAGCGTCGCTCCCACCCGCAGCTCCGACTGCAGCCGCGCGTGCTCGGTGAAATACACGTGGGGCGCGTAGACAACGTCGCGGTCGTGCCGGAACGCGGGCGGGGCGCCCCCGCCGGCCAGCGACCAGGCCCCGGTGGGCTCGAACAGCACCAGATGCCGCCGGCCGCCACCGGCGCGCTCGCCGGCCCGCACCGCCCCGCAGGCCGCGGGCGTAGAAGCGGGAGAGCGCGGCGTTCTCGGCGGCCCCGAAGGCGTTGGGCTCGTTCATCAGGTCGAAGCCGGCTACGTGGCGGTCGCGGGCGAAGTGGCGGGCCGAGCGTGCGCACGTAGCGGGTCTGGATCCCCCACCCCGCCCGGGCCGGAGGCGTCGGCGAAGAAGGCGGCGAACGCCTGCCCACCGCCGGGCTCGACTCGCGCAGGCCGCCGGAGGCGCAGCGCGGAGCTCCACCGTCGAGGGTGGCCCAGGCCGGCGCTCCGTCCCAGCCCAGCGCCGGCTCGGCGCCCGCGGGCCAGCCTAGATCAGGGGCTCAGTAGCCCCGCGGATGGCGCGCTACGAACGCGCCCGACTCGCGCAGCGTCCGGCTCCAGCGCGGACCGCTGGCCGGTCCCGGGGCGTCCGAGTCGTGCATCGAGGTGTCGAAGCGGAAGCCGGCGATCACCGCGTAGGCGTGCCCGCTGTGGGCGTAGACGGTGATCCAGGTGCCGGTTCCCGCCTGGCCCCAGGTCATCATCGGGCCGGAGGGCAGCGGCGAGCGCAGGAAGCGGCCGCCCCTCAGCGCGTGGCTGACCGCGCCCGAGCAGTCGTACCCGCTGTCGAGCGCTCCCTTGACGAAGGGCTTGTGGCCGCCGCCGTAGCGGTAGGGCTTCTCCACGATCCGGTTGGCGGCCTTAATCACCCGCTTGATCCGCCGGGGGGCCGACGCGGGCGCGAGCAGCCGTCCGTTCACCAGCTTGGCCTTCGCGGGCGGCGGCGGAGGGGGCGTGAACACGGTGCCGCCGCCGGTGCTCAGCACCTCGGCCCCGGCGCCCGGCGCCGCGACCGGCAGGGCGGCCAGGCAGGCGCACGCCACCACGGCGTGCAGCAGTCTTTTGCGTGAGAGGGTCGGCATTCTCTTTCGAACGCCTACGGGGTTAGCTGACGGGCTCGCGCTGAAAGAGCTCGCGCGCCTCCTCACACATCGAGGAGGTTCGCCCCAGTGGCCGAAGCCACCCTGGTTCCCCCGTTCCACCGTCACCGGCAGATTCGGCGTGCCGGGAAGCTAGCAGATACGTTGCCGTCCTGAACCGGGTATGCGACAGATGTGTCAGTCTCTGGCCCCGCAGGACGGGAACAGAAACGATCTGTCCGTCCTCGGCGGTACTCGTAGTCCCACCCTGACCTCTTGGCCTCCGCGGTTACTGACCATTCAGTCAGCGATCTGTGATAGGCCTCCCGATCCATGGCCATCACCCCGCGAAAGCGCCTCACCGCTGAAGAGCGTCGCTCGGCGATCCTCGACGCGGCGCTCGAGGTCTTCGCCGAACGCGGGTACCACGTCACGTCCATCGACGACATCGCCCGCGCCGCCGGTATCTCCAAGGCGCTGATCTACGAGCACTTCACCTCCAAGCAGCAGCTGCACGCCGACCTCATCGAGGTCCACGCGAGCGAGCTGTTCGGGAGGCTGGGCCAGGCGGTCGAGGGGCTGGACCCGAGCTCCGGCGCCGAGCGCCTGGCGGCCGGTCTCGACGCCTATTTCATCTTCGTGGAGCAGCACCAGCCCGCCTGGCGCATCCTGTTCCGTCAGGCGCTGGACCCGGAGTCGGCCGAGGTGCTCGACCGGATCATCGCCCAGGTGACCGGCGTGGTGGCAGCTCTGATCGCCGAGGACCCCGGCGCCTTTGCCCCCGACGAGACCGCCGCGGAGCGCGAACGGCGAATTACGCTGCTGGCCCAGCTGCTCGTGGGCGCGGCCCAGTCGCTGGCCAACTGGTGGGCGGACAACCACGAGGTGCCTCGGTCCACGATCCTCCAGAACGCCATGGACTTCACCTGGCTCGGCCTGCAGCGGATGAGCGAGGGCGCGCGCTGGCAGCCGGGCTGAGGCGCCGGCGCCCGCGGCCCGTCCTGACGCATGAACTTCGCCCGGGAGATCGTGGACGCGGCCGACCCGGGCCGGCCGGCGCTCGTCGCGCTCTCCCGCTCCGGGGAGCGCCGGGAGGTCGCCTTCGGCGAGGTGGCCGACCGCTCGGCGCGGCTGGCCGGGACCCTGGCCGCGCGTGGGGTGGCGGCCGGCGACGCCGTGGTGACGCTGATCGGCAACCGGCCCGACTGGGTGTACGCCATGGTGGCCTGCTGGCGGCTCGGGGCGGTGGCCCAGCCCTGCTCCGAGCAGCTGCGACCGGCTGACCTGCGGGCCCGTCTCGAGTCGGTCGAGCCGGCCGCGGTTGTGGTGGACGAGCGCGACGCCGAGACGGTGGCCGCCGCCGGCTTCGAGGGGACGACGCTCATCCTCCCGGACGAGCGCCTGTTCGATTCCGAGCCGGTGCCCGCCGCGGAGCTCGACAGCCGCGACCCGGCGCTGATCGTCTTCACGTCGGGAACCGGAGGCGAGCCCAAGCCGATCCGCCACGGCCAGGGCTATCTCGGCGGCCAGCGGGTACAGGCCGAGCACTGGTACGGCGCCCGTCCCGGCGACCTGTGCTGGTGCACGGCGGCAAGCGGCTGGTCGCTCTCGGCGCGCAACGCCTTCGTGGCCGCCTGGCTGCGCGGCGCCGCCGCGCTGCTGCACGACGCCCGCTTCGATCCCGAGGAACGCATGGAGCTGCTCGAGCGCGAGCGGGTGGACGTGCTCTGCATGTCGCCCACCGAGTACCGCGCCATCGCCAAGCGGACCGAGCTCCGGCCGCTGCCCGCCCTGCGGCACGCCTGTGCTGCCGGCGAGCCGCTCAACCCCGAGGTGGTGCGGGCCTGGCAGGAGGAGGTGGGAGCAGCGGTGCACGACGGCTACGGCCAGACGGAGACCGGCGCCCTGACGGGCATGCCCATCGGGCCGGCCGTCCGGCCGGGCTCCATGGGGCGGCCGCTGCCGGGCTTCAAAGCCTGGATCGACGAGGGCGAGCTGGTCGTCGACCCGCGCACCGTGCCCACCTTCTTCCTCGACGGGGACCTCGACGAGGAGTGGCGCACCGGCGACCGCGTGGAGGAGGACGAGGACGGCTATCTCTGGTTCGAAGCCCGAACCGACGACGTGATCATCTCGGCCGGCTACCGGATCGGGCCCTTCGAGGTGGAGTCGGCGCTCGTGTCCCATCCCGCCGTCGCCGAGGCCGCGGCGGTGGCCGCGCCGGACGATGTGCGCGGCCAGGTGGTGCGGGCGGTGGTGGTGCTCACCGAGGGCCATGACCCCGGCGATGCCCTCGCGCAGGAGCTCCAGGATCACGTCAAGAGCGAGACCGCTCCCTACAAGTACCCGCGCATCGTGGACTTCGCCGAGTCGCTCCCGAAGACGTCCAGCGGCAAGATCAGGCGGGCCGCCCTGCGCCCGCGCTGACCCGGCCTACCGGAAGAGGTCGAGCGTCGCGAGGTAGTGCCGCAGCAGCGGGTCGATCACCCGCCACTTGCCGCGGCTCTCGTGCTCCAGGATGCCCGCATCCCGCAGCAGCTTGAGCACACGGTCGCGCACCCCCGGGTGGAGTCGCTTGGGCGGCGACTGGCCCGCGGCGATCGCGCGGGCCACCGGCAGGCCGTGCTTGTGCAGGAGGCGGATGCGCTCGACCACCTGCTCCATCGTCGGCCGGTCGCCCTCGAGCGCCCTCTCCATGCCGAGCTGCACGAGGTCGAGGTCGATCCGGCGGGTGTCGAGCTCGATGGAGACGAGATGGGCCTGCTGGGCGATTCGCATGGTCGCCCGGGGGTGGCCGCCGCCCAGCTCGATGATCCGATCCAGCGCCGCATCGGCGACCAGGCAGTCGTCGGCGCCGAAGCGCTCGGCCAAGCCCCGCCGCCACTCGTCCGGGCCGATCGCCCGCAGGGCGTAGAAGCTGCCGAAGCCGCTGAAGGCGCGCCGGCTGGGAGCGAAGAGGTCGCGCATGGTGTGCTCGATGCTGCCCGCGAACAGGTAGCTGACGCTGGACGAGCGCTGGAAGATCGCCCGCATGCGGTTGGTCACGGCCTCGGGATCACCGTAGGGGCGCCGGGCCGAGGCGACCTCCTGGAACTCGTCGAAGAACAGGATCAGCCGCCTGCCGTCGGCCTGCGCCACCCGCTCGGGAAGCTCGAGCGCCAGGTCCAGCGCGCGCTCGGGATCCTGCGCCGCCCGCCCCGGGCCGAGCGCCAGCTCCACCCCCTCCCCCAGCTCGCCCACCATCCGCAGCAGCAGCTGCGCCTGGGCGGCCGACACCGCGGCCCGCCCTGCGCTGCGCGCCCGGCGCACCGCCCTCCGTGCGGCCGAGCGGTTGGCGATCACCGTGGCGGCCACGGCCTCGGCCAGCTCGGCGGTGTTGGCCACGCGGAAGAGGTCGATCTGAGCGGTGTAGGCGCCGCGCCGCCGCAGCCGGCCGAGCACGGCCTCGCAGGCGCTGGTCTTGCCGGTGCGGCGGGGACCGGCCACGATCAGGTGGGTTCCGGCCTCCAGGCGGGTGGCCATCTCGCGGACGTCGTCGCGCCGGCCGATCAGCTGGCTCGCCGGTATGGGAGAGTCCGTAGGGAAGAGGTCGCCGCTGGCCTGCCGCATTCTCAGAGCCAGTTTACACAGTCCTGATGTAAGCAATACGTTGATTCTGCGTAGTAGCGACGCACCGGTTCGGGCTGCCCGACGCGGGTAGCCTCAGTGAGATGCCGAATCGCCTGGCCGAAGAGACCTCGCCCTACCTCCTGCAGCACAAGGACAACCCGGTGGACTGGTATCCCTGGGGCGCCGAGGCGCTTTCCCGCGCGCGCGAGGAGGACCGGCCCATCCTGCTCTCGATCGGCTACTCCGCCTGCCACTGGTGCCACGTGATGGAGCGCGAGTCGTTCGAGGACGCCGACACGGCGGCGCTCATGAACGCCCGCTTCGTTCCGATCAAGCTCGACCGGGAGGAACGTCCCGACCTCGACGCGATCTACATGGAGGCCTGCCAGGCGATGACCGGGGCGGGAGGCTGGCCGTTGAACGTCTTCCTCACGCCGGAGCAGGTGCCCTTCTACGCGGGCACCTACTTCCCGCCGGAGTCGCGGATGGGCATGCCGAGCTGGCGCTCGGTGCTCACGGCGGTGGCCGATGCCTGGGACGAGCGGCGTGAGGAGATCCGCACCGGCGGCGCGCGCATTGCCGAGCGCCTTCGCGGCGGAGCCCTGCTGCAGGCCTCGGACGAGCCGCTTCGGCCGGAGGAGCTGGACGAGGCCGTGGCGGGGCTGCGCGGCCAGTACGACGGGGCCAACGGCGGCTTCGGCGGCGCCCCCAAGTTCCCGCCGGCGTCGGCGATCGAGTTCCTGCTGCGGCGCGGGGAGATCGAGATGTCCGCGCACACCCTTCGGGCCATGGCCTCCGGCGGCATGTACGACCAGGTGGGCGGCGGCTTCGCCCGCTACTCGGTCGACCCCTACTGGCTCGTCCCCCACTTCGAGAAGATGCTCTACGACAACGCCCTGCTGGCTCGGGCCTACCTGCACGGCTGGCAGGTCACCGGCGAGCCCCTGTTCCGGGAGGTGTGCGAGCAGACGCTCGACTGGGCCCTGCGCGAGATGCGCGGTTCCGAGGGCGGCTTCTTCTCCGCCCTCGACGCCGACTCGGAGGGGGTGGAGGGCAAGTTCTACGTCTGGAGCATCGAGCAGATGCGGGCGGCCCTGGAGGCCGAGCCCGATGCCGACGACGCCATCGCCTGGTTCGGCGCCACCGGCCGCGGCAACTTCGAGGGCGCCAACATCCCGGTGCGCGGCCCGGGCGCACCGGAGCGGCTCGACGACTGGCGGCGGAGGCTGTACGAGGTCCGCGCAGAGCGGGTCTGGCCCGGCCTCGACGACAAGCGCCTGGCCGCCTGGAACGCGCTGATGATCTCCGCCCTGGCCGACGCGGGCGCAGTCCTGGAGCGGGCGGACTACCTGCAGGCGGCGTGCGACTGCGCGACCTTCGTGCTGGCCGAGATGCGCGCGCCGGACGGCCGGCTGCTGCGCACCTGGAAGGACGGCCGGGCGAAGCTGAACGCCTACCTGGAGGACCACGCCTTCCTTCTGGAGGCGCTGCTGTCGCTCTACGAGGCCACCTTCGAGCCCCACTGGTTCAGCGAGGCGCGCGCGCTGGCGGACAGCATGATCGAGCGCTTCGCCGATGACGAGCAGGGCGGCTTCTTCGAGACCTCATCGGATCACGAGCAGCTCGTGGCCCGTCGCAAGGACCTCGAGGATCACCCCATCCCCTCCGCCAACGCCGCCGCCGCCTACGGCCTGCTGCGGCTGGCGGCGCTCACCGGTGAGCACGGCTACGAGGAGCGGGCGGTGTCGGTGCTGCGGCTGCTCCACGAGCTGGCCGCCCGTCACCCCCAGGCCTTCGGTCACCTGCTCCAGGCGCTCGACTTCCACCTCGCGCCCGTCCGCGAGGTGGCCCTGGTGGGCGACGACGTCAGCTCCCTGGAGCGGGTGGTGCGCGGCGCCTTCCGACCGCATCTCGTGCTGGCCGGGGGCGCCGCGGACGGCGTGCCGCTGCTCGACGGCCGCACGCCGGTCGACGGCCGCCCGGCGGCATATGTGTGCGAGCGCTTCGCCTGTCAGGCGCCGGTCACCGAGCCGGACGCGCTGCGCCGCCTTCTGGGCTAGGTCTGCCCCTCACGGGCCGGCGTGCGCACCTGCCCGTCGCCACCGTCCCCGAGGTCGACGGGGCCCCAGCTGCCGTCCTCGCCCTTCCCGTCGGTCTTGGCCAGCGACGAGGGCCACCAGACCTTCGGCCCGGTCTGAAGCACCAGTGCGGGCACAAGCACGCTGCGCACCAGGAAGGTGTCGAGCAGCACGCCGAAGGCCACCACGAACCCGATCTCGGTGAGGAACACGAGCGGCAGCACCGCCAGCACGGAGAAGGTGCCGGCCAGCACGATTCCCGCGCTGGTGATCACGCCACCGGTGACCGCGAGCGCTCGCAGCATGCCCTCACGGGTGCCGTGCTTGTAGGTCTCCTCGCGGGCGCGGGCCATCAGGAAGATGTTGTAGTCCACGCCCAGCGCCACCAGGAACACGAAGGCGAACAGCGGCAGCGACGGGTCCGAGCCGGGGAAGTCGAAGAAGACCTCGAAGACGAAGTACCCCACCCCCAGAGCGGCCAGGAAGCTCACGATCACCGTGCCGATCAGGATCAGCGGCGCGACGACCGCCCGCAGCAGCAGGACGAGAATGAGGAACACCACGATGAGGACGATCGGCGGGATCACCGTGGAGTCCCAGCCGGCGGCCTCGCGGACGTCGAACTCGACCGCGCTGGCCCCGCCCACGACCGTGCCCGCCGCCGCGCCGGACGCCGCCTCGCGGATGGGCTCGACCAGATCGAAGGCCTCGGTCGAATAGGGCGGCGGCTCGAGCGTCGCCTGCACCAGGATGCCCTGCTCGCCCTCCGCCACCGGCGGTGAGACCGCCTCGATGCCGTCGGTCTCCTCGAGCGCCGTGGTCACGGCCTGCACGTCGCCGTCCGGCGGCACGATCACGTCCGCGGGGGCGCTGGCCCCGGCCGGGAAGCTCTGGGCCAGGATGTCCTGTCCCTCGACGGACTCCACCGAGGTCCGGTAGCTGTCGTTGGTGGTCAGGTCGGTGGAGAAGAAGGCCAGCCCGGCGCACATGACGAGCAGCACGACCATCGAGCCCGTGAGCACGCGAGCGGGGCGCGCGGCCACCCGGTCCCCCACGCGCTTCCAGAAGCCATGGGTGGCGTCCGACAGCTTCTCGTGCTGCGTGCGCCGGACCTCGTAGGGCTTGAAGACCGGGCGGTCGAAGAGGCTGACCAGCGACGGCGTCTTGACCCGGCCGCCGCTCACCAGCGAGACGAGCCGGCGCAGCAACCCGGTGAGGACCGTGAGCGGGAGCAGGATGAAGCACACCAGCCCCGCGCCGATCACCGGCATCAGGGCCCCGAAGCTCGACCCCTCGACGATGCGCTTGCCGAGGCCGCTCTGCGCCACGTCGGTCGGCGCGGCCCAGCGCGAGGTGTGGGGCACGAAGGGCCAGAACGCCCGCCGGCCGAAGATCGTGAGGAGCGCCGGCAGCAACGTCAGCATCGAGATGCCGGCGCAGGCCACGCCGATGGCCCCGATGGGGCCGAGCCCCGACGTCCCGTTCACCTTGGCGATGGTCAGGCACAGCAGCGCCGCGATGACCGTCGCCGCGGACGCGAACACCGCCGGACCGGCGGACCTCATCGCGGCCTGCATCGCCTCGTGGCGGTCCTCGCTGTCGTGCAGCTCCTCGCGGTAACGAGCCACGATGAGCAGGGCGTAGTCGGTGCCCGCTCCGAGCACGAGCACGGACATGATGGAGCTCGACTGGCCGTTGATGGTCACGCCGAACTCGGAGATCCCGTAGCCCACCGAGCGAGCGAGCAGCTCGGCGAAGATCACGGCCAGGAGCGGGATGAACAGGAAGATCGGCGACCGGTAGATCACGATCAGCAGGAAGATCACCAGCGAGAGAGCCGCCAGCAGCAGCGTCCCGTTGATGCTCTCGAAGACCTTGATGGCGTCGGCCGCGTAGCCGGCGCCGCCGGTGATCTTGACCTGAAGGCCCCCGCCGGGGTCGGACACCGTGTCGCGCCAGAAGTCGACCGGATCGAGGATGCTGTCGGACTCGCCGTCGCCCCTCAGGTACGCCGTGACGATCGCAGCCTTGCCGTCCTCCGAGCAGATCGGCCCGAGGAAGGGCGCGTAGTCGCCGGGCTGGCCCGGGAGCGGCGTGGTCGGTCCGGCGCACCCCTCGGGGAGGTTGCCGCCGGTGGGCGGGCCGCCGCCGCCCTGCCCCTGGCCGCCGCCCTCCTGGCCGCCCGACGCCGCGGTGGCGCCGTCGGCCACAACCGCGGGGAAGCGCCGCTCGGTCAGGCGCTGGGCGTCGTCGCCGATCTTCTGGAGATCTTCGGGCGTCAGGCCTGACGCGCGCCGGTAGACGATTACGGCAGGAGCCAGCTCGCCGCCCTGCAGCTCCTCCGCCGCCGTGAGCACCTTGGTCGACTCGGCGTCGCCGGGCAGGAAGGATGTCGACTCGTTCTCCTCGGCATCCGTGAACTTGCCGGGCAGGTTCGCGCCGAAGGAGATGAACATCCCCACCAGCCAGATCGCGAAGACCACCCACTTGGCCCGGCGTCCGGCGGCGAACTCAAAGATCGAGCGACGTTGGCGATTCATGCGCGGTACCTCTATCACCTAGTAGCTTGACAGTCAAGAATCTTAACTGTTAGGTTTCGTGCGGGATGAGCGCGGAACCGCTCGATGTTCTTACGGCGCTGCAACGCTGGGGGTTGGAAAACGATCGCTATGACCTCGCCGTGGCGAGGGCGCATGGCGTGGGGGTCACCGAGACCAGGGCGGTTGACCACCTGCAGGCTGCCGGGGAGCTTACTCCCGGCGAGCTCGGCGAGGCCCTCAGCCTGACCTCCGGCGCCGTGACCGCGCTCGTCGACCGCCTGGAGCGCGCCGGCTGGGTCACCCGCTCACCGCATCCGGACGACCGCCGCTCGCTGGTCCTGCGGCTGACCGAGCAGTGCTACGAGCTGATCGAGCAGGTCTGGGCGACCTACGCGGAGGAGCTGGCCGACGCGGCCGCGGAGCTGCCCGCCGCCCACCGGGCGGCGTTGGTTCGCTATCTCGACCGGGCGGCCGACATCGCCGCCCGGGGGGCTACAGAATGGCGAGGTAGCGGTCCAGCTCCCACTGCGTCACTTGGACGCGATAGTCCTCCCACTCCTGCCGCTTGATCTCCACGTAGCGGTTGAAGATGTGCTCGCCGAAGGTGCGCAGCACGAGCTCGGACTCGGCCGTGAGCTCGATGGCCTCGCCGAGCGTCTCGGGCAGCTGCTCGATGCCCAGCCGCCGCCGCTCCTCCGGGCTGATGTGGTACAGGTTCTTCTCCATCGGCTCGGGCAGCTCGTAGCCCTTCTCGATGCCCTCGAGGCCCGCCGCCAGCAGGATCGCGAAGGTGAGGTAGGGGTTGCAGGCGGGGTCGGGGCAGCGCAGCTCCATACGTGTGGCCTGCTCCTTGCCCGGGTGATAGAGCGGCACCCGCACCAGGGCCGAGCGGTTGCGGCGCGACCAGGCGGAGTAGACCGGCGCCTCGTAGCCCGGCACCAGCCGCTTGTAGGAGTTCACCCACTGGGCGAACACCGACGTGATCTCGCGCGCGTGCCGGAGCTGGCCGGCGATGAAGGCCTTGCCGACGTCGGAGAGGAAGTACTGGTCGTCGGCGTTGTAGAAGGCGTTGCTCTTGTCGGTGAACAGCGACTGGTGGGTGTGCATCCCCGAGCCGTTCTCCCCGAACAGCGGCTTGGGCATGAAGGTCGCGTGCCAGCCGTACTTCATGGCGTACTCCTTGACCGTGATGCGGTAGGTCATGCAGTCGTCCGCCATCTTGAGCGCGTCGGCGTAGCGCATGTCGATCTCGTGCTGGCTCGGGCCGACCTCGTGGTGGGTGTACTCCACGTGGATGCCGAGCTGCTCCAGCGCGAGCACGGTCTCGCGGCGCACGTCCGAGCCCGCGTCGAGCGTCGTCAGGTCGAAGTAGCCGCCCTCGTCGAGGATCTCGGGCACGCCGCTCTCCGGCCGGGCGTTGCGGAAGTAGAAGTACTCGAGCTCCGGCCCCACGTAGAAGTTCGTGAAGCCCATCTCCTCCGCGCGCTCCAGCGCCCGGCGCAGCACGTGGCGCGGGTCGCCCTCGTAGGGCTCGCGGCTCGGCGTGACCACGTCGCAGAACATGCGGGCCACGCCCTTGTCGTCGGGCCGCCAGGGCAGGATCGCGAAGGTCTCGGGATCGGGCATGGCGATCATGTCCGACTCCTCGATCGCGTTGAAGCCGGTGATCGACGAGCCGTCGAAGCCCATGCCTCCCTCGAAGGCGTCCTCCAGCTCCTGCGCGTTGATCGAGAAGCTCTTGAGCTGACCGAGGATGTCGGTGAACCAGAGACGGACGAAGCGGATGTCGCGGTCCTGCACGAAGGACTGGATGTCCTCGGCGGTCTTCGGCTGCTCGGCCATGGGGCTCCTTCGCGGTCGATCGGGGCGCGTGAGGCCGCGTAGGCTAACGGCGCGGCCGTTGCGAGCGCGGTGACCTCGCCGGGCCGCCCAGAAACCGCTAGAACCCTCGCGATGCCGCGCTGGACCGTCGCCGTTCCTCTGCTCGCGCTGCCGATTCTCGCCGTGACGTGGGGGACCGAGCCCGGCGCGATCGTGCTCGCGATCGTCGCGCTGTTCCTCGGCGGCTCGGTGCTCGCCGCGGTCCATCACGCGGAGGTGGTCGCGCACCGGGTAGGCGACCCGGTGGGGTCGCTCATCCTCGCGGTGGCGGTGACCGTCATCGAGGTGGCTCTGATCGTGACGCTCATGGTCTCGGGCGACGCGAAGGCTTCGACACTCGCGCGGGACACCGTGTTCGCCGCCGTGATGATCACGTGCAACGGGATCGTGGGGCTCGCAGTGCTCGCCGGGGCACTGCGACGGCACGTGGCCACCTTCAACGCGGAGGGCTCGGCCACCGCGCTCGCCACGGTGCTGACGCTCGCGACCCTCAGCCTCGTGCTGCCCACCTTCACCACGAGCCAACCGGGGCCCGAGTTCTCTTCGTCGCAGCTCGCGTTCGCGGCGGTTGCCTCCGTCGCTCTGTATGCGCTGTTCGTGGTGGTCCAGACCATTCGCCACCGCGAGTACTACCTCTCGCCGTCGAGCGAGTCCTCCGCTTCGGAGGAGCACGGCGAGCCGCCATCGAAGAGGACGACGCTGCGCAGCCTCGGCCTTCTCGTCGTGGCGCTTGTCGCGGTCGTGGGCCTGGCGAAGATCGAGTCGCCGGCGATCGAGGATGCCGTCGACGCGGTCGGAGCGCCGCTGTCCGCCGTCGGCGTGGTCATCGCTCTCCTGGTGCTGATGCCCGAGACGCTCGCCGCTGTCTCGAGCGCGCGCCGCGACCGGGTGCAGGCGAGCTTCAACCTCGCGTACGGCTCCGCCATGGCGAGCATCGGCCTGACCATCCCGGCCATCGCGATCGCGTCGATCTGGCTTGACGGCCCGCTCGTGCTCGGCCTCGGCCAGACCCAGATCGTGCTGCTCGTGATCACCGCCGTGGTGGGTGGACTCACCGTGCTTCCGGGCAGGGCGACCCTCCAGGAGGGAGCAATCCACCTCGTGCTGTTCGCGGCCTTTCTGTTCCTTGCGGTGAAGCCCTAGTACGCCGACAGGCTTCCCTACAGCCAGGCCCGGGCCCAGAGCTTGAGCGCCCGCACGGCCGGCTCGAGCGCCTCGCCCTTCGTGGTGAGGGCGTACTCCACCCGCACCGGCATCTCCGCGAACACGCGGCGCTCGACGATGCCCTCCGCCTCCAGCTCCTTCATGCGCTCGGACAGGAGCCGGTCCGACAGGTCGGGCACCAGCTGCTTGAACTCGGAGAAACGGGTGGGGCCATCGAGGAGCACGAACAGGATGGCCCCGGTCCAGCGCCTGCCCACCAGCTCGACCGCACGATGGTAGGAGGAGCAGCAGGTCTCACGCCGGACGATTGTGGCCTGCTGGGAGGCCATGTCGTACATCGTAATCCTCCCAGCGGCCACGCCGGAGCTCCTTACGCGGCCTGGAGCATCCGGGAGCCTTCGCTCGAGCCGTCGAGGGGAACGTCGCCGGCCCGGGTCACGAGATTCCCGAAGGTCCCCAGCGCCACGTGGGCGATGGTCTCCAGGATCTGCTCGTCGGTCCAGCCCGCCTCGAGGGCCTCCTCCTGCTTGTGCCGCGGAGGCGGACCCTCGCTCTCCACGAGGGCCTTGACGAAGCCCAGCAGGATCGACTCGCGCTCGTCACGGGAGTCGAACTCGCGGGCGAGCGCGATCTCGTCGAGTCCCAGCCCGGCCTCCTTCGCGGTGCGCTGGAGGGTCGAGAGTCCGTACTCGCTGCCCTGGTACTCCGCGACGGCGAGCGCGATGCGCTGCTGGGTGGCGTAGGGCAGGCTGCCGTTCCGAAGCTCGGAGCGGAAGCGCGCGTAGGCCCGCAGCACCGCCGGCGAGCCGGCGAGCACACCGATGAAGTTGGGCAGCTGGCCGCCGCCGGCGAGCGCTCCCTTCAGGATCGGGACGCTCAGCTCGGGTGCGGTGAGCTCGTCGTGGACTTGGAACCGGCTCTCTTTGGTCTTCATGGCGTTCGCTTTCTGCCTGCCGCTTACTGCCCGTAAGTTTAGGGGAAAAATGGCGTGACGGGCACTCCAAAAGGAGATACGTGAGCGACCGTCAGGCGGATCGGTCGATGTGCCGCCGGGCGCGCCAATCGCTGTGCGCTGCCGGGCCGCGCGATGTCTTGAGGCCCCGCTCAGGCGTGGGCGGTCCCGGCGGCCACCGCCACCAGGAAGAGGCCGAGCAGGAAGGCCCAGAGGGCGATCCGGTCCGGCTGGGCCAGCTGGCTCTCCACCACCGAACGACGGCGGCGGGCGGGCACGGGCTGCCCGGTGATGGTGATGGTCCGCCGCTCGCGCACCTCACCGGCGGTCGACTGCTCGAACCGCGTCGGTGCGTCGTGGGTGGCGTCCTCGGCGATCAGCGTCACGCTGCCGATGCGCCGCGGCTCCTCCACGGGAGCGTCGTCGGCCGCCGCCTCGTCCTCGGGCGCCTCGGTAACGCGCTCGAAGCGACCAGGGCGGCGCTCGGCCTGCTCGATCTTGCGCTCCCACTGAAGGAGCACCGCCTCGCGGCTCAGGTCCTGCTCGTTGTCCTCAGGCAGGATGCGTGCTCCCGCTGTCTGCATCGACCCTCTTTCGTTTCGCCTGCGGGGTTAGCTGACGGGCTCGCGCTGAAAGAGCTGCGCTACGCGATCGCTCGCGATTCGCCCCTGGCCTCTCGACCATCTGGGTCCCCCGCGTCCCGCCGGCGGGCGGAACTTCGGCTTCCTTGGACGCGGGCATGCTAGCAGCACAGCGCAGGCCCCGGACGGAAAAGCGCCGCACAGAGCGGGGTGGTTGGCGTGGGCCGAGCGGCGGCCTACTGGCCGGCCACTCGCGCGACGTACAGCGCCACGTCCTGGGCGTCTCGGCCCTCGTAGAGGTTGGCCGGCATTCGGTTCTCTCCGCTGCCGCCGCGCTTGATGGCGTTGAGGACCCGCTGGCTGTCGAGCGACCCGAGCTCGTCCAGATCCGGGCCGGTGACCCCCTGGGCGTTGACCGCGTCGAGGTTGTGGCAGCTCTTGCATGCCTGGACGAAGAGCTCCTTGCCGTGCTCCTCCCGCGCCGTCAGGTCCGCGGTTCGCAGCGCGCCCACCGCCCCCGTGGACTCCTCCCGGGCCGCGATCACCACGGCCGGCACAGCCACGCCGAGCACCAGGTAGAGCCCGAGAATCCCGAACATGAACGCCTTGCCGCCGCGGGTGAGGTAGGCCTGCCGAGCCGCGCCGGGGCTCCCGCTGAAGGCGACGAACAGCACGGCGATCCCCAGCACCACGAACGGGGCGATGATGATGATCCAGCTCACGGGGCCGGGACTTTACCTCGCCGATCCGCCGTCGCATGAAGCAGGCGCGCAGGCGCAACGAACGCCCGAGCCAGGAAGCTCAGCCCGCGCCGGTGGCCGCCGCTCGCCGGGCCCGCTTCCAGCTGCCGTACGCGGCGAAGACCTCGTCGAGCCCCGGAAGGTCGTCGTCGTGGGACACCTGCTGCTGGTAGTCGACCATCAGCAGGCGCTCAGGGCGGGCGCCGACCGCCTTGGCCACCTCACGGATCGCCTTGCACACGGCCTGCTTCGACACCCGGCCGTCAGCGCCCGAGCGCCTCGCCTCGTGCGCGAAGACCCCGGCCGCGCTTCCGCGGGCGCCGGGCTCTGCCGACGGCGTGGGCCGCGCCCGGCCCATCCCCACCAGCAGGCGGCAGTGCGGGCAGCGCCGCGGCTCCTGGGGCCAGTTGTCCCCCACCTTCCGCTCGATCAGCAGGTGACAGTGCGGACAGTACGCGTCCTCTGTCCCCTTCTTGATGCGTTTGGGCGAGCGAACTCGGATAGGAAGGTATTCGCCGGTTTGGGGCGCCCGCAAACCCGAACTTGCGCTGTGCAAACCGGCGTTCAGGGGGCGGCGCGGCGGCGCCACGCTGAAGTAGAAGGGGCCCCCTGAGGGGCCCCTCCCGTAGCCGGCCGGTAAGCCGGATCCTGTCGTGGGCAGCCATCCATCTCGTCCGCCGTCGGCGCTCCGTGCGGAGCGCCGCTTCGAACCGGACCATCGGCCCTGCGGCCTACCTGGAGCTCTGCGGGCCGCGTCGTCGCTCCTGCTTGGCCTTGCACCGGGTGGGGTTTGCCTGGCCGCCGCGTCGCCGCGACGCCGGTGCGCTCTTACCGCACCATTTCACCCTTGCCGGCACCGGGCTCACGTGCGGCCCGGCGCTTAGGCGGTTTGTTTCTGTGGCACTTTCCCGCGGGTTTCCCCGGGTCGGTCTCCCGACCACCTTGCCCTGCGGTGTCCGGACTTTCCTCGAGGGGCCGGTTGTCTCCCCGACCTCCCCGCGGCTGCCTGGCCGGCACGCTCAATGGTAGGTCGTCGGGGCGGCTCCGGCCAGTGGCGGAACGAAACGCTCAGGCAAGCCGGCTGCCGCAGCTCTCGCATTCGCCGTGGTTGGTCTCGAGTCGCACTCGGCTGTGACACACCGGACACTCGGCCACGCAGTCGGTCCGAAGGGCGCGCCAGGTCGCGTTCAGGCGCTCCTCCAGCGTGACGCGACCGCGGGCGGCGCCCGACTCCGACACGCCCTCCTCAAAGAGGCGATCCGCGGCGGCGGACTCCAGCAGCGCGGTGCTCATGCCACCCTCCTACAGACCCCCACGACGCGGCCCAGGACCACGACGTCGCGGCTTCGGATCGGCTGGAGCGCATCGTTCTCAGGCTGCAGGCGGACGTGGTCGTCCTCCCGGAAGAAGCGCTTGACCGTGGCCTCCTCGCCCACGAGCGCGACCACGATCTCGCCGTCGGTGGCGGTGTCCTGACGGCGGACGATCACGTGGTCGCCCTCCAGGATGCCGACGTCCTTCATCGAGTCGCCCTTGACCTTCAGGACGAATTCGCCCTCCTCGCCCCCCGCGATCGGAGGCACCGAGACGTACTCCTCGATGTTCTCCTCGGCCAGTACCGGCTGACCGGCCGCGACCTGCCCGACGACCGGCAGCCCGGCCGTCGACACCGCGGCCTTGGCCTTGTCGACCAGCACCTCGATGGCCCGCGGTTTGGTCGGATCGCGGCGAAGCACGCCGAGCTTCTCGAGGTTGGCCAGGTGGGCGTGCACCGTCGAGGACGAGGTGAGCCCGATCGCCTTGCCGATGTCTCGCACCGTGGGTGGATACCCGTGCTCACCCCGGTAGCGCTTGACGTAGTCGAAGATCTCCTGCTGGCGCTTGGTCAGGTTCAGCTCGACCATATAGCCCTCCCGTGAAGCCGTTTCCAGAGCGATGATTCGAACATGTGTTCGTAGACTAGCGAGGCCTCCGGATGGCATCCGAAGAGGCGGGCGGGCCCACCGGCGGCCGCGCCGGCCGCTCTATACTGGGCCGCGCCACGCGCCTGTGGCGGAACTGGTAGACGCGCAAGGTTGAGGGCCTTGTGGCCCGTATGGGCCGTGGGAGTTCGAATCTCCCTGGGCGCACTAAAGAGGCCCTGCTACTGAATGAGCCGCGTCCAGGTTTTTGGCAGGCATCAAATAGGCATCATTTGCATCCCACAGGGACGGGCGAAGCTTGAGCTGTTGCAGCTTGTTGTCGGCTCGCGCGTCCCGAGGGTCAGTGGGTCGCGGCTGGCGCCCTGCCAACCTGCATCAGAATGTCCCTGATGCGGCACGCCGGGAGTGCCGAGCACGCTGGCGGCGTCTCGCGGCCGTCCCACGCTTCACATGCACTCGCCTCTTGCGCCCGACACCGACCCGCCCGCCCAGAGCGCGGGGGCGAGACGAGCGTGCAGTACACGCTTGTTCGCCGCACGCCCCGCTGCTGCCCTATGGGATGATTCGGTGTGACCAAGTACGGTGAGGAGGCGCGTGGATGGCGGCTGAACGTGGTAGAGGCGGGAGCATCGGTGGCATCGGTCTCGGCGGCGTCCTGGTCATCGTGGGGATCGTCCTGATCATCGTATGGAGCTTCTGGGTCGGGCTGATCGTCGCGCTGGTGGGGCTAATCGCCTTCGGCGGCTTCGCCAAAGGCAAGTGGTACTGACCACGCCCTGAACTGGGAACGCGGACGCGGATCCGCTTAGGGCGTCGGGACGATGCCCTGCGCCCACCAGGCGCGGGCGTCAAGCGAGAACGGCCCATCAGGAAGCGCTGCCCGGCACGCCCCAGCCAGTAGGCGCGCCGCCCACCGGCTGCCGAGACCGACCAGGCTAGGACAGGTTCAACGAATCCGGATGCACCTTCGCCGGGTGCTGGCGCGCGTCAGGTCAGCCGTGGTCGTGGTATGCACACAGAGCCGCCCGCGCGCCGAGCGGGGGACGCGCAGACGCAGGCGCACGGTCCTCGAGCGTCTTGCTCCGAGCCGGCGGATCCTCTTCCCGATTAGCCTGCGAGTGCCGCGACTCGTGACGTACGAGCCCGCTACGGTGACGTGCCAGAGCGTCGCGCTCCGACCGCGCCGGCGCGCGTTACGCACCTTGACGCGGGTGCGCGCGGTGGTGCCGGGCCGCACCGAGGCGGGCAGCACGAGGCGGCTCCGCAGGCCGCGGCGGAGCCTGTGGCTTGGGCGGCGCCTTACCACGCGGAGGCGGACGACGTTGCCGTAGCGATCGCGTTCGCACCTCCAATGTCGGCGAATCACGCGCGTGGTCCTCGTACGCCCGTGGCGGAGCCGAATGCGGGTCTCCAGCTGGACCACCGCGCCCCGTGGCTGCAGGGAGGGCGGCAGCGCGTGACAGGCGCGCGGCACCCGCAGACCCCTGCGCCGCATCCGGATCTTGACCGCGAGTCGGGTCCGCCCGAGGCGGCGCAGGCGCACCCGGGCCCGCGGGCGGCGAGCCTTGCCGCTGCCGCGCGGCCGGTCCGATGGCCGCGCCAGGAACGGCCCCGGCGCCGTGAGCTCCTTGCGGCCCGTCGCCTCGTGCAGCACGCGGGTCGCCACCGCCGAGGCCCGGGAGAGGCGGAAGCCGGGCCGCACGCGTAGCACCTCGGTCGCCCGGACCGGTGCGTTGCCCCCGACCGCGTGCGACCGCGTGACCGCGCTCGCCAGCTTCTGGGAGACCGAGACAACAGGGTCGGCGCTGTAGGTCGTGAAGTTCCAGCCGTTGGCCTGGCCGAGCGGGCCGACCGTGGTCTGCGCGCTCAGGCCGAGGTTGCAGCCGAAGGTCCACGCGGTGGCGGCCTTCCCCGGTACGTAGTCGCACGCGGGCGAGACCGGGCCGAACAGACGTTTGGCGAGATCCAAGGGGGGGAGCGCCGCCTTGTAATCGCAAACGAAATTTCCGTCGCTCCACCAGCAGGGCACCCCCGGATTCGCGTAGTCCCCCGCGTTGTACGGCGCCGCCAGCGCGGTGAAGCTCGGTCCGTTGGCGGCGCCGGCCACGCCGGGATAGCTCGCGCTGAGGAGGCCCCCCGGTGCGAAGCAGGCGGCAACTTCGTGCGGTTCCTTTTCGGGCACCGCATAGGACGGGTAACAGTTGGTGACCTGATAGCGGTCGTACATGGTGGGGAGGAGCGACTTGTAGACCCAGGCCACGAACGCCTGGTCGGCGGCGCTCCTCACGCCGATCAGGTCCGGCTGCCAGGTCCCCCGCTCTCGCAACCGCGCCACCAGGGTCAGGAGGCCGAGGTCCTGGCGCACGGTCTGGCTGAGCGCCGCGGATTGCTTGACGGCTTCGTCGACGGAATCCGCGAACTGGCCCTGGATCCCGGCGTAGTTGGTGTCGAACTTCGAGGTCGCCGACGGCGTGGCGGACGGAACCATCGAGATCAGGTCCCCGGCGACCGACAGAGCCGCGCCCGCCCCCGGCTCGACAAGCCCGGCGATGCTGCCGATGATCTGGATGAACGAGGCCCAGAAGCCCTGCTGGTCGAACGCCGCCGACTGATTAGCCGCGGCCTGGAGCCCGAGGTCGCTGCCGATCGCCGGCAACTCCGCGTTTTCGGCCAGGAACAGCGAGGTACGCATGCTGTCGAGGTCGCCGAAGTGGTCGAGCACCTGCCGGGCGGCGAAGATCTCCGCCAGCACCTCGTTGATCACGGCCGTCCAATCGGCCACGCCGAAGGTGGCTCCCGCCGGCGGGTCGCAGGTCTGGTAGCGCGGTTGCTCCCCAGGAAGAGGGTTCGAGCAGTCGCCGATCGTCGTTTCGATCCCTCTCTCCAGGTCCGTGAGCTCGTCCTCGTCGGGCGGGTTCTCGGCGCTCCACACGTCGCGCACCGAGTTCTGGCTCCTGGTGATGTAGCGGTACTGCTTCGCGAGCTGGTTCAGCGTCGAGAAGGCTGCGCTCTGGCCACCCCCTTGGCCGCCCGGGAAGTCCGGGTAGCCCGCGGGCAGGTAGCGCTCCCAGCCACCCGTTCCGCGGCGATCGTAGAACCAGGTGCGGATTCCGAAGGGACCGCGGGCGATGATCTCCTCGCGACCGTCGCCGTCCACGTCGCCGGCGCGGAATGTTCCGTAGTGGGACCGGTCCTGGTTCCACACCGCCGTGTCGCTCAGCGCGAGCGGGGTCGTCGGCTGCAGCTGGGTCCAGGCATCCGCCGCGGCGTTGTAGCTCCACGCCTTGAGCTGGCCGTCCTGGAGCGCGAGCACCTCGTCGCGGCCTTGGCCGTCGATGTCGGCGACCGTCAGCGAGGCCGCCTTGCCCGGATCCTCGATCCATTCCAGGACCGGATGGGTGAGGGCGTCGAGGTTGTGCAAGGGCTGCCAGGCGATCGACGCGCTGGACCTCCCGGGCACGGGGTTGTAGGCCAGCAGGCCCTGCGGCGCAAGGGCGACGAGCTGCGGGAGGCCGGCGCCCTGAGGCGCCAGGTTGGCCCACCGGGTCGTCTCCCACAGCCACACGAATTTCGGGAAGCAGTCGCCGCTGACGTCCAACGGGCAGTCCGGCCCCGGGGCGTTCGAGAGCGGACCGGATGGAAAGCTGCCGCCGTCCACCGGCACTCGCGTCCACCCGCGTCCGGGCCCCTGGAAGCTCTTGACGCTCTGGCCGAACGAGCTACCGGGCTCGGCGGCGGAGAAGCGCCCCTCGCCCGGCAGGACCCGCAGCGAGTGGTAACAGTTCGGCTGGCTGCATCCGGCCAGCTCGCTCGTGTGGGATTCGTAGGTCCAGCCCGCCCCCGGCCACGAGGCGGAGATGAGGCCGGTCCCATCGTGGGAGATGGCGTAGGAGCGGCCCTGGGCCCTTACGGCCCTGACCGTCGAGTAGAACTGGGGGTCTCTCCAGTTCCCGGCGTCGGTGAATGGGCCCCCGGAGGCCAGCAGCAACCACGTCCCGCCGTCGATGTCGTTGCCTCCCGGCGGCGGCTTGTAGCCGTAGGCTCGCATGCCGTTCGAGAAGCGCGCGAGTATCTCCACGCCCGGCGTCCCGTCGACGTTCGCGGTCTGGATGGTCGTGTAGTACGAGGGGTCCTTCCAGCCCAAGGTGTCCTCGCCGAGCCCCGGGGAGCGGAAGTCCGAGAGCACCACGGGCACGTCCTGGGCGGTCACCTGGGGGCGCCATTGCCCCAGGCTCGTGTCGAACGTCCAGATCTCGATGCCGGAGTCGCCTCGGCCAAGCAGCTCGTCCTTGCCGTCGCCGTTGACGTCGCCGAGCTGGATCGTCGAGAACTTCGAGGGGTCGGTCCAGCCCGCCGCGTCCCCCCACATCGGCGTCGTGAAGGTCGGCCCGCACGGGCCGGTGTAGGACTCGTCGCCGGACGGGCAGTCCGCCCGCACGGGTGCGGGCGCGGCGAGGAACCCGAACGCCAGCGCCACCACGAGAACCGCCACCGCCTGCGCGCGCGCACGCCGAGAGCGGATCTCCGAGAGGGAGGTCATGGTGTACCGGAGGCCTCTAGGTGGTCCCCCGGATCACCCCCTGGTCGACTGCCTTCGGGAAGAGGAGCTCTGCGAGGTCGAACGCGATCGTGGTCGTCGGGATGGATTCGTTGGTCGAGTTGTTGCCCCACACGACGATCGTCGCCCTCTTCGAGGGCAGGTAGAACATCGCCGTCGAGTAGCCGATCGCGGCGCCATTGTGGCCGAGCAGGTTGTCGAGCTTCATGATCCCGAGGCCATAGCCGACGTCCACGGGCCTGCCGGGGTCGGGACCGGCACGGTCTGCAGTCGCTGGGCCTGCTGGCGCCGCGACAGGAGGGGACCCCCGGTGGCCAGCACCCTGGCCCACTTGCCAAGGTCGCCAAGGGTGGCCTGCATGCCGCCCATGGTGAAGCCGAAGCTATGGCGCTGCTCGTCGCGGCGCCCGCCCACGCGGCGTTCACGCCGAAGCTCAAGCGCTAGCTCGCGCTGGTTGTGAAGAACAACATGACCGACAGACGGTGCGACCTCGTGACACCCCGCCGGCTGCGCGGCGGCCGCCAGGCCGGAGACGTCGAGCGTGCCTTCCGAGAACGGCAGCCGCAGCGATGAGTCGTTTGCGTGTCATTGGGTGCTCCTCCTGGCTGGGACAGCCGCTTGGCGGATCGTCGCAGTTGTACCCCCCGCCTCGCAACCGGTTCGCAAGCCGAGCGCAATCCCGTCACTGGCGAGGCGCGGGCGCTGACGCGGGTCGTCCACCAGGCCGGAGCACCGCCGCCGCAACGTCCTCGTCGACCGCGTCGGCGAACGCCTCCCAGAAGGCCTGGTACTGCTTCGGGAAGCAGGTCGAGGCCGTCGCGCTCCGCCGCGGCGATCGCGGGCGAGAAGAGCCGCAGGCAATCGGACAGCCAGCACGGGTGGGAGACGCGCTCGCCCGAAAACTTCCTCTCACTTCCCGTTGACCGCGGTGAGGACGCGCCGGTGCTCCTCGCGGGTCAGCCGCCTGTCGTCCGACAGCGGGGCCTCGGAGACGTCGTCCATCACCACCCACCAGGCGTCGCCGTCACGCTGGGCGGCGACCACGGTAGGGTCGATCGTGTCGGGCGGGCGATCGAGCACACCCGAGCTGAACAAAAAGTGCCTCGCGGCCCTCATCGCCCGTGTGCCTATCGATCCAGTTTGCGCCGGGCACGATCCGCTTGGCCACGAGGCGCCGGCTGTCCGCCAGAACCAGGCGCTCGTGCGCGTTGCCCGACCACCCTCTCGAGACCATCGGCTCGTGACCGGCGATCGGGCCGAGGCGGGGCCGCGAGGCTCGGGTCGAGCAGGACCCCGCCGCCGTTCCCGGCAGGTGCGCGCGGAGGTGCGCTGTAGGCCCAGTGGCGTCGATCAAGCCGTCGCTGAGCTGCAGATTGAGACGCTGGCGAAAGGCCGTCCCCCGTCGGGGACCCGCTCGAACCAGCACGCGATCCCCGCAGGATTCATTGGTGGCGACCACTCGACCAGCTGGGAAACTGCCGGCACAGAAGCTCGACCGCCCGGTCGGGCCCGGCGACCCGGCGGCGCCCGCCCGGCAGGCTCAGGTCGAGCAGCGAATCGGTGCTGTACAGATCGGCCAGCCCCGCAAAGTCGCCACTGGCTAGGGCCGCGCGCAGACGGTCCCCCACCGCCCCATGGCCTACCGGCGTTAGACCCGGGACCATGCCTCGAAGCGCGTCCCAGCCGACGCCGGTGAGGACGCGCAGCCCACGCCGTCGAGCGAGCCGGAGGCACTTGGTATCGGTCGTATCGAAGTCGCTGTGGGCGTCCAGCCACACCACGCCGAGATCGCCCCCCTCCGGTGCGCAGCCGGCCACCGTGCCCAGGCACGAGTTGCAGTCGCCGGCCAGCACGAGCGGGGTGGCGCCGTCGGCGCGGGCAGCTCGTACGTGATCGGCCAGGTCGGCGGCTATGGCGAAGATGCGGGCCGCTTCCGGAGCATCGGGGTCCGGCGGCGCGACGGTGTCCGCCGGGGAGCGCCCGGCTGCGGCCACGAGTGCGTCGTGGAAGGGGACCGAGATGAGCTGGATACGTCCAGAATCGCAGGGGCCGAGGTGCAGCAGTTGCGCACCATCCCGCTCACCACTTAGGGTCTGCGGCATGGTCCGCCGACTTTCCGTGCTCGTCCTAGCGATCGCAGTTTGTTCGGGCGCCGAGGCCGCTGCTTCCCCACGCGCCGATCGGGCGCTCGACCGGGCGCTCGACGCGGTGGTCGACGCGCCCGGCGGGCCTCCGGGGGCAATTTCGATCGTGCAGCGCGGGAGGCGCGCCGAGGTACACCGGACAGGCGTCGCGGACCGGAGAAACAGGCGCCGCTGGCGCGACTTCGACCACATGCGCCTGGCGAGCACCTCGAAGGCCTTCAGCGGCGCCGTCGCGCTGTCGCTGGTCCGCAGCGGGCGGCTGGAGGTCGGCGACACGATCGGCGAGCTGCTGCCCAGTCTTCCGGCGGCCTGGTCGGCGGTCACGCTGAGTCAGGCCCTTCGACACACGAGCGGGCTTCCGAACTTCACGGCTAACTCGACGTATTTGGACGCCTTCGGCCGAGATCTCCAGCGTCGTTTCCCACCTATCGAGCTGATCGGGTACGTCGCGGGCGAGCCGCTGCAGTTTCGGCCCGGTTCCGACTACGCCTACTCGAACACCGACAACATCGTGGTCGCCCTGATGGCCGAGACCGTGACCGGCCGCTCCTATGAGCGGCTGCTGCGGACTCGGGTGTTCCGGCCGCTGGGACTGGCGGACACGAGCCTGCCGCGCGGCTCACGGCTGCCACGGCCGTACGCGCACGGGTACGACATCGAGCCGCCGCAGCCGCCGGAGGACATCAGCGAGGCGGGCTCGATGTCCTGGGTCTGGGCATCGGGCGGCATGCAGTCCACGCCAGCGGATTTCAACCGCTTCATCCGCGCCTACGTGAGTGGGCGGCTGTTCGGCCGCGCCGTGCGGAGACAACAGAGGCGTTTTGTCGACGGCAGCTCGGAGCCCCCGGGCCCGGGAACCAACTCCGCCGGCCTGGGCCTGTTCCGCTACCGCACGCGCTGCGGAACCATGTATGGCCACACGGGCAACTTCCCCGGCTACACGCAGTTCGCAGCGGCCACGTCCGGTGGTCGCCGATCGGCCACGGTCTCCGTCAACACGCAGCTCAGCCCGGACACCGGCAATCCGGCGGCGTGGCGAGCGCTTCGCCGCGCCTTCGGGCGGGCAGCCTGCGCGGCGCTCGCCTCTGCGTGAACGAGACTCGCAGCTGATCATCGCCGTCGCCGACGCGATGGTCGGCTCCGGCCGCCCTAAGGCGGAAGCGGGACACGTTCCGGGCCCCGCTCGGATGCCTACGTGCTCGGAGCGAGGGTCCGCGACCTGTACTCGCTGGCCCAGATCGCGCAGCAGCAAGGTCTGCGGATCGCGGTGATCTCCGCGGCCGGATGCTCTCTTTTGGGGCTCTGGGCGGACCGCGACTCGGTGGCCGGGCTCGACCTCCTGGAGGAGCGGTTCAACCGCTCGACGGAGGAGCGTTTTTCGGGGGGCCCGTTGAGACGTCTCAGGCCGCGGGCACGAGCTCGATCCAGGCGCCCCGGATTGCGACACCGCCGCCTTCGTCGCTCCACGCCATCTGGAACCGGAAGTTCACGAAGTCCTGGTCACCGAGGGCGACCGGCTCGGGCAGGGCATAGCGACGACAGGCCGCATCGTCGCGGGTGGTGTCGTCCACGGCTTGTCCGACGGGCACGGCCCCCAGCGGGTCCGCCCTGAAGACATCCAGTTCGACGGCCTCCAGCGAGCCGTCGGGCGAGGTGGCGTCGTAGCACAGCGTCGCGGCGGCGACCGCCACGCGCCGGCCCGCCAGCACGGCCGGCACGACCGGGTCGAGCGACACGAACCCGTTGCCGGAGACATCCTCGCCCGAGAAGAACGCCACGTTCGAGAGGAACTCCTCGGTGATGAAGAGATCGATCGACTTCCATGCGCCCGGCGGCACGGTCAGCCGCGTGGCGCCCCGGGCCGACAGGAACAGGGCGTCAGCCTGCGCCTGGGTGTAGCCGTTGGGCGTGCCGGCCGGGCCGCGCACGCCTTGCGGGCCCTGTAGACCCTGGAGGCCCTGAGAACCCCGGCGGCCTCGGGGCCCTCGGAGCCGGGCCCGCTGCGAGGCCCGGAAGTCGCTGACGAGCAGCGAGCCCCGCTTGACCTTCGGCGAGGTCACGCTGTTCTGCTTCAGCTGCTTGGCTCCGACCGAGCCCTTGGGCAGGTTGAGAGCTGCGTACGAGCTCCCGCCGAGCGCGACGAAGAGCGCGAGCAGCGCGACCAGCATGGCGGGCGATGGTCTGCGGAAGGGCATGACGGCCTCCAGAGGACTTGGGGTGTCAAGACCGTAGCCCGGACGCGGTGGCCAGGGCAAGAGTCGACTGGTCAGATGGGCCGGGGAGGATTCGAACCTCCGACTGACGGATTATGAGTGGCCCTGGAGGGGCTCGTCTTGGGTCAGATCGGCTCAGGTAAGCGGAGTTGCCTCAGATTCGCTAGGGACAGATCTGCCGAGTTGGAGACACGGTTCGGGACACGGTTTCCAAGCACCGAACCTCCCCTCGCAGCTTGTGCTACGACCACTGAGCCGGAAATAGGAATCAGTGATCTAGCCCTCGAAGCAGTAGCGGTCGTCCGTCGGCGCGTTCGGGTTCGTGTACTGCTCCCAGATGAACCGCGGCAGCTGCATCCCGTAGCCGTTCTGGTTCGGCGGGCTGAACATCGCGTTCGTCAGGGTGGGGTCCGGGTAGGCGGGAGCGTTCTGCGGGTCGATCGGAATCTCGTGCAGGCCGAGCACCCACCGATTGGGGTCGGCCTGGTAGTCGCTCTGCTGCGGGTAGGGCGCCGCCCACTGCATCTGGGCGCTCGCGGGCGCCCCGCGGAAGCGGAAGCCGCGGGCGACGTAGAAGCAGTTGTCCGTGGTCGGCTGCTCGTTGAACGAGGTCGGATACAGGTAGTAGACGCCGTAGGCGATCGGCACCAGCGCCGAGCTGAAGCCGGCGCTGGCCCCGCCGCGGAGGCTGTTCGCCATCTGCCCGATGTTGACGGCGTAATGGGGGCCGTCCGCCACCGGTCCGAGCGTGCTCAGCCGGGCGAAATCGGAGACGATCACGTCGCGCATGCGGTCGAGCGTGTTCGCGGCGTCGAACATGCGGGTCTCGACCTTCGCCGCCAGATTGGCGACCTCCGCCCTGATCTCGTCGCCGACGGGCGATCCGTTCCCGCTCGTCAGGCCCTCGGTGAGCTGGTAGGCGGCGACGAGCGACTCGAAAGCGAAAATCGGCCCCGCAGGACCGAACACCGTGACCGCGGAGGCGAACTCGCCGAGGGCCTCGGCGACGTCCCACACGATCTGGTCGGTCTGGTCCGGGACCGGGAGCTTGTTGAGGATCGTCGTGCCGATCGACTGCAGGTCCCCCCACTGCCCCGCCGCGCTGCGGTTGAACACGGACTCGTAGTTCGAGAACAGGGTCTTGACCTCGTCGATCCAGTCCCACTCCGTCTGGAGCTGCTCGCTGAGGGCGCAGAACTGTTCCCGGGTATAGCCCGGATTTTTGATGATGCGCCCCGGATCGTTCGTGCACGCGTAGCCGTCCCCTGGATAGGGCATCACCGACAGGTCCGTCTTGGCGTCCGGCCAGTCGATCGCCGTGACGGCGGCGTCGTTGGCGTACGCGTGACGCGGACTGGGCGCGTAGGGCCGCAGGGGCTCGACGTAGTTCGAGATGTCGGCGAGCGCCTTGGCGTATGCGCCGGCGTCGGGGTCCCCGGCGGCGGCGGTGTATGGGAAGGGCTTCGAGGGCGCGAACGCGATGTCGTAGAGGCTCGCGGGGAGCGCGTCGGTTCCCGAGCCGCTGCGCTTGGAGCCGAAGACACCCGTCGGGTCTGAGGCGACCGGCTTGAAGTTGCCATCGGGGCGCATCGTCGCCCGCCCGCTCAGCTTGCCCTTCTCGTACGTCTTCGTGGTCGGATCGAGCAGGACCTGAGAGCTCGAGTCGACGCTCTCGGCGCGGTCGATCTGTCCCCCGCCGAGGAACGCATACGAGCCGTTCGCCGTCGCGAAGGTGTGCGGGTTGGCGCCGAACTGCGAGATCGCCGTCGCCACCTCCAGCCAGGCATCGCTCGCCTCCGGCTGCCCGTTGAAGTCGAGACCGGGGTTCTGGACGTGGCCGATGCTCTGCACGGCGATGGTCCAGGGGAACTTGGCGTCGTTGAGGAACTTGGCCATCGCCTGCAGCCCGGGCGCGGCGTTCGCGGCGTTACCGTCCCCGACTCCGTAGGTCCGGAAGACCTGGCTCGTGAGAACGGTGAAGTCGATCGGGTTGATGAGCGTGACCTGGAAGCCGCCCTCGGTGTCGGGCAGAAGCGTGTCGGTGACGTTCTGGCCGCGCACGGTCATGGTGTTCGAGCTCGCCGTCGAGCTCGCCGAGGTGTTGAACTCCGGTCGCTCCGACACGAACCGGAAGCGCTCGCTCGCGTCGGGGATCAGCGAGCCCTTGAGGCCGGTGTCGGAGCCGCCGTGCGTGTACCAGCCGCTCCCCCCGCCGCCGGTCGGCACACCGGCGATGACGAGCTTCTCGCCCGTCGCGCTGAGCAGGTTCGGGTCGATCGAGCCGACGCCGAGCACCTGCATCGCGCGGTTGAAAGCGTCGTACTGGTCCGAGTCGACTGCCGGCTGGCCGGCCTGGGGATGGGAGAGGATCATGAGCTGGTTGAGGCCGCTCGTGGACAGCGCGGAGGCGAGCGCGTCGATGCCGTGGGCTCCGTCGCCCGAGCCGTCGAGGTAGTTGTTCGCGTTCGGGCCCTGCGGGACCAGGGTGTTTCGGTCGAGCGTGAGCCACTGCATCTCCTTCCCGCCCGGGCTCGTGTTCGGGTAGAAGGTGCCGCCGACCTGGATGCCGTTGGCGCCGTTCTTCTGGGTCAGGCCCTGGAAGGGCACCAGCAGCGAGCTCGGCGCCGTCTGGAGGGTGACCCTGTCCGAGCTCGTCCGGCGCGGGCTGCCTCTCCGTCCTGTCAGGCGCACGACGTAGCGGCCCGGACGATCCGGGACGACCAGCGGCCTCCTGGCGCGCGACCGGCGCAGCCTGGCGCGCGAGCCGCGCGGCTTGACGATCAGCCGCCAGCGGTAGCGGAGGCGCCCGCCGCGGGCCGCGCGCGAGCGGCGGGCGTCGAGGCGGACGTGCCGGCCGGGGCGCACCCTGCGGTCGCGTCCCGCCGCCGCCAGGTGCTTCGTCCGCCGGATCCTGAAGCTGCGTCGCACGACCGCGAAGCGGCCCCTGCCGGGCTCGGCGACCAGGACCCGCAGCCGGTTTACCCCGTAGCGGAGCCCGTAGCTGGCCGATAGCGAGCCGGTCCAGAGGGTGGGCTGTGACCTGGCGGTCGCGCCCGTGACGATCTTGCCGTTGAGCCGGACGCGGACGATCCGCCGGCGGCGGAGCTCGCGCAGCCTCCGCTCGACGGCGCCCGGCTGGCCGAAGTGGCCGAGGGTGAGCCGGAACCGCCCCGCCACGCGCAGGCGGAGCGACGTCACTGGCCCGGGACGGACGCGAACGCGCAGCAGCCCGGCCTGGCGACGGACGGCGAAGAAGGTGCGCGCCTGCACCAGCGGCCGGCGGCCGTGCCGCTCGGCGCGCACGAAGATCTGGTTCGTACCCCTGCGCAGGCCGTGGCGACGCGTCAGGCGAGCGACGCGGCGCCCTCCCCGCGCGCGGCGAAACCGCCCGGTGACGTCGCGCCTGCCCAGCCGCACCGTAAGGCGGGCGGTCCCCCGGGGCACCCGGATGACCACCCGCACGCGACCGCTGGTGATGAACGCGTCAGCTCGCGGAGTGGCGAGCATCCGCCCCGTGATGGGCGTCGTCCTGTTCTGCGCCGGCGAGGCCTTCTGGGCCTGCGCAACCGCGATCGCGCCGCCAACCACGAGCGCCGCCAGAAGGGCAGCCGCGAAAATGGTCCTAAACCCCCTCCTCCCCGAGGCCTCGATCATGGCCCGAGCATACCTCGACTACTAGGGGCTTTGATATAGATCTGACCGCCTGAAACGGTCACGCGGAAGCCACAGTTCACGAAGCGCGGATCGCGCGCTGATGCTGCGGCGTCCTGTTATTCGTCCTTGAGAGCGCGCCGCGCTCGCTCCTTCGCGAAGTCTGGCCCGTGCACGATCCGGTCGAGCAGACCGACCACGTCGTAATAGCGTGGAGGTTGCGACGCCATCGTGTTGGCGCGTCGTGCTCAGACGGTGCCGTTTTCCAGGTCTTTTATGTGGGCCGGGGAGGATTCGAACCTCCGACTGACGGATTATGAGTCCGCCCCGCCGGTCGCTGCCATTGCGACTTACAGCAGCTGACGTTCTCGCAGCGCCGTTCGAACGCGGCGGCGGCGCCACAGTCTGGCTTCGTCGAGCTGCCTGAGTGCCTGCCTTGCGTCCTGCTGGCGCTGTCTACAGCTCCTCAGGGACTCCTGCGCCTGATCGAGTTCCGTGCGCAGCTGCGCGACGGTTCTACGCAGGAGGTCGAGCTCGGAGCGCTCTTCGTCGCGCAGTTCGACGCCCCAATCCCAAGCCTGATCGGTCTGAGCCATCGTCCGGTCTTCGTCGTCCGGGGGCACGATCCTGCTCGACGAGCTCCCGCATGTCAGTACGTGTTTCGCTGACGGCCTGCTTGCAGCGCGCATGCGCGGAGACCCAGGCTCAGGAACATCGAAAACCCACGCGCGGTTCCGCAGTTCACCAGCCCCAAGCGCCGGTCCTCAACGCAAGGTTCCGCCCTCGCGAACGACGAAACGTTGTGCCCACTCGCCGGCAAGTAAGGGGTACTCCGCCTCGGCGTAAGGGGTTCGGCCGCCCAGCTCGCTGCGAACGCCCGATGTAAGTGGGTCGCCTCAGGTCGACACTCCTTCGGTGTCACCGGTCAGAGAGGACTCACCATGGACCCCCGGCTTCACTACATCCTCGGCAACGCAAGACAGGACGAGCTCGTTGCCCGCGCCGCCTCACGGCGGATGGGAGGATTGGCAGACCATCGCCGCGCGGGTGACAAGCACGCGGTTCGTCGGAAGGGCCGAGCAGCTCGCCGAGCTTTGCTCCGCACTGGATGACGCCGCCGCCTCCCAGCCGTCGCTCGCCTTCGTCTCCGGTGAGTCGGGCGCCGGCAAGACGCGCCTGATCGGCGAGCTGACAAACCGGGCCCGCGAGTCCGGCTCGCTGGTCCTGTCGGGAGACTGCGTCGAGCTCCGGCAGAGCGAGCTGCCCTATGCCCCGCTGATCGCCGCCCTCAGGCCGCTGGTGCGCTCGAACCACCCCGCCCTGGCGGCCCTCGACCCGGGCCATCGGCGCGAGCTGGCAGCAGCCGTGCCCGGCGTCGGCGACCCGGCCGCCGACGCGCCCGTCGCGCAGGTGCGCGTGTTCGAGGCGCTGCTCGCCCTGCTCGACGTGTTGAGTGAGGAGGACTCACTGCTGCTCGTGATCGAGGACGTGCACTGGGCCGACAGCTCCAGCCGCGGCTTTATGTCCTTCCTGGCCCGCACGCTGTGCCGCGAGCGCATCCTCGTGGTCGCGAGCTATCGCTCGGACGAGCTGCACCGCCGCCACCCCCTGCGACCGTTGCTTGCCGAGGTAGGGCGCGACCGTTACACACGTATCGTCGAGTTGCCCCTGCTCGGCCCCGACGAGGTGGCCGAGCAGCTGGAGGACATCCTTGGCGAACGCGCGGATCCCGCGCTCGCCGAGCGCCTCTATGCGCGCAGCGGCGGCAATCCGCTCTTTGCCGAGGAGCTGCTTGCCGCCGGTCGCGACGGGCGCGGACCGCTGCCGCCTACCCTGCGCGACGCTCTAATGCTGCGTGTCGAGGGCCTGTCGGCCACTGCCCAGCAGCTGCTGCGCCGGCTGTCAGTCCAGCCGTCCGACGATGTGCTGCTGGCCGAGCTCACCGAGGTCGGCTCGGCCGCGTTGCGTGACGCCCTGCGCGAGGCGGTGGCGAGCCAGATCGTCGTGGCCAGGGCCGACGACACGTTCAGCTTCCGGCATGCGCTGCTGCGCGAGGTGGTCTACGACGACCTGCTGCCCGGCGAGCGTGTCGAGCTGCACGCGGCGGTGGCCGGCGCGCTGACGGGTCGGGCCGAGGACGAAGCCCGCCGTGCGCACCTGACCGCGCAGATCGCGCATCACTGGTTTGCCGCCGGCGACCAGCCGGCCGCCTTTGCCTCCGCGATCGAAGCGGCCGCCGCGGCCGAGGGCGTCAATGCCTACGGCGAGGCGCTGGCGCTGCTCGAGCGGGCGCTCGCCCTGTGGGAACGGGTCGATGAGGCGGAACGGCTCGCGGGCGTGGATCAGGTCTCTCTACTCGTACGCGCGGCGAACGTGGCCGACGTCGCCGGGGAGTCCGTGCGCCAGGAGGCGTTGTTGCGCCGGGCACTCGAGCTCGTCGACGAAGAGAGGGATCCGCAGCGCGCGGCTTTGGTGTTGGAGCGGCTGGCCCGAGCTCAGGGTTTTCTCAATCGCCAGGACGAAGCGCTCGACACCGTCGAGCGAGGCCTCGCGCTGCTGCCGGCCGACCAGAGCAGTCCCGAGCGCGCGGCCCTGCTGGCCGCGGGCGCCAAGGCGCGGATGCTGCAGGCGCGCTACGCCGATGCCGCCGAGCGGGCGCGAGCCGCGCTCGATGCCGCGCAGCAACTCGAGGATGGGCGCGCCATCGAGGTCCGCGCCCTCAACTCGCTCGGGATTGCGCTGGCCGGCATCGGGGACTTCGAGTCGGGCGCCAGCGCCTTGCGCGACGCGCTCGCCCGCTCGTCGGACGACTCGAGCCTGATCCACGAGCGGAACACGGCATTTACCAATCTGGCCGATCTGCTCAGCCTCACGGGCCGGGCCGAGGAAGGGCTGGCGGTGGCCCGGCAGGGCCTGGAAAACGCGCTGCCCGCATCCCGCGATGCCGATTGGATTGCGCTCGAACTGGCCGAGATCGCCTACCACTGCGGCCGCTGGGGCGAGGCCGAGGCGGCGATTCCGTCGGCGGCGCGGCGCGGTTCGGGCACGTTGCTCTCGTTCTGGCGCCTGACCCGATCGCTCCTGGCTCTGGGCCGTGGCGACCTCGATACGGCAGCAGCAGAGCTCGATGTCGTTGCCCGCGCCCTGTACGAGTCGACCGAGGTCCAGCTCATCGGCCGCCACGGGTGGATGCGGGCCGAGCTCGAGCGGCGCCGGGGCGCCTTCGACGCCGCACGCGCGGTCATCGACGAGACCCTCGACCGGATCGAGTTCTGCTCGGAGGACCTGGCGAGCATCGCGGCGGTCGCCGCCGTTGGCGTGCGAGTAGAGGCGGATGCGGCCGAACGGGCGCGCGATCACCGCGATGAGGACGCTGTGCGGCGTGCCCGCGAGCGCGGCGCGGCGATGCTCGAGCGGTTGGAGCTGGCGGCCCATGGGTGGGGCCCGGTGGAGCGGGCCGAGCTGTCTTCTGCCCGGGTGGAGGACGCGCGGTCCGCAGGCGCCGAGGACCCGGATGCGTGGGACGCCGCCGCGCGGGCGTGGCTGGAGCTGGGCCGGCCCTACCCGGCGCTCTACGCCCGCCTGCGCCAAGCCGAGGCCCTCGTGGTCCGCGCTGATCGGGCGGGCGCCGGCGAGGTCGCCGCGGCCGCGCGCGCAGAAGCCCGCGACCTGGGCAGCGGATGGCTGGTCGACGCGCTTGAATCACTGGCGCAACGCGCCCGGCTGCGGCTGGATGAGGAGCCTGGCGATTCTGCTCAGGAACCCGAGGAGCATCCCTTCGGCCTCACCGCACGCGAGCAGCAGGTCCTCGCCTTGGTCGCCCGGGGCGCCACCAACCGCGAGATCGGGGCCGAGCTCCACATGGCCGAGAAGACTGCGAGCGTCCACGTGTCGCGAATACTCGCCAAGCTTGACGTGCGTTCGCGCACCGAAGCGGCCGCGCTGGCGCACCGCCAGGGACTCTCGTTCTCGTCCGCGTAGCCTGGCGCGCACCTTGCCGTCACCGAGGCTCGCGAAAAGCTGTTCCCGCGGCCCGGTCAAGCTCGGGAAGGACGGACTCGAGCACTGCCGCGCTGCAATCCAACCTACCCGGGCCGCTGTGTTACGTAGGCGCGCAGCGCGGAAGCGGTCTGCTCGTCGGCTGGGAAGAAGGACTCGATCGACAGCTCGCTGGCAGTTACCTCGACGGCGGTGCCGAACGTCGCGATCGTGCTGATCAACGCCAGCTCGCCGAGGCTCGTGTGAAGGCGCAGCGGGACCGCAATGTCTCCCAGCGGCCCGGAGTCCTCCCTCTGGTCGTCGCCGCCAGGGCCGGGGTAGGCGCTCACCTCCTCGAGCAGGTTCGCGAGCGCTGGATCGCCGGTGAGCAAGGTCTGCCGGCGGAGGCGGCTGAGCAGGTGCGCTCGCCACTCGCCGAGGTTGGCGATGTGGGGCGCCAGGCCGTCGGGATGGAGGCTCGCGCGCATCACGTTGAACGGGGGTTTGAGCAGGTCTGGCGCCACCCGCTCGATCAGGAGGCCGGCCGCGCGGTTTGCGGCCAATCGCTCCCAGGCGCGATCGACCACCACTGCAGGATATGGCTCGTGGCCCTCAAGGATTACGTCTATCGCGTCGCGCACGGGGGTCATCTCCGGGTCGTCAAGCTCGTGTTGCCCGAAGACGGGCGCATGGCCGGCTGCGAGCAGCAGTTGGTTGCGGTCGCGCAGCGGGACCTCGAGCTGGTCCGCGAGCTGGAGCACCATCTCGGCGCTCGGGCGCGAGCGGCCGGTCTCAACGAAGCTGACGTGTCGAGCGGACACACCGGCGCCGAGCGACAGCTCGAGCTGACTCAGCCGCCGCCGCTGACGCCAGTTACGCAAGAGCGGCCCCACAGTGGCGGGAGCGGCGTTGGCCGTCATGGCTCGACGGTAGCGCTGGTGGCGCCTTGCGCCACCTACGTCTGAGGTAATTGATGCCGTGACCATCGTGGGCCAGGCTCTCGGTTATCCAACCAGCAAGGAGCAAGGCCCATGACTGACATCGCCACCGCCGTCAATGACTACATCGCAACCTGGAACGAACGCGACCCGGAACGCCGCCGCACGCTCGTGGCGCAGGCCTTCGCCGACGATGCGAGCTACCTGGATCCACATCGATCGGGCCATGGACCCGACGAGATCGACGCGATGATCGCGACAGCGCAGGACCAGCTCCCCGGGCACCGGATCGAGCTCAGCTTCGGCCCGGAAGCCCACAATCACCGCGTCCGCTTCGCCTGGAAGCTCCTCGGCCCCGACGGCGTGGTGGGAGGAGGCACCGATTTCGCCACCGTGACGGCTGACGGTCGCCTTGGCTCGGTCACCGGCTTCAGCGACCCGGCCGCTTGACACCCCGGCGACCAACGCGCGAGGAGACGATGTATCACTGCGCGTTGTCCGCCGAGTTCCGGATGAACGCTTCCGGTCGGCCGGCGAACTGGCCGGCGCAATACAAGCTGCAGAAGAAGTAGGCGGTGCCCTCGAACAGCAGCCTCCCCGCGGCGCGTTGCGTGTCAACCGCCATCCGGCACACCGGGTCGGTGGCCAGCTCGGCTCCCGCGTGCTCGCCCTCGGGCAGGACGGCGAACAGCTCAACCGGTTCAGCCACGTTGCGGAGCTCGTGCCGGCCTCGGGTCTCATAGAGGACCCCGTTGATGCGAGGGGCGACTCCCGCGGTCTCGCCGGTCACCAGCACCTCACCCCCGGTCGCCAGGCCGGCCACCCGGGCGGCGAGGTTGACGGCCGCCCCGAAGTAGTCGTCGCCCCTGACCACCGCCGAGCCATAGTGCATCCCCACCCGGACCGCGGGCGCCCCGTGCCCTCGCATGACCTCATGGGTGATGCGCAACGCGAACCCAATCGCCTCGGCCGGATCGTCGATCGTCAGCATCAGAGCGTCGCCGATGGTCTTTACGTAGGCGCCGCTGAGCCGGCAGGTCTGCTCTGACCGCTTGAGCGAAGTCGGCAACCAACTCGGCGGCCTGCTCGTCCCCGTGCGCTTCGGTCAGGGCGGTGAAGCCGGCGATGTCCGCAAACACAAAGGTCGAGGTGACCCGCGTGCCCGGAGACGACCCATCAACCACGCGGGACCCCCCTGCATCGCGCGCGTGCTCGGGTGGGTGATCGGTCAGAAGACCTCATAGCCCGGGGTGAGCACGTCGCCCGGGTCGTAGCGCCGCTTTGCCTGCTCCAGCCGGTTGAACTTCGAGCCGAAGTGGCGGCGCCAGTCCTGGCGCGACATCGCGAAGGCGCTGACCGGGTGGAGCGTGCCCCCGGCGCTACGGACGCGCTCGTAGGTGGCCCTGTTGGCATCGACGAGCCGGCGCGCATTGTCGATGTCGGCGGTGGCCGGGACGCGCATGAGGTTGAAAGCGAAGCACAGGTCGTCCGACGGCAGCTGCAACAGCGGGCTGGAGATCGCCGACCGGCGGATGGGCGAGACCACGATCTGGCCGAACCGGCCCAGGTCGGTCGCCGGGTGGAGCCGGCGCAGCTCGTCGTCCACCACCGCCTCGACGCGCGAGTCGCCGACGAACGTGGTGAGCCACGGGTGCGGGAAGAACCACTGGCCGTTGGCCCGCAACGTGGACTCCAGCATCGCGAGCCGGTTCACGTAGTCGGCGTAGGCGAGGGTGGCCGGCTGGCGCCGGGCCGGGTCGTCGGTCAGGCCGGCGAGCCGTGTGGCATCGTCCGGCGCGGTACCTGTGAAGAACTTCGCGACATCGAGCCGAAACGCCAGACCACCCGTGGGGGCCCCCAGGATCGCGCCCTGCACGGCGTCGAACCGGTCGTCATCGGCCAGCAGCCGCGCGTCGCGGAGCATCCCCCCGAGGCTCGAGTAGAAGAGCAGGAACCGACGCACCTGCTGCGGCGCCGGGACGAGCTTGAGCGTCGCCCTGGTGATCACGCCGACCTGACCGAGACCGGCGCGCACTGCATTGAACAGCTCCGAGTTGCGCCGCGCCGAGCACGTGAGCTTGCGGCCCTCGCCGGTAACGACGTCCATCGAGATCACGTTGTCGCTCTGCACGCCGTAGCGCGACGTCGTGCACCCCACCCCACCGACGATCAGCGTGCCGCCCACCGACAGCTCCAGGTAGTCGCAGAGGACCGGCGGCGTCTTGCCCCGCGGCAGTGTCGCGGCCAACACCTCGCTCCACTTGGCGCCGGCTTCGACGACCACGCGGTCGCCGCGCACGCCCTGGACGGAACGCAGCGTGGACATGTCGACCACGACGCCGGCATCGCCGACCTGGGAGCGACCCCACACCGAGTGGCTCTGCCCCTGCGGGGCGACCTTGCCGCCCACCATCCGCGACCAGCGGACGGTCTTGACGACGTCCTCAGCCGACCCCGGGAGCAGGACGCCCATCGGCTCGCGGTGGACGAGATGCCCGAAGTCGTCCGCGGCCGCGGCGCGCGCCGCGTTATCGCCCCGCAATTCACCATCCAATGCAGAGGGTTGCCGTCCGCCGGCGGCGATGGATCCGACGTTGGACGCCTTGAGGTCGGTGCCGTCGCGCATGGCGCTTGGAATATGCAACTCCGGGCTCCTTCTCGGGGTGCTTCGTAGCGTGAGCCGCCGGCCCGGTGGCGTCCATCCCAGGATTCTGGGTAATCGCTCGGCCCCCGTGACCGCCTGCGGATCATCATGCGGTCGGCTTGCGCGCAAATACGAGTGCGCCGCGCTTGGTTACCGAGAGCGGCGTGTCCGCGGCCTCGGCGGCGGCGCGTGCAACGCCGGGGTCGCTGCCCTTGCCAATCAGGTACTCGCACACATCAGCGCGGGTGGGAAGCTCGAGCAGGGGTGCGTCCCATCGCTCGACCTCCACGGCATCGAAGCGCTCGGCGAGCAGCTCGGGGGCGAGCTCGGCGTCGAAGGTCAGCGTCCGGCGAGGAAGTGCGTCGGCGAGCTCCGGCGAATCGTCGCGACTCGGAGCCGCGACGGCAACCAGCCCACCGGGCCGCAGCACCCGCTCGGCCTCGGCCAGCGCTCGGCGAGGGTCGGGCAGGTGATAGAGGACGTAGAGGAGTGCTGCCGAGGCGAACGACCCGTCCGGGAAGGGGAGCGACGTCGCGTCGCCCAGGACATTCGGCCGTGGCGCCCGGGAGAGCATTTCCCGCGAGCTGTCGACCCCGATCCACGCGCCGGCGGGCAGGTGCCGCGCCAGCTCGCCCTCGCCACAGCCCACATCGAGAACCGGGGTGAGGCTCTCGACCACCAATCGGCCGGCGATCCGCTCGTGGACGTCGGGAGCGAGCCCGTGTCGGCGCTGGATCGCTCGCGCCGCGCGAAAGCGACCGGGATCGCTGTCGTAGTCGCACGGGACGTGCTTGGCGACGGCGGCCGGGCCTGGGCTACCGGTCGCTCGTCGACTCGAACGAGCCATCGGACGGGACCGCAGCATCGCTCGTCAACCGCGGCGCGTAGTGCTCGAAGAACAGCCGCGCCACCAGCTCGCCGCGGCTCGAGACGTCGACCTTCTCGAAAACCGACTTGAGATGGTCCTGGACCGTGTAGGGCGAGAGGTGGAGCTCGTCGGCGATCTCCTGCGTCAGCCGTCCCTGCGCGACGAGCTGCGTCACCCGCCGCTCGCGCTCGGTGAGCCCGTAGGAGTCGGCGATCAGCGGCGCCAGCTCGGGCGAGCGGGCCGGTTCGAGGATCACCGCGGCGCGCGCCTCGGAGGCGTCGCCGAGCATCGATCCGCGTATCAGCAGCCAGCGGCCCGACGGTGCCCGAACCAGGGCGCGGGCGATCGAGTCGTCGCCGCGGTCGTCAGCGAAGGTGGTTCGGGCCCTGCCTGCGACCGCACGGATCACGACTGGCAGGCGATTGTCGGCACCGAGCTCGTCGAGCCACGTCTGCCCGGCGGAGTTCACGCTCTCGATCGAGTTGGCGTCGGTGAGCACGATCAAACCGACTGCTGGGTCGTCCGCGTCAGCACCTGAGAGCGATGTGTGCAGGATCGCGCGCCGCATGCCCTCGGCCAGGTAGGGAGACAGCGAGGCCAGCAGGCGGGCGTCCGCGGGAGCAAAGCTTGGGCTTCCCGCCTCGCGTAGCAGCGTGATGGCGCCCCACACCCCCGAGTCGTCCACGAGCGCGCCGCGCAGCTCGTCCTCGAACCCGGCGGGTCGCTTGAGCTCGCGGTGGCGCAGGCTCCTGTCGAGCGCCCGATCGGTCGCCTCGCTGAGGCTCGCCGCGGGCTGGTCGCGGCGCGCCAGCTCGCTGAACTTGTTGAAGTCCGGTTCGCCGACCTCTATCTCGGTCAGGCGCTGGGCCGCTGCGGGCGGAAGGCCGTTCTCCACTACCTCCCCGGTCGGCAGGACCGTCGCCGGGTCCATCGTCAGCACGCAGACGCCGTCGTGAGGCAGGCCGCGGCGCAATGCGCGCGCGGCGGCGAGTGAGAACTCGCGTACGCCCAAGCCGCGATGGCTGAGCCTGACGATGTCGCCGCGCAGACGCTGTGGAGAAACAGCGGCCATTGACCCGAGTGTGGCAAACCGGCGCTCCCCCGATCACCCAGAAATCTGGGATGGCCGTCGGGGTCGGGGTGCGACACCGTGAGCGGCACCGATGCCGGCAACTGCGCCAGAGGAGATCTACGCACTGCTCGCGGCAGCGATGAACGCGGGCGACCTCGATGCCTTCATCGATCTTCACGAGCCCGACGCGCGCACGACTGTCCCTACCGACGGTCGGGTGGTCAGCGGTGCGGCTGAGCTGCGTGCGGCCCTGGAGCCTGTCTTCGCCCTCTGCCCGAGGATCGAGAACGAGGTAATCGGCAAGCTCGAAGGCAACGGGCTCGCCCTGACACATGCGCGTTGGGCGCTCACCGCCTCGGAGCCCAACGGGCAGGTGATCGAGCTCACCGGACGGGAGACGCTCGTCTCTCGCCGCCAGGCGGACGGGAGCTGGCGGATCGTGCTCGAGAACACGCTGAGCCCGACATGACCGCCGATCGACTCAGTGTCGCCGGCATGAGTCAGCGCATCCAACCGACCGACTGGGAAGGATCCTGGCCGGAGCGGTCTGGGACCTGCTCGCGCTCGGCACCGCGACCGCCCTCTCTGTATTCAAACCGGGAAAGGCGAGACAGACGAGCCGACGGCGCAACCCGGCCCTGTGACCTGACGGAAAAGGAGAAACGACATGACAGAGCATGCGGTGGTGGTTGCTGGGGGTGGTCCGGCGGGGTTGATGTTGGCGGGTGAGTTGGCGTTGGCGGGTGTGGATGTTGGGATTGTGGAGCGGCGTGCGAGCCAGGAGCTGGAGAGCCGGCGTGCGGGTGGTTTGTACTCGCGCACGATCGAGGTTTTCGATCAGCGCGGGATCGCCGATCGGTTTGTGTCGGAGGGACAGCAGGCCCAGGTGATGGGTTTCGCCGGCAGCCGCTTGGACATCAGTGACTTCCCGTCCCGGCACAACTACGTGCTGGCGCTGTGGCAGAGCCAGATCGAGCGGATCCTGGCCGGTTGGGTGGCCGAGCTGGGGGTGCCGATTTACCGCGAGCTCGAGGTGACCGGCTTCGCGCAGGACGACACCGGCGTCGACGTCCAGGTGTCCGACGGCCGGTGGTTGCGGGCCAGTTACCTGGTCGGCTGCGACGGGGCCCGCAGCCTGGTCCGCAAGCAGGCCGGCATCGAGTTCGCCGGCTGGGATGCGACCACCAGCAGCCTGATCGCCGAGGTCGAGATGGCCCAAGAGCCGCAGCTGGGCATCCACACCGACCACCGCGGCACCCACGCCCTGGGCAAGTTGGACTACGAGATCCGCGACGGGGAGGTGGTCTACAAGGAGGGCGGGACGGTGGGGGTCATGTTGACCGAGGAGCACGTCGGATCCGCCGGCGAACCCACCCTGGAGGCCCTCAAGGAGGGGTTAATCGCCGTCTACGGCACCGACTACGGCGTCCACAGCCCCTCCTCGATCTCCAGGTTCACCGACATGACCCGCCAGGCCACCGCCTACCGCGACCGCCGGGTGCTGCTGGCCGGCGACGCCGCACATGTCCATGCCCCGGACGGCGGACAAGGCCTCAACACCGGCGTCCAAGACGCCGTCAACCTCGGCTGGAAACTGGCCCAGGTCGTCCGTGGAACAACGCCGGACAGCCTGCTCGACACCTACCACGCCGAGCGCCACCCCGTCGCCGCCCGCGTGCTGCGCATCACCATGGCCCAAGTCGCGCTCCGCCGCCCAGACGACCGCATCAAAGCCCTGGGCGCACATCGTCACCCAACTGCTGGCCATGGACGAACCCCGCACCCACATCGCCGGCATGGTCTCCGGCCTGGACATCCACTACGACCTCGGCCCCGGACACCCCCTACTCGGACGCCGCATGCCCGACCTCGACCTCACCACCACCAACGGCCCACTCCGAGCCTTCGAGCTGCTGCACCACGCCAAACCGGTGCTGCTCAACCTCGCCCAGCCCGACCGCCTCGACATCACCCCATGGGCAGACCGCGTCCAACCGATCGACGCCGAACACAACGGTGCCTGGGAGCTCCCGGTACTTGGCGCGGTCACCGCTCCCACCGCCGTGCTCATCCGGCCCGACGGACACGTCGCGTGGGTCGCAGACGACACCGACCCGGGGCTCAGGGACGCGCTCACCACCTGGTTCGGACCGCCCGCCCCGGCATAGCCATCAGCTTCCAGGATCGATCTAAGAGCTCCTCATACCAGCCGCCCCTGCCGTACTCCTGCAGCCCGCCGGCTAACCGCGAGGGCGACGTCAACACCTTCGACGGGCTCGCGCGCTCCGGTCGACTTGCGGCGAGCCTGAGCCAGAAGACCGGCGGCGACCTCGCCCGGAGCCTGCGTCATCGCGAGCTCAGGGGGCCTGCCGGCTTCGGCGACGTCCGCAGAGGCTCCACCAAGCGCGTGGCGGCGGCTGTGGGGGACGGCGCCCTGGTTGTCCGCTCCATCCAGGCCCCGCTCGATCCACGCCCGGGGTGACCGCTCGGTTCAGAGACCCGCGCGGGTGAACGTCACATGCGTGACTCCGCTGGGCGAGGAGGTGGCCTCGACCTCGTAGTCCTTCTCGAGGCCCTCCAGTCCGTCCCAGAGCCGCACGCCCCGGCCGAGCAGGATCGGGACCACCGCGGTGTGCATGTGGTCGACGAGCCCGGCAGCAAGGAAGTCGCGGACCATGGTGGGACCTCCGCCGATGCGCACGTCCTTGCCGTCCGCGGCCTCGCGGGCGGTCTCGAGCGCCTCGGCAGGCGACGCGTCGAGGAAGTGGAACGTCGTGCCCCCCTCCATCTCGATCGACGGGCGCGTGTGATGGGTGAGGACGAAGACCGGTGTGTGGAACGGCGGGTTGGGACCCCACGCCCCCTTCCACTCCGGGTCCTCGTGCCATCCGGGGTGGCCGAACTTCCCGGCCCCCATGATCTCGGCACCGATCCCCGGATCGTGCTGCTGGACGAAGGCGTCGTCGACGCCGCCGCTGCCGCCGGGCTGCCACCACCGGGTGGCGAACATCCACTCGTGCAGCCTGTCCCCGGCGTGACCGAAATGGGCGTCGCGGGTCTGACCCTCACCGGCGCCGAAGCCGTCGAGCGAGATGGAGAAGTTGTGGACGCGGACGAGTGACATGGCTGCTGCTCCTTCGGTCTGCGGGGGCCTGCTCGGATTCAGCCCAGACCCTGCACCCCGACAAGCCGCATGACCATCCCAGGATCCTGGGTGATTCGGGCTGGACGCGGAGCTCGTCGAGCCTACGGATCCGGGCCGCCGCTCCGCTCAGCCGACCCGGGCCTCAGGTCAAGGAAATCGCACGACACTGCGATCAAGCGGCATCTGGTGGCGGCGTGTCCCCGGATCACTCGCCGGGGCGAAGGGCAGCTGTCCGTTGGGCCGCAGGCCCAGGATCTCGTCGGAGAGGTCCGGGCTCGTGAGCTGGCCCAGGAACCGGAAGCGTCCGAAGACGAACGGCAGGCCGTCGCTGGCGAAACTGGGCCTGGTCTGGACCTGGAGATGGAGGTGTGGTGTGGCCGAGTTGCCGCTGTTACCGAGCTGTCCCAACATCTGGCCACGGCGAACGCGCTGTCCGACGCGGACTCGGACGGAGCCCCGCTTCATGTGTGCATAGAGGAGGTAGAGCCCCGGCCCGACGCGCAGCGTGACGCGATTGCCGGGGAGGTCGACGAACGGCGGCGGTGTGGGGTTTTCCGGCGGCGTGTGATTTTCGAAGCCGTCGCGTGCCTCTACCACCCTTCCACTGGCGGCGGCGATCAAGGGCTGGCCGTAGCTCAGGTAGCTGGACAAACGGGTCGGGTCTCCGACCCACGCCCGATGTTGCTCATCGAGCCTCATCCAATCGATGGCGAAGCGTTGCGGGACGACCTGGTTGCCGTCCACGACGAGCAGGCCCCGACGATGATGTGTGTCGTTGTCGCAGCAGCCCTCGCCCGCCCCCCATATGCCGCTGCGCACGGGCGGACCCAGCTTCAATGGCGGTCGGGAGCGCAGCGGGACGCGACCGATCAAGCTCGTAAACCGGATTGGCTCTTCGCCCGCTGGGGGGCGGGTGGAGCTCACGATGCGATGCTCCAAGACGCGGGGCAGGCCCGCCTTCCGTCGCACCAGGACGTCGAGCCAGATGACCGCCGACCCGGATGCGCCGAGCAGGGTTGTAGGGGGTGGGGTCACTCCCCTGGGAGCGCCGCCGACCGGATTCATCCTCGAGGACAGGGCATCACCAGCAAGCGAGAGCAGTACCCGGTGGGTCCTGGCATCGCGAACCTCGAGCTGCTCGACGTCGACCGCGTACCGCGTCGCGCCCGTCAGCACAAGCTCATACGCGATGTGGAGGCGTCCGTCGCTGCCCCGCACGGCGCTCGGGCGCGTGAGCACCGACGCCGCAAGCCCAGTGAGTACTGGGTCGGGATCGGTCCCCGCCACACCGGCCCTGGGGTCCGCCGCGGTCCTCGCCTGCACCGAGGTCGATATCCCTGCCACCGCGATCAGCACCGCGATGACGACCGCGAGCCGCCAGGCCGTGACCTGCGTGGTGATTGGGCCTACGGCCACCAGTAGTCTCCGGGCTCGACCGGCCGCCACATGAGCATCTGTGCCGTGTAGTTGTTCCTTATGTCGCTGAAGTCCACCTGCGTCTCCGTGCAGGTCGTATACACGGGCCCCCTGCTGCACACCGGATCCCGGCCCACCGGCATGTAGGCGCGCTGGTACCAGACGTGTGGGCCGGGTTTGTCCTGTTCGCTGAGGTTGGCGCGATACACATAGAGCCCGTAGTACCCCGGTCGGAAGCTGTCGGCCAGCCACATGTGGCCGCTCAGCCGGTTCCGGTCATTCTCTCTGCTCATGGTGGTGGTTCTAAAGCCGACATTCTTGTTCAGCCAGGCCAGCGGGCTGTCACCCTCCCAGCCGTCGATCAGGCCCTTGTAGTCGTCCTCGCTCGGGAACTTCCAGTCGCTCCACGGACCCAGCCCGGGGAGGGGCAGGTTGGTCCTCTTGGGGAGGGTGTACGGGGAGTGGCGTGAGCCCTCGCAGCTCGATCGATATGCGGCGATCGTGCAGGTCTCCGGCCGCCATGTTGCTGTCCAGTTGAGAGCGTCGAAGCCGTTGAGCGGCCACGAAGCCTGCGGCCACATTCGCATCGTGCGGCGGTCGACGAACGTTCCGGCGGGTAGCGGTGGCTTGAGCTGCAGCTTTTGCTGCTCGATGTTTGCTTGGAGCTTGTCGAGGTCGAGCTGGATCGTCGTAGGCGACAGGCAATCCTGTGGCACCGGGTTATTGGTGCAGGATCTCGTGTTCCAGTACTCCACCAGTAGGTTTGCCAGGCGAAGTTGATAGACGGCGTAGTACTTGTAGACGTCCCGGACGCTCTCCGATTCCCCCTGCCTGAACCATCGATTCTGCGTGGCGGCCTTCTTCGATGCGGCCACCAGGATGTTGGTCACGCCCGGGATCGGGTTGGTCAAGAGCAGATTCAGTCTGTTGCGTTGGCCCTCGAGGCTGGAGACCGATGCCAGAATCCTCTTCGTCGCCCCCACGCGACCAGCGTCCTCCTGCTTGAGCTTCAACAGGTTGACCATCTCCTGCTGGTTGGTGTCGATCGCGTCGATGAGGGGGACGGTCGGCGCCGTCGCGGCGTCGTACTGGCCGGCAAGGACCTCCTTGAGGATGGTGTCGGCGGTCTGCTGGAGGTTGTTCACGCGTTTCGTGAGCTCTTGGATCATCTCGATGATCTTCTCGGTGTCGGGCTTGGGCAGCAGGAACTCCTTCACGTCCTTCAGCCCCCAGTAATCGAGTAACCGGCCGAGAACCCACTTACCGCCAACATGTAGGCCTTCACTCGCCAGCGAGAGGCCGAAGTCCTTGAAGCCGTCCTGGACGAGCTTGGTGACATCGGTCTGGTTCCACCATTCCCTCAAGCCCAATGGGTCGTCCCCGGAGGGGGCGGCGGCGGCGCGTGCCTTCGTCGCACGGAACGGGTGTCGGCGATTGCGCTGCGCGCTGCGAATCAGTGCGCGGTTCAGCTTGCCGATACCGCCGGCGCGGAAGGCTGCGGCCATGTACCTGTCGCCGTCAAACGGCGTGTCATCGGCGGCCAGATCGATGTGGTTGAAGTGTGGGGGGATGGCCAGCAGCCGGTGGACGACACGCATGGCGCGGGCGGTGCTCATGCCGGGGCGCGCCCGCCGCACGGCATAGATCAGCGTGCTCCTCGGAGTGACGAGCACGCTCATGATCTGGTCACCCTGGTTGCGCGCCTGGGCGCGAAACGAGCCACGCACTTTGCGTCCGTGGGCCCGCCCGCCCGTCACGCTGACGACGAAGCAACTCGGAAGCCGTTCGAAACCGAGGTGTGCCGCACCCGCCGAATTGGTGCGCTCTGCCCTGGCGCCATTCGCTTGGCGCAGAGATGCGCCGGCGACAACACCGCGCCGACTCGCCGGACGCGCACAGCGGTACGCATGGATCAGCCCGCCGGAGATCGGCGTGTCGCCGTCCGCGTGCGCGTCCACGAGCACGGACTCCGAGGACCGCGCGGCAAGAGCCGGCGCGACAGACAGTGATGGCCCAGCCACCACAGACACTGCAGTAACCACGAGCGCACACGCGGTCAGCCTGCCGGTGGTGTTCATCGCCTACCCCTCCTCGCGGATTCGCGGTTTAACGGTCGAGCCGAGTCTACGCCCGGGGCGCAACCCGCCCGCAAGCCGGGCGCAACGCCGGAGGCACAACAGAACCCGCGCCGCGGGCGACGTATCTCCATCTCAGTGCTCCTTTCTCAGCCGAAGTCCGGACTGAAGGGCAGCTGATTCGACTGACAGACCGTGCCCTTGGGCGGGGTGGTCAGCTCGGTCAGGTAGGCGGCCATCGCCCGCTCGATACAGGGGCTCGGGTCCTGGAAGAAGAGGTGGCCGTAGCCCTCGTGGGTGAGCAGGACGGCGTTGCCGAGCAGGCGCTCGGCTCTGACGGCGGCACCGTAGAACGAGTTGGGGTCGTAGCGCTGGTTGATCAGTTGGGCTGATCACACGCCGCCCACGGGATCGGCGCGCCCACCTTGCCCGCCGCGCCCGCGCCCGCCGGGAACACGGCGACGCAACCAGCGGCCAAGGCTGCGGCTGCGACAACCACCTGGCGTACGGCAACCATCATGAAACCCCCGGTGGTCGATGAGTCGGCACGGTTCTACGACGGGGGCGCAAGCGGATCGCAAACGAAGCGCAATGTGCGCCGCTGGCGCAAGCGGGCGGCCGTGGGATAGTTTGTGCGTGTCTGCGACAAGGATCTCGCTCCTCGGCCGCCTTTCGATCGATCGCGAGGACCACGCAGCCGCGCCGCGCGGGCTCCCCGGACGCCGCGCCGAGCTCGTCTTCGCGTATCTCGCCGCCGAGCACCACCGGAGCGTCAGCCGCGACGAGCTCGCCGACGCGCTTTGGCCCGGCTTGCTGCCGGACACGTGGGCCTCCGCCGTGCGCGGGGTGGTCACCGAGGTGCGCCGGTTCATCGAGGAGGCCGGGTTCGACCCGGCCGAGGTGCTCGTCGCGACGGGGGGCGGCTACCAGCTCCGGCTTCCGGACGGCGTGGTGGTCGATGTCGACGAGGCGCGTGACGCGCTCGCGGCCGCGCGCGAGGAGCTCGCCGCCCGCAACCTGCCCGCGGCTGTGGCGCACGCCGAGCGCGCCGCAGCGCTGGCGCGGCTGCCGTTCCTGCCCCAGCACGAGGGCGACTGGGTCGACGGTCTCCGCGGCGAGCTCGGGTCGCTTCGCGTCAGCGCCCTCCAGCTGCAGGTGCGCGCGCGGGCCGAGGCCGGCGATCCCCGCGGCGCCGCGACCGCGGCCGAGCGGCTCGTCCAGGCCGAGCCGTTCAGTGAGGCCGCGCATCAGCTGCGAATCCGCGTGCTCGGCGAGGCGGGCGACCGCACCGGCGCCGTCGCTGCGTACGAGGCCTGCCGGAAGGTGCTCGCCTCGGAGCTCGGCGTCGAGCCGTCGGCGGAGACCGAATCCGTGCTCCGGGAGGCGCTCGAGCGTGAGCCCGAGCGTCCCGCGCCGACGGGGCTCGCCGCATACTCGGTGCTGGTCGTCGAGGATCACGACTTCCAGCGCCGCACCGCGGTGCAGCTGCTGCGCGAGCTGGGCGTCGGCACGATCGCGGAGGCCGCCGATGGCCATGTGGCGCTCGCGTCGATCGACGGATCGGGGCCACCGGACGTGATCGTCGTCGACCTCGACATGCCGGGGATGGACGGCGTGGAGCTCATCCGCCACGTGGGGGAGCGGGATATCGCGACCGCGGTGATCATCTCCAGCCAGCTCGATCCGAAGCTGGTGCACGCCGTCGAGGCGCTCACCGAGTCGTACGGCCTCGACCTCCTCGGGGCAATCGAGAAGCCCCTGACAGCGCGCCGGCTGGCCGAGCTGCTGGCGGCGCACCGGCGAGAGCCGGCGGGTGGCAGCGGCGACGATCGCAGCACCACGGTCACCGCAGCCGACGTCGCTGAGGCACTCGATGACAAGCGCGTCGTGGTCCGCTTCCGGCCGATGGTCGACCTGGCGACCGGCAGCGTCAGTGGCGCCGCGCTTGTCCCGGGCTGGCGTGATCACGACGGAGGCTGGACTGCGCCGGCGTTCCTTCCGGTGCTCGAGGCGGAGGGGCTGGTGAGCCGGTTCACCGATCACGTGCTCGACCTGGCCTGCGTCGGCCTGCGCGACCTCGCGCGCCGAGGGCTCGACCTCGATGCCACGATCGGGGTGCCGGGGCGATGTTTCGACGACGTCGGCCTGGCGGACCGCTTCGCGGAGATCGCCCGCGAGCGCGGCGTCGATCCGCGCCGGATCGTGTGCGGAGTCGGGGAGCGCGTGCTGCGGCGCGACGCGTCGGCGCTCCTGGTGCTGACGCGCCTGCGGCTGAAGGGCTTCGGCGTGTGCGTCGAGGACTTCGGGACCGCTCACACGTCCGCCGAGCACATCCAGCGGTTTCCGCTGACTGCGATCGAGGTCGCGGCAGGACTGGTGACGGGGGCCGCCGGTGACGCCCGCCGGGTCACGGCGTTGGAGGAGGCGCTGGACCTCGCGCGCGGGCTCGATCTTGTCGTGGGCGCAGGCGGGTGCGACAGCGCGGCGGACTTCGATCTGCTGCTGCGACTCGGCTGCGGCTATGCCACGGGCGCATTGGTCGGCGATCCGATGAGCGTCGACGAGTTGGTCGCCTGGGACGGCCGCTGGACGCCGCCGTCGTCGGTGGTCGGCTCGCCGTGACCTCCCGGCTGTCGCTCCGCCGCCTGCTGGCGATCCTGCTCGGCGTCCTGGGCGTACTCGTGGCTGCGCTGTTCGTGCTCACCACGCTCCAGCTTCGCGGGGCAAACCTCCAAACCGAGGCCGAGAATCGTCGCACCGAGTCCTTCCGGCTCGCCGACCAGATGCGCCAGACCTCGAATGACCTCACGCGTATGGTGCGGATGTACGTCGCAACCGGCGATCCCCGGTTCCGCGACCACTACGAGGAGATCCTCGCGATCCGCGCGGGCGAGGCGCCTCGGCCGCGGGACTACGACAGCTCGTTCTGGGACCGCGTGCTCGCGGAGGGGAAGGGGTTCGTCGAGTACGGAAGGCCGGAGTCACTAACCGACCAGCTGCGCGCCGCGCGCTTTGCCCCCGCGGAGTTCGCCGCCCTCAACGCGGCGCTCAGGGAATCGAACGACCTCGCGAGCCTCGAGCTCCGGGTGATGGAGCGCGTGGAGAAGCGCATCGACCGCGGGGTCGACGACGACTATTTCGGCGATGTCAACTCGGACTACCGGCTGCTCGTCGACGACGCCTACCTCGCCGAGAAGGGCGTCATCATGGCCGCGATCGAGCGGTTCATCGACCTCGTGGACCAGCGGACCTTGAGCGACGTCGAGGACGTGCGCGCCGACAACCAGCGCCTGTTCGTCGGGCCAATCGCAATCCTCGTGTTGATCGTGCTCGCCGGCGCCGCGGCGATGGTCGTCCTCACGCGCGTGGTGCTGCGTCCGCTTTCCGCACTCGGCGCTGCAACGCGCCGGATCGCAGGCGGCGATTACGCCGGGCGGGTGCACATCCGCGCGGTGTCGGAGCTCGAGCAGGTGGCCGGCTCGTTCAACGACATGGCGGACGCGGTCCAGGCTGACGTGGCCGCGCGCGAGCGCGCCGAGCGTGACGCCGTCGCGGCGCGGCTGACCGCCGAGCACGCGAGCCGCGCCAAGTCGACGTTCCTGGCCGCGATGAGCCATGAGATCCGAACGCCGATGATCGGCGTGACCGGGATGCTCGAGGTGCTCGCCGAGACGAAGTTGACGCGGCATCAGCGTCAGATGGTCGGGACCGCGCAGAGCTCGGCCCAGTCCCTGCTGCAGATCATCGGCGACATCCTCGACTTCTCGAAGATCGAGGCGGGCCGGCTCGAGATCGTCCCCAGCGCGTTCGAGCTGCGTCCGCTGATGCGGACGACGGTGGAGACGTTCGTCCACACCGCGTCGGCGAAGGGGCTGTTGCTGACGTGGAGCGCCGACGAGCGCCTGGCTCCGGCGCACGTCGGCGACCCGCTGCGACTGCGCCAGATCATCACCAACGTCCTCTCGAACGCGGTGAAGTTCACCGAGGTCGGAGGCATCGAGGTGGTCGGGCGCGTGGTCGACGAGTCGAGCGAGGCGCAGACCGTCGAGATGGCGGTCACCGACACCGGCATCGGCGTACCCATCGAGCAGCAGCGGCGCCTGTTCGAGGAGTTCACACAAGCCGACGAATCCACCACGCAGCGGTTCGGCGGGACCGGCCTGGGCCTCGTGATCTGCAAGCGCCTCGCGGTGCTGATGGGCGGAGACGTGACGATGGACAGCGCGCCGGGCACCGGCACCACGATGAGGCTTACCGTGCCGCTGCCGGTATGCGACCCGGTCGCGGTCGACCCGGGACCGGGCGCCGCACCGGCGAAGCTCCCCAACGCCCGCCGCAAGCCGATCCGCGAGCAGGCGGAGCACGAGGGCAGCCTGCTGCTCCTCGCCGAGGACCATCCCGTCAACCGAACCGTGCTGACGCACCAGCTCGACGTCGTCGGCTTCCACGTCGACACGGCTGCCGACGGGTTCGAGGCGCTCGAGAAATTCCGCACCGGGCGCTACGCGCTCCTGTTCACCGATCTCAACATGCCGCGCCTGGACGGCTATGAGCTCGCGCGCGAGATCCGCCGCTACGAGAAGGAGACCGGGAAGACCCGCACCCCGATCGTCGCCCTCACCGCGAACGTGATGCAGGGAGAACCCGAGAAGTGCGCGGCCGCCGGAATGGACGACTTTGCGGCCAAGCCGACGACGATTCCCTTCCTGGCCGGCAAGCTCCAACGGTGGCTGCCGGATCTCGACTGGTCCACCGAGCCGGTTCCGGCATTCGAGCAGAACGGCGCGGCCTTCGGTGGCGACCAGCTCGACGAGCTGACGGGGGGAGACGCGGCGATGAAGGCATCGATGCTGCGCGACTTCATCGAGACCTCGCGCGCCGATCAGTCGGCGTTGACCGCCGCCGTCACGGCGCAAGACCACGAGGCGGCGCGCCGCCAGGCGCACCGGATCGCCGGCGCCAGCCGGATCGTCGGCGCCGACGAAGTGGCGGCTCTGGCCGGGCGGGTCGAGGGCGCCGCGGCGCGGCGCTCCGGCGACTGGGAGGACCTCGGCTCACTGGTCGATCGGCTCCGAGCCGCGCTGACGGAGCTCGAAGAGGCGGCAAGAGCTTCCACAGGCTCGCCCGCGCGCGCTTCGTGAGGATGGCGTCGGTTCGCCGCATCGAACAGATGGGCTTGCTGCCGCTCCGGGCGCCCCGTAAGCCGGCGTGGGCCCGTGGCCGTCTCAGGCCGGGGTCTCGCCGACCAGCGAGAACGGACGGGTGGCCCGCCGCGGGTGGAGGGCATGCGCAGCGATGGCGGCCGCCGCGATCATCGCGACTCCAGCTACGACGTAGACCGCGCGGACCGAGCCCAGCGCCGCCAGGACGCCGCCGAGCGCGAATCCCGCCCCTGCGGAAGCCGCCATGAGCGCCTCCGTGAAGCCGCCGACCCGAGCTTGCAGCCGAGGCGCGGTTCGCTCCTGGATGGCGGTCATGGCCGCGAACACCTCGACCCCGTTCGCGATTCCGCCGAGCAGCGAGAAGCCGAGCACCAGCTCGACCGACCCCGCGGTCCCCATTCCCAGATAAGAGACGCCCACGCCGATGAAGGACAGGGCCACGAGCAGGGGGAGCGGCCCGCGTCGCGCTGCCGCGGCCAGCCCGCCGCCGGCGACCGCGCCGAGACCCCAGAGGCCCAGCACGGCCCCGTAGACGCAACCGAGCGGCCCCTGGCCGGGCCGGAATGGCCGTGTTACGGTGGACTGCGCTGCTTAGCCATCCCCTTGTTTGTGCCGCGAGGCGGGCGGCGGATCTGGAGGACAGATGCCGATACGGGTCGCTGTGCCTGTCGTGATCGCCGCTGCGCTGCTGGTAGGGGCGGCCTCAGCCCAGGCCGACCAGTTTCTGGTCCAGGACGGCCGAACCGGCTCCAGCCGGCTGGTCGAACCGGCCCGCTGTCAGTATTTCGGCACGGGCGGAGTGGACAGCCGGTATCTGGAACTGGCCGTGTCGGCACCGGCGGTGAAAGGCGTCAACCTGCGCCGCGGACGCAAGGACTGGAGCAGGGCCCGCTTTGCCGTCTGGGTTGTGGATGCCGCCGACAACTACCGGTCGCTGGCCAGCTCGGAGTGGTCGTCCTGGATGCGGGTCAACGACCGGAGAGTGTCCCAGTGGCCGGGGGTCACCTCGTTCACGGCCGGCTTCCGAGGCGCCTACTCGCTGGAGGTGCGGGTGGAATGGTTCAGGCGCGGCCGGCTGCTTGGCTGGCGGGCTCACCGGGTGACCCACTTCAACTACTGGGACAACTTCCGCATCGGCCCCTACGGCCCCTTCAGCTTCTGCTCGGTGGCGGTGACCCAGTACACCGCCCCGCCCTAGGCCGCTCAGCGGCGCAGCGACCGAGCAAGCCTGGTGACCAGACCGCCGGCGGCTCGCCAACCCCGGCCTCAGCCGTCGATCCCGCGCCCCGTGTCCCCGAGCCGCTTGCGCACCCGCTCGAAGTAGCGCTGCGCGTTCTTCTTGTCCACCAGCGCCGAGCCGGTGTCGATCTTCTTCTTGAAGGGCTTGCCCCGCAGCTTGGCCACCGCGGTCTTCACCGACAGCTCGCCCATCTTGTAGGGGTCCTGGGTCACGGTGGCGTCCATGTCGCCGGAGAGGATCTTCTGGGTCGCCTCCAGCGCGCCGTCGAAGCCCACCAGCAGGATCTGCTCCTGCTTGTCGCGCGCGCCGATGCTCTCCACCGCGCCGAGGGCCATCTGGTCGTTGGCGCAGAACACGGCGTCGATATCGGGGTCGGTCTGGAGGATGTCCTCCATCGCCCCCACCGACTGCTCGCGGTCGAAGTTGCCGGGGATCTCCTTGACGATCTTCACCTTGCTCTTCGCCTTCTTCAGGCCCGCCTTCATCCCGTCCACGCGCTCGATGCCGATCTGCGAGCCGGGCGGGCCGCCGATCACGGCGAGGTTGCCGCCGTCCGGAAGCTGCTGGGCGATGTACTTGCCGGCCAGCTTGGCCGCCTCGAAGTTCTCGGTGCCCACGTAGGAGACCTTGCCCTTCCAGTCGGCGATGTCGGAGTCGAACAGGATGACCGGCACCTCCTGGGCGGCCTCCTCGAGCACCGGCAGCAGAAGATCGGCGTCCGTAGGGGCGATCACCAGCGCGTCGAGGTCCTGGGCCAGCAGGTTCTCGACGATGTCGATCTGCTCCATGATCTCGAGGTCGGACTGCCCGGCCTGCGTGATCACCTCGATGTTGCCCGTGGCGGCCGCCTGGGCGCCCTTGTCGGTGTTCACCCAGAACTCCTGGTTCAGCGACTTCGGCACGAAGCCGATGCGCACCTGGTCCTCGGTCTCGGGCGCCACCACGCCACCGCACCCGGCCAGCACCGAGCAGACGAGCGCGACGACGATCCGGCGCATCAGTCCCGCGCGGGCTCGGGGCGAGGCTCGTCGCTCTCGGCCTCGTCGCCCTCGGCCTCGCCGCTCTCTGCCTCGTCGCCCCCGTCCGAACCGACGATCATCGCCACGAGCTCCTCGTGGTTGTCGGGCGACGGCTCGAGCTCGCCCACGCGGCGCCCCTGCCGCAGCACCACGGCCCGGTCTGCCACCTCCATGATGTGCTCGAGGTTGTGGGAGATCACGATCACCGAGACGCCCTCCTCGGAGGCGTCGCGGATCAGGCGCAGCACGTTGCTCGACTCGCGCGCGCCCAGCGCCGAGGTGGGCTCGTCGAGGATCACGATGCGCGAGCCGAAGGCGATCGCCCGGGCGCACGCCACCGCCTGCCGCTGGCCGCCGGACATCAGGCCGATCTCGGTCTCCGGGATCGCAACCTCCAGCCGCTCGAGCAGCTCCTCGGTCTCGCGGCGCATCGCCCGGTCCTGGACGAGGCCGAAGGGCCCGAGCCAGCCGGGACGGGTACGCTCGCGGCCGGCGTAGAAGTTGCCCGGGGCCGTTGTGTTGTCGAACAGCGCGAGGTCCTGGTAGACGGTCTCGATGCCCAGCTCGCGGGCCTCGCGGGCCGAGCCGATCTTCACCTCGTCGCCCTCCACCAGGATCTGGCCGCCGTCGTGGGGCACCACCCCGCTCAGGATCTTGATCAGGGTGGACTTGCCGGCGCCGTTGTCGCCCAGCAGCGCGAGCACCTCCCGCTCGCGCAGCTCCATGGAGACGCCGTGCAACACGGTGTTGGCGCCGTAGACCTTGCGCAGGTCGCGGACCTCGAGCAGCGGCGATCCGTTCTCGGCCACCGCGTCAGGCCTCCGCCTGGAGCGTTCGGAAGCGCTCCTCGATCCGGCGCCGGATCACGTCGAGCTCGACGGCGACCACGATGATGACCCCGATCACGATGAGCTGCACGTAGACGCTGACGTTGAGCAGGTTGAGCCCGTTGTTGATCACCCCGAACACCAGCACGCCCACCAGCGCGCCGCCCACCGTGCCCCGGCCGCCGAAGAAGCTGGCGCCGCCGATGATCACCGCCGAGATCGCGGCCAGCTCCTCGAGCTGCCCGGCGCTCGGATAGCCGGCGTCGGTGCGGCCGGCCACGATCAGGCCGGCGAGCGCGGCCCCCAGGCCGCTGATGACGAAGCAAGAGATGATCACCCGGTCGACAGGGATGCCCAGCCGGCGCGCGGCCTCCTTGTCGGCCCCCACGAGGTAGATCCAGCGACCCCACTGCATGCGGGTGGCGAGCACCCAGGCCAGAAGGCCGAAGCCGGCCACCAGCACCACCGCCACCGGCACCGGCCCGATGTCGTCGGCGCCTATCGTGGTCACGATCGAGGGCATCCCCGGCATCGGGGCGCCGTCGGAGAGCAGCAGGGCCAGCCCGCGCGCGGCGTTCAGCGTCGCGAGCGTGGGGATGAAGGCGTGCGGCATCCGCCCCTTCACGAGCATGATCCCGTTCAGGAGGCCGACGGCCACGCCGGTGACGAGGATCATCGCCACGGTGGGAATGCCGCCGCCGAAGTCGCTCCAGCCGAAGGCCAGCGCCCCGGTCACGGTGCAGAGCGCGAGCACCGAGCCCACCGAGAGGTCGATTCCTCCCACCAGAATCACGAACAGCTGCCCAATCGCGAGGCAGGCCAACGGCGCCACCTGTACCAGCACGTTCGAGAGGTTGTCGCCGGTGAGGAAGAACGGCGACGCCAGCGTCATGATCACAACGAGCAGGATCAGGATCAGCGCCGGCCCGACGGAGATGATCCGAAGCGCGGCGTTGACGCCACCTCCGGTGCCGGCGCCTCCGCGCCGCCCGGCGCTCGTTGTCGCAGTACTCAACCTGGCCTCCTCCGCCTCGCCGGGAAGCTCTGTTCCCGAGCGCCACGGCGGTTAAACCGTCAGGCGGAGCAGGCCGGCGCAGCGCCCGAAGCGGCGCTACGCCTCGGCCCTCGCCTCCGCCCTCGACACCGCCACCGTGGCCGGCCGGCAGTCGGCCTCGCGGGCCGGGCGCAGCGAGGTGCCGGCCACCGCGCAGCTGCGGTCGGTGGCCGCTCGGGCCGGGGTGCCCGCGTTGTCGGACGAGGGCTCGGCGTCGAGCACATCCGCGCTGATGGTGAACCAGGCGATCACGCCGCCCAGCGCGGCGACAGCCGCCGTCACGACCATCGCGGTCCGGAAGCCGTCGGTCATCGCCTGGGGGTCGTAGAAGGCCTCCCCCGTGATGCCGGCGATGAGCGGCAGCACCGCCACGGCGACGAGGCCGGCGACGCGGGCGACCGCGTTGTTGACGCCCGAGGCCACGCCGGCGTGGTTCGCGTCGGCCGCGGCAAGAACGGTGGCGGTGACCGGAGCGACCACGAGCGTCAGTCCCACGCCGTAGACCAGCACTGCCGGCAGGATGCCCGTGACGTACGAGTCGCCGGGTGAGATCGTCGTCATCAGCAGCATGCCGGCCGCGATGATCAGCGGCCCCAGGGTGAGTGGGATCCGCGCTCCGATCCGCTGGGCGAGCGCACCGGCGCGGGCGGAGAACAGCAGCATCAGGAGCGTGACGGGCAGGGAGGCTGCCCCGGCCGCGATCGCCGAGTAGCCGAGCGAGATCTGCAGGAAGGCCACGAGCAGGAAGAAGACGCCGGCCAGCGCGCCGTAGACCGCGAAGGTCACGAGGTTCGCGGCGGTGAACTGCTTGGAGGCGAAGACCTCGAGCGGCATCATCGGGTTGGAGCTTCTGTGCTCGACCCAGAGGAAGGCGGCAAGAGCCGCCACCCCCAGCACCGCGGCGATGGGCACCAGCATCCCGCTTGAGGCCTCGGGCGCCTGAATCAGCGCGAAGGTGGTCGCGGCCAGGCCGACCGCGACGAGGGTGGCGCCGGCGTAGTCAAGCCGGCCGGTGGCGCCCGGGTCCTTGGTCTCGGGAACATGGCGGTTGGCCATCACCACCACGAATGCCCCCAGCGGGATGTTCAGCAGGAAGATCGCGCGCCAGGAGACCGAGTCGACCAGGTAGCCGCCCAGCAGCGGGCCGACGGCGGCGGCCACCCCGCCGAGGCCAGACCAGGCGCCGATCGCCCGCGCGCGGTCGTCCTTGTGGAACGTGGCCTCGATGATCGCCAGGCTGCCGGGGGTCAGCAGGGCGCCGCCCACCCCTTGGAGCACGCGGGCGGCGATCAGCGTCTCGACGTTGGGCGCCACCGCGCACAGCACCGAGGCGGCGGTGAACCAGACCACGCCGAGGTTGAAGATCCGGCGCCGCCCGAGGCGGTCGCCGAGCGAGCCTCCTAGCAGGATGAGCGAGGCCAGCGTGAGCAGGTAGCCGTTGAGCACCCACTGCAGGCCGGCGGTGTCGGCGTCGAGGTCGCGGCCGATCTCCGGCAGCGCGACGTTGACCACCGTGGCCTCGAGGAAGGCCACGCCCGAGCCGAGCACAGTGACCGCGAGGACCCAGCGCCCCTTGGCTGAGTCGAAGCGGATCCCGTCCGACCCGTTCACCGGCGACGGCTCACAGGTAGACCTGATCGACGTAGCACCAGCGCCAGCGCTCGCCCGGCTCGAACGACTGGACGATCGGATGCTCGTCCTCGGCGGCGTGCTTGGAGGCGTGGCGGTTGCGGGAGGTGTCGCAGCACAGGACCGCGCCGCAGGACAGGCACTCGCGCAGGTGGACCCAGCTGTCGCCGGTCTTCAGGCACTCCAGGCAGCCCGAGCCCGACGGCGTCACCCGCCTGATCTGGTCCGTGTGCGTGCACTCCGCGGCGGCCACCGCGTTCAAGACTACGTATCGAGTCGCGCGGCCTCGAGATCGAGGTCGCGCTCGATCCCGCGCATGACCTCGTCGTTGATCACGCCCTTCCTGCGCAGGTCGAGGACGGCGGACCGTTCGGCCTCGATCAGCTCCCGGCGCAGGCGCATGAACGCCTCGCTGCGGACCTCGTAGTCGTCGTCGCCCTCCTCGTAGCCCGCCTGTGCCGCGAAGCGCGAGCGCCGGTAGCCGTACAGCCCGCGCATCCGCTCGGCCGTGTCCTCGCGGACCCAGTCCTCTGTGGCCAGCTCGTCGATCCGCTGCAGGGCGGCCTCGGCGGCGCGCAGCCGGGCCTCGGCGTCGCGCCAGTCTCCGGCCTCGCTGTCGCGCAGGCCGAACTTCCCGATGATGGCCGGCAGGGTGAGCCCCTGCGCGAGCAGCGTGGCCACCACCACCGAGAAGGCGAGGAACACGATCAGGTCGCGGTCGGGGAAGGGGGCGCCGGTTTCGGTCTCCAGCGGAAGCGCGAGCGCCGCGGCGAGGGTGACCGCGCCGCGCATGCCGATCCACGAGGTGAGGAAGTTGCGCTGCCAGGTCGGCATCGGGTCGCGGGTGCGAATCCGGACCGAAAGCCGGCGAGGAAGCCACGCGCCGGCAAACACGAAGGCGATCCGGGTGATCATCACCACGGCGCTGACAAGGATCGCCCACAGCACGAGCGTGCCCGCAGGGTCGCCCTCGAGGGCATCGACGATGGTCGGCAGCTGGAGCCCGATCAGGACGAACAGCGCCACGTTGATCAGGAACAGAAGCGTCTCCCAGAACCCCGCCGCCTGCAGCCGGGTGGACGGCTCGGTGAGCTCGGGCGCGCGCCAGCCGAGGTAAACGCCCGCAGTGACGGCCGCGATCACGCCGGACACGTGGAGAAGCTCGGCCGGCAGGTAGGCGAAGTAGGCGGTGGCCAGGGACAGCGCGATCTCGGTGAGCGGGTCCGCGGTGCGCCTACGGATCTGTGCTCCCAGCCACCCGATCGCGAGCCCCACCGCCGCCCCGCCGGCGATCGAGTACACGAACTCGAAGCCGGCGTCGAACAGCGAGAACGTGCCCGCGGTGACGGCGGCCACCGCGAAGCGGTAGGCCACCAGCGCGGTGCCGTCGTTGATCAGGCTCTCGCCCTCGACGATCACCACGATGCGCCGGGGAGCGCCCAGCCTGGAGGCGATCGCCGTGGCTGCGATCGGGTCCGTGGGTGAGACGATGGCCCCGAGCACGAAGGCGCCGGCCCAACCGAGCCCGATGACCTCGTGGGCGACCACGGCCACGGCGCAGGTCGTGGCCAGCACCAGGCCAACGGCCAGCAGCGAGATCGGCCTCAGGTTCCCCTTCAGCTCGCGCAGCGACGACTGGTAGGCCGCCGCGTAGAGCAGCGGAGGGAGAAAGACGAGGAAGACCATGTCGGGCTCGAGCGTCAGCTCCGGCAGCCCCGGTACCAACCCGAGCGCGAGGCCGCCGATCACCAGCAGGATCGGGTAGGGCGTCTGCACCCGATCGGCAAGCAGCAGCAGCGCGGTGGCCCCCACGATCACTCCCAGGAGGATCAGCTCCAGGTCGCTGCTCTCCACGGCGGTTGACACTACTTACGGGCATGGAAACCAGTGCGCGCGCAACCGGCCGAGCCGGCTGCTTGCGAGGAGACGACCATCCGCGCGCAGCCGGCCGAGCCGGCTGCTTGCGAGGAGACGATCATCCGCGCGCAGCCGGCCGAGCCGGCTGCTTGCGAGGAGACGACCATCCGCGCGCAGCCGGCCGAGCCGGCTGCTTGCGGCTTTTGCGAGGATGCGCCCGCGATGCCCGAGACGCTCACCTTCGACATGTACGGCACGCTCGTCGACCCCCTCGGAGTCCAGCGGACCCTCGACGGCCGCGTGGCCGACCCGGAGGCCGTCGCGCGGCGCTGGCGTGAGACCCAGCTGCGCTACGCCGCGCTGCTCACGGCGATGGAGCACTACCACGATTTCGGCTGGGTCACCGAGAGGGCGCTCGAGCATGCCCTGGCCACGAGCGGCGAGGCGGTGGACCCCGCGGAGCGGCGGGAGCTGGTGGCCGCCTACGACGAGCTGGAGGCCTTCCCCGACACACGACCCGGCCTCGAGCGGCTGCGCGATGCGGGCCACTTCCTGGCGGTGTTCTCGAACGGCACCCGGGCGATGATCGAGCGGGTGGTGACGCGGCGCAGGGATCGCCGACTGCTTCGCCGACCTGATCAGCGTCGACGAGGTGGGCACCTTCAAGCCCTCTCCCCGCGTCTACCGGCACGCGGCCGCCCGAGCCGGCCGTGAGGTTGGCGCCACCTGGCTGGTGTCGGCCAACCCCTTCGACGTGGTCGGCGCTGCCACGGCGGGCATGCGCACGGCCTGGGTGGACCGCGGCGTGGCGGCCTTCGATCCGCTCGGGCCGGAGCCGGACATCGTGGTGGCGGAGCTGGGCGGCTTGGCCGGCGCGCTCGAATCGGCCTAGAAGCCAAACCCGCTGTGGGCCGGACTCTCGTGATCTCCGATCTGCACCTCGGCGGGCGCCTCGACCGCGACGTCCTTCGGCGCCCGGAGGCGCTGGACGCGCTGCTGGAGGCGCTCGACGGGGTCGAGCGCGTGGTGCTGCTCGGCGACGTGGTGGAGCTGCTGGAGCGGCGCCCGCGGGACGCGCTGGCCGAGGCGCAGCCGGTACTGCGCCGCCTGGGCGCGGGCCTCGGCCGCGAGCGGGAGGTGGTGATCGTGCCGGGCAACCACGACGCCGAGCTGATCCAGCCCTGGCTGCGCGCCCGGGGTGTTCCGCCGGCGGTGGACGCCACGGTGCCCCTCGACGCGACTCCGGCCCTCGACGCGGTGAGCTCCTGGCTGGGGCCGGCCCGCGTCGAGGCGAGATACCCCGGCGTCTGGCTGGACGACGCGGTGTGGGCCACCCACGGCCACTACCTGGACCGTCACCTGCTCCCCGAGTCCGCGTACGGGGTGGCGCGCGGGCTGCTGGGGCGCCTCCCCGCCGACGGCGCGGACCCGGTGAGCTACGAGCGGGCCGGCGGCCCGTCCATCACCCGCCTCGAGGGGCTGCTGGCCCGCTGGCTCCCGCGCCCGCTCGCCGCACTCGTCGACGATCTGGCGGAGGTGTTGCGTGCGGCCACCATGCCCGCCATCCCGTCACGGCTGCTGTCACGCCGGATCGCGCCGCTCACGGCGAGGGTCCTGGGAACCCAGATGCGCAGGGCCAGCATCCCGGCCCTGGCGCGGGTGGTGCACCGGCTCGGGGTCGAGGCCGACTGGGTCGTGTTCGGCCACGTGCACCGCTGCGGGCCGCTGCCCGCCGACGACCCGCTGGAATGGCGCGGCCCCGAGGGACGCCCGCGAATCGCGAACACCGGCTCCTGGGTCTACGAGCCGCTGCTGGTGCACCGGGCCTCACCGCCGCACCCGTACTGGCCCGGCGGGGCGGTGCTGCTGGACCGAGGCCGGGCGCCTCGGCCGGTGGGGCTGCTCGACCACCTGGACGCCTCGGCGCTGCACTGAGGCGATACTGGCGTGGTGTCGGCAGACGCGGCCAACCTGGTGCGGGCCTTCTACGGGTTCAGCGCCGGGCGCGATCTCGTGGCGGCGCTCAAAGAGCCCGACTTCATCGAGGCCGGCCAGGCCGCCTTCGACCATCTCATGGCGCCCCAATTCGAGTTCGTGCTGGTGCGCGGCGACGTGGGCGAGCAGGGCATCTACCGTGGGCGCGATGCGCTGCTCGACGGCATGAGGGACTGGCTGTCCAGCTTTCGCAGCTACGTGACGGAGGTGGATGAGGTCATCGACCTGGGGCCACGCGTCCTGGTCCTCACCGACGAGCGGGGCGTGTCCCGCTCCGGCGAGGTACCCGTCCGCCAGCGCGGCGCGGTGATCTGGACCTTCCGCGCGGCGGGGGTCGAGCGGATCGAGACCTACCTCAAGCCCAGCGCGGCCTACGCGGCGCTGGCCGAGCACGAGTCGGCTTTACTCAGCGAGCCGGAGCGAGCGGCGCTGCTTCGCTGAGGCAGCGCGGCTCCGCTCAGGAGACGCCGCTGTCGGCGGTCGCCGCCCGCCGCGGCGCGGCCGCCCCACGCTCGCGCTCGCGCTGGCGCTCGGGCGCGATCCGGACCACGTTCCTGGCCAGGCCGACCCGCTCCAGGCCGCGGATCACGAGCGCCGAGGGATCGAGCTCCCAGCGCTTGAGGCCGTGCTCGGCCGAGCGCGGGAAGGCGTGGTGGTTGTGGTGCCAGGACTCGCCGAAGGAGGGCAGCGCAAGCCAGAACACGTTGCGCGACTCGTCGTCGGTCTCGAAGCGCCGCTGGCCGAGGAAGTGGCAGACCGAGTTCACGCTCCAGGTGATGTGGTGGACCATGAAGACCCGGACAAGGCCGCCCCAGAGCAGACCCGTGAGCGCCCCGGCGAGTGTCCCGGTGAGAAGCCAGCCGGCCAGGGCCGGGAGCAACAGCCCCGCGACCGCGATGAGGGGGAAGTACAGGTTGATCTTGCGCATGCCGCGATCCTCGTAGAGGTCCTTGGCGTAGCGCTTGCCTGCCCGCCCCTGGTTCATCAGCAGCCAGCCGACGTGTGCGTGCCAGAGGCCGCGCAGCACGCCCGTCACGCCGTCGCCGTGTCCCACATGCGGGCTGTGAGGGTCGCCCTCCTCGTCGGCGTGAGCGTGGTGCTTTCGGTGGTCGCCCACCCAGGCGATCACCGGCCCCTGGACGGCCATGGAACCGAGCACCGCGAAGGTGTACTCGAGAGGCTTGGGCACCACGAAGGAGCGGTGGGTCAGCAGCCGGTGGAACCCGACGGTGACCCCGATCCCCGTGAGCACGTACATGACGGCGAGGATCACGAGGTCCGAGACCGAGACCACGCTGTTCCACAGCAGCACGATCGCCGCAATGGTGGCCACGAAGGGAAGGACGACTGCGACGAGGTTGACCTGCTTCTCAATTCGAGACATGGCCGGTACGGTATGTGGCGAGGGACACAGGTACTAGCCCGTTGAACACGAATTCCCGCCCAGAAATGCGCACCTAAGTGATAAAAACGCTCGCTCCCGAGCCGTGGAGAGGCCTGCCTCCGGAGGTGGCGGACGCGATCGAGCCTGAGCTGTCGGCCGTGACGGGAGAGATCCTGGCGACGATCGCCCGCGAGGTGCCGGAATACGCCCGCCCGCTGGAGGGCGCGTTCGGCCACGGGCTGCGCACCGGGGTGAGCGAGGCCCTGAGTCAGTTCGTGCACCTGATCCGGCATCCGGACAGCGGACGTGAGGGCCGCGACGTGTACGTGGAGCTGGGCCGGGGCGAGCTGCGCCAGGGGAGGACGCTCGACGCCCTTCAGTCGGCCTACCGGGTCGGGGCTCGGGTGGCCTGGCGTCGGCTGGCGGGCGCGGCCCGGCGGGAGGGCCTGGACGCCGAGGTGATCAGCTCCCTGGCCGAGTCGATCTTCGCCTACATCGAGGAGCTGTCGGCCGACTCCGTGGAGGGCTACGCCCGGGAGCGCTCCCAACAGGAGGGAGAACGCCAGCGCCGGCGCCGGGAGCTGATGACGTTGCTCCTGCGCGACCCGCCCGCCGACGCGACCGACATCACCGCCCTCGCCGATGCCGCCGGCTGGAGCATCCCCCGCAGCGCCGCGGCACTGGCCTGCCGGGAGGAGGATCTCGACGGGCTGGTCCGCCGGCTGCCGGCGGAGGCGCTCGGCGCGGTGCTGCGAGGCCTGGGCTGCGTGATCGTCCCCGACCCGGGCGGGCCCGGACAGGCGGGGCTGATCGCCGCCGCGGTGGACGGAGGACCGGTGGCGTTGGGGCCGGCGGTGCGGGCGCCCGAGCTCGGCGAGTCGTGGTCGCTGGCCCGGATGGCACTCCAGGCCATGGAGGCGGGCGCCCTCGCCGGCGAGGGGCTCGTCCGGGTCGAGGACCGGCTCGCCGACCTGATCCTCCACGACGCCCGGCAGCTCGCCGAGCGGATCGCCGAACGTCGCCTGGCGCCGCTCGCCGACCTCACGCCCAAGGCCCGGCGCCGGATGGAGGACACCCTTCTCGCCTATGTGCGCGAGCAGGGCAACGCCGCGGCGATGGCGGGCGCGCTCGACATCCACCCTCAGACCGCCCGCTACCGGCTCGCGCGGCTGCGGGAGCTGCTCGATGGGGCGCTCGACGACCCCGACGCGCGCTTCGAGCTCGAGCTGGCGCTACGGGCCCGCCGGGGCTGAGTCGCGGAAGCCCCACAGCCGGCGCTTCTCGCCGTGGGTCAGCGACCGCCATTGCTCGGCGTTCGGCTCCCACACGTAGATGCTCACGTCGACGACGCTGCGGACGCCGCGGAGAGCGTCGACCGCCGCGCGCGTGTCGGCCTGGTCGGCGAGCACCTCGCGGCTGACCGCGTCCACCACCCTGAACCGCAGCGGCTCGCGCGGCGTCGCGGGCTGCGGCGCGCGCGGCCGGCGCCGCGGGGAGGCACGGCGGCGCCGGGGCGCGGGACGCTCCTGCGTCTTCTCGAGCGGAACCATCTCCGCGCCCGTGCCCTTCGTCGATGTGTCCAGCACCCAGTGCCTGCCGTCGGCCATCTCCTTCGACTCTACGCGGCCTAACCTGTCTCCACATGGAAGAGCAAGGTGTTCAGGACCGGATCGAGGAGCTCGTGGCCGAGGAGCACCGGCTCTGGCGCGCGAGCGAAGGCGGCGGGCTCAGCGACGGCGACCACCGGCGCCTGGAGGCCGTGCGGCAGGAGCTCGACTCATGCTGGAAGACCCTGCGGCAGCGGCGGGCCGGCGTCGAGCACGTGCCAGCCGACGCGGCGGTGCCCGATCCCCCCAACGAGCTCGACGGCCCGGACCCCGAGCCGCCGCACCTCGAGCACGGCGTGCACGACGACCAGCCGAACCCCGATCCGGGCGACAACCCGAACGCGCCCTAGCCGCAAGCAGCCGGCTGGGGCTCAGCGCCCGTCGTAGCGCTGCTGCTCGGGCGCGGTCCGCTCGGCCCAGGGGATGGCCTCGAGGCGAGGGTCGGGGATCGGCTCCCCGCTCTCGACCGACACGCCGTAGGTCCCCTCCTCCAACCGCTTCTCGGCGCGCTCGATCGCCGACAGCTCCTCCTGCAGGCGCTCGATGAGGCCCTCGTCCCGCTCGGCCTCGAACACCTCGGTGCCCTGGTCTCCCGGATGCTGGTCGAGGTGAGAGAGCTCCTCGTCGGCCTCCGGGCGCAGCCGCACCAGCGCCTCCTCGACGCGCCGGCGCTCGCGGCCGACGAGCTCACGTGCGTGCTCTGTGTCCATGGAGGGACGGTAAGGCATTCCGCGCGCAGCCGGCCGAGTAACGCCTATCTCAGGTCGCGCGCGCGGGGATCGTCGGGGTTGAGGCAGATGAGCTTGTCGCCCTCCTGGCGCTCGGACGCCCGGGGGTCGTCGTAGCGGAGCACCTCGTCGCCGCGGATGACGCCGAGGATGGACTCGGGCGGCCGCGGCTCGCCGTCCGCGCCGTCGCCGTCGGCGGTGGCCCGCTCGATCACGTGCAGCCCGCCCGGGGTGTCGAGCAGGTCCTCGAACAGGCTCAAGAGATGGGGCGAGTCCGAGCCGGCGGCGAGCAGCCGCCCGGTGGCGGTCGGACCGCGGACCACGCCGTTCGCGCCGCTCTGCACGAGTAGGTGGGCGTTCTCGTCCTCCATGATCGCCGCCACGATCGTGGCGTCCTTGTTCAGCTCGCGCGCGGTGAGCGACACGAGGGCCGCCGTGGAGTCGCTGCTCACCGCGATGAGGACAGCGTTCGCCAGCCCGATGCTCGCGTCCTGAAGCGTCTGGGTCAGCGTGGCGTCGCCGCTCACTCCCACGAAGCCGTTGTTCGTGGCGTCGGAGATGAAGGCGTCGTTGCGGTCCACCACCACGATCCGGTCCTTGGGATGCCCGTTTTCGACCAGCCGTTCGACGCTGGCCTTCCCGGTGTTCCCGTATCCGCAGACGATCGTGTGGTCGCGCACCTTCCTCCTCCAGATCCGCTCGCGCACCGACTCAACCGACCTCGTGGTCAAGAGCTCGACCGTGGTGCCCACCAGCAGCACCAGGAAGAGTATGCGCAGCGGCGTGGTGACGAAGGTGGTCACGAGCCGGGCGCTCTCGGAGACGGGCGCGATGTCGCCGTAGCCGGTGGTGGTGATCGTGACGGTGGAGTAGTAGAGCGCGTCGAGGAAGGTGAGCGTCCCGTCGCCCGCGTCGCTGTAGCCGTCCCGATCGACCCAGGCGAGCAGCGCGATGATCAGGATGAGCCCGGTGGCGAGGGCAAACCGCAGGGCGAGCACCTCTCGCGGCGACCGCGACGAGGCGGGAAGGCGCACTGTGGGCAGTCGGGACGGTTGGTCCACTCCGCCCAGGTTTCCAGATCCGGACGCTCGGGTCCGCTCGAGCCGGCGCACCGTTCGCGACACCCTTTCGCTCCCGGTGCCGGGAACTGCTGCTGGGAGGAACCACGGTAGGCCCTGTGCGGGGCCACATCGCTGCTGCTTGCGGCTAGAGTGGCCGCCATGCCGGTGGCGCGCAAGCACATGTCGCGCGATCTCCTCAGCGTCGGGCCCGACCTGGCGCTGGCCGATGTGGCCCAGCGCATGGTCGAGCGCGATGTGGGGGCCGCGCTCGTGGCCGACGGCGACCGGCTGGTGGGCATCCTCACCGAGCGTGACGTGCTGCGGGCGGTGGCCAAGGGCATCGACGAGAGCAGCACGGTCGCGGACTGGATGACTGCGGACCCGGACACGATGACGCCGGACGAGTCCACCGAGCACGCCGCCGTGCTGATGATCCACGGCGGCTTTCGCCATCTGCCGCTGATGGAGGGCGACGAGGTCGTGGGCATGCTGTCCATCCGGGACCTCATGCGGGTCGTGCTCGGCGACTCGGCGCCCCGCGGCACCTGAGCACCGTCCTGCCATCGCGGGAGGACGCCGGCCGCGCGCGCCGAAACCCTCGGGTGCGCCATGGCCAGCGAACCAGACGCGAGCGAAGGCGGCGCGGGCGTCGGCCCCTCGACGCCGGCTGCGCGCCGCCACGGGCAATCCGCGGATCCCGGGTTGGGCTCCGAGCTCTCCGCCCTGGAGGAATCGGCGGCGAGCGACCCGGCCCTGCTGCGGCCCGCGGCGCCCGCCGATGAGCCCGCGCCGGCCGCCCAGCCCGCGCCGGCCGCCCAGCCCGCCGCGCCCGGCGCTCCGCCACAGCCCGCCCCGGCTCGCCCCTCTCCCCCGCCCCAGCGCCCGACCGCTCCTCCGCGGCGGTCGCCGGCGACGGCGCGCACCACGGCCCCGGTGCGCCGCGACGACCGGCCCGGACCGCCGCCCGCCGAGGCGCCCCACTCGATCCGCGACCGCAGCGCCGCCCTGCTGGCCCTCGGCCTCGGCGCCGGCGCCGTGCTCATCATGGCCACCTCGCTCATGTCCTCGGGCTCCCCGGCGGCCTCGATCGCCGGGTTCGATGCCGAGAGCTCGAGCCGGGTGGTGGCCCCCGGCGGCTGGGTGACGCTCACCGGCACGGAGGCGCCTCCGGACACCGACGTGCTGCTCGAGACCCGTGCCGGGGACGGCGACTGGCGCGAGGCCGCCCAAGTGCGCTCGGACGACGACGGCGACTACCGCGTCTCCGGTCGCGCCCTCGCGAGCCCCGGGCGCCTGGCCGTGCGCGCGCGGGCGCCCGGCGAGAGCGCCACCTCGGTGCCGGTGAGCATGACGGTCCGGCCCCTGCGGCTGGCCTCCGTGGGCGACATCAACCTGGGCGACGCCCCGGGGGCCGCCATCGAGGCCAACGGCCCGCGCTATCCGTGGTCGAGCGTCGGCGCGGCCCTCAAGGGCGCCGACATCGCCTTCGGCAACCTGGAGTGCGCGGTGTCCACCCGGGGCGAGCCCTTCCCGAAGCAGTTCACCTTCCGCGGCACGCCTCGCGCACTGCGCGGCCTGCGCCGCCACTCGGGTCTGGACGTCCTCAACCTGGCCAACAACCACGTGGGCGACTACGGGCGCACGGCCATGCTCGACACGGTGCGGGCGGTCGAGCGCATGGACATGAAGGCGGTCGGCGCCGGTCCCAACCTGCGCCGGGCGCTCGAGCCCCAGGTGGTCGAGCGCCTGGGCCTGAAGGTGGCGTTCGTGGGCTTCTCCGAGATCTACCCCATCGAGTTCGCGGCCGCCGGCGACCGGCCGGGCACCGCCTGGGCCGAGCCCGACGCGATCGCCCGGGCGGTCCGGGCCGCGCGGCGCGAGGCGGACGTGGTGGTGGCCACCTTCCACTGGGGCATCGAGAAGGCCGGGCTCGAGAGCGCCGCCCAGCAGGAGCTGGCCCGGGCGGCCGTGGACGCCGGCGCCCAGCTGGTGATCGGCGCCCACCCGCACGTGCTCCAGCCGCTGCGCCGCGAGGGCGCGGGGCTGGTGGCCTACTCGCTCGGGAACTTCGTCTTCGGCGCCGCCTCGAGCGACACCACGAGCACCGGGATCCTGGTCACGGACCTGACCGGCGACGGGGTCTCGGGAGCCCGCTGGCGGCCCGGCAGCATCGCCGGCGGCCGCCCCGAGCTGGACGGCTCACCGCCACGCCGGCTGCCGCTCGGCGATCCGGACGCCATGTCGGCCGGCGTCGCGCTCTGAGCCCTCCCCGCCGGCTCACCGGCGGTCAGCGCGGGTCGAGCTGCTCGCCCCGGAGCCCGCCCGAGCGCAGCCGCCAGGGCACGTCGCGGAGAGCGTCACCGGTGCGGTAGCGCAGGTCCGCCGCTCGCCAGAGGGCGGCCGTGTGGGCGATCGCCTCCTCGAAGGCGCCGTGGCCGTCCTCGTGCGGCGAGCTCTCCAGCCATTCGTGCAGGCTTCCCCAGAGCGCGGCGTGGGCGTCGCACAGGCGGGCCACCTGCCAGCGGCGCGCGCGCTGGCCGCCGACGTCGAACTGGCGCAGCTCGGACTGCCAGCGCCTGATGTCGCGCAGCAGGCAGCAGGCCTCCTGCTTCTCGCGCTCCACGTGGGCGATCCGCCCGTCCAGCTCCTTCAGCCGCAGATCCCGCGCCGCCACCGTGCGCTCGGCCGCCCCCTCCTGCTGACCCTCGCCGGTTCCGTCGCCGGAGTCGTCGGTGTAGCGGGGATGGGAGACGGCCATCGCCTCCAGCCCGTACTTGGCGGTCCAGCCCTGCATGTCGGCGATCAGCTCGTAGCGCGCCCGCCAGTGGCGGTGGTGACGCGCGACCTGCTGCACGCGCTCCCACGCGCTCGCCTCGTCGGTCCACCAGTCGAGCATCTCGTGCAGGTCGGGCCGGGAGTCCAGCTGCCGCCCGCGCCGGTGCCAGCACGCCTCCCAGCGCCAGGCGGTGGCCGTCAGCAGATCCTGGGTGTAGCGCGAGAGCTCCCACTGGTGCAGGTCCCGCGGCCGCTGGGGTGTGGCCCGCGGCGAGGGGAAGTACATGGCCTCGAAGTGCTTGAAGGAGACGTGGGAGCGCAGCCCGTCGAGGTCAGGGTCCTCGCTGATCAGCCAGTTGCGCCGGCCGGCCACATAGGCGCTGTCGGCCCTGCCCATCGCCCGCTCGAGGTGCCTCACGGCCTCCTCGGCCAGCTCGGTGCGGCGCCGCTCGTCGTCCGCGTCCTCGGGCCCGGGCTGCGGGATGAGCGGGAGGGCGTAGGCACAGGCGGCGTTGTAGAGCTCCTGCCAGTCGCCGAAGCCACCGCGCGGGCGGTAGGGCGCGAGGCGGTCGCGGACAGCGGCGGCGGTCGGGTGCTCGGTCACGTCCGGCTTCGCCGCGAGCGCCGCCTGGGTCCAGGCGAGCCGCTGGCGCATGCAGCACTCCGCGAGACCCGCCGCGGTGGGGGTCAGCGTGGTGCCCCGCTGCCTCAGGGGGCCGCTCACCAGCCTGCGCAGCCTCACGGCCTCGTCGCAGGCGGCCAGCTGCAGCAGCTCCTGGAGCTCCAGCCGCGCCCGCTCGCCCTCGGTCCCGGTGGGCCCTGAAGGCGGCTCCCCGATGAGCTCCGCCCAGGGGGTGCGCCCGGTCCGCCGCGAGTCGCCGATCGGCTCGAAGAGCCGAGCCAGGGAGGGCTCGAGCCGCCGCCGCAGGTGTCGTCGCTGGCGGTCGCGGCGCGTCCAGCCGTCCATCTCCGGCGGGCCGGTGCGCCGCCATTGACGGGCGAGCTCGTCCTGGGCCAGCAGCACGGCGCGCCGGTAGCGGCCGATGATCATCGCCGCGTCGCGCTCGATACGGGAGGCGCTGCGGTACAGGCCGCGGGGCAGCGGAAGCCCACCCGGAGCCACGACGGTCTCCATTCCCTCGTAGGTGGCGAGCGCGTCGAGCGGAAGGCCGATCTTCTCCTGGAGGAAGCCGATCTGCAGCCGCAGGCCGAGGTTCAGCGGGTCGTGCTCCAGCGCCCGGTAGTAGCGGTCGAGCGCCTCGTCGTAGCGGCGCCCGTCCTCGAGCTCGGCGGCGCGCTCGTAGTCGTGGAACAGCTCACCCGGCATCGGGTAGCGACGCCAGGCGGCCCAGGGGGACCCGCAGCGTCGCGTCCGGGTGAGGATGGCGGCGGTGGCGTGGTCGGCCGCCCGCCGCAGGACACGCACCCACGAGGTGTCCCAGAGGGTCTCCACGCGAACCGCGTCGGTGGGCAGCCGGGTGACCTGGAGGGTCACGCCGTAGGACTGCTTGCCGGAGCCGCGCATCAGCACGCCCTTCACCTCGTACGCGTGCGGCGGCTTGGCCGCCCGCAGGAGGGTGACCAGGCTGCCCAGGAGGTTGCCTGTGTCCATCCCCCCCTGCCCGAGCACGTCGAGGAAGTCGCCCTGGGCGGAGCTGGCCGGGACCGGCGACAGGGTCTGGAGATGCGAGACGGCCAGGCGACGGCGAAAGCGCATGGTGAGCTGGGCCGGGTCGACGTCCTCGAGCTCGGCCCCGGCCACGAAGTCCGGCACCTCGATCCGCCCGGGCATGTAGGCCAGCAGCTCCAGCCAGAGGTTGCGAAAGCAGAAGGCGGTCAGCGTGAGCGCCGCCAGCGCGAGCACCAGCGCCACGGCGGGCTCCGAGACGGTGGCGACCACGGACTCGAGGAAGTTGTCCGAGGGCGGGTCCGGCTTTCGGCCCTTGAAGAAGGCGAGCACCGCCAGCGCGGCGAGGCCGCCCGCCACCCCCGCCGTCCAGGCCAGCACCCAGGGCCAGCGCGGCCGCAGGCGAAGCGCGCGGGATGCTGGGCTACGGCGTCTCATCGAGTCCGTTCACGAGAAGAGCCGGGTGGACGAGTCCCCCGGCTCCACGGCCCACCGTACGCCCGACCTCCGAGAGGGTCAAGCCTGCAAGGATCCCGGCATGGCCGCCTCCTACAGCCACGGGGTGAGCGAGACCCCGCTGCTGGGCGAGACGATCGGCGACAACCTGCGCCGGACGGTGGAGCGCTTCGGCGACCGCGCGGCGCTGGTGAGCCGGCACCAGGGGGTACGCCTGTCCTACGCGGAGCTCGACGCGGAGGTGGACCGGGTGGCGCTCGCACTGCTGGCCGCCGGCATCGGCAAGGGCGACCGGGTGGGCATCTGGGCACCGAACTGCGCCGAGTGGGTCTTCGTCCAGTACGCGACCGCCCGGATCGGGGCCATCCTGGTCAACGTCAACCCGGCCTACCGGACCCACGAGCTGGAGTACGCGCTGAGGCAGTCGGGCGTGCGCCTGCTCGTGAGCGCACCGAGCTTCAAGACCAGCGACTACGTCGCCATGGTCGAGGAGGTGCGGGGCGGGCTCGACGGGCTCGAGCGGGTGATCTTCACCGAGCACGAGAGCTGGGACGAGCTGCTCGACGCCGGTGGAACCCACGACGCCGGCGCGCTGGCCGAGCGGGAGCCCAGCCTCGCCTTCGACGACCCGATCAACATCCAGTACACGAGCGGGACCACCGGCTCGCCCAAGGGCGCCACGCTCTCGCACCACAACATCCTCAACAACGGGTTCTTCGTGGGCGAGCTGCTCGGCTACAGCGCGGAGGACCGGGTCTGCATCCCGGTGCCCTTCTACCACTGCTTCGGCATGGTGATGGGCAACCTCGGGGCCACCACCCACGGGGCCTGCATGGTGATACCGGCGCCGGCCTTCGAGGCCGAGGCCACCCTCGAGGCGGTGGCCGAGGAGCGCTGCACGTCGCTGTACGGGGTGCCCACGATGTTCATCGCCGAGCTCGACGATCCGGGCTTCTCCGACCACGACCTCACCTCGCTGCGCACCGGGATCATGGCCGGCTCGCCCTGCCCCGCGGAGGTGATGAAGCGGGTGCAGAGCGAGATGCACATGGAGGAGGTGGCCATCTGCTACGGGATGACCGAGACCTCTCCGGTGTCCACGCAGACCCGCAAGGACGACGCCCTCGAGCTGCGGGTGGGCTCGGTGGGCCGGGCCGGACCGCACATCGAGATCAAGGTGGTGGACCCCGACAGCGGTCAGCTGGTCCCCCGGGGCGAGAGCGGCGAGTTCTGCACCCGCGGCTACAGCGTGATGCTCGGCTACTGGGAGGAGCCCGAGAGGACCGGCGAGGCCCTGGACGCGGCCGGCTGGATGCGCACCGGCGACCTGGCCACCATGGACGACGCCGGCTACTGCAGCATCGTGGGGCGGATCAAGGACATGGCCATCCGCGGAGGCGAGAACGTCTACCCGCGCGAGATCGAGGAGTTCCTCTACGGGCACCCCGCCGTGGCCGACGTCCAGGTGGTGGGCGTGCCCGATCCCAAGTACGGCGAGGAACTGTGCGCCTGGGTCGTCACCCGCGAGGACGCGGACGCCACCGAGGAGGAGATCCGCGACTACTGCCGCGGGAAGCTGGCCCACTTCAAGGTGCCCCGCTACGTCGTGTTCTGTGACGAGTTCCCGATGACGGTGACCGGCAAGGTCCAGAAGTACAAGCTGCGCGAGGAGTCGCTGAAGCGGCTGGGGCTCAGCGAGGCGGTGCCGAGCTAGCGCTCGGGCTCGCCGGCGGGCTCGGTCGCCGGCGGGATGCTCGGCGCCCCGGCGACGCGGTCCTGGAAGCGCCGGTAGCGGGCCGTCTTCCTCGCGTAGCGCTTCTCCGAGCGGGCGAGCTTCTTGCTGCCCGGCTTGTAGCGGCGCCGGGCCCAGAACGAGCCGGGCTTGGCCAGCCGGATGGCCCCGAAGATGCCGAGCAACGGGAAGATCATGGCGGCCACGCCGAAGATGACCTTGCCCTTCAGGATGGTGAGCGCCGCGAGAGCGAGCACGAGGAGCACCGAGAAAGCGATCCCCCAGCCGCTGTCCTCGGTCGAAACCGGAAGGAAGCCGAGCAGCAGCAGGCCGGCCACGGCCACGGCGATGACCACGGCATCGACCGAGCGCCGGCCCTCCTCCGCCCAGTAGACGTCCTCCAGGTGCAGCCAGAGGGCGAACTCGTCCAGCGTGAGCCCCGCCCCGATGCCGAAGCCCGCGGCGGAGAGCTCGAGCCATGGGCTGGAGGGCTGGAGCGCGAGCACGAAGCCGAAGAAGAGCACCATCACGTTCCCGAACACCAGGTGGTGCACGTGCAGGTCGCCGCTCTCGATGCTCCCCGGCCACCACGGCACCTTGGGGCTGCGCATCAGCCGGGTGCTGATCCGGATCAGCACGAAGGAGAGGACGAGGCCGAGGAAGACGATCACCCCGGCGCGGGTGCCGTCGTCGCCGAGGAACGTCTCGTTGTTCTCCAGCTCGAGAAGCAGCTGCGCCAGGTTCATTGCATCACTCGGCACATGCCATACCCTACGGAGCGACTCGCATGACCGGCATCCCCTCACGCCGGCGGGGACATATGTCCGAGCACAGCAGGGGCATCGCCTCGACGGTCCTCGTGGTGCTGGGCGCCATCCTCCTGCTCGCCGGGACGATCGCCTACTACGGCCGCACGGAGATCATCGCCCGCGAGGCCTTCGCGGACCACGCCGTCGAGGCGCTGCAGAACGATGGCGTGCGCGAGCTGGTGGGCCAGCAGATCGTGGTCAATGTCGTCGACCGCGGCTCCACCGACCTGGTGGCCGTGCGTCCCCTGCTCGAGTCGGTGGTGGGTGCGGTGATCCAGACCGACCCCTTCCGCCGCCTGTTCCGCCAGGCCGCGCTGCAGACAAACCAGGTGTTCTTCGAGCGCGAGAAGGGCAACGCCCTGTTCGACCTGGCCGACGCCGCCCAGGTTGTTCGCTTCGGGCTGAAGTCGGTCTCCCCGAAACTGGCGGAGGAGCTGCCCCGGGACCTCGAGCCCAAGCTCCTGACGCTTCGCCGCCGGGAGTTCGCCGGGACCACGCTGGCCGTCGCCGACGACATCCGGATCCTGGGCATCGTGCTGCCGTTACTGGCACTCATCGCCTTCGTGGCCGCAGTGGCGCTCGCGCCGGATCGCCGTCTGGGCGTGCTCCGGGTGGGAGTCGGGATCGGCGCCGCCGGCGTCCTGATGGCGGTCACGCTGCTCATCCTGCGCGCCCGCACCCTGGCCGGGGTGCGGGGCGAGGACGAGACGACCGACGAGCAGATCCGTGACGCGGTCGCGGGCGTGCTGGACGCCTACATGGGTGACCTCTTTGGCTGGGCGCTGCTGCTCGGCCTGGCCGGCCTCGTGGTGGGCGCGGCCGCGGCGGCCCTCGACCCCGAGGACGTCGAGGAGCCCGTGACCCGGCTGCGGCGGCGGCTGTTCGAGCGGCCGCCCACCGTCCCGGGACGCGCCCTGCATGGCCTGTCGGCTCTGGCCCTGGGCATCCTCGTGGTGCTGAACCCCACGCTGGCGCTCCAGGTGGTGGCCATCCTGGGCGGCGCCTTCCTGGTGTTCTACGGCACCAGCGAGTTGCTGGTGCTGCTCCAGCGCGGCGGGCGCGCGGCGAGCACCCCCGCGGCGGAGGGCGGCCGCAGGAGGGCCTTCGCGGTGGCGGGCGTGGCCGCGGTGCTCTGCGTGGCCGTGCTGGCCGGGCTGGTGACGCTGGCCACCCGCGACGACGGCTCGCTGGACCGGTCTGGCACGGTGACCAAGGCGGGCACCTGCAACGGCTCCCGCGGCCTCTGCGACGTGCCGCTGAACGAGGCGGTGTTCGCCGGCACGCACAACTCGTTCTCGGCCGCCGACAGCCCGGACTGGTTCATCGCCAACCAGCGCCGCACGATCAAACGCCAGCTCAGGGACGGCATCCGCCTGCTCCTGCTGGACGCCCACTGGGGCGTGCGCGCAGACAACGGCCGGGTCTCCACCGACTTCGAGACCGAGCAGCGCGACCGCAACCGGGTCGTGGCCGCCCTGCCTCCCGAGATCCTGAAGGCGGCCGAGCGGCTGGCGGGACGGGTGGGCCTGCGCGGGAGCGGCGAGGAGCGCGAGCTCTACCTCTGCCATACCGTCTGCGAGATCGGAGCCACCCCCATGGTGGATGCGCTCGAGGACATCCGGCAGTTCCTCGACGACAACCGCGGCGAGGTGGTGATCATCTTCATGGAGCCCTACGTCGCCCCCAAGGACATCGAGAAGAGCTTCGAGGAGTCCGGCCTCGACAAGTACGTGGCCACTCTGGACCGCGACGAGCCGCTGCCCACCCTGGGCCAGCTGGTGCAGTCCGACGAGCGGGTGATCGTTTTCACGGAGAAGGACGCCGACGGCACCGTCCCCTGGTACATCGACGGCTTCTCGCTCGTGCAGGACACCCCGCTCAAGGCCACCAAGCGCGGGCAGCTGCGCTGCAAGCGCTTCCGGGGATCGGCCGACAGCCCGCTGCTGATGCTGAACCACTGGGCCGACCTGTTCCCGCCCCGTCTGCAGGCCAACCGGCCCTTCCAGGAGAAGCAGTTCATCCTGGACCGGGCCCATCGCTGCGGCCGCGCGCGCGGCGTGACCACCAACCTGATCGCCGTGGACCACTACGACCAGGGCAAGCTGATTCCCGCCGTTGCTGCGCTCAACAAGGAGCGCGTTCGCGCAGTCCGGGCACGCAAGCCGACGCAGGGCGGATCGTCGTCCGCCGGACAGTCCGGATAGCGTTCGCGCCCATGGCTCCCATCAAGACGACGCTGCTCGCGCCGGTGGCCGCCGCCGGCTTCGCCTACTACCACGCGCAGATACCGACCTCCCAGCTCTACGGGCCCACCATCTGCCGCGAGCCCGACGCGGGCAAGCGGATCGCGATCACCTTCGACGACGGCCCGAACCCGGCCTACACCGAGAAGATGATGAAGACGCTGGAGCGCCACAACGCGCACGGCACCTTCTTCCTCATCGGGAAGTGGGCCGAGCGCGAGCCCGGCCTCATCCGCGAGCTCGAGGCGGCCGGCCACGCGCGGGGCAACCACACCTTCACCCACCCCACCATGGCGCTGAAGTCGAGCTCGGGAGTCCAGGAGGAGCTGAGGCGCTGCCGCGGCGCGGTGGAAGCCTCCGGGGTCAGCTTCTCCGAGGTCGACGGCGCCGCGCTGATCCGCCCCCCGTGGGGCCGCCGGCGCCCGGGCACGCTGAAGGCCATCCGCAGCGCGGGCTACGTGCCCGTGCTCTGGTCGATCACCGGCTGGGACTGGCGCAAGCGGGAGACCTCACACTCGATTGCCCGGCACTGCCGCAAGACCGGTGAGGGCGACATCATCCTGCTCCACGACGGCACCCATCTAGAGCCCGCCGGCGACCGCTCGAAGTCGGTGGCCGCGGCGGACGAGATCATGGCCCGCCTGACCGCCGACGGGTACGAGTTCGTGACCGTGCCCGAGTTGGTCGCGCAGGCCCGGGCCACCTGATCGTTCTGGCGTAGACTCGACGGGGAGACCCGTCTGTTGTGAGCATCGAGAGCGTGGACAGGGCGTTGCTGGACACCGTCTGCTCACGGGTGCGCTCACAGCTCTCCGACGAGGTCGCGGAGCAGGCCGAGGCCTTCATGCGCCAGTACTACCGCTGGGTTCCCCCCGAGGACCTGGCCGAGCGTGACCCCCTCGACGTCTACGGGATGGCCCTGACCCACTTCAACCTCGCTCGCAGGCGCACACCCGGAACCAGCACGGTGCGGGTCTACAACCCCGAGTACGACTCTCACGGGTGGCGCTCGACGCACACCGCGGTGGAGGTCGTGACCGACGACATGCCGTTCCTCACGGACTCGGTCACGATGGAGCTCAGCCGCCTGGGCTTCGGGGTGCACCTGCTCATCCACCCGGTGGTGCAGGTGCGCCGCGACGCCGAGGGACGGCTCGTCGACGTGCTCCCCTCGGAGTCGCAGGACACCGAAGGCGCCATCACCGAGTCGGTGATCCACGCCGAGATCGACCGCCAGACCGGGCCGCAGGAGCTGGAGGAGCTGCGGGCGCAGCTGGCCGCCGTGCTGGACCAGGTGCGCGCCGCCGTCGAGGACTGGCCCAAGATGCGGGAGCGGGCCCTGGCCATCGCCGCCGAGCTCGACGAGGATCCGCCGCCCCTCGACGCGGAGGAGGTACGCGAGGCGAGCGCCTTCCTCACCTGGCTCGAGGACCACGCCTTCACCTTCCTCGGGTATCGCGACTACCGGATCACCGAGCAGGACACCGACGTGGTGCTGGAGGCCGAAGCGGACACGGGGCTCGGGATCCTCCGTCAGGCCGGCGGCGAGAAGAGCTCCCACGGCTTCCAGCGCCTGCCCCCCGGGGTGCGCTCGCTGGCCCTCGAGCCCTACCTGCTCAACCTGACCAAGGCCAACTCCCGCGCCACCGTCCATCGCCCCTCCTATCTCGACTACGTGGGCGTGAAGACCTTCGACGGCGAGGGCCGGGTCACGGGAGAGCGCCGCTTTCTCGGCCTCTACACCCACACGGCCTACCACGCCAGCCCGCGCGACATCCCGATCCTGCGCCGCAAGGTGGATGCCGTTCTGCGCCACGCCGCCTTCCCGGCCGGCAGCCACAACGAGAAGGCGCTGGTCGAGATCCTCGAGTCCTTCCCACGCGACGAGCTGTTTCAGATCTCAGAGCCCGAGCTGATCGAGATCGCCCTGGGGATCCTGCACCTCGGCGAGCGGCAGCGGGTGCGCCTGTTCGTCCGGCGCGACCCCTTCGGGCGCTTTCTGACCTGCCTCGTGTTCGTGCCGCGCGACCGCTTCAACACCGACAACCGGCGCCGCATCGAGTCCATCCTGCGTGAGGCCACCAACGCCGCGACCATCGACTACACCACGCGGGTCTCGGAGTCGGTGCTGGTGCGCCTGCACTACCTGGTCTACACCGAGCCCGGCAGCCTCCCCGACTTCGACACCGCCGAGATCGAGGCGCGCATCATCGAGGCCACCCGGGCGTGGTCGGACGACCTGGAGCAGGCGCTGGTCGAGGAACAGGGAGAGGAACGCGGCGGCGAGCTGGTGCGCCGCTATCGCGATGCCTTCCCGACCGCCTACCGCGCCGACTGGCTCGCCCGCTCGGCGCTGTCGGACATCCGCCGGATCGAGGCGCTGAACGAGCGGAACCTGCTCGCGATCAGCGTCTTCCGGCCGCTCGAGGCGGCGCCCGGCACACTGCGGGCGAAGCTCTACAAGCTGGGCTCGCCGCTCACGCTCTCGAACATGCTGCCGCTGTTCGAGGACATGGGCGTGGAGGTGGCCGACGAGCGACCCTACGAGATCACCCCCGACGGCTCCGGGCGCACCTGGATCTACGACTTCGGCCTGCACTACGACCTCGAGGGCGAGCCCGGCGCCGACGGGGTCAGGGAGGCCTTTCAGGACGCCTTCCTGCGCGCCTGGCGCGGGGACACCGAGAGCGACGGCTACAACCGTCTGGTGCTCGGAGCCGGCCTCACGTGGCGCGAGATCACGGTGCTGCGCGCGGTGGGCAAGTACCTCCGCCAGGCCGGGACCCGCTTCAGCGACCGCTTCGTGGAGCGCTCGCTGGTGGCTCATCCGGAGATCGCCCGCCTGCTGATCGCGCTCTTCAAGGCGCGCTTCGACCCCAGGCGCAACGACCGCGACGACGCCACCGACGTGGCCGAGCACATCGAGCAGTCGATCGACGCGGTGGAGAGCCTTGACCAGGATCAGATCCTGCGCACCTTCCTCGGGGTGATCCGGGCGATGCTGCGCACCGACTACTTCAAGGACGGGAGCGACGACGATCTCGCCGGGAACGTCTCGTTCAAGCTTGATCCGGGGCAGCTGGCCTGGCTGCCGCAGCCGCGGCCCGAGTTCGAGGTCTTCGTCTACTCGCCCCGCACCGAGGGCGCCCACCTGCGCGGCGGCCGGGTGGCCCGCGGGGGGCTGCGCTGGTCGGACCGGCGCGAGGACTTCCGCACCGAGGTGCTCGGGCTCATGAAGGCCCAGCAGGTCAAGAACTCGGTGATCGTCCCGGTCGGTGCCAAGGGCGGCTTCGTGGTCAAGCGGCCGCCCGGCGGGAGCCGCAAGGAGCTGATGGACGAGGTGGTGGCCTGCTATCGCATCTTCATCCGTGGGCTCCTGGGCCTGACCGACAACATCGTGGACGGTGAGATCGCGGGTCCCGCGCAGGTGGTGCGCTACGACGGCGAGGACCCCTACCTGGTGGTGGCCGCCGACAAGGGCACCGCCACCTTCTCCGACATCGCCAACGCGATCTCCACCGAACGGGGCTTCTGGCTGGGCGACGCCTTCGCCTCCGGCGGCGCCACGGGCTACGACCACAAGGCGATGGGGATCACCGCGCGCGGGGCCTGGGAGTGCGTGAAGCGCCACTTCCGCGAGCTCGGGCGCGACATTCAGGATGAGGACTTCACCGCCGTCGGGGTCGGCGACATGTCGGGGGACGTGTTCGGCAACGGGATGCTCCTGTCGCGCCACCTGCGCCTGATCGGCGCCTTCAACCACGAGCACGTGTTCCTCGACCCGGATCCGGACCCCGAGGCGAGCTGGGAGGAGCGGCGCCGGCTGTTCGAGCTGGAGCGCTCCTCCTGGGCGGACTACGACAGCGACCGGATCTCCGAGGGCGGCGGCGTCTTCCGGCGATCGGCGAAGTCGATTCCGCTCAGCCCCCAGGTGCGGGAGGCGCTCGACGTCAAGGACGAGGCGCTCGCGCCGAACGAGCTGATCCGGGCCCTGCTGCGGGCGCCGGTGGACCTGTTCTGGAACGGTGGGATCGGCACCTACGTGAAGGCCGCCGACGAGGCCCAGGCCGAAGCGGGCGACAAGGCCAACGACGCGGTGCGCGTCAGCGCCGACGAGCTGCGCTGCCGCGTGGTGGGCGAAGGCGGCAACCTCGGCCTCACCCAGCGGGCCCGGATCGAGTACGCGCTGGGCGGCGGCCGCATCAACACCGACGCCATCGACAACGCCGGCGGCGTCGACTGCTCGGACCGCGAGGTGAACATCAAGATCCTGCTCGACGCCGTGGTGGCCGACGGTGACCTCACACCCAAGCAGCGCAACGGCCTGCTCTCGGACATGACCGAGGCCGTGGCCGCCCTGGTGCTCCAGGACAGCTACGAGCAATCAGAGACGCTGAGCCTGTCCGAGGCACAGGCCGCCTCGATGGTCGACGTCCACCGCCGCTTCATCCGCGCGCTCGAGAACGCGCGTGAGCTCGACCGCGAGCTGGAGTTCCTGCCCAGCGGCGACGAGCTTGCCGAGCGCAAGCGCGACAACCTCGGGCTCACCCGGCCGGAGCTGGCCACGCTGCTGGCCTACAGCAAGGTGCACCTGTACGACGAGCTGCTCGATTCCGACGTGCCCGAAGACCCCTACCTGTCCACCGAGCTCGACCGCTACTTCCCGGAGCCGCTGCCCGAGCGCTTCGGAGAGCGAATGCGGCAGCACCGGCTGCGGCGAGAGATCGTGGCCACGCAGGTGGTCAACAACATGCTGCACGGGGGGGGCACCACCTTCGCGTTCCGGCTGCAGGAGGAGACCGGCGCGCCCGCGTCCGAGATCGCACGGGCCTACGCGGTGGCCCGCGAGGTGTTTCGCATGCGCGACCAGTGGGCCGAGATCGAGGCGCTGGACAACGAGGTGGACGCCGCCACCCAGATCGGCGTGCTGCTGGAGGGCCGGCGGCTGATCGAGCGCGGGTCGCGCTGGCTGCTGCGCAACGCCGAGCGGCCGCTGGCGATCGCGCCGACGGTGGCTCGCTTCGAGCCGGGCGCCACGGCGTTGGGGGAATCGGTGATGGAGCTGCTCGATCCCGAGGACGCCGAGCCGCTTGCCGAGCGCGCCGGCGAGCTGCGGGGCGCGGGCGTGCCGGCCTCGCTGGCCACCCGGATCGCCACGCTCGGCACGACCTACGCGGTGTTCGACGTCGTCGAGGTGGCCGCGGACGCCGGGATGAAGGTCGAGCCAGTGGCGGCCGTGCATTTCCGGCTCGGCAACCGCCTGCAGCTCCACTGGCTGCGGGACCGGATCGCGGAGCTGCCGCGGGACGACCGCTGGCGGGCCCTGGCCCGGGCCGCGCTGCGCGACGACCTCTACAGCCTCCACCGGGCGCTCACGGCGGAGGTGCTCAGAGGGGGCGCCACGGGCGACCCCGAGGAGATGGTGCGCGCCTGGGTGGACGCCAACCCGGCCTCCGAGCGCACCCTGCAGACGCTGCGGGACATCCAGGTGGGGCGCACCTTCGACCTCACCACGCTGCCCGTGGGCGTGCGCGAGGTGCGGAACCTGATCTAGTGACCTGAGGGCTTGGCGGCCTTTGGCGGCTTGGTCGCCTCGGGCGGACGGACTGGCGGGGCCGGCTGAGCCGCTTGCGGCGGGGGGTCCGCCGGCCGTGCCGCAGGAGCGGTGCTGCGCGGGACCGGCGCCGCAGGTGTCCGCTTGATCTGCGGTGGGCCTCGCTTCACCGGAGTTCCCGCCGGTGGGGCCTCGATGGGCCCGCGCCCGGGGCTGCCGGGTGGTTTCCCGTGCGTCTTGGCCGGGCCGCCGTGCCGGCTCGGGCTCGGCCCTCGATCGGGTCGGGCCGCGCGCCTGACGGGTGACGGCTGCCCGCCTGCCTGTGCTGTGCTCCCGGCCGGCCCTCATGCGGCCTGGCCGCGTTCCCGGCGCCCGCCGGGTTCTCGGCGCGGCCGGCCCTGCCTGCGCCGCCGAGCGGCGTGTGGGACGCATCCGGCCGGGTGACCCCGCCCCCGTGGCCGCCGTCGCCGGCTGGGCCGCGGAGGGCGACGGCGAGGCTCGTACCGCCGGCGGCGGAGCCGGAGCGGGATCGCCGCCAAGCGTGGTGGTGGCCGCCACGCCACCGCCTGCCGCCAGCCCGACCGCCGCGAGCTTCGCTGCCGTGCCGGTGCCCAGCGAGGAGGTGAGCGCGCTCCCGAGCCCACCGAGCCCGGCGGCAAGGCCCCCGCCCGCCGACCCGCCGCCCAGGCCCACGGCGGCCAGCACGCTCGACTTCAGGCCCAGCGCCGGCGCCACCGGAAGGGCAACGGCCAGCAGCTTGCGCTGCTCCTCGACCTGCCTGCGGAAGGCACGGCAGCCGGGGCATTCGCTCAGATGGTGACGCAGCCCGCTGCGGCGCAGCGAGCCACCGCGCAGAGTGGCGAGCTGCCGGCGGATCTCGGTGCAGGGGGTCTCACGGGCCTCGCGCCGGGAGATGAGGCCGCTGCGGGCGCGGAACACGAGCGCCTTCACCTTCTCCGCCTCGCAGCCGAGCACCTGGCCCGCCTCGGCGTGCGACAGGGCACCCAGCTGGGTGAGCAGCAGCGCGGTGCGCTGGTCGCGCGGCAGGCTGCCGAGATCACGAAGGAGGTCGCGCAGCTCGGCGCGTTGCTCGACCTGATCGGCCAGCCCGCGCGTGGACAGGTCGGCGGCCAGCGGCTGATGCTCGCGGCGCGAGCGGAGCATCGAGAGGCAGCGATTGCGCGCAATCGCGTACAGCCAGGGCTTGAGCGCCAGCCGGCGCACCTCGCCCCGCTGCAGGTCCCGGAACGCCGAGGCGAAGATCTGCTGTACGGCGTCCTCGGCCTCTTCCGGGGAGCCGAGCATATGGCGACAGAATCCCAGCAGCCCGGCCGCGTGCCGCTCGAAGACGGCCTCGAACGCCGCCTCGCTGCCGCGCTGGATCTGCGTCGCCAGCGTGTCGTCGGGTGCGAGGGCAAGCAGCCGCCGCGAGCGGAGAGGTCCAGTCGGGAGCCGCGACGGGATGGAGACCGCGCGCATGGCAACAGTGTTCTACCCGTAGCCGGGTAGCGTGACTCCGGTATCGGAACATTTCGCATCTGCACCGGAAACGCGGCAGACCCCAGGAAGTTCACCTGTGACTCGCCAACCTTCTTCCGGCAGGCGCGTTTTACGGGTCATGAAGACGATCACGCTAGCCGTCGGCCTGACCGCGATGCTCGCGCTGCCGGCGGTCGCAACCGGACAACCGAGCGACAAGGACCGGCAGGCGGCCCAGAAGGAGTGCAAGCAGGAGCGCGGGAGCACCCGCGCGACCCGCGAGGGCTTCAAGACCAAGTACCACAGCATGAGCCGCTGCGTACGCCTTCGGGCCGCCGAGGAGGAGAAGGAGCGCGGCCAGGCCAAGAAGAACGCCGCCCGTGACTGCAAGGCGGAGCGCAAGTTGGGCCCCGAGGCGTTCGCCGAGAAGTACGGCGCCAACAAGAACGACCGCAACGCATACGGCAAGTGCGTCTCGGCCAAGGCCAGGGAGAACAAGGCCGAGATGGACGCCGAGGACAGCGAGGACGCAGCGGAGACCAAGAACGCCGCCAAGCGCTGCGCGGCCGAGCGGGCGATGGGCAGGGAGGCCTTCGCCGCCAAGTACGGGACCAACCCCAACAAGCGCAATGCCTTCGGCAAGTGCGTGTCCCTCAAGACCGACGATTCCTAGGGAGGACGCCGAACGATGAGAGCACGCCTGCTGGTCGGAGCGATAGCCGCCACGGTGACCGCGGTGGGCCTGGCGGGCCCCGCGGGGGCGGCCGTCGGGCCGAACGTCCAGGCTTCGGCCCTCAGCCCGTTCGCGCCGGATTGTCACGGCGCCCCGCAGAGCGGGACGCTCTACCTCAACTCCGAGGTCGAGCCGTGGATCGACGTGAATCCCACGGACACGGACAATCTGGTGGGGGTCTACCAGCAGGATCGCTTCTCCGGCGGGGGCGCGAGCGGCCAGGGAACGACGGTCTCCTTCGACGGGGGAGCCAGTTGGGAGCCGCTTGCCCTGGCCGCTCTGCCCAAGTTCTCCCGCTGCGCGGGGGCGGCGCCCGGAAGCGTGGGCGACTACGAGCGGGCCACCGACCCCTGGGTGAGCTTCGGTCCCGACGGCGACGCTTACCAGATCACGCTCGCCTTCAACGACACCCGCGACCTGGCCAACGCGATTCTGGTCAGTGAGTCCCAGGACGGGGGCCGGACCTGGAGCACGCCCACCGAGGTGCGGCGCGACACCGCCAACACCGTCTTCAACGACAAGGAGTCCCTCACCGCCGACTGGACCGATGCCGACTACGTGTACGCGATCTGGGACCGCCTGGTCTTCCCCAACGAGCGTTCCCAGGGCCAGTCGTTCCTCAACGCGGCGGCGTTCCGAGGCCCCACCTGGTTCGCCCGGACCACCGACGGTGGGGCGAGCTGGGAGCCCGCCCGGCCGATATTCGACCCGGGCCGGAACGACCAGACGATCGGCAATCAGATCGTGGTCATGCCCGACGGCGACCTCGTGAACGTCATGACCGTGTTCCGCAACGACAACAGCGAGGGCCGCAAGGGCGGCTACGTCAGCGTGCTGCGCTCCGAGGACAAGGGCGCGTCCTGGACGGGCGAGATCCCGATATCGCGGCTCGGCACCGTGGAGGTCGACCGACCCCGAGACCGGCGACCCCGTGCGCACCGGCGACATCATTCCCGAGATCGCCTCCGACGAGCGCGCGGGCACCGACAACGTCTACGCCGTCTGGCAGGACGCTCGCTTCACCGGCTTCGAGCGCGACCAGATCGCCTTCTCGAAGTCGAGCGACGGCGGAGAGACCTGGTCGGAGCCGGTCCGGATCAACAACCGGCGTTTCGACACGCAGGCCTTCACCCCGGCGATCCGGGTGGATGACCAGGGCAATATCGGCGTCATCTACTACGACTTCCGCAACAACGACCTGGGCGATGCGGAGCTGGAGACCGACGTCTGGATGGTCCGCTCCACCGACGGTGGCGCGACCTGGCGTGAGGAGCGGGTCACCGACGAGTCGTTCGACATGCGCTCCGCGCCGGTCGCGCGCGGATACTTCGTGGGCGACTACATCGGGCTGGCGGCGTGGGACGACGTGTTCGAGCCCTTCTGGTCGGCGTCCCAGGACGACGCCGACGGCACCGACACGTTCGGCGCGACCGCGTCGCCCCCGTTCGGCGGCGAGCTGATCGTCCCCGACGGCGCTCCCGCCGGGCAGACGGCCAGGGACTTCCCGGTGCAGCGAGGCAAGCCCACGCCGCGCTGACGTCTCTGGACAGCCGGGGCGCCGCGGCGGGATAGATAGCCTGCGGCGCCCTCGATGCGCGAGTTGCTCCAAGACCTGATCGACGCGGCCGCCTCGCGGGCCGAGTACGCGGACGCCCGCTTCGTCAACACCCGCGCGGAGCGCCTGTCCACGCGCAACGGGGCGCTCGACCAGCTGACCTCGGACGAGAGCGCCGGCATCGGCGTCCGGGTTCGGGTGGGAGGAGCCTGGGGCTTTGCCGCGGCGCGGGGAGACGAGCGGGCCGGCGCCGAGGAGGCCCTCGAGCGAGCCCTGGCCGTGGCTGCCGCGACCCCGTCGACGGGCGGCGTGCCGCTGGCGCCCGAGACCCCGGCGCAGGGCTCCTGGCACAGCCCGGCGGAGCGCGATCCCTTCAGCGTCCCGCTCGAGGAGAAGCTCGGCGTGCTGCACGCGGCGGAGACCCTGCTGCGCAGCGAGCCGGGCGTGAACCTGACCACGGCCAGCTTCGACGCCCGCCGGCTGGACACGCTCTTCGCCTCCACCGAGGGCGCGCTCTGCGAGCAGCGCATCACCGAGTGCGGCGGGGGCATCGCGGCGGTCGCCGTGCTGGGCGACGAGAGCCAGGTGCGCTCCTACCCCGCCTCGCACGGGGGCCACGTGGCCCAGGCGGGATACGAGCATCTGCTTGCGCTCGACCTCGCCGGCAACGCGCCCCGAGTGTCCGAGGAGGCTGTGGCCCTGCTGAAGGCGCCGGCCTGCCCGAGCCGGCGGACCGCCGTGATCCTGGCCGGCGAGCAGCTGGCCCTCCAGCTGCACGAATCGGTGGGGCACGCAGTGGAGCTCGACCGGGTGCTGGGCCGCGAGGCCTCGTACGCCGGCACCAGCTTCGTGCCCGCCGACGGGATCGGGACCCTGCGGCTCGGCTCCGAGCTGGTGAACATCCGGGCCGACGCCACCGCCGCGGGCGGGCTCGGCACGTATCGCTGGGACGACGAGGGTGTCGAGGGTCGCTCGCTCCCGATCGTCAACCGGGGGATCCTGGCCGGCTTCCTGTCCTCGCGCGAGACGGCCGCCGAGGTGGGGCTCGGTCGCTCGGGCGGCTGCATGCGGGCCGACGGCTTCAGCCGCCAGCCGATCGTGCGCATGACCAACGTGAACCTCGATCCGGGCGAGGCGGGCACGCTCGACGACCTGATCGCCGGCACCGAGCGACGGCCTGCTCATCGAGACGAACCGCTCGTGGTCGATCGACAATCGCCGGCTGCACTTCCAGTTCGAGGGCGAGGCGGCCTGGGAGATCCGCGACGGTCAGCGGCGGGGGCTGGTTCGCAACCCCAGCTACGCCGGCAGGACGCCCGACTTCTGGGGCAGCTGCGACGCCGTCTGCTCGCCCTCGGACTGGCGCCTCATGTCGCTGCTCAACTGCGGCAAGGGCGAGCCGGGCCAGGTGATGCACGTGTCGCACGGCTCAGCGCCCGCCCGCTTTGCGGACGTGCAGGTCGGCGTTGCCTGACGCCCTCGACCTCGCGTCGCGGGCGGTTGCCCACGCAGAGGGCGACGCGCTGGCCCTCGTGACCAGGGAGCGGTCCCTGCTCCTGCGCTTCGCCGCCAACCGCCCGACGCAGTCCACCGCGGTGGACGACGTGACCGTCGAGCTGGCGCTGGTCTTCAACGGCCACGTGGGCCGCGCGACCACCAACTCCGCCGACGAGGCCTCGCTGGCCGACTGCGCCCGGCGAGCCCGGCATGCGGCCGTCGCCGCCGCCGCGGTGGGCGACGGCTCCTTTCCCGGCTTTCCCGAGCCGGCCGCCGGCCGGGCTCACGAGGGCCACGACCCCGCCACCGCCGCGCTCGATCCCGATGGCGGCGGAGCGGCGCTGCGCACCGCGTTCGGCGTGGCAGCGGACGCGGGGGTCGAGGCGCATGGCATCTGGACCGCGGGCGAGGAGCAGCGCGCCGTGGCCACCAGCGGCGGTGGCGCGGTGGTCGACCGGACCACGGACGCGTACATGAAGGTGATCTGCATCCGGCCCCAGAGCGGGCGGAGCGGCTTCGACGCCCAGACGACGGTGGCGGCCGGTGCCCTGGACGCCCAGGCGCTGGCGGAGCGGGCCGCCGGCAAGGCGACTGCCGGCGGCGAGCCCGCCGAGCTTCAGCCGGGCGAGCACCCGGTGGTCTTCGAGGCCCACGCGGTGGGTGAGCTCTGCGATCTGCTCGGCTTGACCGCGCTGAACGGCCTGGCCCACGCCGAGGATCGCGGCGCGCTGTCCGGCCGCCTCGGCCAGCGGGTCGCGGCTCCGTCGATCAACCTCTCGGACTCGCCCCGCATGCCCGGCACGCTCCCGCGAGGCTTTGACGCCGAGGGGGTCGCCAAGGCCCCGCTGCCGCTGATCCAGGATGGCGTGGCCCACCGCGTGGTGCACGACACCAGCAGCGCCGCTCTGGCCGGTGCGGCCAGCACCGGCCACGCGCTCGCCCCCGGCGGCGCCGCCTACGGGCCGCACCCGACCAACCTCGTGCTCGGCGGCGGCGGCGCGGCCGACGAGGCGGAGCTGTGCGCCGGTGTCGAGCGCGGGATCTACGTGACCCGCCTCTGGTACTCGAACGTTGTGCGCCCGAAGGAGACGCTGGTCACCGCCGTCACCCGCGACGGCACGTTCCTGATCGAGGACGGCCGGGTGACCCGGCCGCTGCGCGACCTGCGGCTCACCGACAGCCTGCTGGGGATCCTGGCCCGCACCCAGGCCCTCACCCGCGGACAGCGCCTGACCACCGACGGCGAGTTCTACGGCCGCCGGTTCGCGTGGGGCGCGCTCTGCCCCGCGCTGCGGGCGGGCGCGGTGCGCTTCACCGGGCCGGCCGGGTAGCCGGCGAGGGGGTTGCGCACGAAACGTCCCCATATGGGACGCAGCGTAGGCACCCCCCCGCCTCCCCCCGCTCGCCGCCGCGCCCAGAGGCTGGGGCCGGGGCTAGATCTTCAGCAGCACGATCACGTTCGCCACGAACAGCAGCGCGAACCCGATGGTCCAGCGGTTGAGGTTGCGCTCCACCAGCGAGCCGCCGCCGAATGGCCCGGCGCCGGTGCCCACCCCGAAGGCCCCGGAGAGGCCGGAGTCCTTGCCCGAGTGCATGAGCACCAGGACGATGAGAACCACCGCAAGGACCACCTGAAGGCCGCTGAGAATCGCTTCCACGGCGCGAAAGGGTAGCGGGGGGGACCCGATTCATCGGATCGTGGCGATACCGCGAAAGCTGACGTACTCTGGCTCCAGCGGGGTTCCTCTCTTTGTCTTTTCGGGTGACACTTGCCGCGGCCTTGGCCGCGATCCTCCTCTGCGTGCCTGCGACGGCCGGCGCCGCCACCTACCCGGCGGGCTTCGAGGAGCGCACGATCGTCTCCGGGCTGAACCTGCCCACGGGGATCGCTTGGGCGCCCGACGGGCGGATGTTCGTCATCGAGAAGGGCGGCCTGCTCAAGGTGGTGCCCGCCGGTGGCTCGGCGGCGAGCACGGTCCAGGGCCTGGACCTCAGAAACGAGGTGAACAACAACAGTGATCGAGGCCTGCTCGGGATCGCGGTGGACAGCAACTTCGTTTCCAACGGATACGTCTACCTGCTGTACACGTACGAGCTGCAGCCGCTGACCCCGGACGGCGGCGGACGGATGGCCTCGCGCCTGGACCGGGTCGAGATCAGCCCGTCCAACGTGGCCTTGAACAGGACGACGATCCTGGGCACTCGCGACCGCACCCAGGGAGTGTGCCCCGCGCCGAGCAACGCGGTGGACTGCATTCCCTCCGACGGCACCTCACATTCGATCGGCTCGGTCCGCTCGGCGGCGGACGGGACGCTGTGGGTGGGAAGCGGTGACGCGGCCAGCTTCACCGAGGTGGACCCGCTCGCCTTCCGGACCTACGACGAGCGGAGCATGGCGGGCAAGATCCTGCACGTCGATCGCAACGGCGACGGGCTGCCCGGCCATCCCCTCTGCACCGCCAACACCAACCTCGATCATGTCTGCACGAAGGTCTGGGCCGGCGGCTTTCGCAACCCCTTCCGCTTCAAGCTCCGTCCCGGCGGGCTGACCATCGGCGACGTGGGCTGGGGCGAGTGGGAGGAGATCGATCTGATCTCCACGGCGCCGGGCACCGGTGGGCGCTATTACGGCTGGCCCTGCTACGAGGGCAACCACCGGCAGGGCTCCTACCAGGCGAGGCCAGAGTGCCCGCCCCAGTACGCCAAGGAGGGAACCCCGCAGGCTCATGTGCCGCCGTCGTACGAGCATCAGCACAGCGGTGGCGGAGCCGTGATCGGCGGCCCCACCTACAGCGGCCCGTACCCCGTTGACTACCAGGGGGACATCTTCTTCGGGGACTACGCCCAGCGCTTCGTCAAGAAGCTGAACGTCAACAGCGCGGGCGTGGTCACGAGCGTCGAGAACTTCGCCACCAACTGGCCCGGCGTCGACCTGGAGCTGTCCCCTGGCGGAGAGCTGGTCTGGGCGGACATCGGCGGGGGCGCGATCCGGAAGGTGGTCTACACGCCGGGCAATGCCAGCCCGATCGCACGCCTCGACGCCAACCCCACTTCGGGGCCGGCGCCGCTCGACGTGAGCTTCAGCGGCAGCCGGTCGAGCGATCCGGACGGCGATCCGCTCAGCTACTCGTGGGAGTTCGGCGACGGCGGCACGAGCAGCCAGGCCACGCCCACCCACCGCTACGCCAGCGCTGGCACCTACATAGCGCGGCTCACAGTCCGCGACGGCCGCGGCGGTGTCGGCACCGACACCGAGACGATCTCGGCCGGCAACACGCCTCCGGCGCTCCAGGTCAGCGGGGCCACCACCTACAGGGCCGGCGCGCCGTTCCAGCTGCAGGCCTCGGTCACCGACGCACAGGACCAGCCTTTCCCCGGCAGCCGCGTCTCGTGGGACGTCCGGGTGGTCCACGGCACCCATGAGCACTTCATCGGGACCGCCTCGGGTGCCTCCCTGTCCCAGACCGCCATCACCGATCACGACGCCGACTCCTTCTACCGGATCGTCGTCAGCGCCACGGACTCCGGCGGGCTGCAGGACACCGAGACCCGCGAGCTGCGGCCGCAGACCACGACCGTGCGTCTGCGCAGCAACCCCTCGGGTGCGCCACTCGCCTGGGCGGGCCGCTCGCTCACCGCTCCTCGCGACCTGGTCACGGCGATCGGCTTCCGCACGAGCGTCAGCGCGAACAGCCCGTTCCAGCTGGGCGGCGCCATCTTCGATTTCTCGAGCTGGTCCAACGGCGGCGCTCAGATCCAGAGCTTCACCGTTCCCGCGAGCGGCGCCGAGCTGGTGGCGAACTACCGCCGCCGCGGCGGGGCGCCCGCCACGCCTCCGCCCTCTCCGACCCCGCCCGCGCCGGAGCCACCGGCCGACATCGACGGCCCCGAGCTCGAGCTCTTCGGCGTCAACGCGGCCCGCGGGCGCATCCGCGGTAGCGCGGCCGACGAGTCCGGCGTGGAGTCGGTCGAGGTCGCGCTCCGCCGGCGCGTCGAGGACGGCCGCTGCAGCTGGTGGCTCAAGCGCAAGCGCAGGATGAGCCGGCCGCGCAGCTGCACGCGGCGGCTCTGGATGGACACCAAGCTGACGCCCAGCGGAGACGGGGTGCGCTGGCTGCGGCTCCTGCGCCGCTCGCTGCCGCCGGGCGGCTACCGGGTGCTGGTGCGGGCCGCCGACCGCGAGGGCAACGAGACGCGCCTGCCCGTGACCGGGGAGTCGCTGATCCGGGTCGAGCGATAGCCCGACCCGACTCGCCAGGACCGCACGCTCCGCCCCAGGGGCCCCGGGGCCGAGTCCCTACCCGCCCTCCGGCGCCCGCCCCTCCAGCCGGTCGAGCTCCCGCAGGATCACGATGGCCTCGTCGCGCAGCTCGCGATCGACCGCTCGCCAGTCCTCCTGCGACAGCTTGCCCATGCGCTGGTCCAGCTCGGCGTCGCGGATCTCGCGGTACTTGGCCTCCTTGGCCGCCTGCAGCTCCTCGAGCCGGGTCTCCTCCTCCTGGTGGTCATCCTCTCCCCGGCGCCGCAGCGGGGCGGCGACCGCGAGCGCGACCACCGCGGCGAGCACGAGCAGGGCGATCCCGTACTCCATGGCGCGCCTACGCGCGGGAGAGCTCGCGCCCCAGGCGGGCGGCGTACAGGCTGCGCACTCGCCGCATGCGCGCCTCGGGCGAGGGCCAGGCGGCGATCAGGGCACCCAGCACGGCGATCGCGCCGCCGATCCAGATCCAGGCCACCAACGGCGACACGATCGTGCGGAAGGCGGCAGGCGGCGGGTTGTTGCGGTAACGCTCGGCCAGGGCGGCGATCACCAGCGCCTGCACGTCGCCCGTGGCGTCGGAGAACTTGGCGTCCGCGTCGCGGAGCGGCCGCTGAAGCGAGGCCAGGTCGGGTCGCACGGCAAGCCAGAAGTCGCGTCGCAGTCCCCAGCGCACGTCCACCTCGCTGGTGGCCTCGCCCTCGAAGAAACGACTGATCGCGCCCAGCGACGGGTCGGCGCTCGAGTAGTAGTTGCGCGACGGCCTGAGGGTGAAGCGCTGATCGCCGCGGCGCACGTCGAGCACCGCTCCCAGCGAGATCGGCGCGCCGGTGCCGGCATCGTCGCCCCCCAGGCGAGCGGTGGCCTGCCGGTAGGTGACCTGGTAGCCGGCGGTCTCGAAGGTGTCGCCCGGAGAAAGGCGGACGTCACGCTGCTCGAGGAAGGCCGAAGAGCCGGCCACGCCGAGGAACAGCACGGCGATCCCCGCGTGCACCAGGTAGCCCCCATAGCGTCGGCGGTTGCGCCCGGTCAGCGAGCACCAGAGCGCGCGGCCAGGATTCTCCGGTCATCACGCGGCGGGCCGACGTCCCCCGCCAGAACTCCTGCACCACCACCGCCAGCACGAAGGCCACCAGGCAGAACATGACGAGCGAGGCGGGGCTGTCGGCGGCGTTGGTGAGCGCCAGCAGGAGCACCAGCACCACCCCGGTCACGGCCAGGGGCGCGACCAGAACCCGGCGCAGCGCGCCCACGCTCACCCGCCGCCAGGCCAGCACCGGCCCGATCCCGGCCAGCAGCACCAGGACGAGCGCGAGCGGGGTGGTCAGCCGGTTGAACCAGGGCGGTCCCACGCTGGCCTCTTCACCGGTCAGCGCCTCGGAGATGAGCGGGAAGAAGGTGCCCCAGAGGATCACCAGGCAGAGCCCGACGAGCACCAGGTTGTTGAGCAGGAAGAAGGCCTCACGCGACATCAGGGAGTCGAGGCGAGCCTCGGAGCGCAGGTCGGGCAGCCTGAACAGGATGAGCCCTGCCGACAGCAGGACCACCAGGCTGATGAAGATCAGGAACTGGACCCCGATGGTGGACGCGCCGAAGGCGTGGATCGACTCCAGGATCCCGCTGCGGACCAGGAAGGTGCCCAGCAGCGCCAGCGCGAAGGCGGCGCAGATGAGCGAGACGTTCCAGACCCGCAGCATCCCGCGCTTCTCCTGCACCATGATCGAGTGGAGGAAGGCGGTGCCGACCAGCCAGGGCATGAGCGAGGCGTTCTCCACCGGGTCCCAGGCCCAGTAGCCGCCCCAGCCCAGCTCGGTGTACGACCACAGGGCGCCGAGCATGATCCCGGTGCCGAGGAAGATCCAGGCCACCAGCGCGAAGCGGCGGGTGGCGCGGATCCAGTCCGCCCCGGTTCGCCCTGCGACGAGGGCGCCGATGGCAAACGCGAACGGGATCGAGAAGCCCACGTAGCCGGTGTAGAGCATCGGCGGGTGGATCATCATCGCCGGGTGGCGCAGCAGCGGGTTGAGGCCGGCGCCCTCCGCCGGCGGCGTGGCCAGGGTGTCGAAGGGGTTCTCCCAGCCCACCATCAGCAGACAGAAGAAGGCGGCCACGCCCCCCAGCACCGCGGTGGCGTAGGGGGCGATGTCGCGCAGCGAGCGACGGGTGAGAAAGAGGACCGCGCTGGAGAACAGGGCGAGCAGCGTGGCCCACAGCAGCAGCGATCCGTCCTGTGTGGCCCAGACGGCGGTGACCTTGTAGAAGCCCGGCGTGTCGGTGGAGGAGCCCTCGGCCACCAGCTTGAAGGAGAAGTCCGAGCGCAGGAAGGCCACCTCGAGCAGCGCGAACGCGGCGATCAGCAGGCCGGCCAGGCAGTAGATGGCGCGCCGCCCGGAGGCCACCCACTCCGGGCGCCCGGCGCGAGCGCCGTAGATGGACGCCCCGGCGGCGTAGAGCGCGGTGAACAGGCCGACCGCCAGGCAGGCAGACCCTACGCCGGCCATTTAGATGGTCGGTTCCGCGGGCGCGTGCGCGGGCTCGTGGGATCGGCCATCTCAGCTGGGCCGGCCTTCCTTCTCCTTGGTGAACTTCGAGGGGCACTTGGTCACGAGCGAGTCGCGCTCGGCGACGAAGGTCCCGCGCTGGAGCTCGCCCGACACGATCACCTCGCGGCCCTCACGGAAGGGGTCGGGCACCACGCCGGTGTAGCTGACGGGAACCGATTCGGTGCCGTCCCGGTCGCGGATGCGGAAGCGAAGGCCGTCACCCTCGCGGGCCACCGAGTCCTGCACCACCTTCCCGGTGAGCTCGTAGGAGCGGCCGGGCTGGATCTGGCTCGGCTTGCTGGCCTCGGTCGAGGCGCTGAAGCTCGTGTACACGAGCGCGGTGGCGAGAAAGAGGGCGGCGCTCAGCGCCACCACAAGACGCAGCTTGCGCTTGCGGGCGGGGTCCATCACCTCGGATTCTGGCAGGCCGAGGCGCTGCGCAGGCGCCTACTGAAAGCCCGTCATTCGACGCGCCGGCTGGGATGCCCCTCGCCCGGCCAGGGCGAGAGCAAGAGGATCAGGCGGGAGTCCGTGGTGGCCCGCACCTCGTGGCGCTCGTTGGGCTCGAAATGCACGAGGAGGCCTGGGCCGCCGGAGGCCGTCTCGGTGCCCTGTTGGACCTCGATCTCGCCCTCGGCCACCACCAGCCAGGCACGCTCGTGCACCTGATGGTCGCGGAGGCTGTCACCGCCGGGGAGGTTGATCGCGATGGCGCGGGTCTCGTCGTCCGAGCGGAGCACCGCGGGGCTGTGCGGCTGCACGTCCAGCGAGGCGATGTCCCAGGTGTCCATGCGCGCAATCATGTCATCCCGGTGAGCCGACCGCTTCGCTTTGCCGCCGCTCGGTGTGGCGCGCGATGGCCTCGGCCCCGGGATGGTCGCTCAGGCCGTGGACCACCACCGAGATCAGGACCGTCAATGCGGCGATGGCCGCTATTCGCTCGCCGTCGGGCACCGCCGAGCCCAGCACGAACAGCGCAAAGGTCATGGTGGCCACACCCTTGGGCCCGAACCAGGCCATGAACGCCTTCTGGAAGAGGTCCACCTGCCGGTTGCCGGCCAGGCTGGTGAAGATGGCCACCGGCCGGGCCACGAGCAGGGTGAAGGCCGCGATACCCACCGCGGCCCAGCCGTCGCCGAACAGCGTGTCCAGCGTGAAGATTGCTCCGAAGACCAGGAAGACACCGAGCTTGACCACTTCGATCAGGTCCTCGGAGCGGGCCTCGAAGCACTCACGGATGTCCGGCCGCCAGATGCCGAGGGCAATTGCCGCCACGAACACCGAGATGAAGCCGTTGCCCGCGGGGGGCAGCACGGCCACGCCGTAGGCCGCGAAGGCAACGCCCAGCGCGTAGAGCGCCTTCTGGTGCGGGCTGATCTCCTGGAGCAGGCCGTGCGACCTGGGCATGATCCGGGCGGCCGCGAAGGCCACCACCAGCCCGGTGATCAGGCCGAAGCCCACGTCCTGGAGCACGAACTGCCACCAGGTGAAGTCGGTGTCCTGCTCGGCGGCGGCCACCAGCGCGAGGACCGCGGGGAGCGCCAGCCCGTCGTTGAGGCCCGACTCCAGGTTCAGCGAGTGGCGGATCAGGCGCGGCACGCGCGGGTTGGTGACCACCGCGGACGACAGGACGGGATCGGTGGGCGAGAGCAGCGCCCCCATCAGAAACGACTCCGTCCAGCCCAGGTCCGTGAGCGTGTGGGTGGCCAGCGCGATCAGGCCCGCGGTGATGGGCATCCCGAGCGCGAGGGAGCGCAGCGGGAGGTGCCAGGCCTCCTGGAGCATCTCCTCCTCGACCTCCAGGCCGTCGCGGAAGAGGATCAGGATCAGGGCGATCACCGCCAGGCCCTGGACGAAGCCCGAGGTCGGCTCCAGGTCGAGCACCCCGAGGCCGCCGTCGCCGAGCAGGAAGCCCACTGCCACGAACGCCGCTGTGAGCGAGAGGAAGCTGCGCCGGGCGATCCCGGCCACCAGCGCCCCGCCCACCAGCAGCAGGCCGAAGACGGCGAGCGGCGACTCGAGGAACTCCACTCCGGCGGCCAGGGGGGCCATGCGCGGACAGGCTTACAGACGGCCGGAGCCCAAGCGCGCGGCTCGGCCGCGTGCGCAGGGAGATTCTTTACAAATCCGGCTACGGTGAGGCACGCATGCGCAGGGTGGTCGCCTCGATCAGCATCGCCGGTGTCCTGCTGGCGGCCGCGCCGGCCGCCGGTGAGGCCCCCCGGCCGAGCACGCTCTCGGACGGCTGGGAGGTGCGCGCCGAGCCCTCCGACCCCGCGGCGCCGCAGCCGGCGCCGCCCGAGGAGACCGCTCCCGAGGGCACGCCGCCGGTGGCCCCGCCGGTCCGGGCAGCCCGGGCGGCCCGGCAGCCCGGCGTCTGGCGCGCGGCGCGGGTGCCGAGCGTCTTCGACACCCGCGCGCTTCCGGATCTGTTCCCGGGCAGGGTCAGGCGCTACCGCGTGCTGTTCGACGGGCCCGCAACACCGCGCGGCTTCCGCTGGCTGCTGCAGTTCGAGAGCGTGCGGCGGCGGGCCGAGGTGTTCCTCAACGGGCGCCGCCTGGGCCGCAACGTCGACCCCTACACGCCCTTCACCCTCGAGGCCCGCGGCCTGCGACCGGGCCGGGAGAACGAGCTTGTCGTGGTCGTGGACGGGCGCAAGGATCCGCGGCTGCTGGAGGGCTGGTGGAACTGGAACGGCATCGTGCGCCCGGTGCGGCTGGTACCCGCGGGCCGTGCGCACCTCGCGGAGCTGGGCACCATGTCGGAGGTGCGCTGCCGCGGGCCGGCCCGAGGCTGCCGCGCGGAGCTGCTGATCGACGGGCTGCTCGAGCGCAAGGGCGTCCGGGAGCTCGATCCCACCGTGGAGGTCCGTCTCCGGTATCCAGGCGGACGCACCCTGAAGCGCACCTTCTCTCTGCCCGGCCAGCGCGCGGCGCGCAAGCGGCTCCAGCTGTCGGTGCGCGTACCCGCCCCGCAGCTCTGGTCACCGGACAACCCTCAGCTCTACTCGGCCCGCATCGTGCTCCGCGACGCGGGCGAGGTGATGCAGACCGAGCGCCGGCGCGTCGGCCTGCGATCGGTGACGGTCAAGCGCGGCTTCCTGTATCTGAACAACCGCCGGGTGCAGCTCCGGGGCGCGTCGATCCACGAGGACATGCCCGGCAGCGGTGCGGCGCTCACCAGCGCGGACATGAACGCGATCGTGGACGACCTGAAGGAGCTGGGCGCGAACGTCACCCGTGCGCACTACCTCATGAACGACCGGCTGCTCGCCCGCTTCGACCGAGCCGGGATCCTGGTGTGGAACCAGGCGCCGATCTGGCAACGCGACCGCCGCGCCCACCTGCTCTGGAAGCCGCGGGAGCGCCGGCGCGCGCTGGTGAGCGTCGAGCGCACCGTGAAGGCGGCCCGCAGCCATCCCTCCGTGCTCACGCACTCGGTGGCCAACGAGCTCTACACCACGCCCGACCGGCTGCCGGGCACTGCGCGCTATCTGGTGGCGGCCGCTCGGGTGGCCCGCGACGCGGACCCCACGCTGCCGGTCTCGCTCGACATCAACGGCCGGCTCGGCACCACCGAGCAGTTCACCTATGACCACTTCGATCTGATCGGGGTCAACCAGTACTTCGGCTGGTATCGCTGGGTGCAGGACTTCAACCTGCTCGAGCCCTACCTCGCCGAGCTGCGCGACCACTACCCCGAGCACGCGATGGTGATGACCGAGTGGGGCGCCGAGGCTCGTCCGGAGCTGGCCCAAGCGCCGGTGACGCTGAAGGGCGGCTACCCCTTCCAGTCCTTTCACGCCACCAGGACCCTCGACGTGATCGACCGCTCGCCGGTGCTCTCGGGCGCCATCTACTGGACGCTCCGCGAGTTCGAGATCTTCCCGGGCTGGGCCGGCGGCGCAGGGCGCCGGCCCCCGCAGTACGGGCCCAACACCCGCCACCACAAGGGCCTGATCGCCTACGGCGGCGAGCGTAAGCCGGCGTTCGGCGTGGTGCGCGACCGCTACGCCCGCACGCCCCTCTATCCCTGAGCCAGGGCCTCCTCGGCGGCGGGCGCCAGCAGGGGGTTACCGTAGACCGGCGCGCCGGGCTGCTGGCGGCGGCTGCCCTCGGCCAGCGAGCCGCTGTCGAGCGGCGCGAAGCCCAGCTCGTCGATCAGCCCCGCGACCACCCGCTTGGCCTCCTCGTCGTCGCCGGCCAGAAAGAGCGCGAGCCGCTCGTCGCGGGGCCCGCCCGGCCGGCCCTCGGTGGCCAGCGTCTCGAAGTACATCGTGTTGAAGGCCTTCACCACTCGCGCGCCGGGCAGGTGGGCTGCGAGCAGCTCGCTGGACGTGGAGCGATCCTCGTCCAGATCCTCGATCTGCCCGTCGCGGGCCGGGTAGTAGTTGTTCGCGTCCACCACGATGCGGCCGCCGAAGGGCTCGGGCGGCAGGTCCTCCACCGCGCCCACCGGGACGGCCACGACCACCACCTCGCCGAAGGCGGCCGCCTCCTCGAGCTCCGCGGCGCGCGCGGCGCCACCGGCCTCCTCCACCAGCCCGGTCAGGGTCCCGGGCCCGCGCGAGTTGGCCACCGCCACCTCGTGGCCGCTCCGCGCGAACAGCCTGGTCAGCGTCCCTCCGATCTTGCCGCTGCCGATGATGCCGATCCTCATGTCGTTCCTCTCTCGTCCTGCTCGGGTCTCACCATTCCAGGGGCCTGCCGTCGCGGAAGAAGCCACCGCTCGGGCCGTCGTCGGGCAGCTCCACCCCCCACACCACGCTCGCCGCGCCGTCGGCCACCGGACGCCCGCCGGAACCGCCCATGTCGGTGGCCACCCAGCCCGGGCAGACCGAGTTCACCAGCACGCCGTCGCGCTTGAGCTCGGCGGCCAGGATCCGGGTGAGGGCGTTGAGGGCGGCCTTGGAGACGCTGTAGGCCGGGGCGCCCGCGCCCATGGAGCTGAGCGAGCCGGACTCGCTCGACACGTTCACGATCCGGCCGTGGGCCGAGCGGCGCAGCAGCGGCAGGCAGGCCTGCGCCGTGCGCCAGGCGCCGAGGAGGTTGGTCTCCAGCGCCTCGGTGACCAGGGCGAGGTCGGCGTCGGCGGCGTGCTGCCAGGTGTCGTAGTGGATGGCGGCGTTGTTGACCAGCACGTCCAGCCCGCCGAAATCGCGCTCGAGGTCGCCGGCAAGGGCCGCAACGGTCGCGGGATCGGCCACGTCGAGAGCGCGGGCATGCACCTCAAGCCCGTCAGCGGCCAGCGCGTCGGCCGCCGCCGCGCCCTTGGCCGGGTCGCGGGAGCCCAGCACCGCGGTGAACCCCTTGCCGGCCAGCCGGCGGGTCACTTCGAGCCCGATGCCGCGGTTGGCCCCCGTCACGAGCGCGATCGGCGTCACCGCTTCGAGACTAGTGACGGGTGCTGGGCTCCCTCGGGGGCCACCATGTAACACCCGCCACGTACGCTTCGACCAGATGGCGGACCCCGAGGACCGATCTTTGGACGCACGGCCGAGGACAGACGCGGCCTCCGACGGGATGCTGGAGCGGGTGACATCTGCTCACTCCTCCTCCCTCCCGGCGGGCGCGGCGGTGCCGCGCCCGCCGGGTGTTATCTACGCCCCGGAACCCGACGCCTTCGACGAGGCCCTGGAACCCGACGGCACCCCGCGGACGCCCTACGAGGAGATCCTCGACGCGCTGGCGGGGATGGATCTGGCCGCGCTCGGGGACGAGCTGCTGGAGGACTCGCGCGAGCACGGCGTCTGGTTCGCCGGAGCGGAGGGGCCGCGCCCCTTTCGCCTCGATCCGGTTCCGCGGCTGATCAACCCCGCCGAGTGGGAGGAGCTGAAGCGGGGTCTCTCCCAGCGCGTCGAGGCCCTCGACCGCTTCGTGGCCGACGCCTACGGGGCGCAGGAGATCGTTGCGGCCGGGAGGCTGCCCGCCCGCGTGCTCGAGAGCTGCGATCACTTCGAGCGCCGGCTGGTGGGGCTCCCCGCCGCGCCGGTACGGGTGGGGGTCGCCGGTCTCGACGTGGTCCGCGGCGCCGACGGCCGCTTCCTCGTGCTGGAGGACAACGTGCGCACACCCTCCGGCATCGGCTACGCGTTCGCCGCTCGCGAGGCGCTCGACCGCCACCTTCCCGAGCATCTCGCCGGTGATCGCGTGGGCCTCGACTCCGCCGTGGGAATGGTGGCGGCGACACTCGCTGAGGGCGCCCCGGCGGGGGTGGGCGAGCCCTCGGTGGTGCTGCTCACCGACGGCCGGGCCAACAGCGCCTGGTACGAGCACGAGCGGCTGGCCCATGCCCTGTCGATCCCCCTGGTCACCCTCGGCGACCTGGAGGTGTCCTCAGGGAGGCTCAGCGCGCGGCTGGGCGAGGGCCGCATGCCGGTCGACGTGGTCTACCGCAGGACCGACGAGGACCGCCTCGAGGACGAGCACAACAAGCTCACCGACGTGGGGGCCGCGTTGATCGAGCCGCTGAGCGCGGGCACGCTGACCTGCGTGAACGCCTTCGGCACCGGGGTGGCCGACGACAAGCTGGTCCACGCCTACGTCGAGGACATGGTGCGGTTCTACCTGGGCGAGGAGCCGCTGCTCGGCTCGGTCGCGACCCATGACCTGGGCGTGCCCGAGGTCTGCCAGGAGGTGCTGGGCCGCATCGACGAGCTCGTGGTCAAGCCCCGCACCGGGCACGGCGGTCACGGCGTGGTCGTGGCCCCGCACGCCAGGCCGGAGGACGTGCGCCGGATCGCCGAGGTGGTCGAGCGCGACCCCGCCTCCTACATCGCCCAGGAGACGATCATGCTCTCCCGCCACCCCACGGCGGCGGAGGGCCGGCTGGAGCCCCGGCACGTGGACCTGCGACCTTTTGTCCTGCTGAGCCCTCACAATGTCAGGGTGGTCCCGGGGGGACTCACGAGGGTCGCGCTCAGCCGCGACGCTCTGGTCGTCAACAGCTCGCAACAGGGAGGGGGCAAGGACACATGGGTGCTGTCGTGAGCAAGCCGCCGCTCGTGGGCGTCTCCACGTCCGAGGTCCGCCGGCCCGAGGACCACACCGTGGTGCCGCAGGGCGAGCCTCGCCGGCGCGAGCTCGCGCTCGGCGAGCGCTACCTGGACGCGGTCCGCTCGGCCGGCGGTCTCCCCGTGATCCTGACCCCCGTCGCCGGCTCGGCCATCGACCCGCTGCTCGACCGCCTTGACGCCCTCTGTCTCTCCGGCGGTCCGGACCTCCACCCCTCGGCCTACGGGGCAGCCGCCCACGCCGAGCTCGGCCCCACCGAGCCCGAGCTGGATCTCTTCGAGCTCGCGCTGGCCCGCCGGGCAGTTCGCCGGGGCAAGCCGGTGCTCGGGATATGCCGCGGCGCCCAGGTTCTGAACGTCGCGCTCGGGGGTACCCTTCATCAACACCTGCCGGACCTGACCGAGGAGGTCGACCATCGCCAGACGCTGGCGGGACGGCGCACGGTTCACGATGTCGAGCTGGCCCCCGACAGCCGTCTGGCCAAGCTCCTCGGACGCACCAAGCTGGCCGTGAACTCGTTTCACCATCAGGCGCCGGCGGCGCTCGGCCACGGCCTGCGGGCGGTGGGGAGCGCCGGGGACGGGACCGTGGAGGCGTTGGAGACCGACGCGCCCGGCTTCACCTTCGGCGTCCAGTGGCACGCCGAGTGCCTGGTCGAGCAGGCGGAGCATTTCGCGCTGTTCGAGGGCCTCGTGCAGGCGGGCTCGGAGCACGCCGCCTCGGAGCTCCGAGCGGCCTGACCGCGATGGGCCACGACCTCCCCGAGTGGGCCGAGTGGAACCACGATCCCGAGCGCCCGGCGTGGACGGTGGGGATCGAGGAAGAGGTGATGCTGGTCGATCCCGGCAACTGGGCGCTCGCCCACCGGATCGACGACCTTCTGCCGGAGCTGTCCCCCACGCTCGCCGCCAGCGTGAGCGCCGAGACCCACGCCTGCACGCTCGAGCTCGCCACCGGGGTGCACACCGGCGTGCGCGAGGCGGCGCTGGAGCTGCTGGCGTTGAGAACGGCGCTGGCCGACGAGCTCGGCCGGTTGGATCTGCAGGCCGCCGTGGCCGGCACGCACCCGTTCGCGCGCGGCGAGGACACCGAGGTGTCGGGCGGAGCCCGCTACCAGGTGCTCCACGACGGACTGCGTGAGCTCGCCCGCAGGGAGCCCACCTTCGCCCTGCACGTCCACGTCGGCGTTCCCCACTCGGAGCTGGCCATCGCCGCGGCCGACCGGATGCGGGCCCAGCTTCCACTGATCCTCGCCCTGTCGGCCAACTCCCCCTACTGGCGCGGCCGCGACAGCGGCATGGCCTCGGTGCGCACCCCGCTGTTCCAGGCCTTTCCGCGAGCCGGGATCCCCCGCCGCTTCGGGAGCTACGAGCGCTACGCCGAAGCGGTGGACGTCATGCTCCGCGCCGACGCCTTCCCGGAGCCCACCTTCATCTGGTGGGACGTCCGCCTCCAGCCGCGCTTCGGCACCATCGAAGTGCGCATCGCGGACGCTCAGACCCGCGTGGCCGAGGTCGCGTCGATCGCGGCGCTGATCCAGGCGCTGGTGCGGCTCGAGGCGACCGAGGGACACGCTTCCGAGGAGCTGGTCGGCGCCCAGGAGGTAATCGAGGAGAATCGCTTCATCGCCGCCCGCGACGGCATGGACGGCCATCTGATCGACGTGGAGTCCGACGAGCGCCTGCCCGCTGCCGAACTGCTCGACGAGCTGCTCTCGGTCTGCGCCCCCCACGCCGACGCTCTGGGCTGTCGAGCCGAGCTGGACGAGGTCAGCGCCCTGGTGGCTGCTCCCGGCGCGCGGCGGCAGCGCGACATCGTGCGTGAGGCCGGCCAGCGCCAGCTGGTGGCCGCGCTGGCCGCCGCCTTCCTCGACGCCGGGCAGGCCGGAGCAACGGCCCCGGCGGTCGCGGGCGAGGGAGCGTGATGATTGGTTTCGCGGCCGCGTGTGCGCGGGGGCGCTCGGGACCGAGCCGGGCGGGGAAAGCAGGGCGACGCCGATACACGGGTGTATCGGCGAGCCCGATGACCCCGATCCGGCGACGGTATCCGTGCGTCATCCGCGTGCGCGGGGTCGTGGAACCAGTCATCTAGGACCGGCCCGATGTGTGGGTTTGCCGGCGAGCTCGCACGGAGCGGGCCGCCGGACATGAAGGCCGTGTGGCGAATGGGCGAGCGGGTGGCTCCCCGGGGGCCGGACGGGGCGGGCGCCTGGGCGGGTGCCGGGATCGGGCTGTCGCATCGCCGGCTGGCGGTGATCGACCTGTCGCCGCGCGGGGCTCAGCCCATGGTGGACTCCGAGCTCGGCCTGGCCGCGGTGTTCAACGGCTGCATCTACAACCACGTCGAGCTGCGCCGCCGGCTCGAGGAGAAGGGCTACCGCTTCTTCTCCACCAGCGACACCGAGGTCCTGCTCAAGGGCTGGCACCACTGGGGCGACCGCTTCGTCGATCACCTGGCCGGCATGTTCGCCTTCTGCCTGGTGGACACCGCCGGCGGGCGGGCGCTGCTGGGACGGGACCGGCTCGGGATCAAGCCGCTCTACCTCGCCGACACCTCCGCCGGCCTTCGCTTCGCCTCCACCCTGCCCGCGCTCCTGGCCGGCGGGGACATCGACACGGCGATCGACCCGGTCGCCCTGCACCACTACCTGATGTGGCACGCGGTGGTGCCGGCGCCGCGCACGATCCTGCGCGGCGTCCGCAAGCTGGCCCCGGCCACGCTGCTGGCGGTCGAGCCCGACGGCACCCGCCGGGAGATCGAGTACTGGCGGCCCGAGTTCACGCGCGACGCGGCGGGGGGCCCGCGCTGCGACGAGGAGTGGGAAGGCGCTGTGCTGGATCGGCTGGCCACCGCCGTCGAACGCCGGATGGTGGCCGACGTGCCGGTGGGCGTGCTGCTGTCGGGCGGTCTCGATTCCAGCCTGATCGTGGCCCTGCTGGCCGAGCACGGCCAGCGTGGGCTCACCACCTTCAGCATCGGCTTCGAGGAGGCGGGCGGCCGCGAGGGCGACGAGTTCGCCTACTCCGACCTGGTGGCCGAGCGCTACGGCACCGACCACCGCCGCATCCGCATCGGCGACGACCGGCTGCTTCCCGCCCTGGACGGCGCGGTGCGCGCCATGAGCGAGCCCATGGTCAGCCACGACGCGGTGGCCTTCTACCTGCTGTCCCAGGAGGTGGCGAAGGAGATGAAGGTGGTGCAATCCGGCCAGGGGGCCGACGAGGTGTTCGGCGGCTACTCCTGGTATCCGCCGATGCGCGACGCGCGGGAAGACGGTCTCGAGCGCTACCGCGAGGAGTTCTTCGATCGCAACCACGCCGAGCTGGAGCGGGTGGTCGGTCCCGACCACCGGGTCGAGCGGGACGAGAGCGAGGAGTTCGTGCGCCGCCACTTCGCGCGGCCCGGCGCCGACACACCGCTCGACCGCGCCCTGAGGCTGGACGCCCAGGTGATGCTGGCCGACGACCCGGTCAAGCGCGTGGACAACATGACGATGGCCTGGGGCCTCGAGGCCCGCACGCCCTTCCTCGATCACGAGCTGGTCGAGCTGGCCGCCGCCTGCCCGCCCGAGCTCAAGCTGGCCGACGGGGGCAAGGGGATCCTGAAGCGGGCCGCGCGCCGGCTTCTGCCGGCGGAGGTGGTCGACCGCCCCAAGGGCTACTTCCCGGTACCGGCGCTCAGCCACCTGGACGGGCCCTACCTGGAGCTTGCTGCCGAGGCACTGCGCGCCCCGGCCGCCCGGCAGCGGGGCCTGTTCGAGCCGGCCTATGTGGACATGCTCCTGGCCGAGCCGAACGAGCAGCGCACCACGCTGGGCGGAAGCAAGCTCTGGCAGCTCGCCCTGCTCGAGCTGTGGCTGGCCGCCCACGGCATCTGATGCGCCGAGCGTGCGAACCGCGCGATCCCCCCGCGCGTACTACGGTGCGTCGTGGTGGGACCCAGCGACGCGAGCCTGGTCGAGTCGCTTCCCGGCGATGAGACCGGCGACCGCCTGCGCGAGCTGTACCGGCGCTACTCGGGCGAGCTGTTCGGCTTCGCCTGCAACGCCCTGGACGACCGGCAGCTGGCCGAGGAGGTCGTCCAGGACGTGTTCGCCCGTGCCTGGCGCCATGCCGCCGACTACGACGCGAGTCGCGCGACCGTGCGCACCTGGCTGTACTCGATCGCCCGGCACCGGATCGTGGACCTGCGCCGCCGGGCCGGGGCGCGTCCCGCGCTCGCCGACCGCGACGACCTGCCCGCCCCGCCCGCCGGCGACGACCCGCTCGAACAGGCGGTGCTGCGCTGGCAGATCGCGGCCGCGCTCGCCCGGCTGCGTCCCGAGCACCGCGAGCTGATCCGGCTCGCGCACTGGAGCGGCCTCACCCTGCGTGAGATCGCGGAGCTCAAGGGCATTCCGCTGGGCACGGTGAAGAGCCGCACGTCCTATGCCCTGCGAAGCCTGCGGCTCGTGCTCGACGAGATGGGGGTCGAGGCGTGAGCGGCTGCGCCAGCCACGCCGACCTGATGGGCGGGTACGTGCTCGGAGCCCTCGACCCGGCCGAGCGCGAGGCCATGGAACGCCACCTGCAGACGTGCGAGGCCTGCCGGCGCGAGCACGCCGCGCTGGCCGGCCTGCCCGCGCTGCTCGACCGGATCGAGCCGGCCGACGTCCCGCCGCCGCTCCCCTCGGGAGCGCTGGAGGACGCGGTGCTCGACCGCGTGGCGCGTGAGCGCGGCCGCCGTGCGCTTGACCGCAACCGCCTGCTGCGCAGGCGGGTCCTGGCGGCGGCGGTGGCCGCCGTGGCCGCGGTCGCAGTCGCCGTCGTCCTGCTGACCCTGCCGGGCGACGAGTCTGCCTACGCCTACGGGAGCCTGCGCGGCGAGCCCGGCGCCTCGGGCAGCTTCACGGTGGACAAGGTGGCGGCGGGCTCACGCGTGAGCCTCGAGGTGAGGGGGCTGCCCTCCCGGCAGGCCCACGAGCTGTGGTGCATCCGCGAGGACGGACGCTGGGTGAGCGGCGGCACGTTCAGGCCGCGCCCGGGCGGGACGGCTCAGGCCGAGCTGACCGCCGCCGTCCGTCCCGGCGAGTACCACCGCGTGGTGATCACCCGCCGGGCCGGCGCGGCCAGCTCGCCCCGGGACCAGCCGGCCGTGCTGCGGGGCGCGTTGAAGTACTGAGACCATCAACCGCGCGCAGCCGGCCGAGCCGGCTGCTTGCGGCTAGGCCGTGCGGGCCTTCTTGCTGTCCTTGGGCTCGCTGCGGGGCTCGAGCTGCAACTCGCGCTCGGCGCCGGGCAGGCCCTCCTCGATCTGGCGGCTGCGCTCGTGCTCGGCGTTCAGCTCGGCGCCCAGCAGGATGGCCACGTTGGTCAGCCAGATCCAGACCAGGAAGACGATCACGCCGCCCAGCGCGCCGTAGGTCTTGTTGTAGGAGCCGAAGTTGGCCACGTAGAAGGCGAACGCAGCGGAGGCCACCAGCCAGACCACGATGGCCAGCACGCTCCCCGGCGTGACCCACTTGAAGCCGCGCAGCTTCGCGTTGGGCGCCGAGTAGTAGAGCACCGCGAACATCAGCATCACCACCACCAGGAGCACCGGCCACTTGGCGATGTCCCAGACCGTCACCGCCGTGTCCCCCAAGCCGATCGCCGAGCCCACCTGCTGGGCCACCGGACCGGTGAGCACCAGCGCGAACAGCACCAGCGCCAGCATGACCACCAGCACGAGCGTCACCAACATCTGCAGCGGCCGCAGCTTGATGAACCCCCGTCCCTCCTCGACCTCGTAGATCGAGTTGGAGGCGCGCATGAAAGCACCGACGTAGCCCGATGCCGTCCACAGGGCGCCGGCGATACCCAGGATCAACAGGATGCCGGCGCTTCCCTTGCTGCTCGTGACGCTCTCGATCGGCCCCTTCAGCGTGTCCGCCGCCGACGCCGGGCCGATGGAGCTGACGATGTCGGTGAGCTCCTCGGTGATCGTCTGCGGGTCGCCCACCAGGCCCACGACCGACACCATGGCGATGATCGCCGGGAAGACCGACAGCACCGAGTAGTAGGTGAGCGCGGCCGCCCAGTCGGTGAGGTTGTCCTCCTGGAACTCGGCGACCGTGCGCTTGACGGTCTGGACGACCCCGCCCTTCCGCGGATGGGCGGGGCCCTCCGGCCGGCGGCCGATGCGCTTCTCCTCGACCCGGGGCTCGGTGGATTCAGCGGAATCGGCCATCAGACCTGGCTCGGCTCCGTGCCCGAACGCGCCTCGCCGGCCTTGGCCTCGGCGCTCGAGCGCAGCTCCTCGGCCTGGTCGCGGCCGCTCTCCTGGGCCGTCTGCTTGGCGCTCTCGGCCGCCTCGCCGGCCACCTGCTTGCCGCGCTCCATGGCCTCCTGACCTGTCTCCTTGGCCTTCTCCTTGACCTGGTCGGCCATCGGACCGATCTTCTCGTCCTCGACCTTGCTGGAGGGGATGAGCATCCCGGCCAGGAAGCCCACGGCCAGCGAGCCGACGGCGAGCCCCAGCGGGTTCTCCTGGGCCACGCCCACGGCCCTCTGTGCGCCCTGCTTGACCTCGCCCGAGTCGGGCGTGCCGCCGCTGACCTTCGAGACCAGCGCGTCCTTGCGGCTGCCGAGAGCCTCCTTGGTCCGCGTCTTGACGTCGGCCTTATGGCCGAGCGCGTCCACGGTGTCGGACATCTCGTCGCGCGTTTGCTCTATGTCGTTCCTTATTGCCGCTGATTCTTGGCCCATTCCACGTCCTCCTTGAGGGTTTCAACTGTTTGCTCGGGAACAGGCGGTGTGGCCTGCTGAACCTTTTTCTTGCCCATCAGCGCCAGCACGCCCGCGATCGCGGCGTAGACCACCGCGACGATCAGCGCGGACAGCCAGACGTCGAGGCCGGTGGCCAGCAGGGCCACCAGACAGCCCGCCAGCGCAAGGAAGGCGGTGACCCCGAAGAGGGTCGCGCCGCCGAACAGGCCCGCCCCCACGCCGGCGGTCTTCGCCTTCTCGCCCAGCTCGGCCTTGGCCAGGTCCACTTCCTTGTGCACGAGCTCCGACGTCTGCTGGGAGAGCCGCTTGAGCAGCTCCCCGGTGGAGCTGTCGCGGAGCTCGTTGTTGTCGCCGGTGGCCATCGTCAGGGCGTCTGCGGCTGGTACGAGGAGGCGGACGTCTCGTAGCGCTGCCGGCTGGAAGCCTTGAGGAAGCGGGAGGCAACGAACCCAAGCGCCAGGCCGCCGGCCACCACCGCCCACGGCTGACGGCGCCCGAAGTCCTCGAGGTCACCGAGAATGCGGTCGGCGTCGGAGTCCTGCAGATAGCTGCCGAGGCGGTCCGCGCGATCGGCGGCCTGATCCGCGATCTTGGCCGGACCGTCCTTGCCCTGGCGACGGAGCTCCTCGCCCACGCTGCGCACGTCACCGGCGACCGTGCTCACCTGCTCGCCGGCCTGGGTGGAGCGCTGGTCCACCTGCTCCACCGCCCGTCCGCGGGCCTGCCGGCTGAGGTCCTGTGCCTTCTCCTGGGCCTGCCCCTTGACCTCCTCGGCCTTGACCTTGGCCTGAGCCTGGGTTCCGGTGTCCTCTTGCTGGTCTGGAAGTGCTGACATTCGTCTCCGTTCGTAGTGCTTCGGTTCCTCTTACCGTGCGCTGGAGGCGCGAAAAGCGTCTCTTTGTGGCGGGACGCCAAAGCGTCAGGCGGCCAGCCGCGAGCCGCGGTAGACCGTCGGCGGATGGCCGTAGCGGGCCCGGAACTGCCGCGCGAACTCGGCCTGCTGGCGATACCCGACGGCATGCGCCACCGACTTGACCGGCAGGTTCGACCCCACGAGCAGCGCGGCGCCACGCTCCAGCCGCTCCTCTCGCAGGCGCTGGCTGAAGGAGGTGCCCTCCGCCTCCGCGAAGGCCCGCTGCAGGTTGCGGGTGGAGGCGCCGATATGCCGCGCCACCGCGCCGAGCGTCAAGCGCGTGGCGTAGTCCCGCTCGATGACTGCGACGGCCTCCTCGAAGAGCTCGCGCCGGCGCCGGGTCGCGGCGGCGGTCTTGGCGCCCTGCCGACAGGCACCGTGCAAGTGGATCGCCTCGAGTCTCACACCTATGAGACAGTTCGGTCTTGCCCGGAGTTACACGCCGTAACCGAGAGCTCCCCGCGACTGTCCTAGTGGTCATGGCCGCTCTGCGACCACCGCCACCGGTGTAGGGTTGCCCGCTCCGTGGACCCTGATCTGCCGCTCGTGCAGGAGACCCTCGAGGGCAGGCTCGATGCCTTCGGGCGCCTGGTCGAGCGCCACCAGGCCGTCGTCCGCCGCCTGGCAGTCCGCATCGTGGGACCCGACGACGCGGACGACGTGGCCCAGGACTCCTTCCTGCGGGCCTTTCACCGCTTGGACCGCTTCCGCGGTCAGAGCGCCTTCCGCTCCTGGCTCCTGCAGATCGTGCACAACACGGCGCTGAACACGATCGCGCGGCGCAAGCCGGAGCCGGTGGGCAGCGCGGCGGACCTCGAGGACCGCAGCGCGCTCCGTCCCGTCGAGGAACGCGAGCCGGCCCGGCGCTTGCAGGAAAGCGAGCGCCGTGAGCGACTCGAGCTCAAGCTCCGCGACCTGCGCTACGAGCACCGTGCCGTGCTCGTCCTGCGCGACGTCGAGGGCCTGAGCTACGACGAGATCGCCACGATCACCGAGAGCCCGATCGGAAGCGTGAAGGGCCGCCTGCATCGTGCCCGGGATGAGCTCATCGAGGTCCTGCGCGCGAACACCTACGACTGGGAGCTGCCCCGATGAGCGACGCCGGGCGCCCGGACAGCGGACCCAGCGCCGCCGATCGCAGCCTGGGCGAGCACCTGCGGCTGTTGCGCCGCGCCGCGCCCGATCCCGGCGGGAGCCTGGTCCCGCGGGTCGTGCCCACCGCCCGCTGGCAGCGAGTGGTCCGCGAGCCGGTGCGGGTGGCGGGCATGATCGCCGGCGCGGCGATGGACGGAGTACTGGCGCTCTTCGCTCCGGGTAGGAGGCGCTAGTCATGCTGATCGCGGTTGAGATCCTGGACACCGCCGGCGAGACGCTGGGGGGCTTCCTCCCCCGGCTGGCCGGCGCGTTCGTGCTGCTGGTCGTGGGAGTGCTGCTCGCTCGCCTGGTGGGCCGGCTGGTGCGCGGCGCCCTGCAGCGCCTGGGCCTCGACGGCGCGGGCGAGCGCTTCGGGGTGAGCGACACGCTGGAACGGGCCGGGCTCGGACGCTCGCTGAGCCGGGTGCTGGGCCAGGCCGTTCGAGTCGGCCTCTCGCTGGTGGTGCTGTTCGCGGCGCTGTCGCTGCTCGGCCTGCAGTTCCTGAGCGACTCGCTCAACGCAGCCGTCCTCTATCTGCCCAACGTGCTCATCGCCGCGGTGCTGCTGCTGGCCGGAGTGGTGCTGGGCGGCGTCCTGCGCGAGCGGGTCGACCGTCTGACCCATCAGATGGATCTTCCCGTGCCGCTCGGCGCCGCGGTGCAGGTCGCTGTGGTCGCGATCTTCGCCATCACGGCCGCGGCGCAGCTGGGCGTCGCGACCGCGACGCTGGTGGCCCTGCTCATCATCGTCCTGGCGGCCGTCGGGGCCACGTTCGCGCTGGCCTTCGGCCTGGGCGGCCGTGATGTCGCCCGCGAGCTGAGCGCCGGGCGCTACCTGCGCAACGCCTACGCCGCCGGTCAGACGATCAGCGTGGGTGAGCTACGCGGCGAGATCGTCTCGATCGACACCGCCGTCACGGTGCTGCGCACCGGCGCGGACGAGACCGTCCGCGTGCCCAACAACCTGCTCTTGGGCTCGGTGGTCACCGTCCACGAGGGCGGCGACCGCACCAACCGGCCGGGCTGAGGCCGGTCGGCCTCAGCCGGTGCCGGTGGGCCCTGGCGCGTCCGAGTGCTCGTCGGTGTCCCAGAAGCTGCTGTCGGTGTCGTCCTGCTCCGGGGCTTGCTTCTTGGGCTCCGGGTCGGCCGCGGCCTTCTCGTCGCGCTCGTCGGTGTCGATGGATTCTTCCTTTTCCATGTCCTCCCGCTACCCGCTCGGCGCTCAGCCAACCGCGGGTTCGAAACGCACGTCATGGGCCGCTGCCTCCGGCGCGGCGAACTCGACCATCCGTTGCGCCTCCGCCTCCACCGCCTGGCGTTCGCGTTTGGAGAGCGGGCGGGCCGGCCGAACACCGAGGGTGGCCCGGCGCTTGCCCTCGTGCTCGATCCACCAGGTGGCCCGCAGCTCCCCGTCGACCAGCAGGTTGTTGACGAAGCGACCGGGGGCCAGCATCGCCTTCCAGGGAAAGTCGTCGGGGATGATGCGGCGCCGGTCGGCGTGGCCGAGCAGCACGTTGTCGTACTCGCCCAGCAGCCGCACCGGAGCGGGCACGTCCGCGCCGGGCCTGGGCGCGTCGGGCAGGTCGAAGAGCTCGGTGCCCTCCTCGTCGGTGAAAACCAGCAGCCGGGACCGCAGCCGCTCGAACACCTCCTTGAGCCTGGTCACCCCGGACCAGCTCTGCGCGTCCATCACCGACGCCGGGCCGAAGGCGGTCAGATAGCGGAGGACCACCTCGTCGGTGGCCGGCTGGTCCTCGAGGACGCCACCGGTCCAGGCCTCGAGCGAGGCGTACCTGGCCCGGGCGCCGGCGCCCCACACGCCCCGCGGCGGGATCTGCACCAGCGGCACGTACACGCGCGCGGCGATCCCGAGCGCCTCCTCGTCGTCGCCGATCCCCCTGGCCACCAGCCGCCGCCCGAGCTCGCGCCCGCCGAGCGGCTCATCGGCGAGCAGCTCGCGCACGGACGTGGCCAGCTTGTCGGGATCGGCCCCGCCCATCCGCTTCCCGAACTGCCCCGCGTGCTGCCGCTCGATCATGGCCTGCACCACCGGCCGCAACAGGAGCGCGTCGGGGACGGTCACCAGATGCACCGTGCCGCGCATCAACGTCATGCGCACCGCCGCGCGCTCGGTGAGCAGGCGTCCCAGGTCGTGCGGATCGAACCCCTCCAGCCGCGACCACAGCCCGTGGTAAGGGGGCATCGGCGCCTGGGCCTGAAGCCCGACCAGATGCCGGACCTCCTCGGCCGGAGTCCGGGCGGCTCGTTCGAGCAGCTGCTGGCGCTGGAGCAGCGCGCGGTTGAGGGCGCGGCGGGTGAGGACCTCCTCGGCCGGCACGCGCGGTCAGCCGGAGGCCGGCGCGTACAGGCCCTCGCGCAGCTGCTCCCGGTAACGCGTGCGCGGGTCGCGACGGCCCGCCTCGCCGAGCTCCGCGACGAACACCTGCTCTTCGTCGGGGCCCGCGGCGGCGAGCACGCCTCCCTCCGGGTCGACCGCCAGCGAGCCGCCGCAGAAGGGCAGACCTCCCTCCTCGCCGACGCGGTTGACGTAGGCGTGCGGCAGCCCGTTCTCGAGCGCGCGGGCGCGCGCGAACAGCTCGTGATCGAGCTCGAAGGGGGGCGAGTTGGCGGAGATCGTGACCAGTGCGTCCACGCCCCGAGCGGCCAGCGTGCGGGCGACCTCCGGGAACTCCATGTCGAAGCAGATCATCACGCCGACCGGCCGCCCGCAGAGCCGGACGGGGTGAAGCTCCTCACCGGGCGCGTAGGCGTCGTGCTCGGCGCCGAAGAGATGGGTCTTGCGGTAGATCCCGGCGAGCGACCCGTCGGAGTCGATGCACAGCGCGCTGTTGGCCACGCCCGTAACCGTTCGCTCGGCCACCCCCACCACGAGGGCGGTGCCCGCCTCGCGCGCCGCCTCCCGCAGTGCACCCGCCTCCGGCCCGTCGGGGTCGATCGCCAGCGGCTCGACCCGCTCCAGCTCGTAGCCGCACAGGAAGAGCTCGGGCAGCACCAGGAGGTCCGTGCCCTCGGCCGCGGCGAGCATCTCACGGGCACGGGCCAGGTTGGCGGCCACGTCGCGCGGGCGCGGCGCGAGCTGTGCCAGCGTCAATCGCACGCCGGAGATGGTACGAGCTCGAGGCCGAGGTCCTGCGCGACGACCGCCGCGGCGTTATGGCCCCCGGCCAGCGAGCCCGGCACGCCCGGATGGACGGAGCCGCCCGCGAGATAGAGCCCCTCGACGGGGGTGCGCCCGGTCGACCAGCCAGGATGCGGGCGCGCGGTCAGGGTCTGATCCGCGATCAGCGCGCCCTGGCGAATCGAGCCGCGGCGAGCCGTGGAGAAGCGCCGTTCGATGTCCAGCGGCGTGTCGCAGAACTCGAACAGCAGCCGGGCCTCGCCGAGGTCGGGGAAATGGGCGAGCAGCGCCTCCCAGCAGTGCCGGCGGTAGGTCGTGCGAAAGCGGTCCCAGCGGCCCTGCGAGAGCTCGTAGGGCGCGAAGGTCTGGAGCCGGAGCGTGTGGAGCGGTCCGTACGGGCCCGGTGAGGCCTGGAGCGGATCGTGGACGCTGACGCAGGAGAGGTGGCCCGCGACGGCGGCCGGCAGGCGGCCCTCCCCCGCCGCGGCGAAGTGCCGCGCCACCGCCTCGGCATCGGCGAACCCGAAAACGCGGTTCAGGGCCTCGCCCGCGGGAGGGTTCCCCTTGATCCCGTAGTGCGCGGTGAAGGGGCCCGTCGGATCCACGATCCAGCGCGCGGCCGTCTCCGCCAGCTCCGCCGTCGCCGGCTCGCGGCCCAGGATGCGGGCGGTGGAGCCGAGGTCGAGTGCGGCCACCACGGTGCCCGCTCGCAGCTCGCGAGCGTCGGCGGTGTGGAGCCGGAAGCCGCGCTCGGCCCGTTCCACCCGCGTGACCTCGGAGCTCACCCATCCGCGCGCCCCGCCGGCCGCGGCGACCCGCATCAGCGCGTTGGCCAGGTTCTTCGAGCCACCCACCACGAGCATCGGGCTGAACTGCCGGGCCAGACAGAAGGCCCCGATCAGCCCGAGGGGCACGTCGTCGTCGAGAAACCCCGCGAGCCCGCAGGCGTAGCGGAGCACCACGGCGGCGCGAGGATCGTCCGCCCGCTCCGCCAGCGAACGCGGAGTGGCGTCGGCGAGCGCCAGGACGGCGTCACGTGTGCCCGCGGGCAGCCGCGCCCGCTCCTGCTCCTCCGCCCCGGGCGCGCGGTAGAGCAGCGGGGCGACCGCGCTGGAGGCGGCGGTCAGCATCGTCTCGATCTCGCCGGGCAGGCCGCGGCCCCCCCGCCCCACCACCAGCTCGGGCGCGCCCGGCTCGGTACGGGCCGAGAAGGCCTGCGCCGGCTCGGCGAAGCGCACCCCCAGCCCCTCCAGTCCGAGGTCGGCGTAGGGGGGCAGCTCGGGCCCGAGCGGCAGCGCCAGCTGGGCGAGGTTGTACTGGAAGGGAGTGGAGTAGTCGTCGGTGGCGAGCGTTCCGCCGCGCTCGAAGCGCTTCTCGAGGACCACGACCCGGGCGCCCGCCCGCGCCAGGTAGGCGGCGGCGGCGAGCCCGTTGGGCCCGGCGCCGACGATGGCCACGTCGTAGCCGTCGCCCGGCACGCTCACCGTCCCAGCGCGGCCCCGGGCGCGCCGACCAGGTGGTCCAGGTTTCTCAGGTACCACTCGCAGGGTCGCGCGCTCCACCACGACTGCTCCCGCACGCCCGCGTCCTGCGCGATCGTCTGAGCCGCGTTGTAGCCGGCCGCCATCCAGCTCAGTCCGACCGGCCAGACGCCGTTCGACATGTACAGGCCGCCGAGCGGCATCCGGTAGGGCATGCGGTCGAGGATCCACTGGTCCTCGCTGAAGTCGCCGCCCACCACCTGCCCGAACTTCGCCGCCCGGTTCAGCCGCCAGTTGTCGAGCGGTGTCCACTCGTACTGATCGAGGACCATCTCCTCCCAACCGGGGATGAGGCGGCCCATGGTCTCGTTGCGGGCCCGCAGGAGCTCGTGGCGTATCTCCCCGTCCCATGCCTCCGGCCCGCCCAGCCCGTGCAGCGGGTAGGGAAAGCACTCCTCGGCCCGCAGGATGTTGTGCCCCTCGGGCGAGACGCTGGTCGGGTCAGCGGGCGCGTAATAGGTGAACTCCATCAGCTGCCCGGCGGCCTTCCAGGTGTCGTTGCCGAGCATGTCCACCATGTAGCGCTTCGTGCCCTCCCACGAGTCGAACGCGCGGTAGACCAGGATGGCCTCGTTGATCAGCGGGTCGAAGGCGGACGATCCCCAGTCGATGCGCCGGTCGAGCAGCCAGGACGTCACGTGCGAGCCGCGCAGTCCCATCTTCCAGTGGCGCATCTTGGCCGCGAGGCGGGGGTCGGCGCCGGCGATGGTGTCCTCGCCCACCAGGCGCAGGGTCTCGGGCACGCCGGCGTTGGAGAGCACACCGAGGCGGGCCTCGATCTCGGCGCCGGGCCGAAGCGAGCGCTCCCCGAGCACGACGCCCGTGGCCCGGCCGTCCTCCACCACGATCCGGTCGACCGTGGAGTTCGTGAGAACCGCTCCCCCGTGAGCCAGAAAGCACTCGGTCAGGGCGTCCACCTGGATCTCGTTGCCGCCCACGCCGATCCCGGTCGTGTAGTAGAGCGCGAAGGTGACCCCGTAGGCGCCCTGGCCGCGAGCGAAGGGCGCCCCGTGCTCCCAGAACGCGACCGGCGTCATCAGGATCTCCCGGCAGGCGTCCGACTCGAAGGTGCGCTCGCACAGCTCCGGACCGCTCATCTCCGACATCTCGTCCACGCTGAACCCCATGGCGTAGGCGCAGATCTCGAAGATGCGATCCAGCTTGGAGGGGTCCGGGTGCGGCGTGTACGAGCAGAGCTGGTTGAACTCCACCAGCGTCTCGTGGACCCGCTCCTGGATGCCCAGCATCCGCTCGCCGTCGGCGCCGGAGTGTAGGGCGAAGTTCTCGGCGGTCCGCTCCGGCTCCTGGCAGATCAGGCAGTTGGTGCCGTCGGGGAAGGTGGTGGCCAGGATCACGGGGCTGGCCCTGAAGCGGAAGCCGTGACGCTCGAGATCGAGGTCCTCGATCACCGGCGAGTTGCCGGCGAAGCTGACGCCCACGTGGGGGCTGTCGAGGGTCTGGGCCCAGGTCTCGTGCGTGCAGCAGAACGAGCCCAGCTCAGAGTTCGCCTCGACGATCAGCACGTCGAGGCCCGCCTTCTGGAGGTAGGCCGCAGCGGGGAGACCGCCGGAGAGGCCGCCCCCGACCACGATCACATCGTGGGTGGCCATCAGCCGTCCAGCGCGCCGGCGTGAGCCGCGAGGGCGTCCATCACCACCCGGCCCGCGATGGCCGCGGTCACCGAGCTGGCGTCCAGGCTGGGCGCGGTCTCCACCACGTCGACACCCACGAGACCGTGCCGGGCCACCCCACGGACCAGCTCCAGCAGCTCGCGCGAGGTGAGGCCGCCGGGCGTGGGGACGCAGGTGCCGGGCGCGTAGGCGCCGTCGAGCGAGTCCACGTCAACGCTGAGGTAGATCCCATCGGTGCCGTTGCCCGCGACCTCGAGCGCCGCCGCCACGGTCGCCGGCACCCCACGCTCCCAGATGTCCTCGAGCCAGATGACGGTGATGCCGTGCTCGCGGCAGTACCCGATCTCGGTGCGCGGGTTCATCCAGCCGCTGATCGCGAGCAGGGCCATCTTCTTTGGATCGAAGCCGGCGTCCACCGCCCTGGTGATCGGACAGCAGTGGTTGAGCTCCTCGCCCCCGACGTCGAGAGCCGTGTCGAGATGGGTGTCGATGAGCACCAGGCCGGGGTTTGCCACCGCCTGGCGCACGGCCCGCACGGCCGGGATGGTGACCGAGTGGTCGCCGCCCAGGGTGGCCGGCAGCGCTCCCGCCGCCAGCATCTGGCCGATGTCCTGCTCGGCTCGCGCGAACGTCTTCTCGGCGTTGGCCAGCACCACGTCGCAGTCGCCGCAGTCGACCGGGTTGAGAGCCTCGACAAGATCGAAGTCCCAGGTCGCGTTGTAGGTCAGGAACTGGCTCGATATCTCGCGGATCCCGCGCGGGCCGTAGTTCGCGCCGGTACGGCTGATGGAGGTGGAGTCGAAGGGGATGCCGTAGATCGCCGCGCGTGCCCCGTGCTCAGCGCAAGGCGCCGGCGTCGGCGGCGACGTGAGGCAGCTTGAGAAAGGAGCCCGCGAGGCCGGCGTGGAGGAGCGAGGTCCACATCGTGGTGTCGACCGCGGGCCCTCCGGTCTGCTCAGCCGCCATCGCTGCTACCCCCTTCAGTCGCCGTCCAGCACCTCGATGGCGATGGACGTCGGGTTGTGGTCGTTGATCGGCACGATGTCCTGAGGACACGCGGATGCAACCACGATGCAATCCATCGCAGCCCTGAACGTGATCGAGTTGCCCGCGGCCGTGGGCGCGGGATCCCATCCCAGCGTGCCGTCGCCGGCCACGGGGATGTTCATGAACAGGTTGATCGACGTGGGCAGGCAGATCCGGTCGTGGCCCAGGTCACGCATCGCCAGCTCCAGGTTCTCCCGGCACGAGGCGTGCCACTCCTCCACCCCCAGCCCCTGGTAACGCTCGGGGTCGCAGGGGGCGATCAGCATGTCGTGCACGCCCGGCGAGTCGTCGCTCTCCAGGGTGAATATCGGCCGCCGCCGGTTGGTCACGAACGCCTCACCCGGTCGGGGAAACAGGCGGCTGACGGCCGCGCGGGTGTGCACCGCGCTGTGGAACTCGCTCACGTCGTCCGCGTTGAAGGCGAACAGGTCCGCCACCTGATTGCCCTCGACGTCGACGATGCGGAAGGCCGTGCCCGCCGGCACGGTCACAGCCCGGCCCTCGCGGGCCGGGACATGGATGGTCTCTGTGGTTTTCATCGCGCTCCTCCTCTCCAACCGGGAGTCTCCGCCTGGCGCGGACGGGTGACAACCAGACGATGGACAGGAGTGCCGAGGGCCGCTCGTACGATCGTCTGACGCCGCTGAGCGAAGGTCGGTTTACATTGCTGCGGTGGCCGTCACCGTCGCCGAGCTCGTCGCGATCCCGTTCCTGAAGATCAGCTTCCGCGCCGGGGCCGGCGGAGGTGGACGGCTGGTCACCTGGGCTCACACGTCGGACCTGGCGGATCCCACCGAATGGCTCGCGCCCGGTGACCTGCTCATGTCCAACGGTCCCAATATCCCCGCCGAGCCCGAGGCGCAGGAGTCCTTTCTCATGCAGCTCGAGGCGGCCGGCCTGAGCGCTCTCGCAATCGGGGATGACATGCACGCACCACCCCTGAGCCCGGCGCTGCTCGAGCGGGCCGACCAGCTCGCCTTTCCCCTGCTGGCCATTCCCCGCGACGTGCCCTTCGTCGCCGTGTCGCGGGCGGTGGCCAACGCCAACTCGGACGAGGAGCACAAGCGACTGGTCGACACCGTGCAGCTGTACGAGGTCCTCCGCGGGGCGGTGTCGACGGGTCGCGTCGGTTCGGCCCTTCTGGACGAGCTGGGCCGGCAGCTCCGCTGCCGGCTCGTGCTGGTCGACGCCGCCACCGCCCTGCCCGTGGTCGCCGTCGACCCGCCGCCGCCTCCCGGCCTGGGGGAGCATCTGATCGACGAGCTGCACGCCCGTGGCGGCGTCTTCCCGAGCGTGATGCGCGTCCGCCACGACGGCGTCCTCACCATCGCGATGCACGTGCCCACCCGGCGGCCGACCGCCCTCGTGGCGATGCACACCGACGACCAGACACCGGACCTGGCGCTTCTCCAGCACGCGGCGAACATCGCCGCGCTCGACGTGGAGCGGGTCACCGCCGAACGCGAGCACGAACGCCGGCTGGGCTCCGAGTTGCTGGCGGCCATGCTGGAGCGCCGGCTCGAGCCCGCCTCGGCGCAACAGCAGCTCGACGAGCACGGCATCTCGGCGGCGAGCGCGTGCCTGGTGTCGTTCGGTCCGAGCCCCTCCGGCGCCGACGAGGGCAACCTGCACCACGAGCTGGCTCAGCGCGGCGTGCCCCACCTCATCCTGTGGGACCCGAATCGCTGCCTCCTCGCCGTGCCCGACGGCGCCGCGGCGCTCAGCGCGCTGCGAACCGCGGTGGGCGCCGAGGTGCCGCTGGGGGTCAGCGATCCACTGCGCAGGCCCGACCGTGCCCCGGACGCGGCCCGCGAGGCCGGCTGGGCTCAGACCGCCGCGCAGAACCTCGCTCAGCCGCTGGTGCACTACGGTGAGAGCACGCCGTTGTTTCTCCCGCGCACGCTGGGTGAGGCGGAGATCGCGGTGGAGCGGGTGCTGGCGCCGATCCTCTCCTACGACGACCTTCACAACACCGAGCTGCTCGGCTCGTTGAGTGTCTTCCTCGAGCAGAACCGCTCCTGGCAGCGCTCGGCCGAGCTGCTGCACGTCCACAAGCAGACCCTGGTCTACCGGATGCGGCGCGTCGAGGAGCTCACCGGCCGCGACCTGCGCGAGACCGGCGACGTCGTGCAGCTTTGGCTCGCGCTGCGTGCGCTCGAGTTCGCCCGCGGCGGCCCGGCGGCGGCCCCCTAGCGCTACAGCCCCTCCGGGCCCGGCCAGGTCGAGTTCGGCCGCTCGGTGTCGAGGCGGTAGTCGGTGCTGCGCAGCTCGGCCAGCCGGCGTCCGATCTCGCGGGCGCGCCCGAGCGGGTCGCCGGGATCGAGGAGCACATCCCGGCGGGAGTTGCCGATGCCCTGGACGACCGCGACCAGCGGTGAGTGCATGTAGCGGGCGTACTCCTGGAGTTCGTGGATCACCCCCAGCGGGGCGCCCGGGTAGGTCTCCTCCGAGGAGATCACAAGCGCGAGCCGCTTTCCCGTCAGCCGGCGCACGAACATGTCCGCCTCGGGCTCCGACGCGGCGATGAAGCAGAAGAGCCGGTCCAGAAACGTCTTCAGTTGTCCCGAGACGCCGTACCAGTAGAGCGGAGTGGCGTAGATGATCGCGTCGGCGGGCAGGACGCGGTCGCGAAGGAGCGCCTCGAAGCCGTCGTCGATCGTGCAACGACCGGCGTCGTCGCGACAGCGGCGGCAGTCGCGGAGGTGGTGCCGGACGTGGTCGTCCAGGTGAACGAGCTCGGTCTGATGGCCGGACTCCCGCGCTCCCTCGACCATGGCCTCGGCCAGGCGGAACGAGTTCCCGTCGCGCCGCGGGCTTGCGCTCAGCGCGAGGACGTTCAACCGGCCTTCGGGGGCCCGGCCACTGGACCGATGTCTCATCGGCTCCGAGGCGATCTTCGGCAGCCAGGACCTTCGGGCGCACGAAGAGATAGGCCACCACGCCGAGCACCCCGACTATCGCGGTCATCACGAACACCGCCCAGTCCTGGTACCAGGGCACACCCTCGGCGCGCGGCCAGGCGATGTTGAAGTACTCGAACACCACCCACACCGACGCGACGACCGCCACCAGCATGCTGAAGCGGCCAAGGTTCCAGGCTCCCGGTTCCCAGCGACCCCGCAGCTTCACGATCAGCGCCGCCACGACCGGGAGCGCGAACGAGATGTAGAAGCCGCCGGTGGCCATCGAGATGAGCGTCAGGTAGACGTTCTCGGACTGTGTCGAGATCAGCAGAATCGCCGCAATCACCCCGGTGGTCAGCACGGTGTTCACCGGCAGCCGTGCGCCTGGCGACAGTTTCTTGAGCATCCCCGACGCCGGCAGCACGTCCGCGCGGGCGAAGGCCCACATCACGCGCGAGCAGTTCGTCTGAATGGCGAGGAGGCTCGCGGTGAAGCCGATGATGAAGAGGACGAACAGCGGCTTGGTGATGCCCGAGCCGAGCTGGAAGCTGATCGTGTCGGCGACGGGATCGACCACCTCGCCGCTGATCACCGCTCCGTAGTCGGGGATGGCGAGGATCAGGGCGAGCGACGCGTAGGTCACGACCGCGGCCACCGTGATCAGCGAAAGGATGATGGCCTTCGGCACGTCTCGCCGCGGCTCGGGCGTCTCCTCGGCCACAGACGCTGCGGTCTCGAAGCCGACGTAGGTCCAGCCGATGAAGCCCACAGCGGCGAAAAAGCCGGCCCAGACGTAGCCACCGGGACCCGCCCCGGCGCCTGCGCTCTCGAAGACCGAGGACAGCGGCTGCTCGTTGTGGAAGAACAGCAGCACCGTCCCGATGCCGATGGAGCCCAGGACCTCCGCGCCGATGCTGGCGACCATGAACGCCTGCAGCGCCTTCCGCGAGGCGATGTTCATCAGCGTGCCGAACAGGAGGAAGCCCATCGCCACCAGCAGCTGTGTTCCGGGCTCGAAGGGATCGAGGCCGAACACCACCGGCACGAAGCCGGCCGCGCCGTACGCCACCGCGACCATGGTGATCATGAGCGTCCACATGTACGCCCAGCCGGCGAACCATCCGTAGGTCTCGTGGATCAGGCGGCGCGACCACTGGTAGATGCTGCCCTCGAACGGCCAGCGGGAGGCGAGCTCGGCGAAGACGGCGGCCACGAGGAGCTGCCCCGCGAGCACCACGAAGAAGCCCCACCACATCGCCGGCCCGGCCGAGAGGAACGAGAACGCGAAGATCCCGTACAGCGCGACGATCGGCGAGATGAAGGCGAAGGCCAGGGCAGAAGATGGCCCAGAGCGAGAACTCGCGCTTGAGCCCCTCCCCCTCGCCGCCGGTGGTGGGCGCGTCGGCGTCGCCGGGAACCGCCGGCTCGCGGGTGTGCGTCACCGGGCCATTCTCCGCAACCCGCGCCGGGCCAGGGCAAGACGACGATCGTACGAAGGCCGAGGACCGTTTTGATCCTTCGTCCGAGCCTCCTTGACCCCTTGCGGGCGGGCCGGTATGTACCTCCGAGCCCGTCCGAAGGCACAGCCGAGGGGAGAGCCGATGGGGATGTTCCACAAGCACGGCAAGGGCGATGGCCATTTCGACCGCGAGGGTCTGCGGGGCATGCGGGTGCTCAAGCGGTTGAAGGACATCACCGACCGGCGCACGCGTGAGCAGTTGGAGCGGGGGCTGGATCTGGGGTTGGAGGCGGCGCCGTCGGTGCAGGACCGGACGATCTCGTTGTTCTCGCGCGGGGCGCAGCCGGCGTTCGCGGGGATCAACACCTTCATCAAGGCGCCCGTACTGCGAGAACATCCGCGACGTCGGCAAGCTATGACGTGGCGGTGGTGGGCGCCCCCTTTGACATGGGCACCACCTACCGGGCCGGCTGCCGCTTCGGCCCCCAGGCGGTGCGGCGGATCTCGGCGCTGTATGACTCCTACAACGCCGACATGGGCGTCGATCTGTACGAGGAGCTCAACCTCTGCGACGCCGGCGACATCTTCGTCATCCCCTCCAACATCGAGAAGTCCTTTGACCAGATCGACATGGCGGTGTCGTTTATCCACCAGCAGGGCGCCTTCCCCGTCGTGATCGGCGGAGACCACTCGATCGGCTACCCCGACGTGCGGGCCATCGCCCCCCACATCGACGGGCGCGTGGGGATCATCCACCTCGACCGCCACATCGACATGCAGGAACGCGACATGGACGAACGCATGCACACCACCCCCTGGTTTCACTCCACCAACATCCCCAACGCCCCGGCCAGCAACCTGGTGCAAATGGGGATCGGCGGCTGGTACGGCTCGCGGCCCGGGATGAAGGTCGCCCGCGAGCGCCGCAGCACCGTCATCACCATCTCCGACGTCGAGGAACTCGGGGTCGAGAAGGCCGTCGAGATCGCGCTGGAGTGCGCCTGGAAAGACGCCGAAGCCGTCTTCCTCTCCTTCGACATCGACTCGATCGACTCCGGCTTCGTGCCCGGCACCGGCTCCCCCGAACCCGGCGGCCTACTGCCCCGCGAAGCCCTCAAAGCACTGCGCATGGTCGCCCGCGAAGGCATCTGCGGCATGGAAGTCGTCGAAATCGCCCCCCCATACGACGTCTCCGACATGACCGCCCAACTCGGAGCCCGCGCCATCATGGACGTCCTCGGCACGCTGGTCGAAGAGGGGCACCTGGGGCAGCGGCCTACCCGCCAAGAGCAGGAGCGGCGCGAGCACGAGCGGCGCCAGGCCGAGCAATCCGAGGGAGCCTGACGCGGGTGGGCTGGCTCGGGGATAAGCGCGCCGTCGCCGTGCTGTCCTTCGACGTCGACGCCGAGTCCCCGATCCTCGCCCAGGGCCGGCGCTACGCCGAGCACGCCATGGTCATGACCCACCAAGCCTTCGGGCCGCTGGTGGGGGTGCCGCGCCTGCTCGAGCTGCTCGCCGAGTACCGGCTGCCGGCCACCTTCTTCGTGCCCGGCCTCACGGCCGAGCGCTACCCGCAGACGGTCGCGCGGATCGTCGAGGAGGGACACGAGGTCGGGCACCACTCCTACAGCCACCGGAGCCCCGTCGACCTCTCCGCCGAGGAGGAGCGGGCGGACTTCGAGCGGGCGCTGGCGGCGCTCGACGGCCTCGGGGTGCGCCCCTCCGGGCACCGGGCGGCACTGTGGGAGGCGAGCTGGCGCACGCCCGGGCTGGTGGCCGAGTACGGCCTGACCTACGACTCGAGCCTGATGGACTCCGACCGGCCCTATCGCCTGCGCGTGGGCGACGGGGTGATCGCGGAGCTTCCGCCCCACTGGGGCCTCGACGACTGGGAGCAGTACGCGTACCTGCCCCGGCCCGAGATCGGAAGCGTGATCGAGTCGCCGCGGAAGGTGCTCGAGCTGTGGCGGGCCGAGCTCGACGCGATGCGCCGCCATGGCTGCCTGTTCATGCTCACCTGCCACCCGTTCCTCTCCGGCCGCGCGTCCCGGGTCGAGGCACTGCGCGGCCTGATCGAGCACGCGCTGGACGCCGGCGACGTCGAGTTCGCCACCGGGGCGGCGGTCGCCGAACGGGCGCTGGCCGACGACGCCCTGCCGGAACGGGAGCTCACGCCCGTGGTCGCCGATCCGGCCGTCTACCCGGAGGACTAGGCCGGACCCCCTCTCGCATCCGTGGGCTCTCTGCGGTGGCGGGCTCGCTCCCGACCCGCGGGATCCGACTACGCGAAGCCGCGCGTGGTGCCGCCGTTCGGCTGCAGGATCTGGCCGACGAAGGCCCCGGACGCCTCGCTGCACAGGAAGGCGGCCAGCGCGGCGATCTCCTCGGGGCGCCCGATTCGCCCGAGCGGGCTCTCCGCGGAGTAGCGGCGGCGGATCTCCGCCGGCGACACGCCGGCGTCGGCGGCGTCGACGTCCAGCTGCGGGGTGTCCATGATGCCCGGCGCGATCGCGTTCACGAGGATCCCTTCGGGGCCCAGCTCGCGGCCCAGCGTCTTGGTCAGCGAGATGAGGCCGGTCTTGGAGGCGGCGTAGGCGGTGGCGTTGGCCCAGCCCACCACGCCGAACTCCGAGGCGATGATCACCACTCGGCCGCGCCCGCGACGGCGCATGCCGGGCAGGACCGCCTTCACCAGATAGAAGGTCCCCGACAGGTTCACGTCGACGTTCTTCCACCAGTCGCCCGGATCGTGCTCGCTGAACGGAGCCATGGTCATGTAGGCGTGGTTGGCCACGAGCAGCTCCACCGGGCCCATGCTTCGCTCGACCTCCTCCGCCATAGCCGCGACCGCGTCCGGATCGGAGGCGTCGGCCACCGCCGTGGCGCCCCCGATCTCACGCGCCAGCTCCTCCAGACCGGCCGAGGCGGCTCGGTCGTTCACCGCCACCCGTGCTCCCTCGGCGGCCAGGCGCTCGGCGATGGCCCGGCCGAGACCCTGGCCGGCACCGCTGACCAGTGCCACCCGGCCCTCCAGGCGGTGCTCGGGTGTCAGATCACCGCTCCGGCGTTGGGCGAGACCACCTGGCCCGCGAAGTAGCTGCCCTCCTCGACCAGGTACCGGACGGTGTCCGCCACCTCGTCGGGGCTGACCAGGCGGCCGAGCGGCAGAGTGGCGAGGTAGGCGGGATCGCGGGACGGGGAGTCCGGCGCGAGCAGAGGAGTGTCGGTGGGCCCGGGGGCGACGCTGTTGACCCGGATGCCGTGCGGGGCCAGCTCAGCGCCGAGCGAGCGGGTGAGCCCGATGACCGCGCCCTTCGCGGCTACGTAGTGCGCGTCGCCGTTGCCGCCGGAGATGGCCAGCTCGGAGGAGACGGTGACGATCACGCCTTCGCCGGCGGCGAGCATCCCGGGCAGGACGGCCCGGCAGGCGTTGACGGTGCCGCCGAGGTGGAGCTCCAGCATGCGGCGCCAGCGCGCCGCATCGATCTCCCCCACCGGGACCATGTCGTAGACGCCGGCGGCGGTCACCAGCACCGAGACGGGGCCAAGCTCGGCCTCCGCCCGCGCGACCGCGGCCTCGACCGCGGAAGGGTCGGTCACGTCGGCCTGGACCGGGAGATCGGTGTCCGAGCGCTCGAGGTCGAGGCCGGTGGTTCGCCAGCCCGCGCCCGCGAGACGGGCCGCGATCTGCCTGCCGATGCCGCTGGCGGCGCCGGTGACGAGCGCGACTCCTCTGCTCTCGGCGGTCACGAGGCCGATCCTCGCACAGCCCGCAGCGCAGCCCGGGAGCGCGGGTAAGCTGGCGGCCATGTCGCCGGAGGAGCCCGAGCGCGGGGACGAGCCGGTCGGCCAGGTCGACGCGCTGGCGGTGCCTCGCTTCGCAGGGCTGCGGACCTTCGCCCGCCTCCCCTCGCTCGTAGAGGTCGGTCGCGCGGATGTCGCCGTGCTCGGCGCGCCCTTCGATGGCGCCGCCACCTTCCGTGCCGGAGCGCGTTTCGGGCCGGCCGCGATCCGTGAGGCCTCGCTGCTCCTGCGCCCCTACAACGAGACCCTCGGCGTGGATGCCTTCGCGACGGTGCAGGTGGCGGACGCGGGCGACGCCCCGGCCACGCCCATCGGCGTCGAGGAGGCCCACGGCGCAATCGAGCGGGCCGCCGCCGGCCTGGTCGAGGCCGGCGGCCGGGTGCTCGGCCTGGGTGGCGACCATTCCGTGAGCCTCCCCCTGCTCCGCGCGGCCGCCGCCCGCTATGGCCCGCTGTCGCTGCTGCAGCTGGACGCGCACACGGACACGTGGGACTCCTATTTCGGCTCCCGCTACACCCACGGCACGGTCTTCCGCCGCGCCCTGGAGGAGGGCGTGATCGAGCCGGCGTCCTCGGTGCAGATCGGTCTCCGCGGTTCGCTCTACGGGCCCACTGACTCCGCCGACAACCGCGAGCTCGGGTTCACGACCCTGCCGGCCCGCGAGCTCGATCGCGTGGGGGTGGACGGCGCGCTCGAGCTGGCCGCGGCGCATCTGCGGTCACCGTTGTACGTGACGGTGGACATCGACGTGCTCGACCCGGCCTTCGCGCCCGGCACCGGCACGCCCGAGGCGGGTGGGCTCACCAGCCGTGAGCTGCTGGCTCTGCTGGACGGCCTCGCCGGGTTCGGTCTGAGCCTGGCCGGTGCGGACGTGGTCGAGGTGGCGCCGCCCTACGACCCTGCGGGCGCGACCGCCGTCGCAGCCGCCAACGCCGTCTACGAGCTGGTGGGGCTGCTGGCGCTCACCGCGTAGGCGCCGGGAGATGGTGCTTGGCGTGCGCGTAGAGCATCTGCGACAGCACCTCCCACACCAGCCGAGCCGTGATCCCGCTCGGGTCATAGACGGGACACAGCTCCACGTTGTCCACGGCCGTCAGCCCCCGCTCCCCGATCATCTGCCCGATGCGGATGATCTCGTGGCCGGTGAAGCCTCCCGGCTCCGGGCCGGTGGTTCCGGGGGCGGCCGACGAGTCGATGGAGTCGGTGTCGAAGGTGACGTACACGCCGTCCACGCCGTCCCACACGCGATCGAGCACGCGCGTGACCGTCTCCTCGACGCCGTCGCGCCTGAGGGCGGACATCGGGTGGACCGGCACCCCGCGCTCGCGCACCGCCTCCCACCAGTCGCGAACGTTGATGGTTCCGCGAACGCCGATCACCGCCATGTTCTCGACGCGGAGGTTGGGCAGCTCGGTGGCACGCATGAGCCCGTTGCAGTTGGTCTGCAGCTCGCCGCCGATCTCGATGCCGGCGTCGAGGTGTGCGTCGATCTGCAGGTAGCCCATCCTCCGTTCGGGACCCAGGTGGCGGCTCAGAGCCCTGGCGCCGGGAATGCACAGGGAGTGGTCGCCGCCGACGGCCAGCGGTATCGCCCCGGCCGCGAGGATGGCCTCGAGCTGGGCCTGGACCAGCTCGTGGGTGCGGGTGACGTTGCCGATCGCCAGCGGCGCGTCGCCGCAGTCGACGAGCCCGTAGGCCTCGACGAGGTCGACGTCCCACTCGAACGACCAGGGAAAGCACATGTTCGAGGCGATCCGCAGCCCGCGGGGGCCGTTCGCCGACCCGGGCCGCTCGATGGCGGCGTTGGCGCCGTCGAAGGGAAAGCCGAGGAAGGCGGCGCCGACGCCGCGGCCCGGCAGTTCGGCGACCGGCACGTGCGGCGTGCCCAGCACCGAGATCACGCCGCTGGTGATCGCGGCGAAGCCGGCCTCGGACTGGTTCGTCTCGCTCAACTGGGGTGGCCTCCGTCGCGCGACTCTATCCGCCCCATCCGAGGCGCGATACTCCCTGCATGCCAGCGGACAACGCCGATCTGATCGGGGGCCTCTACGGCTTCAACTGGGCCGCGGTGGGCGATCGCAGCGAAGGCCTCGCAGCCGCTCGGGCGGTGATGTCCGACGATGTGGAAGCTCAGATGTCACCCGAGGTCGGCGACCGCACCCTTCGAGGGGTGGACGGCTTTGCGGTGTTCGTGCAGGGCCTCGAGGAGGACTTCTCGGAGTTCCGCTACCGGGCTGAGCGCTTCGAGGACCTCTCACCCGATGAGCTGGCGGTGAGCGGGACCATCGTCGCCCGCGGCCGCAGGAGCAACATGCCGCTCAGCGCGCCCTTCCGGCACGTGTGGACGGTGAGGGACGGGCGGGCGACCCAGGTCGAGGCCAAGCTTGGGGATTAGCCACCCCGGGTACGAGATCGAGGAGGTGCTCGGGGAGGTCTACGGGCTGAGGCCCCGCCGCCTCTCCGCTATCGGGCGGGGATCTCGTGGTTGGCCAGGAACATGCCCTCCGGGTCGACTGACGCCCGTACCGCCCGGAGACGCCGCCAGCTGTCCGGGTCGAAGCCGCTCGACACGTCGACGCTCTTCTCCACGAAGCTCGGGTAGAGGCCGCGGGCCCAGGGCTCCAGCGCCGTGGCCACTCGATCTGCCGCCGATTCCATGACCGGCACGAGCTCCGGCGCGAAGATGCCGCCGACCGCGAACATCAGGTAGTCGCCATCGATCCTGTCGATGGCGCCGTGATGCGGCGCCGAACGGGCCAGCGCGCCGCCCAGGTGACGGAGCTCGACCATCGCCAATGGCGACTCCGAACCGGCGCCGGCGACCGCGATCAGCTCGTCGATCGCGGCTCCGGGCAGCTCGCCGAGCAGCTGATGCGAGGTGGTGTAGGGCATCGGATCCTCCGGATCCATCGCCAGCCACGACAGCGCCTTCGCCGGCGCCATCGTGAAGGTGTCCAGCTGCGGGCCGAGCCGCCGCAGCGGCTCGACCAACTCCGCCCCGGCCTCGGGCCCACCCAGCACCGCGGCCAGGATCACGGTGAACGAGTTGCCCCGGAGGGGTTCGGGAATCTCGGGCAGGTCGGGGAGCTGCAGCAGCTTCAGGACCGACGCCACCTCGTCCGGCAGTCCGGCCGTCCACTCGCGCCAGGCGTGCGCGATCTCGTCGCCGCGCTCGAATCCGAAGAACATGCCGCCCGCATAGAGCTGCTGGAGCGGGTAGAGATCGAACTCGAGCGAGGTGACCACGCCGAAGTTCCCGCCCCCGCCGCGCAGGGCCCAGAACAGCTCGGCCTCGTTGTCCGCGTCGGCCCGCACCAGCTCGCCATCGGCGGTCACGAGCTCGATGGCGGTCACGCTGTTGGCCTGCAGACCGTGTCTGCGGCCGAGCCACCCGACGCCGCCTCCGAGTGAGTAGCCGGCGATGCCGATGTCCCGCGCCGAACCGTGCAGGGCGGCGAGCCCGAGGTCGGAGGCGTCGTCCACCAAGTCGTGCCAGCGCGCACCACCCTGGACCCGGGCCCGGCGGTTCGCGGCGTCGATCTCCACGCCCTGCATCGCGTCGGTGCGAAGCAGCAGGGCGGGCTGCGACCAGTCGATGGGCTCGGCGTTGTGTCCGGTGCGCTGCGGCGCGACCCTCAGGCCCTCGTCCCGAGCGCGGCGAACCAGGGCCGCCACCTCGCGCTCGTCGGCGGGCCGGCCGATCAGCTGCGGGCGCTGGTCGGCCATGAGGTTGAAGGCCTGGCGGGCCTCGTCGAAGTCGCTGTCGCCGCTGCGGACGACGACCGGCTCAATGTTCGAGATGGTCATGGGTGCCTCCCCGGCGCTCGCCCGGACCAGCGGACCAGCGCTTCGTTTACCGGTGAAGGAAACGGCCGGCGGCCTGCAAACTTTCCGCCGGGAGAGGAACCGGTGATTCGGACCTCTGGTTAGATCTCGGGCCATGACCTCGCCTCTTCGGGCGCTCTGCGCCGCGGCTGTGGCCGTCGCGCTGGCCGCCACCCCGGCACTGGCCACCTCGGAGCCTTCGCAGCGCGACGGAGCACCGAGCGGCGCCGAAGCCGCCGAGGCGCCCAACCTGCAGCGCTGGCGCCTTACGCGCAACGGCTTCGGCCGGCTGAAGGTGGGCCTGACCCGGGCGAGGATCGAGCGCCGGGCCGGCCGGTCGCTGCGGTTCGTCTACAACACCGGACCCTGCGCCATCTGGACGATCCGCGGCGCCCGCGGCCTCTCCGTCATGACCACCAGGGGCCGCCTGGCCCGGGTCTACATCGGCACCGGCGCCTGGCGCACGAGCCGCGGGATCGGGCTGGGCGACAGCGAGAGCAAGGTGCGAAACCGGTACTCGAGCATTCGCACCCAGCCGCACCAGTACGAGCCCGGTGGCCAGTACCTGATCGTCAGGGGCCGCTACCGGCGGGTCGTGTTCGAGACCGACGCCAGCGACAGGGTCACCGGGATCCGGGGTGGGCGGGTGCCGCAGGTGATGTACGTCGAGGGCTGCGCCTGAGCGGCGCTCCGGGCCCTACGGCTGCGCCGCCGTGCCGCACCAGGCGCAGATGGCCCGGGCGTACGCCCGGGCGCCCAGCACGAGCTCGTCCACCCCGACCCACTCGTCGGGCGCGTGCGCGCGGCTCAGGTCACCCGGTCCGAACGCCGGGCTGGGCACCCCCGCCAGGCGTGTGAGCAGCGCCCCGTCGTAGGTCGTGTCGATCCCCTCGCACCGTGCCTCGAGGCCGAGCTCGGCGGCGGCGGCGCGCGTGATCGCCACGATGTCCTCCCCGGGGTCGATCTCCGAGGGCGGGTAGTCGGTGGCCCAGGTCCAGGCCGGTCGGGTTCTCGGCGAGCCAGTCATCGCCGGCGGCGGCGCCCTCTACGGCACGCAGAATCTCTCCTCGGGGGACGCTCCCGTAGCCGTCGTCATCGGCGTCACCTGGCAGGTAGGTCGCATTGAGGTCGATCCGGCAGCTCTCCGGGACGTTGGAGATGAACGCTCCTCCCTGGATGATGGTCGGCTGGACGCCGGGCCGTCCCAGGAGAGGGTGGGCCTTCGAGTCGCGGGCCGCCCACTCGGCGGTCAGGTCGCTGAGGGCCTGCAGTACGGGAGCGGACCGCTCGATCGCGTTCACGCCGCCCCCGGCGCGCCAGGGGGGTTGGTTCATCTCGGCGTGGGCGGAGCGCCCGGGCACGACCACCGCACCGTGCAGGAGTCCGCGCGTCGCGATCCAGAGGCTCAGCCTCGTGGGCTCGGGCACCAGGCCGGCGTCGGCGCGGTACCCGCGCTCGATTACGGCGACCGTGCCCATCGCACAGGTCTCCTCGTCCGGAACCACCTCGACGATCACGTCGCCGTCGAGCCGTATCCCGTTGGCTGACAGGGCCTCGAGGGCAAAGATCGCGGAGGCGATCCCTCCCTTCATGTCCACGGCGCCGCGTCCGTAGATCCGCCCGTCGCGCAGGTCGGCCTGGAAGGGCGGGCTCGTCCAGCGCTCGAGGTCGCCGGGGCTCACCACGTCGATGTGGCCGTTGATGATCAACGACCGGCCGTTGCCGCCTCCGCGCAGGGTGGCCACGGTGATCGGCCGGCCCTCCCAGTGATGCCAGGGCGGCATCATCGGATGGCTGCGCAGCGCCGCCGCATCGGGCTCGAACTGGTCCACCTCGGCCCCCAGGCCGCCGAGCCGCGTGCCCACGAACTCCTGGAGCTGCGCCTCCTCGTTCCGCCGATGATCCGAGCCGGGGGACAGGTCGACCGACACGGTGTCGAAGCCCACCAGCGACCGGACCAGGCCGACGAGGTCGTCCGTCCGCTCGGTGATGAATTCGTCGACCGCCTTCACCACCCCGGCATCCGGTCGCGTGGCCACCCGGCTTCTCCTAGGCCCCGGCTCCGGCGCCGATCGCTTGCTTTACCCGCCCCTCGACCGCGCCCACCGTAGCCGCCATTCGCGCCACCATCTCGGCCAGCTCGGCGTCGGTGCTGACAAAGGCGGGGGCGATCAGCGTCTGGTCGCCCGCGTACCCGTCCGCGGTGGGCTGGGTCGAGTAGACGAGCAGGCGACGGTCGAGCGCCTCGCGGTCGATGCTGCGCGCCACGTCGAGCGCGGGATCGAGGAAGGACCGGCCGTCGCGAGGATCCGCGTAGTCGATGCCGAGCAGGAAGCCGTGGCCGCGCACCTCCCGCAACGATGTCGCTCCCGCTCAAGGCCTCCCGCAGCTCGGCCAGCAGGGTCGGGCCACGCTCCGCCACCCGTTCCACGAGCCGCTCATTGCGGAGACGGTCGATCACCGCGAGGCCGACCGCGCACTGGAGCGGGGCGCCACTCCAGGTATGCCCGAGCTCGAACGAGCGCGACCCCTCGGCGACCGCCGCGTAGACGGAGTCGGTGCAGAGCATGGCGCCGATGGGGACGTACCCCGCCCCGAGTCCCTTGGCCGTGGCCATGATGTCCGGTCGCAGCGGCAACCGGTTTGCCGCGAACCAGCTGCCGGTGCGACCGAGACCGGTCACGACCTCGTCGAAGCAGACGAGGAACCCGTGCTCACGCCGCCGCTCGTCCAGGCCGCGCCAGAACGCCTCCGGCGGCGAGTAGGCGGGCAGCGCCGCCGCGCTCACCGGCTCGCAGAAGAAGGCTGCGACGGTCTCCGGCCCGACGGCCTCCAGCACCTCGTCCAGTGCGGCAAGCGCCGCTTCGCCGCTGGGATCGAAGCGCCACGTCGACGGCGGGATGTGGAGGTGATCCGCGGCGTACGGATCGAAGGGCTGTTGCATGTGCGGGCGGCCGGTGAGAGCGAGCGTTGCGACGGTTGGCCCGTGGTAGGCCTGCGCGGGCGAGATGATCCGCCAGCGCTCGGGCTCACCCCGCTCGACGTGATAGCTCCGAGCGAGCCGCAGCGCGGTTTCGTTGGCCTCGGCCCCGCCGGCCACGAAGTGCACCCGGGAGAACCCCGGGGGCGCCAGCTCGCAGAGCAGCGATGCGAGCCGCTCCTGCCACGGGCTGGTGAACTGCTGGCTGTACAGGTAGGAGACCTCGCGGGCCTGGCGGGCGGCCACCTCGGCGATCTCCTCGACGCCGTGCCCGAGGCTGGTGACCATGGCACCGCCCGAGATCGCGTCGAGGTACTCGTCGCCGGCGCTGTCCCACAGGCGAACGCCTTTGGCCCGCACCATCTGCGGATAGGCGCGGTCGAGCTCGCGCGGGAAGACGTTGGTCTCGCTTGACGTGATCAGGGCGGCTTCGGGCATCCGGATCGTGCGGAGGAGTTAAAGGCCTTGATACAAGTCCATAGACTATCCGGCGGCCCGCCGCCGGTCAACCGTGCGGGCCTTCGGCGGTTTGGCCCTGCGACCCAGCGCGGAGAGCAGCGCCGCGACGCTCTGAGCGGTGTGGTCGATATGCGACTGCATCGCAGCCGCCGCCGCGTCGCCGTCCCGGTCGGCGACGGCATCCAGGATCGCCGCGTGCTCGGCGCACGGTCCGCTCGTGCCAGAGATGGGAGTCGGGCAGAGCGATCATCGCGTCGTTCAGCTCGAAGCCGCGTGTCCTCGATCGCGGTGCGGAAGAAGCGGTTCCCGGCCGCCGCGGCGAGGGCGAGGTGGAACTCCGTGTCGCGCTGCATGAACTCGGCATCGGCCTCGGCAGCCGCGGCGGCGGCGTTCGCACGCCGGAGCGCACGCAGCTGCTCGCGTGAGCGGCCGACCGCAGCCAGGCGAACCGCCGCGGGTTCGACCGCGTCGCGATACGCGAGTGCCTCCTCCACCTCGGCCGCGCGGCGCCGGAGACGGGCCAGGAGCGATTTCATGCCGATGCGGCTCTCGTCCGGTCCGACGACGAAGTTGCCGCCTCCGTACCGGCCGCGGCGGCTCTCGACCATGCCATCGTCGACGAGCAGCCGGATCGCCTGCTGGACGGTGGCGCGGCCCACTCCGAAGATCGCCGCCAGGTCTCGCTCGGGCGGAAGGGCCTGACCTGCGGGGATCAGCCGGAGGACGATCTGGCGCCGGATCTGCTCGGCCACGTACTCGTGGGCCCGCTGCTGTTCGAGCGGCTCGAAGCGAACCGGCGGAGGCTCCTGGTCGGGCCGCGCCACCGCCCGGCTCACCCCGTCCTGGCGCTGTGGTGGTCCAGCACGGCGAGCAATCGCTCCGAATCGATGGCCAGTGCCGTGAGGCCGTCCCGTCCGGTCAGCGTCTCGGCCCCGAGCAGCGCGTTCAGGATCGCCTCCTCGGTTGCCTCGACGACCGCGTCGAAGAGGGCGTTGATGTGAGCGTCCGCGAGCATCTCCAGGGACAGGGTGAGCGGCGTCACAGCACCCATCGTGCCGGCGGGCAGACCGCGGTTCGCGGTGGAGAAGGCCAGGATCAGGTCGCCGCTCCAGTGCTCCCCGACGCCGCCCGTGCGGGCGATGCCGAAGGCCGCGCGCCGGGCGACGCGTTGCACTGGCCCGGCAGCAACGGGGCGTCGGTGGCCACGAGCACGATGATCGACCCGGCGCCCGGCGCAGCCGGATCGGGGGCGGGGAACTCCTCGACGGTCAGCGCCTGGCCCACCGGCGCACCGTTGATCGCCAGCCGCTCGCGCCGTCCATGGTTCGCCTGCACCAGGACCCCGACCGTGTAGCCGCCCGACGCCTGCTCGAGTATGCGCGACGAGCTGCCGATCCCTCCTTTGAACTCATGGCAGATCATCCCGGTGCCGCTCCCCACGTTGCCCTCCGCGACCGGCCCACCCGAGGCGTCCTCGTACGCCGCGAGGACGTGCTCGGCGGTCACGTGCATGCCGTTGACGTCGTTGAGAACGCCGTCCCAGGTCTCACCGACCACCGGGAGAGCCCAGAACGGGCGGCTGGGGTCGGACCGCTCTCGAGCATCGACCCCGACCAGCGTGTCGCGGACGACGCCGACGCTGTGGGTGTTGGTCAGCCCGATCAGCGACATCAGCATGCCGGATTCGCGAATCCACTCGAGACCGGTCAGCTCCCCGTTGCCGTTGAGGCGATGAGCCCCCGCGAAGAGCGGCTCCTCCCAGACGTTCCCGTCATGCGGCACGACCACGGTCACTCCCGTCCGAACCGGTCCCGTCCCGGCCGCCAAGCGGCCCCTCGCCGCTGACCAGCGTCGTGAAGCCCACCCGCACGCCGGCCACGTCGGTGATCGCGTTGTGCGGCCCGGGCCGGCCGCGGCCGACCTCGATGCCCAAGTCACGCCCGCGCACCGCCGCCTCCTACCCCGAGATGAGCTGGGCGCTCTTCAGCTTGCCCTTCTTGACGTTGATGTCCACGATGGCGCCGCGCAGCACACCCTCCGAGTATTCGCTGCCCGGGTTGATGCACACGGTTCGGCCGAGCTTGAAGGTACCCCGCGACTCATGCAGATGCCCGTGGAAGCCGAGCAGCGGCTGATAGCGCTCGATGATCGCGCGGCAGGCCGTGCTGCCCACCGCCTGCATCTCGACGCCTCCGGCCGTCGAGCGCATGCGCATGTCCTCGCCCAGCACCGGCCCCTGGTCGATCTGGGTGTCGTACGGCGGGCAGTGGAAGTTGAAGATCGCCCAGGTCCGGATCGCGAACCTGCCGAGGCCACCGCCTCGAGCCGGGTCCCGAGATCGTCCTCCGGCACGTCGCGCGGGCAATGCCACGGGGTCATGTTCGCGTAGCCGCAGCTCGCGAGCTCGACCCCCTCGGGCAGCTCCAGGACTCGCCCTTCCAGGAACTCCACCCGGGCCGCCGACTCGATCACCGCGTCGATCTCCGGCGGGTCGTCGTTACCGGCGTTGACGTAGCAGGGGACGGCCGCGTCCCCGTTCAGGCGCTCGTCGGCCAGGCTCATCCACTCCTGTACGCGCCCGACGATCTTCTCGGCGAACAGAGCGCTGAGGCGGGCGCTGTCGCCGCTGAGCGCCTCGGCCTCGTCGGGATCGCACCGGTGGGGGTAGTAGCCCGTGTCGGCCACACGCCCCTCGAGCGCGCCGATCTCCTCTTCCGTTCTGAGCACGTGCTGCTTGCCGAGAAAGGCCACCTGCACCTCGGACGGTGCGACCTCGACGAAGGGCACGATCGCCTTCCCCGTGATGTCGCCCCCGAGCACCAGCGCGTCGGCGGAGTAGAACTTCCCGGCGTTGAGGAACTTCTTGAAGCACCGGGTCGACCCGTGGACGTCGCTGGCGTAGAAGATCTTCACGGTCAGTCGGGCGGGATCTCTTTGTAGGCCAGATCGAGGTCGATCCCCCGGCGCTTGTTCACGGCGCGAGCGACGAAGTAGACCACGGCGCCCAGCACGTAGATCCCCGCCACGAAGAGCACGGCGTCCGTCCCGGTCGGCCCGCTGAAGGCCGGCAGCTTGAACGCCGAGTAGAGCACCAGCGAGAAGAGGATCAGGTTGCCGATCCCGAACAGGACCAGCACCGGGACGCCGCCGATCTTGCGGCGCACGAAGTCCGGCGCCGAGTTGTAGATCTCGGGTCGCCGGTAGGGCAGCAGGATCGCGGCGAAGCTCGTGACCCAGAAGGCGATCGAGTAGAGCACGATGTAGTTGGAGACCTGCTGGAAGAAGTCCGTGAAGACGTACAGCGCCAGCAGCACCTCGGAGGCGACGATCACGATCGCCGTGGCCACCCATGGGGAGTGGAAGCGGCGATCGACATTGGTGACCGCGTCGGGTAGCACCCGGTCCACCGACCAGGCGAAGAGGTTGCGCGTGATGACGGTGGCGATCACGAACAGCAGCAGGAAGTTCCACAGGAAGAAGCTCACCGCCATGATGACGTTGAGCACCGCGCTCCCGGTCATGATCCCGGCGAACAGGTTGAGCACCGGATCGACGGGCAGCCCGGAACCGTCGTCGGTGTTGTTGTTGAGATAGACGACCGAGTTGATGAAGTCCTGGCCGACGATGTCGTAGAAGCGCCAGAGACAGACGAGGTACATCGCGGCCGCAAACGCCAGCGTCGCCACGATGATCCGGGGCTGGTTTCGTCCCGGTTCCTTGACCTCGCCTCCGATGTACGACGAGTAGGTGAAGCCGATGTAGATGTAGTACCCGATCGGCACCGCCAGGATGAGGGCGCTGAGGGTGCTGGGCTCGGAGACGTATCCCGCCTGCTCGGCGCTCGAAAGAATGCCGTTGTAGGTCTCGCCCCCCGCCCGCTCGGCCATGAAGGTGTTGAACTTCGACACGAACTCGTCCTTCGACGTGACCAGCAGGACGATCAGCGTGACGAAGGACCCCAGCATCGCGGGGATGAAGAGGATGTTGAGAAAGCGGCGGACCACGCGCGGCCCCAGCGAGAGGATCACCGCCACCAGGACGATCATCGCGGTCCCCAGCAGGAAGGTCGGCCACTGCTCGGCGACGTCCTCCCCAGCCGTCACCAGCCCACTCGCGTCGAGGACGTTGCCGAGGGTCAGGAACGCGATCGCCACCCCGAAGTTGACGGTGAAGGAGGCGTACAACGCCATGCCGAGCAGCTGCGACCAGGTGAAGCCCCAGCTGGCCGTGAACCCGACCGCCGGGTGGACCACACGCCCGAGAAACACGTACTCCCCGCCGGACCGCGGCATCGCCGCGGAGAGATAGCCGTAGGTGAGAGCGTTCGCGACGGTGAAGACCGTGCCGATCACGACCGTCAGGAGGACGTTGGCCTCCGGCACGGCGCCCGCCATCAGCAACGGGATGATGGCCAGCACGAGCCCCAGCGCGTACCCGACGGTGTTGAAGACGAACACGTCCACCCCGCCGAACTCGCGCACGAGTCCCGACGAGCGCCGCAGGAACAGGCCGCTGGTGGTGGTCTGCGTGTCTTCTGCCGGCGGCGTTCCCGCGCCGGGCGTGCCCGCTTCTGAGCTCATCCGCCCCCCTTCGGCCACCGGCAGCGAAGCCGTGGCCGCTCAAAGGCCTTCATTGGAGTCCATAACGTAACGCCGCGGCTTCGTCCCTGTCAATGGGGGGCCGCCGGGCGTTACGCTGCGCCGATGAGCACGGCCACCGACCCGAGCCGGGACGGGCTCATCTCCCTGGCGACCGACCTCATCGCGCGTGGCAACGAGCGGGGAACTCCCGTCCGAGCGCTGGGAGGCCTGGGCGTCGACCTGCGGGCCACGGACGTCGATCCGCGCCTGCGGCGGCCGTTTGCCGACGTGGACCTCGCCGGCCCCAAGAGGGCGCGCCGGCAGCTCACCGAGCTGATGGAGGAGGCCGGCCTGGCGGCCGATCCCGAGTTCAACGCCCTCCAGGGCGCCCGGCGTCAGATCTGGTGGACCCCGGACCGGGCCACCCACGTCGACCTGTTCCTCGGCGAGTTCTCCATGTGCCACCAGCTTGATCTCGATGATCGGCTCGGCGTCGACCATCCGGCGCTCCCCGCGGCCGATCTCCTGCTCATGAAGCTCCAGATCGTCGAGCTGAACCACAAGGACGTCACCGACCTGGCCGCCCTGCTCACGACCCACCACCTGGGAGATGACGACGGAGAGGGCCTCATCAATCGCCATCGGATCGTCGACGTGCTCTCAACCGACTGGGGCTTCTTCACCACCACCGGCGACAACCTCGAGCGGCTCCCGGGCCTCGTGGCCGACGTCGACGAGGAGCTCGGCCAACGGGTCGCGGAGATCAGCCGGCAGCTGCAGGCGGAGATCGATCAGGCCCCGAAGTCCCGTGCGTTCAAGCTGCGTGCCAAGGTCGGGCGACGCAAACGCTGGTACGAGGTACCGGACGACTCGATTACGTAGCTGAGCTTCAGCCGCTGGTCCGATCGGTGAGCGGATCGACCAGGCGCACGCCCGTGAAGCGTGCGAAGCCGCGGTCGCGCGTCGCCACGGTGGCGCCATGCTCGACCGCGATCGCCGCGAGGTGCGCGTCGGGTATCAGGTTGCCTCGGGCGTCCGAGTCCTTCACGAGGCGCCGCAGGATCGGCCAGTGCCGCGGTCCTGCAGCCACCGGTACGCAGGTCGGCTGATCGACCAGCCCGTCCACGAAGGCCAGCGCATCGTTGAGGCGGCTCGGCCGGTGGAATACGCGTGGGTTGGTTACGACCCGCAGGAAACCGGCGACTGCGACGTCGGCGAGGGCAAACGGCCGGTCGGAGTTGACCTCGCGTTCCAGCCAGTCACGGACGGGCTCATGGTCGGCCTGATCCTCTCGGTGGGCGAGCACGAGCACGTTGACGTCGGCGAGGATCACTCTGCGTCCATGACATCGCGGACGCCCGCGTTGCTGGTCAGGTCGATCCCCGGGAGGGTGCCGTCCCTGCCTGTCGTCAGTGCCGAGTAGCGCTCGCGCCCGGCGGCGGGCCGGCGGGCGAGGCGCTCGCGGAGAGCCTCGTTGACGAGCTCGCTGAGTGGCCGGCCCTCATCGGCGGCGCGTCGCTTAGCGGCTCTGAGGAGGTCGTCGTCGATGCTGACGGTCGTGCGCATGCATCAAAGTGTAAGACACGCGCATCATGATGCGGGCGTACTCCGAGCCGAGCAGATCTCAGCGGAAGCGGACCACGTTGTTGTCCAGCGGCATCTGCCGCCGCCGCGGGCCCGGTTGGCGAGCGGGCTCGAAGGCGAGGGCGCGCGTCGGCCGCAGGGCGAGGTCCTCGTCGGTGAACTCCCCGGTGATTTGGCCCAGGAAGCGACCGCGGTCGAACGCGTAGGGGAGGCTGTCGGTGGGGAAGAACGTGGGCCGCGTCATGACCTCGAAGTGCAGGTGAGGAGTGCTCGAGTTGCCGCTGTTCCCGAGCAGCCCGAGCACCTGACCACGCCGCACTCTCTGCCCCTCGCGCACCCGTACCGAGCCGGGCACCATGTGCGCGTAGAGCAGGTGGACGCCTGGCGCCACGCGGAGCGTCACGTGGTTTCATCCTCCGGCTCCTTCCCCGAGCTGCGACGTGTACAGCAGCGACGTGATCCCCTCGTGGTTCTCAAAACGCGTGAACGCCGCGGTGAGATCCTCGGGTCGTTGGCTGGGCTTCCCGTCGGGCCCATAGATCGGGAGGTTGTTGGCGACGACGCTGAAGGCGACGCGCCGCTCGCCCGCGATCGCGTAGCCCGCCAGCGCCATCGCCTGCACCTCGATCTGGTCGTTCGCGTCGAGCGCGCCGGTGAGCCCGTTCTTCGCGAACACGTTTCCGGTCGCGGGATCGGAGGCTGCGTCCGGGCCGGGGATGCCGTCGATGCCCTTGATCGGGAGCGCCCGCAGGAACACCCGTGCGTAGGGTCGCGTCTGGACATAGCGCAGCAACCTCACCGCCGCGTTCGGCGTGATCCGGTTCGGCGCGCTGCCCTGGCCGTCGACGAGCTCCGTCTGGCCTCTGGCCACGCCGGCCTTGCGCGCGTACGCCCGGATCTTTCGCATGCCTTCACCAAACGTCGGCCTGCCGGCATCGACACCCAGCCAGAACGGGACGGTGTTGGCGCCGAGGTTGTGGCTGACCTTCTGGATCAGCTTCACGAACTGCCCCAGCCGCGGGGATACGAGGCGGGCGACACGCGGCAGCCGGGCCACGGCGCGCCGTGAGGGCAGCGTGGCGGCCGGGTTTCGCGCGAGCGTGCGCGACTGCACTGAGACGCCGGCGCGCTCGAGCGCCTCGACCATCAGCACACGCCCGAGGTACGCCGGATCGGGGACGCGGAAGATCTGCACGAACGGCGTCCTCACGCCCACTGGGATCGTGCCGGTGACCGTCACCTTGCGGCCCTTCGCCTCGCCGACCACGACGTTGGTCGGCCCGCCCTTCGCGACGGTCCGGACGCGAACGTCGATGTCGTACGCGGCGGTTACGGGACGCATGCGCGCGCGGACGCGCCGTCCGGCCCGCGTGGGGCGCATCATGATGTCGATCGCGTTGTCGTTGACGATGATCGGGGACACCACCTCTGCCCCGACCCTCCTGGCCCGCCACAGCCGGTCGTCGATCACGACGTCGCGCACGCTCCTGATGCCGCTGCGGCGCGCCTTGCGCGCCAGCGTCTCGAGGCCGGCAAGCGGATCCTGAGGAGTCAGGATCGCCTCGCCGGGCACCTCGTTCGCGTCCATGTGGTCGAAGCCGGCGTAGGCGACCCGGCCGTTCGGCAGCGCCCGGCCGCCCATCGTCAGGTCGCCGGACGCGCGCAGGATCAGATTCGAGCCGCTGCGCAGCAGAGGGGTGCGGAAGCGACGGCCGGCTCCGAGCCCGTCGAGGGCCGCCGCCACCGTGAAGTTCTTCGTCGTCGACGCGGTGTGGAGCAGCTTGTCCGCGTTGACGCTGAACAGCTCGCGGCCAGTCTGGACGTCGCGCGCGAGGATGCCCCACGTGCCCTCGTTGAACGGCGATTCGGCCATGTAGACCCGGATCTGTGCGAGGTCGGCAGCGGAAAGGGGACGGGCGGGCGTTGCCGCGGCGGGAGCGGCACAGGCTCCAGCTGCGCATGCGAGGGCGGCGGCGAGCAGGGCGCGCCTCACGATGACTCTCCGTCATTCAGACACCGCGCCGGCACCGCTCCTCTGGGCATCGGTGGCCTTCCCGGGACGAGCCCGTCGATCGCACCCACAAGACCCAGCCAGCCGACGAACTCCTTCGCCGCCCCGGAGCCGTCACTGGCCCGGCCCGTCAGGGAGTCGTCGGTCAGATGGAGCTCGAGCCGAATGACAACGGTCTGGGGATCCACAGGGCCGATGCTCGACCAGCCGGGCGCTCGGCACATCGGGGTTGACCCCCCACAACCACCCGACACTTTGCGCTTGGGAGGCGGTGTCCCGGAGCGCCTCAGATTCGCTCGCCAGCTCGGCTTCGAGCCGCTGACGGCTGCTGATCCCGAGCTTCGTGGGGCCCTCGATGAGCACGAGCCGGGCGTGTCCGGCCGCCGCCTCGTCGATGAGCGCGTCGAGCGATGCGAGCTCCCGATCGCGCTCGAGCAGCGGGGCCCCGCGCGCCGTCGCTGCCCGCGCGGGCGTATCTGTCACCGAAGCGGCGCCGTTGGCCGGGCGGGTCGCTTCATCGTGCGATAGACGAACTCGTCGGTCTGCGCCGACTCGCGCGCGGCGACCACGCGGTCGTGGTGCGGTGAGAAGCGGCAAACCGGGTCGGTGGCGGCCGCGTCGCCGGTGAGGCGCAGCGCCTGGCAGCGACAGCCGCCGAAGTCCACCTCCTGGCGCCCGAGCGGGCACGTTCGGCACGGCTCCTGCATCCAATCAGTGCCCCGGAAGCGCTCGAACGCATCCGACTCGCTCCAGATCCACTCCAGCGGGTGCTCGCGCAGGTTCGCGAACTCGAGGCCCGGGATCGTCGACGCCGCCTGGCAGGGCAGCACATCGCCGTTCGGAGCGACCACGATCGCCGTCGCGCCCCAGCCGCCCATGCAGGGCTTCGGCAGGTCCTCGTAGAGGTCCGGGAGAACCCAGAGGACGTCGACCTTCGGGCCCACACGCTCACGGAAGCGCTGTACCGCATCCTCCGCGTGGCGGAGCTGCTCCCAGCTGGGCAGCAGCGCCTCCTGGTTTATGACCGCCCAGCCGTAGTACTGCGTGTTTGCCAGCTCGAGCCGCTGCGCCCCGAGGTCGAGTGCGAGCTCGAGGATCTCCTCGATCCGATCCAGGTTCTGCCGGTGCAGGACGCAGTTGATCGTCAGCGGGAAGTCGAGCTCCTTCGCCACCCCGGCGGCCGCGATCTTCTTCTCGAAGGACCTGTTTCCCGCGATGCGGTCGTTGTCCTCGGCGTCGGAGCTCTGAATCGAGATCTGCACGTGGTCGAGCCCGGCCGCCTTCAGCGCTTTCGCGCGCTCGGGAGTGAACAGGGTCCCGGCGGTGATGAGCGACGAGTAGAGACCGGAGTCGCGCGCGCCCGCGCACAGCTCGTCCAGGTCGCGGCGAAGCATCGGTTCGCCGCCCGAGAGCGCGAGCTGCAGGACGCCGAGCCCGCGCGCCTGGTGGAAGGTGCGAATCCAGTGCTCGGTGTCCAGCTCGGCGCGGTACCTCTCGCCGCCGATGTCGAGCGGGTTCGAGCAGTACGGGCAGTGCAGCGGGCACTGGTAGGACAGCTCGGCGATCAGCGTGGACGGCCTATCCATCGACCACGAGTCCTCTCTCGGTCATGCCCTCGACCAGCCCCTGGATGTCGTCGCGCAGGTCGGAGCCCTCGTAGCGCTCCGAGAGGGTGTCGACGATGTCGTCGAGGGAGCGCTCTCCGTCGCACAGCTCGAGCACCTCCGCCGCGGTGTGGTTGAGCCGCACCGCACCTTCGGGGACCAGGAGCAGGTGCTCCTCGCGCACCTCGTCGTAGCGAAGCCGCGCGCCGGTGGCGAGGCGGGGGCGGGTCATGCGTCCGGCCCCGGCGGCTGGGTGTCGCCGCGCTCGATGGCCTCGAGCTGGGCCCACAGCATCTCGGTCTTGAAGCGGAGGGCGGCGACGGCGGCCTTCTGCTGCTCGGGCGTCCGGCAGCGCTCGACCACGAGATCGAGCGCGTACTGCGCGTCCCGAGGCGCTTGGGTCAGCCGCGCGCGGAAGTACTCGAGGCCCGCCGGGTCGATCCAGGCGTAATGGGTCTCGAGCGCCTCGAGCCGGACCCGGATCGCGGCCGGCCCGAAAAGCTCGGTGAGCGACGAGGCCACCGCCTCGATCCACGGCTTCTCGCGGGCGAAGCTCACGTAGGCGTCGACCGCGTAGCGCACCGCAGGGAGCACGCGGCGCTCCGACTCCAGTGCCTCCCGCGAGACGCCGAGCGCCTCACCGAGCCGCAGCCAGGACTCGATGCCGCCCGTCCCGGGGGCCGTGCCGTCGTGGTCGATGATGCGCCCGATCCACTCCCGCCGGACCTCGATCTCGGGGCAGTTCGCCAGGATGGCGGCGTCCTTGAGCGGGATGCACCTCTGGTAGTAGAACCGGTTGGCGACCCAGCGCTGAAGCTCCTCGCGGGTGAGCTCTCCCGCGTCCATTCGCCGGTGGAAGGGGTGCAGGTTGTGGTAGCGCGTTCCCTGCGCGCGCAGGTGGGCGATGAACTCGTCGGGCGGCCACGGCTCACGCTCACCGGTCCGTGTCGTCGCGCTGGCGGTCATAGCTCGATCTCGAGGCCATCGTAGGCAACTTCCACGCCCGCCCGCAGGACCTCCTCCCGCTCCGGAGAGTCCTCGAGCAGGATCGGGTTGGTGTTGTTGATGTGCACGAGCGCCTTGCGCGGTCGGTCCAGCCCCGCGAGCGCCTCGAGCGTCCCGCCGGGGCCCGAGAGCGACACGTGCCCCATGTCGCGCGCGCTGCGGTCCGAGATGCCGAGCCGGGCGAGCTCGTCGTCGCGCCAGAAGGTCCCATCGGCGAGCACGAGGTCGCTGGCGGCGAACCGGCTGAGCACACCGTCGTCCAGCCGGGCGAGGCCTGGAACGTAGGTGACCACGCCGCCGCCCGCGCGGTCGCGGAAGACCAAGCCGATCGCCTGCAGGTCCACATCCCGCTCGCTCAGGTAGCGCGGTGCGTCGCCGCCCACCCGGAAGCTCTCGACCGTGAGGCTCGAGCCCTCCAGTTCCGTCGCGCGCTCGGGCTCGAGCGTCTGCCACTCGGCCCCGGAGTAGCGCTCCAGGATCGCCAGCACGGGATACCCGCTTCTCAGCGCACGCTCGACGGCCTCGTCGCCGTACACGCGCACCGGCGCGGCCGACTCGCGCAGGAGCAGGAGCCCGGCGGTGTGGTCGATCTCGGCGTCGGTGAGGAGCACGCCCGCGATCGGCGCGGCGCGGACGCCGTCGGCAGGCGGGGGTGTGAGCCCCTCGAGCTGCTGGCGGGCATCCGGCGAGGCGTTGACGAGAAACCACGGCCCCTCGCCGCCGCGGACCGCCAGCGACGACTGCGTGCGAGGCTGCGCCCGTACTCCCGCGCGAGCGGCCTCGCAGGTGGGGCAGCGGCAGTTCCACTGCGGAAACCCGCCGCCGGCGGCGGAGCCGAGGATGCGAACGCGCACGGCCCCGGGGCCCCTACCCCGCGGTGATCCAGGGCAGGGGCGACGTCGCCTTCGGCCTGCTACCTGCGGTTGTACAGGTAGAGGGTGACCTCGGTGCAGAGGTCGATGTACTCGAACTTCGGCTTAACCCACTTCATAGATTGCCTCCCCAGTTGGATTCAAGTGCTCGTCGATCAACCGATCAGGAACAGGGCGCCGGTCGCAACCAGCAGCGCCGCTCCGGCCAGGCGCACGCCGGCCACGCGACCCTGCAGCGACGGGACCGCGCGCGGGAGCAGGCTCCCGACGTACAGCCCGGCGAGCGCGAGCAGTCCGCTCGACAGCGCCTGCTCGGCGGCGTGCCCGCCAAGCGCGCCCGAGTAGTCCCCGGCCACGCCGAAGGCGAGGTTGTCCAGGGTCAGCGCGAACGGGACCAGCCACACGGGCCAGTACGCCGCCCGCCGCATGCCGGCGGCGACGACCATCAGATACCCGCCCAAGGCGACCAGGGTCCCGATCCCGAGGACTTCGGTCACGCCCGCCGAGATCGTCCAACCGAGGCCCGCCCCGACGAGGAACGCGGTTCCGTCGGCGAGTACGAAGAGCGCCGCGAGCGGCAAACGCCACTTTCGGTCGACGATCGCACCGATGGCCATGCACGCGATGAAGCTGTCCAGACCTAGAAGCAAGAAACCCATGTCTCAACTCCAGTCTCAGATGTGGATGGACTCCAGAACTACTCCGGCAGCGCGAAAACGAACAGGGAGCTTCCCTGACCCGCCCCGAGCATCCCGGGCAGGAACCCTTCCGTCCAAGCGCCCCAACCGGTGGGCACGGCGATGTACTGCCGGCCGTCGATGCTGTAGGAGCACGGGCTGCTGTGATGGCCGCTGCCGCACTGGAACTGCCACAGCTGCTCTCCGGTCTCCGCGTCGAGCGCGTTGAACTCCCCGGTGGGCTCGCCGGCGAACACCAGGTTGCCGCCCGTGGTCAGCACCGATGAGCACATCGGCAGGTCATTGCTGAAGCGCCAGCGCTCCTCACCCGTGCGCGGATCGAAGGCGCTGATGGACCCCGCCATGTCCTCGAGGTCCACCGCGACGCCAGCTCCCCAGTAGGGGATGCTCTCCTTGAACTCCCTGCGCCGCCGCGTGGCCGTCGCACCGACGTCCTGCACCGGGGCGTACAGCAACTCGGTGTTCGGGTTGTAACAGGCGTGCGTCCATTCCTTGGCGCCCGCCGGCCCCGGCCAGAAGTGCACCGGGTCGCCCTCCTTGTCGGGGAAGACCTTCGGCGTCACGTTGCCCTTGTCGTCGACCTCGCCCCAGTCGATGCGGTCAACGAACGGCACCACCCGGATGGGCTCCATGTTCGTTCGGTCGAGGATGTAGAGGAACCCGTTCTTGTCGAAGTGGGCCGCCATCTTCTGGCCGTCGAGGTCGAACAGGATGTGCTCCATCACGGAGTCGTAGTCCCACACGTCGTGCGGGGTGTACTGGAAGTAGTCCTTGATCTCGCCCGTGTCGGGGTCCACGGATACCCCGCTGTCTGTGAAGAGGTTGTCTCCCTCGCGGACGGCTCCGTCGAAATCGGGACAGGGGTTGCCGGTCCCGAAGTACAGGAGGTTCAGCTCCGGGTCGAAGGTGGCCGTGACCCAGCAGTTGGCCCCACCGCGCTGCCAGGCCTCACCCTCCTCAGGCCAGGTCTCGGAGCCGCGCTCCCCGGGCTTCGGCACCATGTAGGTCCGCCACACGCGCTCGCCGGTCTCGCGGTTGAACGCGTCGGCGTGTCCGCGCACCCCGAACTCCCCGCCGGAGCTCCCGACGATGACCATGTCCTTCACGACCAGGGGAGCGACCGTGGCGCTCTCGCCGGCGCGCACATCGCCGTAGGTCTGGTCCCAGATCTTCTCGCCGTTGGCGCAGTCGAGCGCGATGATGTGGGCGTTCAGGGTGGCGACGAAGACCTTCCCGTCGGCCACGGCGACCCCGCGGTTCACGTTGCCGCAGCAAAGCGACACGTCGTACGGGATGGCATGCCTGTACTGCCACAGCTGCTCTCCGGTCCGGGCGTCAAGGGCCCAGACCCAGCCGTCCCAGCCCGTGACGTACATGATCCCGTCCACGACGATCGGGGAGGCTTCGAACGAGTACGTCGACTTGCCCGAGTGCAGGCCCACGGAGCCGCACTGGAAGACCCACGCGGGAGCGAGCTGCTTGACGTTCTCCTTGTTGATCTGGTCGAGCGGGCTGTAGCGCTGCCCGTCGTAGGCGCCGTAGTAGGTGAGCCAGTTCTCCGGCTCCGAGCGGGCGTCGAGAATGCGCTCGTAGGTGACGTCATTGGCCGCAGGCGGCGCCTCGCCCTTGATCGGGCTCAGAGTCGAGTTACCGACGGCCTGGCCTGCGTCTACGTACTCCTCGGTTGCCATCAAGTGCTCCTATCCACGCTCGAGGTTGAGCTGCCCTGCGTTCGATTACGGCTGCGGCTGCGGAGGACGGTCCAGCTTTGCCTCCGGCGGAGCGTCCCCTTCGACGACTATCGCAGCGGTCAGGCCCCGGCCCTCGTCGTTGCCGGTGCGGGAGCCGTACCAGTAGTAGCCCGGGCCGTCGAGCTCGAGGTTGGCCGTTCCCTTGGAATGGTTGACCAACCAGATGAACTTGTAGTCGCCGTTGCACGGCAGGACCGCGCAGTGGGTGTTCTTGTCGTCGTTGATGAGCGTGAGCTCGACCTCGCCCGCATGGGGCAGGACGAGGACACCAGGCTCAAACACCAGCTCGTCCTCGGGGATCCTGACGGTGGCGGTCATCTTGCCGTCGGGTCCCTCCTCGGCACGCCCGACGGTCCCCCGGCCGAGTATCCGACCAAGCGTCGCCCCGTTTTGCCTGTCCAGGCCCTCTACCTGCTCACCGGCGGTCGTGGCCACGGCACTCCTCCCTCTGGGTCCGATTGGCGAGTCGACACTACTACTTCTTTTTTCCGCGCGCGGTCAGCTTCAAACGCTCCCGGCGCGGCTCCTCGAAGGTCATGTAGCCCCAGTCGAGGGGCGACTCCTGCCGGTAGTTCTTGCGCAGGGCGCGCGCGATCGTGGCCTTCATCAGCTCCTTGCCGAGGTAGAAGGCGTGCGTGGGCTCGTCGACCCCAAGCTGGTCGAAGATCTCGTTGAAGTCGGTGCCCTTGACGAACAGCTCGCTGTTGAAGACGTAGATCCACTCGCTGTCGGCGAAGATGCGGAAGTTCGGGTCGGTGACCTGTGCGTGCAGCTCGCGCAGCTCGGCTTCCTCGTAGGGGCGGAGGTCCTCGTCTTTCACGGTCAGCAGCCGCCCGTCGACGTGCTTTGGTGGCGTGCCCTGCTCCTGCGCGAAGTGCATGAGCTGCGCCGCCAGCACCGTCTCCTGGACGGCGCCTTGCGCCCACTCGATGACCTCGGTGGTCAGCACGTTGCGGATGCCGAGCTCCTGGCAGAAGCCGACGAGCATTGCGTTCACCCCGGTGCTGTCGGCCTCGGTCAGCTCGGTGAGGTTGCCGATTCCCATGAACATCTCCGCGTCGGGATGGCGACGGCGCACCTCGAGGTAGCGCCCGAGGCTGGCCGCGAACCCGGTGCCGATCGGCTCGATGATCGGATCGACGAGATAGGGCTTGCCGAGGCGCTCCAGGTGGGCGATGGTGGCCTCGAGGCTGTCGAGGTCCTCGGGTGTGTCGGGGATGAGCACGGGCGTCGCCCGCAGACGCTCGGCCAGGTCGCGGTTGGAGCCGTTGAGGCTGAGCACGTAGTCGACGCCCGCCTCGTCGGCCATCAGGATCTCTTCGGGGTTCAGCGTGTCGATGCTCAGGGCGAAGCCGCGCTCGCGCAGCTCGGCGATCACCGCGGGGCCGTCGTCGAGCCACGTTCGCTCGAGCGACAGGCCCAGGTCGATCACGTCGGCGCCGGCGTCGCGGTAGTAGCCCGCGAGCTCGAGGACCCGGTCGCGGCTGAGCCGCGGAACGTGGTTGATCTCCGCGAACACGCGGATGTCGCGCGGGCCGTAGCTCTCGCGCGCGTCGGCCTGCCCGAACCAGCTCGGCAGCCGCTTGAGGTCGGCGGGCCCCTTCTCGACGGGAATCCCGAAGCGCTCGGCCAGCACGTCGGTCTCTCCCTCGCAGAGGCCGGGGATCATGATCCTCGTGACCGCCTCGGGGGGCTCGAGGCGGCCCGCGATCCAGCTGGTGGTCATCAGCGCGGCCACCGTGATCTTCATGACCGCGACGTCGTAGTCGAACGGCAGCTCGGAGCGGTCCAGCGCGTCACGCAGGGCCGGCGCGGCGAGCTTGCCGGTTACGAACAGGAGCCGCTCGGCCACGGGCGTGTGCGGAGGCGGCGTTCTACTTGCTCACGACGAACTTGTTCGGCGTCCCCTCGAGCGGGCTGTCGGGCTCCGGGCGCCACATCACGTGGTCCTCGATCTGGCGCGCCAGCGCGAAGTCCTTGTCGGTGATGCCGCCGCTGGAGTGCGTCTGCAGCTTCACCCACAGCTTGCCCCAAGTGACCGCCAGGTCGGGGTGATGGTTGGCCGCCTCGGACAGATAGCCGACCGTGTTGACCAGCATCAGCGTGGTGGGCCAGCCGTCGGTGTTGTATTTGCGCCGGAGCCACCCGCCGTCGAGGTACCAGCCCTCGAGGCCGTCCTGGGTGATCTTGGCCTCGACCTCCTCGTCGGTGTACGGCTTGAGCTTGACCTTGGTCTCCACTGTGATCGCCTCCTTCGACTGGGTCGACTACATCACAACGCCGCCGTTGATGTTGATGGCCTGCCCGGTGATGAAGGCCGCCTCCGGTGACGCCAGCCAGAGCGCGGCCGCGGCGACGTCCTCCGGCCGGCCCCAGCGCCCGAGCGGCGTGGACTCCGCGACCGAGCGGCGGAACTCGCTGCCGGCGTCGCGCGCGAACGCGGTCTCGATCCAGCCCGGGCACAGCACGTTCACGCGGACCCCGGGCGCCAGGCTGCGCGCCAGGCTCTTGCTGTAGGCGAGCACACCGCCCTTGACGGCGCTGAACAGCTCGGGGCTCTCTCCGGCCATCCCGGCGCCGACGTGGTCCCAGCTCATGTTCACGATGGCCCCGCCCCCGTCCTGGGCGCGCATCACCTCGCCGGCCGCGCCGGAGCAGGCGACGGTTCCCTTGAGGTCGACGGCCAGCAGCAGGTCGAGCTTTCTCTCCCAGTCCCAGCCGGCCGCCTCACCGGTGAGCACGTCCGCGCCGGCGTTGTTGACCCACACGTCCAGCCCCCCCAGCCGTTCGCGGGCCTCTTCCACCAGCGCCTCACAGCCGGCGCGGGTGCCCAGATCCGCCTGGGCGACCAGGGCGTGGCCGGTCCGCTCCGCAACCGCCAACGCCTCCTCGGCGCTGTCGCGGTGGGTCAGGAGCAGGGTGGCGCCCGCGCCGCCGTAGGCCTCGGCGATGGCGGCGCCGATGCCGCTGCTAGCGCCCGTGACCACGGCTCGCACCCCCTCGAGCCGGCGACCGCGCGGCTGTGACCACCTCGCCTCCTGGGTCATGAGCCGGGCCGACTATACGATGCGCCCGATGCCGGTCAAGCAGGTGCAGCGCCGCGGCTCCACCTCGACGGTCGCCGGCGCCGCGCAGCTGGCCTGCGTGCTGGAGGCAAGCGCTGAGAAGCCGGGCAACATCACCCCGAGCCACGACTTCGGCGACACCTCCTACGAGGACATGCTGCGGAGTGGGCTGGCGCTCGGTCCCGAGCTCGGTCGTGCGGGCGAGCGGGGCGTGGGCGAGACCGTGCTGGCCGCGGTCCGCGCGTCGCGCGACGACGCGGGCGCCAACACCAACCTCGGCATCGCGCTGCTCCTGGCGCCGCTCGCGCGCGCGGCAGTGGGCGGCGGGTCCCTCCGTGAGCGCCTCGGCGAGGTGCTCGGCGCGCTGACGGTCGAGGACGCACGAGGCGCCTACGAAGCGATTCGCCTTGCGGGCGCCGGCGGCCTCGACGAGCCGGTCGAGCACGACGTGCGCGACGAACCTCGGGTGACCCTGCGCGAGGCGATGGCCGCAGCCGCGGGGCGCGACACGATCGCCGCCGAGTACGTCACCGGCTACGCCGTTACCTTCGACCTCGGGCTGCCCACCCTCAAGGACGCGCTCGACGACGGGCTCCGTCCTCGCGACGCCATCGTCGAGCTGGCCCTGCGCCTGCTGGCCGCCGTCCCCGACACCCTGATCGCCCGCAAGCGCGGCGCCGGCGCCGCCGATCGCGTGGCCGCCGGCGCCCGTGACGTCCTCGCCGCCGGCGGTGTGCGGAGCGCCCCGGGCCGAACCGCGCTGGCCGAGTTCGACGCCTCGCTGCGCAGCGACGGCAACGCGCTCAACCCCGGGACCACGGCCGACCTGGTGACCGCCGTGCTCTTCGTGGCGCTGCTGGAGAACGTGCTCTGAGCCTGGAGCCGATCCTGCTGGTCTCGGTCAGCGCGCGCATGCTCGCCGAGCTGGCCGTGCGAGCCGGGCACGAGGTCGTGGCGCTCGACCGCTTCGGGGATCTCGACCTGCAGCGCCTCTGCCGGAGCGTTTCCGTCCTGCGCGACCTCGGTGGGCGCGGCGGGATGGCGAGGCTGGTGGAGGCGGCGGAGGAGATTCCGGCGCCGAGCGTGATCTACGGCGCGGGACTCGAGAACCAACCGGAGCTGGTGGCCCGGCTCGCCTCCGGCAGGAGGTTGCTCGGCTGCCCGCCCGAGACGCTCGAGCGCGTGCGCGACCCGGCCGTGCTGGGGGCCTCCCTGACTGCGGCCGGGCTCGCCTGGCCGTCGACGTACAGCGCCGCCGAGGCACCCCGGCGGGCGGAGCGCTCGCGCCGCTGGCTGCGCAAGCCGGTGCGCGGCGGCGGCGGGCGCGGCGTGCGCGAGTGGCGCGGCGGGGCGCTGGACGCGAACGTGATGGTGCAGGAGCACATCGCGGGCCTTCCGTGCTCGGCGGCGGCGGTTGGTGACGGGCGCTCGGCAGCCGTGCTCGGCGTGAGCGAGCAGCTGATCGGGCGACGGGGGCTGGGAGCGCGCGGCTACGCATGGTGCGGCAACGTCGTGCCTCCGCGGCTCGACGAGGCGCAGAGCACCGCGCTGGAGGTCGCCGCGCGGACGATCTGCGCGCATCTGGCCCGCGAGTTCGAGCTGCGTGGGCTCTTCGGCGTGGACCTCGTGTGGGACGGCGAGCGGGCCTGGGTCATCGAGGTCAACCCGCGTCCTACGGGCTCGCTCGAGTGCGTGGAGGCCGCGGACGGGCCGAGCGTCTTCGCCGCCCACCTGGAGGGGTGCGCGGGGCGCCTGCCGTCGACCGCCCCTTCCCAGCGATCGCCCCGCGCGGCCGGCAAGGCGATCCTCTTCGCCACCCGGGACGTGCAGGTCGGGGACACCCGCGCCTGGCCGGAACGCGGCATCCGCGACGTGCCTCACCCGGGCGAGCAAATGGCGGCCGGCGGCCCGATCTGCACCCTGGTCTCGGTGCAGGATTCCCCGGATGCGGTTCTCGACGACCTCGAGGCGCGCGCGGCGGCGCTGCGGGCCGAGCTTCGTGGGCAAGAGGCCTATGCTCCGGCCCGATCGTGACGTTCTCCCTCAACGATCGCGCCACCGAGCTCGCCGACCGCCTGGCCGACGAGGCCGACGCCCTGCGCGTGGCGGTGACCACGCTGCCGGGCGGCACGCGGCTGATCGACTGCGGCAGCGCGGTGCCCGGCGGCCTCGAGGCCGGACGGCGCTTCGCTGAGATCTGCATGGGAGGGCTGGGCGCGGTGTCCTTCGCGCCGCTGTTGCTCGAGGGCCGCTGGCTGCCCGCACTCACCGTGGTCACCGACCGGCCGGCGCTGGCCTGCCTGGCCTCCCAGTACGCGGGCTGGAAGGTGGATCGCGACGACTACTTCGCGATGGCCAGTGGGCCGGGGCGGGCCGTGATCCGGGCCGAGGATCTCTACGACGACCTCGACGTCGACGAGCGTGCCCGGACGGCGGTGCTCTGCCTGGAGGCGCGGGAGCCTCCGCCGGAGAAGGTCGCCGCCCACGTGGCCGAGCGGGCCGGCGTGGCGCCCGGGGACCTGACGCTGCTGTTCGCGCCGACCGCCAGCCTGGCCGGTGGCGTGCAGGTGGCCGCGCGCGTGGTCGAGACCGCCCTGCACAAGCTGCATGAGCTCGACTTCGACGTCGAGCGGGTGGTGAGCGGCTTCGGGAGCTGCCCGCTGCCGCCCGTCGCCGGCGATGACGGCAAGGGGATCGGCCGGACCAACGACGCGGTGCTCTACGGCGGCCAGGTCGAGCTGACCGTCGACGCCTCCGACGAGGAGCTCGAGGCGATCGTGCCGCGGCTGCCGGCGTCGGCCTCCGAGGATCACGGCGAGCCGTTCGGCAGTGTGCTGGAGCGCGCCGGCGGGGACTTCTACGAGATCGACCCGCTGCTCTTCAGCCCGGCCGAAGTACGCCTGGCAAGCGTGTCGAGCGGCCGCAGCTTCCACGCCGGCGGCGTGGACGTGGACGTCCTCGAGCGGTCCTTCCGGGGATGAGCGAGGCTCAGCCCGGGGCCCCAATCGTCGAGACGGTAACCACGACCATCAACCCGGACGGAACGGTCAACTGCGCCGCGATGGGGGTGGAGTGGGCCGACGAGATCATCGTCATCAAGCCGTACCGCTCCACGCGCACCTTGAGGAACCTGGAGGCCGCGGGCGCCGCCGTGGTCAACCTCACCGACGACATCCTGCTGTTCACGCAGGCCGCTCTCGGCGACCCGCAGCCGCCCCTGCAACCCGCGGCGACGATCGAGGGCGCCGTGCTGGCGGACGCCTGCTCGTGGCGTGAGGTGACCGTCGAGGAGATCGACGCGAGCGGCCGGCGCGCGCGTGTGACCACGCGGGTGGTGGGGCGGGGCGCGGGGCGTGAGTTCCTGGGCTTCAACCGAGCCTCTCACGCGGTGCTCGAGGCGTCGATTGTCGCCTCGCGGGCCCGCCGGCTGCCCGAAGCGGAGATCCGGGACGAGCTGGACCGCCTCCAGGTGCTCGTCGACAAGACCGCCGGGCCGCGCGAACGCGAGGCGATGGAGCTCGTGCGGCGCCACGTGCGCACCGCGCTCGGAAGCGGATGACGACGGTACGCGTCGAGGCGCCCGCGCGCCTGCACATGGGCATGCTCGACATCGCCGAGGGCGGCGCACGCCGCTTCGGTGGCCTGGGCGTGGCCCTCAGCCGCCCCGCGGTGGTGGTGGAGGCGCGCACGAGCGACGACGTGAGCGCCGAGGGCCCGGACGCCGAGCGCGCCCTCGCGGTTGCCCGCCGCGCCGGGGAGGCGCTGGGGCTCGCAGGCGGGGCGAGGGTGCGCGTGCTGGAGGCCATTCCGGCTCACGTGGGCCTCGGCTCGGGTACGAAGCTCGGGCTGGCCGTCACGGCCGCGCTGGCGGCTCTGGCGGGGCAGGCACCCGAGCCGCAGGCCCTGGCTCGCGCCGCCGGACGCGGCGCGCGCTCGGCGGTGGGGCTGTGGACGTTTGCCCACGGGGGCCTGGTGGTGGAGGGCGGGGTGCGCCCGGGCGCCGAGGATGCCGCCCCGCTGCTGGCCCGCCACGCGCTGCCGGACGAATGGCGCTGCGTGCTCGCGATCCCAGCTGCCGACGCCGGGCTCTCGGGGCGGGCCGAGGAGAAAGCGTTCGCGGAGCTGCGCCCGGACGCCGGCCGCGCCGCGCTCATCTCCCAGCTGGTGCTCACCTCGCTGCTGCCGGCGCTAGCCGAGGGCGACCTGACGGAGTTCGGCGCGGCCCTCACACGGGTCCAGCGCCTCGTCGGCGAGTCCTTTGCGTCGGTGCAGGGCGGTGTGTTCCACCCGCACGCCGGCGCGCTGGTCGACGCCCTGCTCCGGCTGGGAGCGGCCGGGGCGGGCCAGAGCTCGTGGGGGCCCGCGGTCTACGGGATCGTCGGGGACGAGGAGGCGGGGCGTGAGCTGGCCCGTGCCATGGAGGCCGAGCTGGCCGGCGGCGGGCAGGTGGAGCTGGTGCGCTTCGACAATCACGGCGCGCGGGTCGAGGCCGGATGAAGCTGCTCGTGAGCGTCACCGACGCCCGCGAGGCCCGCGTGGCCGTCGAGGCCGGCGTCGACATCGTCGACGTCAAGAACCCTGACGAGGGCTCCTTGGGCGCCCCGGCTCCGGGCGTGATCGAGCGGGTGAGGGAGGTCGTGCCGGCCGAGCGCCCGGTGAGCGCGGCGATCGGCGACCTGCCCAACCTGCCCGGCACCGCCGCGCTCGCGGCGCTGGGAGCGGCGCGCTCCGGCGCCGGGTACGTGAAGGTCGGGCTGTGGGGGACGTCCACCGAGGACGAGGCCGTGGCCCTCCTGAGCGCGGTGCGTGACGCCCTCGACGGTGGGGTGGCCGTGATCGCCGCCGCCTACGCCGACGCCGAGCGCGTGCCCGGCGGGCCCCTGCCGCCCGGCGCCGTCGTCCCGGCCGCGCGCCGCGCGAGCGTCGAGGGCTGTCTGGTCGACACCGCGCTCAAGGACGGCCGCGGGCTGTTCGAGTGGCTCGGTCCGGAGACGCTTGCGCGCGCTGGTGGCCGAGGGCCATGCCGCGGGCCTCGAGATGGCGCTGGCCGGAGCGCTGCGGGCCGAGGACCTGGAGACGGTGCGGGCCACCGGCGCCGACATCGCCGGCGTGCGCTCGGCGGCGTGCCAGGACGGCCGGCGCTCGGCGCCCCTCGACGCCGGGCGCATCGGTCGGCTGCGGGCGCTCTGCTCCGGGGGTGTGGGCCCACTTGATGCTCGTATGCGGCATTAAAGGGGCCCACACCCTCATCGGGGCATCACCCGCGTCCCCTCGGTGCTGCCGTGCGTCAGCAGCTCCACCAACCGAGCGGGGCGACGACCGTCGATCACCCACGCCTCGACGCCGGCCTCCCGCAGCGCCTCGGGCAGGTGCTCGTCGACTCCCGCGGCTCCGCCCGCCGCGCGCAGCCGGGCCAGCTCGTCCACGCTCAGGCGCGTGAGCGGGTCGCCGTCCGACGGCCAGTCGCGATGCAGGCCGTCGACCGGCTTCATCAGCACCAGGCGCGCGGGCCGCGCGGCGCCCGCGACCCAGGCGGCGATCGAGTCTGACGTGACCGCCCAGGAGGCGGGCAGCGGGTCGCCGGCAAGCAGGGCGGCCGGCAGGAGGACCGGCGTCTCCCCTCGCGCGGCGGCGGCGCGGGCGGAGGCGAGGTCGGTGCACGGCACCCCGTCCGGGATCAGGTCGCAGAGCAGCCAGCCGAACTGGTCCATCGCGAGGATCGCCATCCGGTGGGCCGTCGCCGCCCGCAGCGAGAAGCGCCCGTCGTGCGCGCGGACCGCATCCGCGAACGCCGCGCCGCCGGGCACGACGAGGAGCGGGTGGCGGGCGCCGGCGTCGCCGAGGGCCCGGCACAGGCCCCGCAGCGCGCCGTCGCCCGCCTCGCGAGCGAGCCCTCCGCCGACCTTGACCACGGTCAGCACCGCGCGCGCAGCCGGGCGGCCAGCAGCTCTGCCAGCGCAGCGGCAGGGGCCGCGTCGCGCTCGGCCGCGCTCCAGGGCAGCTCCACGGCCACGAGCCCCAGCCGCTCGGCGGCCTCGCGGGCCAGAAAGGCCCCGGCCCCCAGCGGGACCACGGGCGGGTCGCCCTCCAGTCCCGCGCCCACCCGGCCGACCGCCGCCTCGATCTGTCGCACCTGCTCGGCGTGCAGGAAGGCGGCGATGGCGTCGATCTCCTCCGCGGCCATCTCCTCGGCGTCCGCGCACACCAGCCGGGCCACGCGCTCGCGCGCGAACTCGACGGTCGCGGGCCGCCCGTCCGGGGTGGCGCAGGTGTAGGCGCCGGGCTCCAGGTGGCCGAGTATCAGCTGCACGTCCGCGCTGATGGCAAACAGCTCCGAGGCGACCGGGCACGAGCTGCCGCGCAGCGGCACCCGCGGCGCGATCGCCGCGAGGTTCGTGCGCAGCGCGCCGGTGTAGACGAGCTCGCCGGCCAGCAACCGGTCGACGTCGGTGCGGCCGGTGGCCACCACCTGGCCGCCGGCGATCGGAACGACGTCGGTGGTGGTGCTGCCGACGTCGACCATCAGGGCGTCCGGGTGCAGCGCGGCGACCGCCAGCGCGCTCGCCAGCCAGTTTGCCGCGGCGATCTCGGGCGCGCGTGCCCGGGCCTCCGCGAGGGAGACCAGCTCGCCGGCGGTGGTGAAGACCAGCAGCGGCCCTTCGCCGAACACCGCCTCCGCGGCTTCGAGCACGAAGGCCACGCCCTCGCGCTTGCTGCGAAACGCGTCCGAGAGCTCCGCGGTGGTGGTCAGCGCCACCGCGTTCACCGGCTCCGGAGCGACGTCGGCGACGACCTCCCGTAGCACCGCCGCGAGCGCCTCGCGGTCGCGCCAGACCTCGAACGGCCGCGACACGGCGCGCCGCTCGCCCCCGTTGCGCCACACCGCCTTGGTGTTGGCCCCGCCCACGTCGAGCCCGATCACGCCGCTCATGCGCGACCCTCCCCAGCCCGTGGTCTCCGACGGAAATTCGGTCGCGGCTCGGCGAGCGAGAACCGAGCATGGGCGTGCACGGGAGCGCAGCAAGTGCAGCGCACTTGCGAGCATCGCGGGTGCGGCCAGGCGAAGGTTCGCAGCCGCCGAACGCGAGCGTATTTGCGGAGGCGACCACGAATGCGAGTGATCCCGGTCATCGATCTCAAGAGCGGAGCCGCCGTGCACGCCGTGCGCGGGGAGCGCGAACGCTACCGCCCTCTGCGCAGCGAGATCGTCGCCGGATCCGATCCCCTCGCGGTCGCGCGAGCCGTGACGGGAAGCGCTCGGACTCGACGAGCTCTACCTCGCCGATCTCGACGCGATCGCGGGAGGACCGAAGCAGCTCGAGGTCATCGCCGCCCTGGCCGGCGAGGCGAGGGTGATGGTCGACGCCGGCGCCTCCGATGCCGCCGGCGTCCGGGCCCTGCTCGAGCTGGGCGTGGCGCGCGTCGTGGTCGGCACCGAGACGCTCGCCGACGAGGCCGCGCTCGCCCGGCTGCGGGCGGAGATCCCGGACGCCCCGCTCGTGCTCAGCCTCGACCTCCGGGCCGGCCGCGTGCTCTCGCCCGATGCCGCGCTGGCCCGGCTCGGAGCGGCCGAGGCGCTCGCCCGGCTGGGTGCCTCAGGCCTGCGGGAGGTGATCGTGCTCGACCTCGCACGCGTCGGGACCGGCGCGGGGCCCGACATGACGCTGGCGGCAGAGCTCAGCGCCCGCTTTCCCGAGCTCGCGCTGCTGGCCGGCGGCGGCGTGCGTGACGTCGCCGACCTGCGCGCCCTGGCGGAGGCCGGGGCGGCCGGCGCGCTCGTCGCCACCGCCCTGCACAGCGGGGCGATCGGAGCCGACGAGCTGCGCGCGCTCACCCGGCCACCGTCTCCAGGTGCTCTGTGAGTGCGGCCGCCACGTCCACGGCGGTCGCTCGCTCCACGCCCTGCCAGCCGGGGATCCCGTTGACCTCGACCACGTAGTCGCGACCGTCGGGGGTGCGCAGGAGGTCGACGCCGGCGTAGTCGGCCCCGAGCGCGGCCGCCGCCGGCACGCAGAGGCGCTCCTGCCCGGCATCGAGCCGCACCGGCCGCGCGCGGCCGCCGCGGGCGAGGTTCGTGCGCCAGCCGTCGCCGCTCCGCTCGATCGCGGCCACCACCCGCTCGCCGACCACGAGCGCACGCACGTCGCGGCCGGGGTGCGGCAGCGTCTCCTGGAGGTAGTACACGGCCCGCTCCAGCTCCAGCGCACGGAACACTCTCTGCGCGACGTCGTGATCCTCGACGCGCACCAGGCCGAAGCCCATCGAGCCGAACAGCGGCTTGACGATCACGTCGCCGCCGAGCTCGGCGAACGCCTCCAGGGCGTCGTCGGCCCGTTCGCACGCGATCGTGCGCGGGGTGGGCAGCCCGGCGCGGGCCAGCAGGGTCGAGGCCAGGAACTTGTCCACGGTCCGCTCGATCGCGGGCGCGCTGTTTACGGCGCGAACGCCGGCGGACGCCAGCGCGTGCAGCACGTCCACGCGAAAGATCACCTGCTCGAGCGAGCCGCGCGGGATGCCGCGCACGAGCACGACGTCGCAGCCGTCGAGGGCCAGCTCGCGCGAGCGCACCCCGACGGCCTCCTCGATGCGGCCCACCATGCGCGTCACCGGCGCGAAGGCGTACTCGTGGCCGCGCGCGGTCAGCGCCCGTTCCAGCCGAGTGGCGTGCCAGCCGCCGGTCGAGCCCAGGATCGCGACGCGCAGACGGCGGCCGCTCACCCGCCTCCCTCATAGATCAGGATCTCGCCCCGTCGCAGCTCGAGACCGTCCCCGCACCAGCGCGCGTAGCGGCCCTCGATCTGCTCGTCGCTCAGGGGCAGGCCCAGCGCGCGCAGGTGGCGCAGGTACAGGCGCAGGAAGGGCGGGCGGTACGAGCAGGCGTAGGCGAAGGTGGGCAGCAACGCGACCTGCGACATGGCCAGGATCGTGCCCCGCCGCATGGCCGCCCCCGGCCAGGCGCCCAGCCCGCCCATGGCGACGATGGTGCCGGCCAGCATCCTCAGCCCGGCGGCGTCGCCCACCGACCCCGCCACGGCGATCAGCCCGCGCCGGAGGCCGGCGCCCAGCTGGTCGCCGGCGTCCCCGTGCACGAGGATCTCGCCGCCCCGCATCCCGCTGCGCTCGCCCGGGCGCGCGCCCCCGAGGAGCCGGCCGGCGGAGCCCCGCACCACCAGCCGCCCGCCCAGCATGGCCGTGCCCGCGAAGTCCCCCACCCCACCCTCGACGACCAGCTCGCCCCCGCGCATGTCCGCCCCCGCGTGCATCCCCGCATCGCCCGCGACCGTGAGCCGGCCGCCGGTCATCCCGGCACCGAGGAACTTGACGAGCCGCAGGTCACCCTCGACCCGCATGTCCTCGTCGCCGTCGCCCGAGACGGCGAAGAAATCGGCCAGCTGCGCCCGACGCTTGCCGTGCCAGACACCGAGCGCCTCGATCTCGCCCCGGCGGAGAGGGGCGAGCCGGTCGGGGGTGAGGCCCTCGGTCTCGAGCGGCACGGCCGGCGGCTCGCGCAGCGTCAGCGTGAGCGGCATCCCTAGTCGCCCCGGGTGTCGGGTACGAGGTCGTGCAGGCCGATGTGGTGGGGGCCCAGGTCCCCGCCGTAGTTTCCGGCCGTGAGCTGGGTGGCACCCGCCCCTGCGGCGGCCTCGAGGCCTCGCGCCATCGCCTCGCGCACGCCCTCGAGGGTCAGGCCGTCGATGACGATCTCGAACACCGAGCCGACGTCCGGCGGCACGTCGGTGTCCGGGACCTGAGCTCGGAGCGTGGGGCACAGCGACTCGTTGGTCGAGGCCATCAGCCCGCTGTAGCGGGAGCCGACCTTGCTGCCGCTGCGAGCGATGCCGCCCGGGAAGGGCAGGATCACGTCGCGCACCGGGCGCATCGCCGCTGCCGCCGCCTCGGCCGCGCGCAGGGCGCCGGCCACGTCGGGGCCGAGGATGATGATGTTGCCGCCGGCCACCCCCTCGGCCACGGCGAAGCGCTCCTCGACCAGGAACTCGCCCTCCATCACCGGCACGCGCCAGTAGCGGCGCCCGTCGAGCAGCTTGCTGGCCTGGTAGCCGTCGCCGAAGAAGCGCAGCTGACCGCCGACGTCCACCGTCTCCTCGCCCTCCAGCCCGTTGAAGCAGGCCGTCGTCGGGCAGGTGAGCACGCTCTGGCCGATGCGCTCCACCAGCCGTTTGGCCAGCCCCTCGCGGTCGTTGGCGAACAGCAGCGCGCTGACCCCGGGCCTGCCGTCCGGCGTCTCGGCCGGCTCGAGCACCCGCTCGAGGCCCGCCTCGCACTTGCAGCCGATCACCGACGTGGCGAAGCCGGTGAGCGAGCGCGCCGCCTCGTCTGCCCAGGCGGGGGTCTCCGCGGTGATGACGATGCGCGCCCCCCACATCGGGAAGGCCTCGGCGAAGGTGTCGACGACCTCGGCGCCGGACAGCTTCATCGGCCGCCCCCGCCGCGCCCGGCGGCGATCCTGCGGGCGGGCTCGAGCAGCCATGCCTCGCGCACCGGGTAGTTGCTGAGCTGGACGCTGTAGTGCTCCTCGAACAGCGGTCGCAGGGTGCCCTCGATGCCCTCGTCGTGGTCCGCCGCCACGCGCAGGAGGTCGCCGGGGGAGCCTCGCGCAGCTCACCGTCCTCGACGATCACCCGCCCGCCCTTGATGACGTAGCGCGGCGTGGCGAACATCTGCTCGCGGTCCTCGTGCTCGCTGTAGACGGTCACGTCGGCGTCGGCGCCCACGCCGAGATGGCCCTTGCCGGGCAATCCCAGCAGCCGGGCGGGCCCGGCGCGGGTGATGATCGCGATCTCGCCGAGCGTGTACTCGCGCTCCAGGTCGTCCTTGAGCACCGTGCGCCGTATCGCCTTTTGGTTGACGCCCCCGATCTGCTCGTTGCGGAACTCGCGATCCATCAACAGGCGGATGAGCCGCGGGTAGCTCAGGAACGAGCCGCCGTTGGGGTGATCGGTGGAGAGCACGACTCGCCAGGGGTCGCGGCTCAAGAGGAACAGCTCCAGCCCGATGGCCCACTGCAATGCGTGGACGTAGTTCTTCTCCCGATAGGCGAAGGGCACGATGCCGCAGCCGGTCTCGGCCTCGACGTCGGCGTTCACCCACTTGCCGCCGATGAGGTCGCGCAGCACCGCGGAGACGGGGGCGTCGGCGGTCATCGTCGTCGCGGGTCCGAACATCACCTGGCCGATGTCGGCGCTGTGCTCCGGATGCGCGTCGAGGTGCTCGGCCAGCTCCGGCGCACGCGAGCGAGGTCGCTTGCCCGGCGTCCCGCCGTAGGCGTGGAACTGGAGGTGAGCCAGGTGCGCGCGCCGGCCCTGCAGGGCATCGAGGGTCTCCAGCGTGGTGCGGACGTTGCCCGCCACCCCGAGGTTGTTGCAGTGCACGTGGACCGGATGGGGAAGACCCAGCTCGTCCACCGAGCCGGCGATGGCCTCCAGCACCCGGCGCGGCGTGACGCCCAGCCCCTCGACCTCCTCGTCGAGCGAGGTGACGTCGCGGTTGCCGTGCTTCCACATCTCGACCCCACCGGGGTTGACCAGCTTGACCCCGTAGCCCCCGGTCGCCTCGAGCCACCAGGCCACGGCCTCGGTCACCGAGCCCGTGCCGTCATCGCGGATGAGATCGAACAGCGGGAGGTTGTTGCCCATCAGCACCAGGAACGCCGCGTCGATCATGGGCGTGTCGCGCAGCTCGGAGAGCGTGTGGCGCGCCGCGAGCGGCGGGGTGGCGGCGTCGACGACGGTCGTGTAGCCGAGGAGCGCGTAGCGGTAGCCCGTCGCGAACGTCGACGGCACCGTCCCGCCCGTGCCCGAGCGCATGATCGCCGTGCGGTCGAGCACGTCCCCGCGGTGCTCCTCGGGCGTCAGCTTGCGGGCCGCGTTGACCTTCGGGCCGGCGATGTGGGAGTGGATGTCCACCCCGCCCGGCATGACGACCATGCCGCGGGCGTCGATCCGCGGGGCGTGCGAGGGCACGTCCTCGACGACGCTGCCCCCGTCGAGGCACACGTCCTGAACCTCGCCGTCGATCCCGTTGGCGGGGTCATAGACACGCCCCTGCGCGATGCGCAGCATGGCCCGCTAGCCCCGCCCTTCCCCGGTGACGCGCGCCTCGATCGCGGCGAGCACCTGTTCGTCCCCCGGGCGCTCCGCGGGTAGCGGGGCGCGCAACGGGAGCGGCACACCGTCCATGCGGTGGGCGGTGCCCTCGCGGTGCACGCCGGCCGCGCCGGTCGCGAACGCGACATGCGCGACCGCGGCCGTCTCCGTGGCGCGCGGGTCCATGACGATCGTCGGAATGGCCCGCAGGTGGCCGGCGGCCCGCGGCGGCAGATGGGCGAGCGCGTCGAAGCCCACGATCAGGGCGGCGTCCGTCTCGCCGCGCTCCAGCAGGCCGACGGCGTTGAACTCCCCGGGCTGCGCGCGGGGATGCCCGCGCGCGAAGCTCACCGCCGCCGGGTAGCCGGTCTGCCATGCGAGCACGTCCTCGGCACCGCGCGCATTGCCGTCGTGGCGCAGCGGCAGTGCCACGACGTGCGCGACGGGTGCCAGGTCACGCACGAGCGCCAGCAGCGCCAGGGCGTTCTCATACCCGGCGGCCCCGGGCAGGACCGCCGCGTAGTCGCAGTCGCGGAGGCGGGCCGCAAGGCGCTCGAGATCCTCGAGCGGCAGCCGGGCGGCGAGGTCGCGATCGAGCGGGACGTCGCGCACCAGCGCCCGCATCGCCCAGAGCGCATCGAAGTCGAGCTCGGCGGGCAGCTCGATGAACTCGTCCGCCTCCTCGGCCGTCGCCGTGCGCTGCGCGTCGATGACCACCAGCGTGCGCCCACCGGCGCGCCCGGCGCGGTCGAGGCGCAGCCGGGGCAGGAGGCGGGGATGGGAGGTCACCGGGTCCGCTCGCCAGGCCACGACCAGCTCGGCCCGGTCGCGAACATCGCCGAACGTCGCCGTGCTCAGCCCGAAGGCCTGCGACGCCTCGCCGAGGGCGCCGTCGGCGACCGGTCCGGCGGGATCGATCACCGCGCCGGCCGCATCGGCCAGCGCCACGGCGGCGCGCTGGCCCTCGACGTCGGTCTGGCCCAGGCCGCACACGAGCGGCAGCTTGGCCTCGCCCAGGATCGCCGCCGCCGCTTCCACCGCCTCGTCGAAGCCCACCTCGCGGCCGTCGACGCGAGCCGGCGCGGGCGGGTCCGCTGCCCGCTCGGCAAACCACGCGTCGCCAAGGGGACAGGTGTGAGCCACGCGCTCGAGCACTCCGGCCGCCACCGCGACCTCGATGTCGTCGCATCCACATCCGCAGCCGGCACAGGTCGCCGTGCGTGACCACTCAGGCATCCGAGCGCGAGCATATCCGCGAGCGCCCGCGGCCTCCCTGCGCAGGACGCCAACGCCGCGATAGGGTTCGCGAATTCCGGAGAACCACCAAGGGAGGCGAGGCACATGGCCATGACCATGTCCGTTGGAGAGTCGCTGGTGGGCGATGGCAACGAGGTCGCTCACATCGATCTGCTGATCGGATCGAAGGACGGGCCGGTGGGCCAGGCGTTCGCGGCCGCGCTCCTGAACCAGAAGGAAGGCCACACGAACCTGCTCGCCGTGGTCGCGCCCAACCTGCCCGCGAAGCCCGACACGATCATGGCCAACAAGGTGACGATCAAGGGCGAGAAGCAGGTGGGACAGATGTTCGGGCCCGCTCAGGCGGCGGTGTCGCGGGCCGTCGTCGACTCGGTGCGCGACGGCGTGATCTCCGAGTCGGATGCCGAGGACCTCTGCATCATCGTGGGCGTTTTCATCCACTGGCTGGCCGAGGACGACAAGAAGGTCTTCGACTGGAACTACGAGGCCACGAAGGAGTCGATCGCGCGCGCGATGGGCAACGAGCCCGCTGTGAGCAGCGTGATGGAGGGCGTGGCCGAGGCGCGGCACCCGTTCGCCGGCGGCGTAGAGGGCTAGCCGGGGCGCCGGGCCGCAGGCCCACGCCGTGAAGAAGGTCCTCCTACAGCTCGACACCGACCCACATCCGAGCCCGTTCGACGCCATCGTGGCCCAGGACGCGGATGTCGACGTCCTGCTCAGCCACGGCAGCGTGACGCCGGAGGATGTGCAGGGGCTGGTCCAGGGGGCCTACTTCACGCGTGCCCCCGGCGATTCATCGATGGCCGTCTGGGTGGGCGGCTCGGACGTGTCGGAGGGCGAGGAGGTGCTCGAGAAGGTGCAGGGCGCCTTCTTCGGCCCCTTCCAGCTCTCGGTGATGCTCGACTCCGACGGCTGCAACACCACGGCGGCCACCGCCATCGCGCAGATCGCCAAGGATCGCGACCTGAGCGGCCGGCGCGCCGTCGTGGTGGGCGTGGGGCCGGTGGGGCTGCGGTCCGCCGTCCTGCTCACCCAAGAAGGCTGCGAGGTCCTGGCCGTGACGATCCCCGCCGACGTGCTCGAGACGGACTCCTACCGCACGCCGCGTGGGCTGGCGGTGGCCGAGCGGCTGGGGATCGAGGCGGTGGAGCCGGGCGACCGGGCGGAGATGGAGGGAGCCCTCGAGGAGGCGAACATCGTGCTGGCCTCCGGGCCGGCCGGCGTCGAGCTGCTGCGCGAGGAGATGTGGAGCGCCAGCTCCACGATCGAGCTGCTGGCCGATTACAACGCGGCGGAGCCGCTCGGCATCGAGGGCACCGAGGCCGGGGACGATCTCGTCGAGCGGGAGGGCAAGCTCGTGCTCGGCGCGCTGGCCATCGGCGGCCAGAAGATGAAGGTGCACAAGGCCTGCGTGCGCCGGCTCTTCGAGAGCAACGACCTCGTGCTCAACGCCGATGGCGTCTACGCCGTGGCCCAAGAAATCGTCTGAGTCGCGCCCGGTCCGCGGGTGGCCGGCGTCGATCCCGGCACCGTTTCCATCGACCTGTGCGTGCTCGACGCCGCCGAGGTGCTGCTCGACAGGAGCTTCCGGTCGGCCGATCTGGCCCTCGATCCGGCGCCGCTGGTCGATGCCCTGGTGGCTCACACCCCCCTCGACCTCGTGCTCGGCCCGGCCGGGTACGGGCTGCCGCTGGTGCCGGGCGAGCGGGTGGGCGAGCGCGAGCTGTCGCTCATGCTGCTCCTGCGCAGCGACCAGGCGGGTGCGCGAGCCGGCATCGGCGGCATGCGCGCACTTATCCGGGCGCTGATCGGCGCCGGGCTGCCGCTCGTGTTCGGCCCCGGGGCTATCCACCTGCCCACCGTCCCGGACCACCGCAAGTGGAACCGCATCGACCTCGGAACCGCGGACAAGGTCGCCAGCGCGGCGTTGTGCGTCACCGATCAGGCGAGCCGGCTGGGCCTGGCCTACGAGGACACCTCGTTCATCATGCTGGAGCTCGGCGGCGCCTTCAGCGCCGCGCTGGCGGTGGACGGAGGGCAGATCGTCGACGGCGTCGGTGGCTCCTGCGCCCCGATCGGCGGTCGTGCCTGCGGGGCGCTCGACGCAGAGGCGGCCTATCTGCTGGGCGGGGCGCTCTCGAAGGAGACCGTCTTCAGCGGCGGGGCCCTCGATCCTCGCGGTGACCTGGACCTCTCGGCGCCCGGGGCGCTCGAGGGGCTCCGAGGCGATCCCCGCCGCCGCGACGGATGGCTCGCGCTCGAGGAGGGCGCGGTGAAGGCCGCGCTCGCCCTGACCGCTTCGGTGCCCGCACCGCGCGAGATACTCGTCGCCGGGCGCCTGGCCCGGGCTCCCGGTCTGCTCGACGCCCTCTCGGAGCGCCTGGCCGGGGTGGCACCCGTGCTGGCCGCCGGCGGGCTCGGCTCGCGGGCCAAGACCGCGGCGCGGGGCGCAGCCGTGCTGGCGGACGGGCTGGCCGGAGGACGGTACGCACCGCTGGTTGAGCGGCTGCGCCTGCCGGAGGCCTCCGGCACCGCGCTGGACCACCTGCGCATGCACGGAGCCGACAGCATCCAGCTGGCCTGACCGAGGGGCGATCCGACGGATGGTTGGCGCCCGGGCGCGGGCGGTGGGTGGTTACCCTTTCGACCCTATGGCTGACGGGCAGTTCTGGGAGCGTACGGTGGGCGGGCACTTCGTACTCCCGAAGCGCAGCTTCTGGCCCGACTTCTTCTCCAAGCTCGTGGCCCGCCTGCAGTGGGATGCGACGGCGATCGACCTCGCCCCGGACGCCCGCGCGTGGCCCGGGCTCCCGGACGAGCGCCGCCGGCGCCTCACCACGCTCCTCGCCGGCTTTCGCGTGGGCGATGACGCCGTCTCCGAGCAGCTCTCGCCGTTCGCCGACGTGGCCAGGGAGGCGACCATGGCCTCCCACGAGAGCCTGATGGCCTGGGTCTTCTTCCTGCAGCGTCGCGACGAGGAGCGCCACGCGGTGTTCTTCGACCGCATCGCCGCCGAGGTGCTCGGGCTGCCCGGAGCCACCCCGGATGAGCGGCGCGACGCGGCCCGGGCCCACGCCCCAGCCGCGGTGCTCGACCTCTTCGAGGTGAAGCTGCCCGCGATGTCCGCCGAGCTCGCGGACGGCCGCGCCGGGCTGGGCGAGGGCGTCGCCCTCTGCCACATGCTGCTCGAGGGGATCGTCTTCCACGCCGGGCAACTCGCGCTGCTCAACGACCTCGCCGACGGCGCCCTGCCCGGGGTGCGCGAGGGCGTGGAGCGCGTCGAGCTCGATGAGCGCTGGCACGTCGGCTTCGGCCTGCGCTGCCTGATCGAGGCCCAGCCCTCCCCGGATCTCATCGAGGACATGCTGGCGCGGGCCGAGGACGCCGCCGCTGCCTGGGGCGACGCGGTCCCCCCCGAGACGCGTGAGCGCGCCGCGCGCATGTGCGCCCGGCGGCTGGCGGCTGTCGGGCTCATCGACGCCCGTGCGGTGGCGTAGCGCCTTATCTCAGTCGTTGCCGTGCAGCTGCTTGAGCGCCGACGCGGCGGCGGCCCGAAACGGGGTCGGCTCAACCCCGAACACGCCCTTCAGCGCGTTCTCGTCCACCAAGAGGTCCTCGTGCAGACCCTCCATGAGCGGCTCGAGAACCTCACGACTGGAGTCCGTGACCAACGCCGCGGTGGCACCCTCGAGGCGGCTCGAGCTGAACGGCAGCGGGAGGCTCGGTTTCACCCCGCCGTTCAGCTCGCCGATCAGGCCGACCATCTCCTCGATCGTGAGCATGTCGGGACCTGCGATCTCGTAGGCCCCCGGCTCGACCCGGTCGGCGGCGGCCAGCGCCGCCACCACGTCGGCGACCGCAACCGGCTGGGTGCGGGTGTCACGCCAGCCCGGGAGCGCGAGGACCGGAAGCCGATCGACGATCTGGGCGAGCGTCCGAAAGGAGTCGCTCTCGGCCCCCACGATCATCGACGCACGCACGCTCACCAGTGCCGGCGAGCCGCTTCCCAGCACCTCCTCCACCTGATGGCGGGAGTCCAGATGCTCGCTGGAGGGCCCGTCGGGAACGACACCCGTCAGATAGACCAATCGCTCGACCCCAAGCCTCCCGGCGACGGCGACGAACTGCTTCGCCAGCTCCCGGTCGCGCTCGGCGAACTTCCCGTTGTCACCGGGCTCCATCGAGTGCACCAGGTAGTACGCGCACCGACAGCCGCTCAGGGCCCGCTCCAGCGCTTTCTCGTCGCCGAGGTCGCCCTCGATCACCTCGAGCCCGGAAGCGTCATCGAGCTTGCCCGCGTCACGAACGACGACCCGTAGACCGCCCTCCCGGCCCCGCAGGGCGTCGAGGAGGTGACCGCCCGCGAAGCCCGTCGCACCGGTGATCAGGATCCGAGATTGCTCCACCCCCCTCGTACGGCGCTCGGCCGTGCGAGGGTCATCGCCGGTCAGACCTCCTGGTCCTCCAGGAAGTCGCCGACCCTCACCATGCCAGACCTCACCACCAGGCCGCCCACCGCCAGACAGGCGTCGCGTTCCTGGGCGATGGTGCGCAGCACCTGGAGATCACGCTCGACCCCCTCAGGCTGAGCCCGCGTGGTCATGACGCAGCGCTCGATGCGGCCCCGTACGTCGACGATCGCCTCGCCCAGGGCGGCTCGCCGTCCGACCAGTGCGTCCTCGCCCTCGCCGTCGAGCAGCACGTTGGAGCGAAACCGGCGCCGGTCCCACGATCCCAGCGACGCGCGAGAGACGAGCGACACCCGAAAGTCGGCGTCGTCGTGAAACGGCCCCGGCGCTCCGCTGAAGGTCTTCCACTCGCTCGTCGGCTCGCGCTCGAAGTCGACGACGTTCTCGAAGCTCCGGGCCACGTCCTCGCGGGCGGAGCGCAGGGTCACAGGCCGGTCGAGCCAGGCCGAGAGGACGTCGTCATCGCGGGTCACCGAGCCGTCGGGCAGCGTGATGTCCACCTCGCCGTCCTGCCGCAGGGAGGCCGAGGCGAACAAGAGCTCCGGCACGCGGCGGGCCGTGAGCCCGAGGCCGCTCTCGCGGTCGTACAGGGCAAAACGCCGGTCCCCGTCGAGCCCGTCGGGCCCGACCTCGACCTGGTCCAGCTGTTCGCCTTGAAGCGACTTGACCGGGTAGCGCCACAGTTCGACGACCTTCATGAACTGGACGCTACAAGGGGCTCCGGGGACGCTCGCCAGTCACGCATGTTCAGGAAGATCTCGCTCATCAGCTTGGCCGCCATCGTGCTCGTGGTCGCGGTTGGCTGCGAGGGCCAGACCGACCCGGCGACGAACGTCACGGCGACCAGCGCGACGCTGAACGGCAAGGGGCGTTGCACGAGCGCGGGCGAGCGGGGTGACTTCTGGTGGGAGTTCGGCCGCTCGGGCGTCTTCCAACGGACAGGTGCGCGGATCCGTACAACTGCGGCGGCGTCACACAGACGGTGCCGCTGTCGGCGAACGCCACCGGGCTCATGCCGGGCGAGACGTACCAGTTCAGGCTCTGCAACGACTCGGTGAACCCCGACTCCCCGGTGCTGTGCGTGGACGCGAACGGCACGGTGTTCAACCCGGCCAGCCCGCCCTCGAACCTGGTGTACGACGCGTTCGCCACACCCCAGGCCTGCACGGGCGACACGTGGCACAGCTTCGAGAGCGGCATCACACAGGCCCCCGGGCTCACGGTGGCGCAGGCGGTCCCGGGCCGGATCACGTCGTCTCCCGCCTTCGCGGCGCAGGGCTCCAGGAGCGGCCGCTTCGAGGTGCAGGCCGGTGACGAGGCCGCGCAAGGAGAGCGCGCGGAGATCCGCTCCGGCACCGATCAAGCCTTCCCGAACGGCTACGAGGGCTGGATCCGCCAGTCGAGGCTGATCCCGGACGGCGGCTTCAGCGATGCCGCGTGGCGCATCGTGCGCCAGTGGCACTCAACCGACTCGGGCTCGCCGGCCATCGCGCTGTTGGTGTTGCGAAACCCGCTGAGGTTCCGGCTCCAGCACGGCGACGACTCGCGCATCGACCGGACCAGCCCGGCGATCTCCCGCAACCAGTGGTACGACATCACCGTCCACTGGGTCTCGGGCGAGAACGGCACCGGCTTCGTCGAGCTCTGGTACGCGCCGCAAGGTCAGACGCCGCAGATCCAACCGCTGGTGGACAACAACCAGCCCGGCGATCTGGTCAACAACGGCACACGCAAGATCAACATCACGACGCGGTCGGACCACTCGTACTACAAGACGGGCCTCTATCGCGACGATACGCCGCCGGTCCCTCCACTGCCGACTGACGTCGTGTATCACGACGCGATCTGCATGGGGACCACGCGGGCCCAGGTCGGCCTCTGAGCGTGCCGAGCCCGGTTTGCGGGTCGTGGAAGCCCAGCAGATCGCCGATCCTCCAGCGCAGTACCGGCGGCGACCCGAGCCGGCGCTACCCGCGCGGCGCGACCGTTGTCACGGCCGCCGGCAGCACCAGCGCCGCCCACGCGAGGCCCCCGGCCACCACGACGAAGGCGGTGTGCTCGCCGGCGAAGCGGGTCGCCGCGCCGGCGTCGGTGATCAGGAGGCCGGCCGTGGCCAGGACGCATACGGCAGTTGCGCCGGCGGCGACGAGCGCGGCCCCGCCGGTGGCGATCATGTCGCTCGCGCGCGCGATCCCGCTGGTCATCCATCGTTCACGAGCCGGGAAGCGCCGGTCCGCCTCGTACAGCGCCGCCGTCAGGGCCAGCGCCCAGCCGGTCGCCAGCAGGTAGCCGGCGATCACGTCGCTCGGGAAGTGCCACCCCACGGCGATCACCGCGCCTCCGACCCCCAACGCCAGCAGCGACCCCAACAGCGCCGCGAACGGGCGAGCGCGCCGCGGAACGGCAAGCACGCCGGCGAGGGCGAGTGACATCGCGGCGGTCGCGTGGCCACTGGGCAGCGCCTCCGGGCCGACCGCGTGCGTGAATATCGGTGGGAAGCGCGGATGCGCCAGCAGCGCCTTGAGCACCTGGCTCGAGATACTGGTCGCCGCGACCAGGGCGACGACTGTGACGGCCACGCGCGGGCGGCCGCGCACGAGCGCAAGCGCGGCGAGAGCCAGCGTGATGCCCGCGACCTGGGGCGGGTCGCCGAGGTCGGTCAGGCGCCAGTTGAGCTCGCGGAACCAGCCGTCGTTCGCGTTCACGAAGCCGGCGAGGCCCTTGTTGTCGAAGGTCTGTCCGGGGCCCCAGACGTAGGCGCCGAGCACCACCAGGGCGAACAGGCACGCGCACCCGGCGACCATCCAGAGCAGAGTCTTGGTGCGGCGGTCCATGTGTCCAACGTAGCGGACACCTTGTGGCGTCTTGAACCAGTCGGCAGCGCAGCACGACGACGACTCACGCCATTAGGAACCCGAAGACCGTCGAAGCCGCGCGCGGCGGACCGCGCGGAGCCACGGGGTCCGCGACGGCGCTATCGACCGTGTGGCCCGCCACCCTGCACCAGGCCGGCTGGTGATGTTGATTCGGCTCTCACCGACCGTGTAATTTGCCGAGGAGATGCCTCTGCACGCCGAAGCAGGCCGCGAGGAGCCGCCACGCGTCCTCGATCTGGGCATCCGCAGGCGCACGAGGTGCAGGGTGCGGCGCGGCGAGTGACCACGTCGATATCAACACTGGAACGGAGCTAAGTGGCTACAGACACTCCCATGCAACTCGGAATGGTGGGCCTGGGCCGGATGGGGGCGGGCATCGTCCGGCGCCTCATGCGCGACGGGCATCGCTGCGTTGGTTACGACGTCTTCCCCGACGCGGTGAAGGCGCTCGAGGCCGACGGAGCGACGGGCTCGTCCTCGCTTGCGGACTTCGCCTCGAAACTCGAGAAGCCCCGGGCCGTCTGGGTGATGGTGCCTGCAGGCGAGATCACCGACAAGACCATCGCCTCCCTCGCCGAGATCCTCGAACCGGGCGACACGATCATCGACGGCGGCAACACGCACTACCACGACGACATCCGACATGCGGCCGAGCTCGGCGAGAAGGGCATCCACCACGTCGACGTCGGGACAAGCGGCGGTGTCTGGGGCTTCGAGCGCGGCTTCTGCCTCATGATCGGAGGCGAGAAGGACGTCGTCGACCGGCTCAGCCCGATCTTCGCCTCGGTCGCGCCCGGTGTCGGCGACGCGCCGCGAACGCCGGGACGAACCGGGGACCCTGCCCAGTCGGAGCACGGGTACTACCACTGCGGTCCGAACGGCGCCGGCCACTTCGTGAAGATGGTGCACAACGGGGTCGAGTACGGGCTCATGGCCGCCTACGCGGAGGGTCTGAACATCATCAAGAACGCCGATGCGGGCAAGCGGCAGCAGGAGATGGACGCCGAGACCGCCCCGATGGAGAACCCGGAGTACTACCAGTACGAGATCGACACGACCGAGGTGGCCGAGGTCTGGCGACGCGGCAGCGTCATCGGCTCCTGGCTACTGGATCTGACCGCGGAGGCGTTGCATGGGTCACCCACGCTCGACGATTTCGCGGGCCGCGTTTCGGACTCCGGTGAGGGCCGATGGACATCGATCGCCGCCATCGACGTCGGCGTGCCCGCCCCTGTCCTGACGACGGCACTCAACTCGCGCTTCTCGTCGCGCGGTCTTGACGACTTCGCCGACAAGCTGCTCTCGGCGATGCGAAAGGAGTTCGGCGGACACGACGAGAAGGCAGCGTGACGGCGCTGCAGCTGGAGGTCTTCCCCGAGGCCGGGGCCGTCGCCGAGCGGGCGGCAGCGTTCGTTTCCGAACGGGCGGCGGCGGCGGTCGCCGACCATGGTCGGTTTACGTTCGCCGTCAGCGGCGGCCATACGCCGTGGGCGATGTTCGCCCACCTGGCAGAGACGATGCCCTGGGAGAACGTGACGGCCTATCAGGTCGATGAGCGAGTCGCGCCCGACGGCGACCCCGACCGCAACCTCACACACCTGCACGCGAGCCTCCCTCCCGGAGGAGCGGCCGACGTGCGGGCCATGCCGGTGGGCGCGCACGACCTCGAGGCAGCGGCGGCGGACTACGCTCGCTCGCTGCCGGAGAGCTTCGATCTCATCCACCTGGGTTTGGGGCCGGACGGCCACACCGCCTCGCTCGTCCCCGGCGATGCCGTCCTGAACGTCTTGGATCGCGACGTCCGCCCTCAGCGACGTCTACCAGGGCAGGCGTCGCATGACGCTGACCTATCCGACGCTCAACAAGGCACGCCTGGTGCTCTGGCTCGTGACCGGTGAGGACAAGATCGACGCCCTTCGGCGCCTGCGAGCCGGTGACCGCTCGATCCCCGCAGGACGGGTCGAGGCGGCGAGCGCACTCGTCGTCGGCGACGCAGCCGCCGCGGGAGATTGATCGCCTAGCGCGCGGCACAGCACCACGAGGCTCCCGCCCTGCGACGAAGCTCGACCTCCCGGCGGCTCCTCGGCGCTCACCGAACAACTCTATGGCTGCGCGAAGCGGCATTGCTGACGATCTCGCCGGAAGCGGACGACGGGCTTCGAACCCGCGGGAGCACCTAGCTTGGGAGGCGCCGACGCCGACGAAAACGCCGCCCGAGGACCGAGGGCGACGAATCCCGCTCCAGGACACGGATTGCGCGTGCTCGGCCGATGCCGACCCGCATTGCGCCTGGAGGCGCTACCGGGGCGTCTGGGCCACAACTGGGCCACGCGATGCCCGCGCTGAGGCCATACCTGCGCTGCGGCGCGCTGACCCGGACCGGCTCCTACTGCAAGGGGTGTCAGCCGAGCAGGTCAGGCCGCTCACCGGGCCGAGGCTCGGGCGGCAGGGCTGCGACGTTCAGGCGGCGGGTGCTAAGCCAGTGGGGCGAGCGCTGCATCGTTTGCGGCTCGACGGATCGGGTCGAGGCGCCACCGCGTGAACCCTCTGCGAGACGGCGGCGACCCGGAGGGCGAGGGCGTGCCGCTCTGCTTGCCGCTGCCGTCGAGCACGACGGCCGCCCAGCGTCGCGCTCGACGGCGTAGGGTTGTCCGATGAATTTGCCGGACGTGATCGATCTGGTGCGACCGAGCGTTGTTCAGATCACCATCACCGTCCGCAATCTCCCGGAGGAGGACCTGCGCCAGCGTGGAGGCAGGACGGTGGTAAGTCGGCCGGTCGGTACCGGGTTCATCGTCAGCGCGCACGCACACGTCGTGACCGCGCAACACGTGGTCGCGGGGGTACGGAGTTGCCGTTCAGTTCCCCACCGGCGAGGTGCACGTGGGGGTGGGACTCGCCTATCCGAACTCGGAGAACATGCGCGCGAACTCCCCTGTGCGTCGGCTTCGATCTCCTGGAAGAGGACGCGACCGACCTCGCCCTGCTGGAGAATACGACGGGTTTAATCCGTTTCGCGGCGAGGGCGTCGGCGGCGAGATCTACGTCATCGACGATCAGCCGCTGGAACCGCTCTACCGGCCTACGGTGATTCGGACCGAGCGTCCACGCGACGGTGATGGCATCGCCGTCTCAAGGTATACCTGGACGAGACGGTGCTAGTCACGAATCAGGGCATCGTTGCGTCGTCATGGTAGGTTGCCCTTGACGAGGTTCCCCATCTTCCGCGATGCCTACGGTGACGATCCCGGAGATGCGGACGCCTGTCGGTCTCTGGCGGACGTGCAGAGCAATCCGGGCAACAGCGGCGGCCCCGCCTACTCCACAGACGATGGGGCGGTGGTCGGTGTACTTGTGGCTGGGAAGCTCACGAGCGTCGTCGCTGGGGGGCAGCCAGGCCCGGTTCAGGGCGTGCCGCTCAGCGCGGACGCAGGGCTCTCGCTACTTGTCCCGGCGAAGTACGTCTGCGAGATGCTTGATCGTCACGGGGTGGGCTGGAACTCCGCGTAAGACCCGCGTTTTCTGGTTCCCAGGTCTGGGATTGCGCTCCCCTCTGCGCTGCGCAAGAACGCTTACTCGGGCGGCTCGGAAGCCTCATCCAGCCCAGCCCCCATGCCCAACACGGCGACGCCGACAAGTGCGGTGACAAGCGCCCCCGTCACCCATCGAGGGTTTCCGTCTGATGCCTCCCCGGTCGCGAGGGAGTGCAAAGCAGCGAACTCACCAGCGACAATCACGGCGAGCAAGAGGAAGCTGTAGAAGCTCTGGACCATGCCCATCACCAGGCGACGGAGATGAGGTGGCAGGTTATGGAGGGTTGCGAATTCCCCACGCTTGACCTCGGCGCGCGCATACCGCCAGAAGTCGCGCTTGAATAACCTGCGTAGCGTTGGAAAAACAGAACCAGACCTGCTGGCGATTCCCGATCTGGAAGAAGCGCAGCTCGACGGCGAGGACGAGGAGCAAGACGGGAATGATCGTGGCGGCCGTCTCGCGAGCCACGAGAGACCACGGACCACCGAGCATTCGGCGAGGGTCAGAGACGCTACGAGCCTGGCCAGTGGCCAATGGAAGGTGTGCGGCTGGTTGGAGCCAGGTCCACCCTCTCCCGCGTCCTATAGCCGATCCGTCGTCAGCGGGCCAGGCGAGGCCTCCGGGCTCCCGGAACCCAATTGCCACTGGGATTATCAGGGTGTAGTGTGGTTCGGAGGTTAATGGCGTGAGCGCATGGCGCATCGGACTGGAGTCACCGGAGCCAGCCGCAGCGCCGGCGACGCCCGCCGAGGCGCGCTCCGCCGGGAGCGCGCGCGGGGGACGCGATCCACGACGGCGCGAGACACTGGCGTCGCAGCCATCGTGGATCGGCTCACAAGTCGATGCCGGCGACACCTTGGCGATCTACGTGCCGGGGGTAACAGCCATCGCCGCGTCGGGTGGCAAGCCGTCGGTCTTGCTACTCGTGGTGATGATCGTGGCGACACCGTTGTTCGTCCTCGGAGGCGCCTTCTCGGCCGGCAAACCCGTGGACCGAGTCGTGCTGACCTCGGCGGGGCTCGGGACGGCCGCTTTTGCGATCTGGAGCCTCTCGGTCCCGCTGAGCGGCTGGCAGCGGTGGGGTCTCATCGCCGACAACGACGGCAGCGTCGCGATCGGCGCTGGAATTGTCGGTGTGCTATTCGGCCAACTCGCGGACGGCATCGTCAAGCGCTTCACGCCCGCCTGAGCGCTCGCGCTCCAGTCCGTGAAACCGTAAGGCAGCAGCCCGCGGTCCTTGACCTTGACCTCCAACTGGTCGTTCCCGTGCAGAACGTAGAGCAGACCGAGCGGGCTCCCCGCGGTCAGCAACAGTTGTATCACGCCGAGAAGGCCCGGACTCCCCCAGTGAGAAGCCGCCAAGCAGAAACTGATAGAGCAGCTCGGCGTAACTGGCGGCGATCTCATCCGGGATGGCGGCCTGCGTCCCAAGGTAAGCGGGATGATCGTTCTTGATGAACCACTTCTGAAATGAGAGGGCCGACCATGGGTCGACGGACGACGAGCCGCACGCGTTCATGATCACGGGGGCCCTCGCCGGAACCTCGCCTTCGATGACCTCTCCCCGTTCGACATAGCCGTTCGTGATGTCGCTGAGGCGGACGGTCCAGCGGGTCGCCGTCCTCGTCCGAGAGGGTGAGTTCGAAGTCCTCGCTCGAGCGGTCCTGCGTCTCGAGGTGGCAGGCGAAGTGGGCCAGCGCGGCCGCTCCTAGGGCGGGCGGGTCGGCGCCCAGCGTCTGGCTGGGGTCGAACAGGACGTCCACGAGACGCTGGACGACCTCCGTCGTCGACAATTGCTTCGTCGGCCACGGGCCGTCGACGGACAGTGGCTTGAGCAGACGCTGGAAGGCCTGCTCAGCAACGAAGCCGCGCCCCAGTTTCGACTTCTTCCTTAGGAAGCCTCGGGGCTCCCGCTCTACGTAGCGCATGAACTGAATCGCGAGCGTCGGGTGGCTGCGCTGAGTTCGACACGCTCCAGCGAGTTCTGGAGCGACGCGCCGGACGACGGTCGTAAAACCAAGGAAGCGCTCCGCCGTCCGCATGAGGTCAGCGTCATTGCGGATCGCCGAGAGTGGCGAGGTCGGCAGAAAGACTGGAAGCAGCTCGACCGGGAAGGCGATGTCATGGGCGATCACTTCAACGACGGGGATCTGCTCCGGATCGAATCCGGACCACGCCGCGCGACGCGACTTAGTGAACGCACGCTGGATCTTGTTAAAGGCGGACGCGTTGTCCCGGCCAGCCTCTGACCGAGGTCCCGGCCCGCTGAGCAGGAGATTGGAGAGCGGCTCCCAAAGCTCTCCCGACTCGTCCGTCCTCCCAGGAGCCTGCACGACGAGATCCTCCAGCGCCCGCCCGGCTCGATCCAGGCCTCTCTGATGGAACGGGCGTCGTAGATCTCGATCGGCTCCACCGGATCTCCCGAGAGGAAGGCAAACTCGATCCTGAGTGGCTGGCCCTCGGAGAAGGTCAGCGAAGCAAGCGAGGACATGCTTTCCGTTTCCGGCATTCACCCCTTCCGCTCGCGCCGCGTTGCCGGCACCGAGCTGGGCTTGGAGCACCACTTGGTTCCGCTGCGCGATACGGATCCAGAGCCAGCGATGGGTCAGATCGCCTCCGACCTTCACGGGGAAGTCAATCTCCGCCCTTCCTCCCGGGTCTCCAGCACGACGACCCGCGCGGGGCGTCTAAGCTCGGAATCGTTGCTGTCGAGGGCGATCTCGAAGTCGGCGGTCCGGTCATCGATCCCGTCTTCGACCACGAGCGGCATCGCAAGGCCGCTTTCGGCCTTGGAGCCGAGCGTAAGCCGCAGCGTGTAAGGCCGACCCGGCAGGAGGGCCACCTCTCTGTCTTTCGGCGGATCGAGCGGACTGCACGACGGCGTCGAGCACGCGAACCGTCACCCAGCCGGAGTAATTAACCAACCGAGCCCCCGTAATCGCCTCGCGGATGACGCGTGGAAGCGACTGGTCCATCCAGGTGACCACGTCGCCAGCTCCAGCCGGCTCGCCACGGCTGCCGGGATCGCTCAGTTCGTCCTCCAAGCGCCTCACGGAGTCATCGACGTACCGGGTGAACAGTTGCTGCCCGAAGCCGAAAATGATCGCCCATGCGATGACCTGATTCGAGGAGTTGAATTCAGCCAGCCCAGGCACGAGCTCACCGCGCAGGATCAGTAGGCCGAGCAAAGCCGTCAGCGCACCGCCGGCCACCTTCAGCAGTCCCAGCGGCATCACAAAACCTGCGGGCGGCGCGCGAGGGCCGGTGACTTGAGCGCCATGCTCAGCGCGCCGGCCAACGCGCCGAGGATCTCAATGAGCGCAACGTCCCACGACGTGGTGTTCTCTCGGACTACGGCGTCCACGTCAACCCCCCGAGGCACCGGCGCTACGTTCACGGGACAGACGAACCTGGAACCGTGAGGTGAAGCACATCGGTAGGAGATCCTTCCGGAGGCCTGCCAGCACGCCGATCGCGATCACCCCAGCCGAAAGGGTGGCCGCGATGCCTACCACGAGGTTTCGGTGGCGCCACACCCTCGCGAGGTTCGCGCGGTCGACAGCCCCGGTCGCGCCGAGGCCGGGCGCGCGACGAGCGCGTCGCGGTCCGACTGCG
>CAWKKJ010000011.1:0-462382 GCA_963850205.1 uncultured Thermoleophilaceae bacterium | reverse complement strand
TCGGCCTGCGAGCCCTGATGGCGGTGGCCGGGGTGGAGGCGGCCGAGGTCGACGAGCGCGCGCTGGGCTTCCGGCTCGGCCCCCGGCTCAACGCCGCGGGGCGCATGCGGCGCGCCGACGCGGCGCTGGAGCTGCTGCTCACCGAGGACGCCGGCAGGGCCGAGGAGGTGGCCCGCGAGCTCGACCTGCTCAACCGCGACCGCCAGGAGGCCGAGACCCGCATCCTCTTCGCCGCCGACGCCGCCTGCCGCCCGCAGGCCGCCGCCGGCGCGATGGTGGTGGCCGGCGAGGGCTGGCACCCCGGCGTGGTGGGGATCGTGGCCTCCCGACTGGTGGAGCGCTGGCGCCGGCCCTGCGTGGTGGTCGCGCTCGACGGCGAGGCGGGTCGCGGCTCGGGCCGGAGCATCGCTCCGTACGACCTCCACGCCGGCCTCGCCGCCTGCTCGGAGCACCTGGAGCGCTTCGGCGGCCACCGCATGGCCGCGGGCGTCGAGCTGGCCGCCGAAGCGGTGGCGCCGTTCCGGGCCGCCCTGGCCGGCCACGCCGGCGCCGCGCTCGCCCCGGAGGACCTGCGCGCCGTCGAGCGCGTGGACGCGGTCGTGCCCGGAGGCCTGCTCGGCCTCGAGCTCGCCGAGGAGCTCGACGGTCTGCGCCCCTTCGGGATGGGCAACCCTCAGCCCACGCTGCTGGTCCCCGCCTCGCGCTTCAGCCAGGTGGCGGCCATGGGGGAGGGGGGTGAGCATTCCCGCTTCACGCTGGTCACCGCGGGCGGCGCCCGCTCACGCGGGGTGGCCTTCCGCTCCCCGCCGCGCGAGCTGGCTCCGGCGCAGGCGGACAGCCACGACATCGCGCTGCGCCTGGAGAGCAACCGCTGGAACGGGATGGTCGAGCCGCGCGTGGTGCTCCGGGCGCTCTGCCCCACCCGGCCGGGGGAGCTGCTCGTGCTCGGCGAGGAGCGGCCCTTCTGGGAGCGGGTCGAGCGGGCGCTCGGCGCTCAGCCTCCTCCCGGCCCGGTTGGCAGCGGCCCGGCGCCGCTGGAACGCCGGGGCGAGGGCTTCGCCGGCGTCGCCGGCGACCTGTTCTCGAGCGGCGAGCCGGTGCTCGTGGCCGTCACCGACGTCTCCCGCCGGCGGGCGGGCCTGGAGTCGCTGGTGGCGGGGCTGGCCGAGGGGGGATGGCGGTGGCGTCCTGGGATCTCCTCGGCGCCGACCCGGGCCTGGCCGGCTCCTTCACCCAGCTCGTCGCCCTCGACCCCCCGCCGGGAGGGGCGGGCGACCCGCTGCTGCGCTCGGGCCCGCTCGCCCACCTGGCGTGGGGGCCGGCCGAGGCCGAGTTCACGCTGCTGTTCTGGCGGGCGGAGCTCGACCTGCGCCCCGCGCTGGCGGACGTCTACCGGGCGCTGCGCGGCGCTTTCACCGGACGCCACGCCCGAGCAGGTGGGGGCGGCGCTGCGCGGACCGGGGCGCCACCCGCGGACGCCGGAGTCCTGCGCGCGCCTGCTCGGCGTCCTCGTCGAGCTGGGCCTGATCGAGCTGGCCGCGGGCGGAGCCTGCCGGGTCCTCGAGGCGGGCCCGACCGAGCTGGAGCGATCGGGGCGCTACCGAGGCGCCCGCCGCCGGCTGGAGGAGATCGAGCGGGCGCTGGCGGATGAGGTGTCGGGGCGCGCCGGTGCGAGAGCACCGCGCCGCGTAGCCCCCTCGTTACCGGCGGCGGGGTAGGCGCTTTATGACGTGAGATACACCAAAAGCGCCTAACCCCCGGCGAGCGCGCCCGCGAGCGACCCGAGCGCACCGGGGCGACGACCGCCCGGACTACACTCGTGGGCATGCCGAAGCTCCCGCGCGCCAACGGGAAGACGGGTTCGGGACCGGCCTCCGCGCCGCCCCAGAAGAAGGCGGCCGCGTCCCAGGGGACGGGAGCGTCGGCGTCCACCCGCAAGAAGGCGGCGAAGAGTCAGCGCCGGGCGCGTGGCAACGGCAGGGGCCGCGGCCGGGACTTCGAGCGGCAGCCGGTGGACCAGCACGCGTCGCACGCCCCAATCGGCTCCGACCGCCTCAGCGAGGATCAGCGCATCCTGCTCGGCGACCTGTTCGCGGTGGTCGAGGAACACGCCGAGGAGGCGGCCGAGCCGGTCGACCGGCGGCTGGTGGAGAACGCCTTCGTCTTCGCCTGCGACCGCCATTCCGAGCAGCGCCGCGCGAGCGGTGAGGACTTCATCGTGCACCCGGTGGGCGTGGCCAAGATCTGCGCCGGGATGCGGCTCGACACGGCCACCCTGTGCGCCGCTCTCCTGCACGACACCGTGGAGGACACCAGCGCCTCGCTCGACGAGGTGCGCGAGGAGTTCGGCGACGAGGTGAGCGCCCTCGTGGACGGCGTGACCAAGCTGTCGGGCGTCACCTTCCAGAGCCGCGACGACCGCCAGGCCGAGAACTACCGCAAGATGATGGTGGCGATGGCCCAGGACATCCGGGTCATCCTCATCAAGCTCGCCGACCGGCTTCACAACATGCGCACGCTCGGCTCGATGCCGAAGCAGAAGCAGCAGGAGAAGGCGCGCGAGACGCTCGAGATCTTCGCCCCGCTGGCGCATCGGCTCGGCATCCACGCGATCAAGTGGGAGCTCGAGGACCTCGCCTTCGCGACGCTGCACCCGCGCAAGTACAACGAGATCAAGCAACTGGTGAGCCAGCAGCGGGCCGAGCGCGAGGACTACGTCGCCCGGGCGGGCCAGTACCTGGAGACCGAACTCGACTCCGTGGGCATCCAGGCCGAGATCTCCGGCCGGGCCAAGCACTTCTACTCCATCTATTCCAAGATGACCAAGAAGGGCCGCGAGTTCAACGAGATCTACGACCTCACGGCGATGCGTGTGCGCGTGGAGTCGGTCAAGGACTGCTACGGCGCCATCGGCGTCATCCACTCGCTCTGGAAGCCGCTGCCCGGGCGCTTCAAGGACTGGGTGGCGATGCCCAAGTTCAACATGTACCAGGCGCTGCACACGACGGTGATCGGCCCTGAGGGCCGTCCCCTGGAGATCCAGATACGCACCGAGGAGATGCACCGGACCGCGGAGTTCGGGGTGGCCGCGCACTGGATCTACAAGGACGACGGGAGCCGGCCGCCCCAGGAGAAGGTGGAGTGGCTGCGCCACCTGCTCGACTGGCAGCACGAGCTCAAGGACCCGCAGGAGTTCGCCCAGACGCTGAAGGCGGACCTGTTCGAGGACGAGGTGTTCGTCTTCACGCCGAAGGGCGAGGTCAAGTCTCTGGCCGCCGGCGCCACCCCGCTGGACTTCGCCTACTCCATCCACACCGACGTGGGCCACCGCTGTGTGGGAGCCAAGGTCAACGGCAAGATCGTGCCGCTGCACTACGAGCTGCAGTCGGGCGACATCTGCGAGGTGCTGACCTCCAAGAAGGAGCGCGGCCCGAGCCGCGACTGGCTCTCGCTGGCCAAGACCACCCGGGCCCAGTCCAAGATCCGTGCTTGGTTCAAGCGCGAGCGGCGCGAGGACTCCGAGCGCTCCGGCCGCGAGATCCTGCACGAGAACCTCAAGCGCGCCGGCCTGCCCCCGCAGAAGATCGCCGGCTCGCCGCTGCTGGCCGACGTGATCCGCGAGATGGGCTTCAAGAAGGCCGAGGACTTCTACATCGCGCTCGGCCAGGCGAAGATCTCCTCCAAGACGGTCACCTCCAAGCTGATGCACCGGCTCAAGGAGGGCGAGGCCGCGGTGGAGCCGGCCTCGGCGGCCACGGAGCTGCTCGAGCGCAAGGAGACGCCGAAGAAGACCGCCGCCTCGTCGAGCTACGGCATCAAGGTGGAGGGCGTCCAGGACGTGATGCTGCGGCTGGCCAAGTGCTGCCGCCCCGTGCCGGGCGACCCGATCGTGGGCTACATCTCGCTCGGCAAGGGCATCACCATCCACCACGAGGGCTGCCCCAACGCCCAGGCGCTGATGCGAAACCCGGAACGCTTCACCGAGGTCTCGTGGGACGGCGACGTGACCAGCGCCTTCCGGGTCGAGATCCAGGTCGACGGCTGGGACCGCCACCGCCTGCTGGAGGACCTGTCGCGCACGTTTGCGGAGACCGGCATCAACATCCTCGAGGCCCGCTGCACGGTGGTGCACCCGATGGTCAAGAACCGCTTCGTGGTCGAGGTGGGGGACACCCAGTCGCTGAAGACCTGCATCGGCGCGGATACGCAACATCGACTCGGTGTTCGACGCGTACCGGGTCACGCCGACGGGCTGAAAGCCCAGGCGCGCTCAGCGGGCGCGCTTGTAGGCGTAGTACGCCGGCTTCTTGCGCCCGCGGTGGGTCACCAGGCCATTGGTCCGGGCCAGCGGATCGCCGACGGGATCATCGAGCAGCCCGATCCAGCCCAAGCCGGCAATCCAGGGCGTGCGACGGGCGATCCGGTAGGCCGCCGTGAGCCATTGGGCCTGCCCGCGCCGCGTCGTATAGAAGTTGAACTCACCCGTCGTGTGATCGGAGGGAATGGTGAACTCCGATAGCCACAACCTCGGCGCCCGGCGGCGAAACCGCCGGTACTCGCCCAGATAGGCGCGCCGCAGGTCGCGGTGAAGCAGATCAAGGTCGCTGAAATCCCGCGTGCCGGCGACGCGCTCCGGCTTGCTGAGGTTGGGAAAGCGCACCGTGAACGGGTTGTGGCCCCACCAGTCGAGCGGCGGCGGCTTGCCGTTTCGCAGCTTGGCGAAGCGAACGAAGTCACCCGGGAAGACCTCCCCGAAGCTGAAGGTCATCCCGCCGATGACCACGTTTCTCCGACTCTGACGTTTGAGCGCCCTGTACGCGGCGGCGAGCAGCCTCGCGTACCGACGCGGCCCGTAGCGCCCGTGCGGAGGCAAGGGCCTGAAGACCTCCGAGCGATTGGTCTCGCCCCAGATCATCCAATGGTCGACCGAGCCGTAGCGGCGGGAAGCGGCGGTCAGAAAATCGGCATAGGCCCCCTTCTTGGGCACCCAAGCCGGACCACGGCCACCGTTGGCCCACGCTGGGGAACTGACGGCCATGAGAGCGAGCTCGATCCCATACGCCTTGGCTTCGGCCACCGCCTCGTCGAGCTCCCGAGGCCAGCGGTACGCGGGATCGGACGGGTCCCTGGGATTGGCCGGCCGCTGAGGGGCGGCGGCCCCCCAGTTGAGCCCCTGCTGAAGAAAACGAACGCCCAGGTCGCGGTAGAGCGGGAAGGCAGAGCTGCCGTCGGGTAGCCGTACCGGGCCCCAAATGGCCTTGTTGCTGGCGGCATGGGCCGCGCCGGGGGCGCCGAGCAGCACGGCAGCGAGCAGCAGCAGGGCTAGAGGCAAGAATCGGCGCATTAAGGGTTGTAAACGCAGTTCGGATCCTGAGGTTGGAAGGTTTGCGCTCCGGAGTGCACCATCGGCGCGTACCGGCCGTCGCGAGGACACAGGGACAGGCCGACCGTCCCGCCCGAAGGTAGCGTTCGCGCCCCGGGGCCCGGAACGCCGGAAGGCAAGACAACGTCCGTCCGACGAGCTGGGCCGCGCCGCCAGGGCAGCTCGGCGCCGGCAGCAAGGTTGTCTCCCCCACAGGTCGAGGGGCGGTGGCTCACCGTCGGGTTAACATCAGCCGCCACGCAGCCACCAGGTAACCCGGGGTCCTCGAAGGTAACTCGGAGCACGCAGCTCGCGCCGCATCGACGACGGCTAGCTCCCGCCGAGGGGGTCGGCTGGGAGGATCTCGTACATCCGAATGTAGTCGGCGGGCTCCCAACGCCGAAAGCCACGTCGCCAGGTGCGGACGGGCGCTATTCGCCAGTCCGCCTCGAGCCGGGCGGCTTCTCGGGGATCCACGTAGATGAGGCGCAGGCGGCGGGGGTTGCGATCGACCGACTCCATCAGCCGGGTGAGGAGAGCTTCAAAGAGCTCTCCCTCGACGGGGTTCGCGACGTAGGCAACGGTTACGTCGTCGGGAATCCGGTAGGTTGCCGCGTCGGCGACGGCCAGTTCCACATCCTGACAGCGGAACTTGTGCCGGTTTTTCTCGATCACCGCATTCGCCGCGTCTACCAGGCTTGGTGCGATGTCGACCCCCACGACCCGCCTGAAGGGATAGCCAGCTGCCTCGAAGACGACGCGGCCCATGCCGCAACCCACGTCGATGAACACGTCCTCAGGACGGACCTCCGAGGCAGGCAGGATGGATTTCAAGGCGCCCCATGAGGAGGGCGAGTAGGAGTTGCGACCGGGTTCGGCGAGACCAAGGTCGTTGAGCCACACGATCTCGGCGGCCGCGCGTGGGAAGCCGAACCTCCGGTTGAGCACGAGGGCGTCCAGCTTCCACTCGATATGGGCGAGCAGCGCTCGAGTACGTCTCCATACCCGGCGTGATGCTCCCCGCAGGGCCACGACCGCGCAGGTTACCGAGCCGATGGAACGAGGCTGCAATCCTTCGGGCTGCTCTGCACTTCGAGCTCTGCACCCTCCTGGACCTGCACTACCTGGCCCGCGGGCTCGTGCTGTACCGCTCTCTGAGGGCCTTCGACTCGCAGGCCCGCTTGCGGGTGTTCTGCATGGACCGGGAGGCGAAACAGGCATTGGACGAGCTCGACTTGCCGGGCCTGGTTGCCACCAGCCTTGAAGAGCTCGAGGACTACGCACCTGAGTTGCGGTCCGTCAAGACAAGCCGCAGCCGGGTGGAATACCTCTGGACGGCGACGCCCGCCACATGTCTCTTCACGCTGGCGCGCTCGACCGAAGCTCACGCAGTGGTGCGATTGGATTCCGACGTGGAGTTCTACGCCGACCCCGCACTCCTGCTGGACGAGCTGGGTGACGGGTCCGTGCTGCTGACACCCCACCGCACAGCACCCGAATTTCGTGACTTGGGCGACCGAGGTGAGGAGTGGGGCGGGACCTTCAATGTCCAGTGCGAGGTCTTTCGTCGTGACGAGTCAGGCATGGCAGCGCTTCGCTGGTGGCACGAGCGTTGCGTCGAATGGTGCTACGACAGGTTTGAGCCGGGCAGGTACGGCGACCAGAAATACCTGGATGAGTTCCCGTCTCGTTTCGCTGGCGTTCGGATGAACGAGCATCTCGGTGCAGGACTCGCACCGTGGAATATCGCCGGCCACCGTCTGGAACGATCCGGCGACTCGTTCACGGTCGACGGGAAGCCGCTGCTTTTTCACCACTTCCAATCGCTCGAGCTCCATACTGCGACCAGAGCTGCTCGCACCATCGCCGCGCGTTCTCGGCGATACCGCCTCACCGATGGGAGATTTCCTTTGGTCTGGACCACAGGATGGCGGCTGACGGATCACCAGCTCGACATGCTCTGGGAGCCGTATGTAGCGCGGATCGGACAGACGCTCGCCGAGCTGCGGAAGGTCCGGTCCGGGGAGTACGTCGTGCTCACCACCTCCGCGGGGGCGCCGCGTCGCGTTTCATGTCGCTCGGGGACGGACTCCAGGCTGGATCAAGACGCTGGTCTGGCGCGTTCGGGAGGCTGGCTGGCGCCGGCCTCCGGACCCCCACCTATCCAGACGGAGCGCCGTCAACGCTCGCGCGTGCGGACCTTGGCGTGCGGTCCGAGCAGCGATCGTAACGTCGGCCGGACGTGCCTACCGCAGGACCGAACGCACCCTCGAACGGCTTCTCGTCGACCGGCGCTTGCACCTTCCTCCGGAGGCCTCGAGTCATATTTCGCTCGCTGAGGTGGGCTGCGATGCGGATGGCCGTCGTAGTTACGAGGCGTCGCCCTGGGGCGTAATCGGCCGAGTGCTGCACGCGGAGGAAGTGAGCGCAGAGGACGTCTTCCTCGATCTCGGATGCGGAATGGGTCGAGTGATCCTGGAGGCAGCGCGCTACCCGTTTGGACGCGTGATCGGGGTGGACGTGGTGCCCCAGTTCACTGCCGTTGCAAGGGACGCCGTGGCTCGCAACTCGTCCTCTCTGCGCTGCCAGGATGTGACTGTCGTGACGGCTGATGCACTTGACTATGAGATCCCGGACGATGTCACCGTTGTCTACCTTGCCGCGCCCTTCGGCGAGGAGGTGACGCAGCGCGTGATCGAGAACCTCGTGGCATCGGTCGACCGCACGCCCCGGAGCCTGAGGATTATTCACCTCTTTCCTCCTGACGCGCCTCGACTCGACGGCTTCGCCAGGGTCCGCCGGGTACGCCACGGCAAGCGCCGGGTCCGTCGATGGGCGCCGGCCGATTACCTCGTGATGTATGCCATCACCGAGCCCGGCGACCGCTCGCCGGAGCCCGCGCCGCAACCCTGAGCCCTTGCCGTATTCCTTCGAGATGGCCAGGTCCGCTGAGGCGATTGAGTTCCTCGGGCCCGAGATCGACCGGCTCGCGGTGGAGTGCGGTCAGCCGCTGATGTCTCCCACCTGGACGCTCGCTTGGTGGCGACACCGCCGTCCCGTCTCTGCGGCACTGCGCGCGGTGGCGGTTCAGGATAGGGGCCGCTTGGTGGGCTTCGCACCGTTCTTTGTCCAAGACCGGCAAGCACGGGGTGGGGTCTATCGCCTCGTAGGGGCCCGAAGCTTCTTTCGAATGGAGCCGGTCGCTGCCAGAAACCACAAGCACGTAGTAGCTCAGGCGATAGCGAACGCCTTGGCGGGGGCCGAGCCGATTCCTCGGGCAATCCGGTTCGAAGGGATCGACGCGGCCAGCCTCTGGCCCCGTCTCGTTGCCGAGGCGTGGCCCGGTCGCGTACGACCGCACCTCGACACGGACAGGGCAGCAACACAGCCGGCTCCCACACTTCGAATTGGGGAGCGGAACCTGGACGACTGGCTGCACGGGAAGAGTCGTAACTTCCGCAGCCAGATGGGCAAGCGCAGGCGGCGGGCAGCCCGCAGTGGCGCTGCAATCGGTCTGGCCACAACCCAGCAGGAGGTCGACGAGGGTTTGGAGGCCCTGTTCCGCCTGCACCATCGGCGCTGGGATAGGCGTGGGGGTTCCGGCGCGCTCGACGACACGACTGAGCGATTGCTTCGCGAAGTAACGGCACAGGAGTGCCGCTCAGAGCGCTATCGCCTTTTCACTCTCGGTGTCGACGGGCAGTTCATCGCGTGCTACCTGTGTGCGGCGGCCGGGGGGCAGGTCACTCCAGTTCAAATGGGATTCGATCCGGCGAGGGCGGCGCTCAGTCCCGGTAACCTGGTGGTGCTGGCGGCCATCGAGGACGCATTCGCGCGCGGCGATCGACGGTTTGACTTCGGCCCGGGCGCGGAGCCCTACAAGCTCCGCTTCGCCGATGGGGACGAGCCACTCGCCTGGACGACTCTCGTCCCACACGGTAGGCACGCGCACGGCGTGCGCCTTCGTCTTTCGGCTGAGCACGGGCTTTCTCATGCCCGACGGCTGTGGCGCCACCTGCCCCCCGGCGCCCGCCGCGTCATCAGGCGTCTGGGTTGACTCCGGGGCGGCACCGGGTCAGTCACCTGGTGGTTCGCTGACCGATCCGTAACAGAAGAGAGATGTCGCTCGGGTACCTACGGGATTCGAAGGCAAGCCAGACAAGGGGGTAGGCGACTGCGGCCATAATGAAGCCGGCGGCGCCGACGCCGAGTAATGCAGCCGCGACCGCCATCGCGCAGCACCCGGTCAAGGGCCCGGCCAGCACGCGGGTGGGTGACAGCGGCCCGGTCTCGCGCACCACAAGAGCGACCAGGGCGAGCGCGTAGGTGATGTCCGCCGCCAGGAGCGCCACGGCAGCCCCTCGAAATGAGTGCGACGGCACCAACAGGAACACAAGAGCCAGGTTCTGCAGGAGGGTGACAGCCGCGATCCATGGCACTAGCCGTTGCTTGTGTGCGGAGATCAGCGCGTACAACGAGAGCGTTGAGATCGCCACGAGCACGACGGTTGGGGCGAGTATCCGAACCGCGGCCGCAGCGGGGCTGAAGGAATCGCCAAACACGAGGCGCGTCAACCAACCGGAGAACAGCACGAAGGCCAGACTCACCGGTAGTAGGACGCTCGTGATCACCTTGCAGCCGTCCTCGTATGTGGCGGCCAGCCCTCGGCTCCCGGACCGTGCGGCCTTCGCCAGTACCGGCACGACGGCGGCGACAAAGGCCGCGCCGAGAAACGCCGTGCTCTCAACGAGTCTTTGGCCTGCGCCGAAAAGGCCCACTGCGTCGTTGCCCTTCTGTACGGAGAGGATCACGGTGTCGAGTCCGAGCACGGCGGCGTTTATCGCGAGGGTGACGCCGATGGGGATGGACGCCGCGGCAAGCGCCCGCGCACCCGCGCCGTCTGGCAGGCGTAGCGAGATCCCCGTACGCGCTCTCATGAGCCAAGCCAGGTAGGTGAATCCGACGAGGGAGGTGGCGAGATAGACCCCGCCCAGCGCGACGATCCCTCCGCCCTCGAGCAACACGCCGACCCCGGCGACCGCTCGCAGGCTGAGTTGAAGGGTGCGCGCCGTCGCCTCCGGGGCGAGGTCACTGAGTCCCTGGAAGACCGCACTGAATGTGGCCGTGAACAGATCGATGAGGCTCGCCACCCCGACGAGAACGAGAGTCACGATGACCTCGGTCTCGTAGCCCCCGGCCAGGCTGATGCTGAGAGCGGCGGCGAGAAGGACGAGGCCACAGACAGCCTTCAATCCCAAGGCGTCCCAGGTCACGCGTTCCACGTCTGCCTCGCCGGTGGCGACCGCCCGGGGGAGGATGTCGTCGCTCCCCAGTCCACCCAGCATCGTGACGAGGAGCCCGAGTGTCGCCACGAACACGAAATCACCGAAGCCCTGCAGGCCCAGCTCTCGCGCCATCACAGCAAAGAGCAGGATGCCCGCAAGCTTTCCCGACGATCTCGGCAGCGATGCGCAGCCCGGTGTTGCGGGCCACGCGGTCAGCAAGAGGTGGCGAGGTCTCGGGCTGAGGCGTTGCTCGCCCCCCGGTCACGCCGACAGGGGATACGGGCCCAGGTGGGAAATGGCCTGAGCGAGACCGGAGACCACATGCTGTCGGCCCTCCGTCGTCAGGTGGGGTCCAACCGGCAGGCTGAGCACCTCGCCTGCGACCTGCTCTGCAATCGGTAGCCGCCCACGATCGAGCCCGAGGTGAGCGTACGCGCCTGACCGGTGCGGTGGCTGGGGATAGTGCACGAGGGTCTCGATCCCGGCGGCGAACAGGCGCTCCGCGAGCTGGTCGCGCCGGTGATGACGGATGACGAACAAGTGCCAGACGGGCTCCACCGCGTCCGCCAGTGAGGGCAGACCAACCCCGATGCCGGCGGCGCGCGACTCCTCGAGATAGGCGTTCGCATTATCGACTCGTCTGCGGTTCCAGGCCTCTAGGCGTGACAGTCGAACCCGCAGAAAAGCCGCCTGCAGCTCGTCGAGTCGGCTATTACGTCCCACCACTTCGTTCTTGCCTTTGCTGCGCGAGCCGTAATTGCGAAGCACGCGTATGCGATCCGCCAGGTCAGGGTCCGAGGTGGTCACAGCGCCCGCGTCGCCGAGCCCGCCGAGGTTCTTGGTTGGGTAGAAGCTGAAACCAGCGGCGTTGCCGAACGCTCCACAACGGCGCCCGCCGTAGCGCCCGCCGTGCGCCTGTGCCGCGTCCTCCACCACGACGAGGCCATGGGACCTGCCTATCCGCTCGATCGAGTCCCACTCTGCCGGCTGTCCGTAGAGATCCACACCGAGAATCGCCCGCGTCCTCTGGGTGATCGCCCCCTCGAGGCGCTCGGGGTCGATGTTGAACGTCCGTTCGCGCGGTTCCACGGGCACCGGACGTGCTCCTGCTCGGCTCACCGCGAGCCAGGTTGCGATGTAGGTGTTGGACGGCACAATCACTTCGTGGCCGCGGCCGACCTCGAGCGCCTCGAGGATGAGAGTGAGTGCGTCGAGGCCGTTCCCCACGCCTATGCAATCTCCAACTTCGCAGAAGCCGGCGAACTCCCGCTCGAACGCTTCCAGCTCCGGACCGAGGACGAAGCGTCCAGACTCGACCACTCTGCGATAGGCGCCAGCCAATTCCGCCTGGAGCTCGGCCGCCGCGGCACCAAGGTCGAGGAAGGGCACCCTCACGCGGCAGCCACGAGGCGGGAAAACTCGGCGTGGTCGCGGATGTAATCGTGCTCGTCGAAGGGCGCCGAGGCGATGCTCAACCCGACCGTGCCGCCGGCGAAGTCCGTCTGGCAGGCCCACACCATCGGAGGGACGTAGAGTCCGTACCAGGGCCGGTCACACGTGACCTCCGCCCGAGAACTCCCGTCCTCGAGCGTGACCCGATAGCTCCCGGAGAGGGCTAGGAGCACCTGCTCCAGGGTTCGGTGAGCGTGGGCGCCTCGAGCCTCGCCGGCCGGCACATCGTAGAAGTAGAAGACTCTTCTGATTTCGAAGGGAACGTGCCGGCCGCCCTCCACGGGGGTCAAGGCGCCTCGAGCATCCCAGAACTTCTCCAGCTCGATCCATCGGCAGCCGCCTGGCAGCCTGTCGCTGGAACGCATGTCCGCAAGTTAGTTCACAGCTCGCCGGAGACGGCGGCGTCCGATTTGGGTCGCCCGTCCTCGGTGAATTCGCGCGCTCCGCTGGCTCCACTGCGGTCAGCGAGCGATGGCGGGCTCTAGCGATGCGCCGAGTCGAATGATGGGGGCGGGTGCGGCGTCGGCTGCGGGATCCCCTGGAGAGCATCGACCGATCCCGCGTAGGGCCCCCGCCACCTGTGCCACGTCCTTAACGGCCACGGCAACCGGAATGCGCCACCAGTCACTCACGGGGATGCCCGCCCGTCGCGCTCGCTCGAACGGCAGCCCGATGTACGCCAGCCCTCCTAGGCATACCGCCAGCCGCCCGTGGCGGCAGCCATGAATGAACGCAAGCGGTGTGATGCGTCCAAGCGACGATTCGAGCGGCATGCCGCGAACGCCCCTTCGAGCGCACATCTCCGCGGCAGTAGCGGAAGAACATCAGCGCGTTGGCCCTCCAGGTCGCCGGGGGACACCAGTGGACCTTGGCTTCCGGCGCCAGGCGGGCACGGTAGCCGTGATCGAGAACGCGCGGCCGCGAACGCGAGGTCCTCCCCGGCGTATTGGTGCTCCGGGAAGCCGCCGACAGCCTCCCAGGCCCGTCGCGAGAACGCCATTGAGCGGCCACCAGCGTGCTGGGCCAGAAAGCGACGGCCAAACAGCGCGTGAGACAGCCGCACGAGCGTGCTGGCCTCGTCGATTTCGCTAGCCATCGGATAGTGAGTCACTCCAAGAATCCGCTGAAGCGGCGTATCGCCCTCAGACACGAACACACCGGCCACGATGTCGGTCTCTGTGGCCGCGTCGGACAGCGCGGTAAGCCAGCCCGGGTCGGGCCGACACCCTGCGTCCGTGCAGGCGATCCAGTCGTTACGGGCTAGGCGCACGGCGGCGTTGCGGCCGGCGGCGATGTTTGCTCCGGGCTCGCACTCCACTCGGACCGGGAAGCGTGGGCTCCGGAACCTCTGAGCGACCTCCAGCGTGCCGTCGACCGAGCCGCCGTCGACGATGACGACCTCGTCGGGAGCCGTTTCCTGCGCGGCGAGGGCCGGCAGCAGCTCTTCGAGCCCATTCCTGTCGTTCCTCACCGTCACGATCACCGACATCCGGGGTGGGTCGGCCCTGTCCTCGTCCGGGAAAGCCATGTCGGTGGGAACCCGGCCGTCGCCGACCCATCCATGATTCGGCAGTACCGTCACGTCCTCCAGCCCCGCCTCGGTCAGGATGGTCATCACCTGCCGCCGCGTGAAGCGGTGCTCCAGCGGAGCCGAGAAGCGATCGAACTGGTCGTTCACGAGCACACCGAAGGGGTAGTCGGCGTAGGTCTTGAGTGGGAGCCAGGAAGCCAGTGCACGTCCGCGCGGGCGGGCGCGCAGAGCGCGGTACGGCATCACAGCGGTGACCTTGAGGAAGGCGGCCAGCGGGTAGCAGAGGGCATGAAGCAGGCGATGCGGCATCCGCACTGTGACGACCCGGGCCGCGGTGACGAGCTGCAGCAGCGCGCGATGTGCCCAGAGCTCCGGGACCCAGTAGAGATAGACGTGCACGTGCCCGCCGGGCTTCGCCAAGCGGGCGAGCTTGCGAAGCCCGCGCACGGGGTCGGGCAAGTGGTGCAGCACACCGATCGACATTGCGAGGTCGAAGCTGCCTTGCTCGAACGGGAGCCGTTCGGCGTCAGCCTGGACGGTCAGAACGTCGGGTGGAAGATTGATCCGTGCGACGTCAATGGACCGGCCGAGGTCGACCGCCACCACCTGTGCCCCGTGGTAGGACGCCTGCCGGCTATGACGCCCCGAGCCCGCGCCGACGTCGATGATTGTTCGTCCCCTGAGCTGCTCCGGGCTGTGCGGCTGCAGATAGTCCCTGAAGTTGCGGTCCCACTCGCTGCGCGGCTGGCCGAAGTGGCTCCACTCGTACGCGAAGCTGTCGGCCGTCTGCTGCTTGACTCCGGAGTGTGGGTCGCCCCCGTTCGCTCCCGCGGCCGTTCTTTGCTTCAACACCTCGCTCGAGCGCGGATACTGCTCCAGCAGCAGTTCCCTAGTGGCTGGGTCGAGCATCCTGGGCGTGCCGCCGACGATTGGGTACTCCTGATCGCAGGCCTCGCAGCGCAGCGTCCCGTCGGGCCCAAGCTCCGGGTACCCGGGAGTCGGAACGAGTTTGCCGCGAGCGAGTCGGCCACCACAGGAGAGGCAGCGCAGCTCATTTACCAGTGTGCTCAAACCCTGGGTATCGGTCGTACGCACGTTCATTCTCCATCGTTCTGTGGGCGGCGTGAAAGTCGTACCACGACCTCGGAGTTAGATGCCCACGGCGGCGGTGGCCAGTGTGAGGGTGCAACCACTTACGCGACCGTGTCGAGTCTTCCCATGCCCCAGGCAAGCCCTCCCCAAAGGGGCCGGACTTGCTGGCGGCGTGGCGAGGCGTTCTGGCGTTGTGGGATTCGCGCCTAGTAGTGCTCAATCGCCTGTTGAAGCCTACCAATGGAGGCCTCTCGTTGCTGATGCGGGTGCACCTGATCCACGACCCAGCGGTAGCCGGCCGCACCACAAGCGGCACAGTAGTCGAGCGCATGCGCCTCGACTGATACTAAGTCTGGATTTCGTCGAGACCCTGCAGGCGTCAAGGCGAGCGGAGTCAGCGTGCTCGATGTCGATCCTCAAGTAGAGGGAAAACGCCGTCGCGCTGGAAAGACTTGGAGGGGTAATTGTCTGAACGGAAATTTGCCCGATGGGCATGCCTCCCGACCGGCGACCTTCGGATCCAAGGCGCTGAACCGAGTTTGGCCTCCGTGACGTCAAGGCTGCCTCGCCCGCCTCGGTACTGATCGCGACGTCCTCGATGACGAGCCTGACCGCGTCGATTCGGCGCTGAAGCACTGCCGGGCGTGGGCTAAGGACGCGGGATTCGCCTTGACGGCAACGACCAAGCAGCTTCGCCAGGTGGCACGCCGTGTCGTCACCGTTGTGCATGCTGACGTCGAACACAAGTGCCTTGTCGATCGATCCGCGACGGCTAGCGGCGATGGGCGACCAGCCAGACGTGGTTCATCCAAGTGCGTGATCCAGTCAACCGGTAGATGAGACCGTCCCAGTACGCCTCGTAGCGCATGTTCGCCTTGGCGGCGCGGAAGGGTTCCGGTCGCGGTGTTCGCGCTCGATCTCGAAGCTTGGCTCGAGCGCGCCGCGCAGCCAGTCGTAGCGGAGTGAGAGGGGATGAAGATCCCGGCAGTTCTTCTTGACGCGTTTGTGCAAAGTCCGCAGCGGCGAATCGAGGTCGACGTGGAAGACCAGGCGGCCGCTGGGTCTCAGCACGCGGGCGATCTCCTCGATCACCGAGTCCGCGTCCTGAGTGTGGTCGAGACAATTGATGCAGAACACCGAGTCGAACGAATCGGTGTCGAAGGGAATTTCTCGGCTTGCGAGGTGACGAGATCGATTGGCTCGCCGTAGTAGCCGTTCCACTGTTCGTAGAGGTCGCCCATCGGGTCGAGGCCGACCCTGGCCGCAGCGTCTAGGAAGTAGACGATTCCGGTCGGACCGCAGCCAACGTCGAGCACTCGATCGTCGCCGAAGTCCTCCATCGCCAGGCCGAGTTGCGCCCATATGTCGTGCCCACTCGGCGTACCGCTGAGCAGCAGTCATTCGCTGCCAGGCGAGGTTCTGCCAGTCCGCCTTCCCTGCAGGCTGGCTCCGGTCCCACAGCTCCCGCGGGACTACGGTGATCTCTTGGCCGAGCACTACGGCCACAATATCTCCGTTCTGAGCCGGTGATCGATCCGGCTGTCAGCCCCTCGGAGCCAGATCCGGCAAGCTAGGGTGATCCTCGCGCGCGCGTCATGGCAACAGAAACGTCCGTCACGACTGAGCCACACGCCGAAGAGCGGTCCGCCGGTCTAGCCGCGAGCCCCTGGCGTAGGCCGCGTCGGCGATGGCTTGCCCTCGCCTGCATCATCTTGATCCCGGCCGTCGTATACGCCGTTTCAACGCTGCCAGAGGACAGCTATGAAGCGAGTGCCGTCGTTCAGGTGAGGGGCGCATCCGTGGAGACCTTCCTGTTGATCGGGGAGACTCCGGTGAACAGCCCGCCACAGCAGGCCATCGATGTGGCCGCGCGTCTCGTTACGACGCGCCCCGTGGCTGCCAGAGCCGCTGCTGCCATGCCACCGCCAACTCCGAGCGTAGGGTCGGTGTTAGACGCGGTCAGCGCGCGAAGCGATCGCGACGCCGCCATCCTCACCATCACCGCGTGGGACCACGACGCGCGGCTCTCAGCCCAGCTAGCCAATGCGACGGCGCAAGCAGTGAGCGATCTCAGGGCGGCTCGAGCCCGCGCGCAGATCGACGCGGCGGTTACGGAGCTCGAGCGTCAGCTTCGGACCCTCTCCTCCGGAGAGCGGGAGAACCGAGCCAACCTTCTGCGCCAGTTGACGAGGCTTCGGGCTTTGCGAGCCGCCGAGCCGTTTAACACCGAGGTGATCGAACAAGCTACGACACCCGCCAGCCCGGTATCCCCGCGCCCGGTCAGGAACGCGCTCATCGCGCTGATGCTTGCTGCCCTGCTTGCCGTAACTGTCCTGTACCTGCCGGTCGGCCCGAGACGCTCGGAAGACTTTTCGACACAGCGCCGGTCATAGCCTCCGCAGTGCGGCGGTTGATGTGAGCGAGTCGCCGGCAATATCCCAGCTCGTACGCCCTGGCGCCTGGCTCGTGATCGGTGCGCTTGCAAGCCGAGGGTCGACTCTGGTCGCCGGCATCATCGCAGCCCGAATTCTGAGTCCGGACGGGTTTGGGCTGCTGACGCTGATGCAAACGGTCGCTGCTTTCTTCTCAGGGGCCGCGGGCTTGGGTCTCGGCGTCGCCATCACCCGACAGGTCGCCGCCACGCAGACCGGCGATAAGGACGCAGCAGGTCAGTACTTAGGCACGGCTATCGTCATGACGCTGGTCGCGAGCACCGCAGTCGTCGCTGTCTATCTCCTTGGCAGCGGCGCGATCTCCGGCGACCTGGTGCAGCGGGCAAGCCGCGACGTCGTCGTGACCTCAGCAGGGATGGTCCTGTTCGCGGGTGTGGCCGGGACCCTGCAGGGGGCGCTCGTGGGACTGGAAGCCTTCCGGGGGGTGGCTGCGGCTCAGTGCATCCAGGGCCTGTCGGTGGCCGTGGGCCTCGTCTTCGGCGCGCACGAGCACGGAGTTGAGGGGGCCCTGGCGGGCGCCTCGATCGCGTACGGCGTGAGTACCGTCGTGGCGTATTTCCTTGTACTGACCGCCGCTGAGCGTCGAGGGATCCGAATCCCTCTCCGCATCAGACTTGCCGCTCTGCGTCAGCTCTGGCACTACGCCCTTCCCGCTTTCGTCGCCTTCATAGTGGTGTTCACTGCGTTGCTCTACGGCCAGCTACTGCTCAGCCGGCAAGACCTGGGCTACGCAGAAGTCGGCCTCTTCAATATTGCCTACAGATGGCATTTGGCGATTGTTTTCATCCCCGCAGCGATTGCGCCCGCGGTGCTGCCGATGATGACGCGGCTGCTAACGCAGCGTGACTCGCACCGAGCTCGTTGGCTCTTCCGGATCAATCTCGTCGCCAGCGTGTCACTCGCCCTTTTGCCGGCCGCTGTCCTGGCGCTGGCCGCTGGGCCCGATCCTCAGGCTCAGCGGGTCGTATTACGGGGAGCACCCCGAGCCCCTGATTCTGCTGGCGCTCGCGGGCATTCCAAGCGCTGCCAACAATGTCCTCTCCGGCGCTGCGCTCAGCGTGGGCGCGACGCGGCTTTGGCTCTTGAGCGACGTGGCGCTTGCCGCCTGCCTGCTCGGTGCGGCGGCCTGGCTGGTGAACGCGCACGGCGCGGGAGGGTTGGCTTTCAGCTACCTCGCCGCCTATATGGCGACCGACCTAGTCCTTGCGCTGGGCCTTCGCGGCCGGCTAGGCAACGTCAAAGTCGACGCCACAGCCTCGCTCGAACGCACGGAGCCCGTTGCCTGAGGCGGATCATCGCCATGCCTCGAGCAAGAGGTGATTGCGATTGGTCAATCGAAGTCGACGGCCTACCGTGTCCGCCGCTTGGAGATAGCGGAAAACCACGGACGCAGGCAGTCTGCGGGATAGGATCCCGCTGCCCTTGGTGAGAAAGAGCGGACTCACCTCCGCGCGCCGAAACTCACCCGCACTGGCCAGGTGAAGCAGCGACGCACGGGTAAAGGGCCGGATGTGCGTGTAATCGTCATAGAAGGTCGTCCCCAGTGTGCGAGGAGAGGGCACGATTACACATGCGTACCCGTCCGGCCGGAGCACACGGCCGATCTCGGCGATCGCCTTTGCAGGGTCCTCCAGGTGCTCGAAGAGCCAGCAGCAGAAGACTCCATCGACTGATGCATCGGCGAAGGGAACTGCGTAGACGGAGCCCGCTCGAATATCCAAGCCTTCACGTGAGTAGTGATCGACCAGGACCTGCTCCGGCTCGATCGCGGTGATTCGCGCCGAATCCTGGCGGGTGAACCAGCAGCGTCCGGGGCCGATATGAGCACGCGGTCTCGGCCCTGAAAGCGGGACGCGTAGAGGTAGCGCCCGAACGTCCCTTCCCATTCGCCCAGGCCCCCGCCGGTAGAAAGTATGTAGTCGCCGTAGGACACGCTCGTGAGATCCGTTGCGGGTCGACCCGAGCACAGGCCAGGCCCGCGACAGGCGCTGACCGTAGCACGATGGAGCCGGACTCACGTTTGGCGTAGCCGGGACAGCAGGGGCAGCCCTGCTCGGAGGGGAGCGTCGACTAGCTCTCTTCGGAGCGGTCCGCGACGGACATCGCGGCCGACCTCTTCGTAGAGGCGCTCGTGCGCGTCAAGCATGGCGGTGACCGAGTATCTGCGAATGGCCTTGCTGCTGGCCGTCTTCGAGCGCGCCGCGAAGTGCTCGTAATTGCCCAGCACGTCGCCGATTGCAGCTGCCAGCGCGGACGAGTCACGGGGTGCGACGATCCGACCAAAGCTCCCAACCTGTTCTTTCACCGCCCCCACGTCGGTGGCCACAACGGGCCGTCCCACGAACAGCGCTTCAGAGATCACGCTCGGCAGGGCTTCGCCCGTGCTTGGTAGGACGAAGAGATGCGATCGCGCGTAAGCTCGCCAGCTGAACTGGTGACCTGGCTCCGAGGAAGTGCACACCGGTGAGGCCCAATCGCGCAGCTTCTCGGCGCAGCTCTTGCTCCTCGGTGTCGACGTGGTAGGCCAGACTCAACTCGACCGACAGGCTCGGATCGAGCATGGCGATCGCCCGGAGTAGGAAATCCACGCCCTTGAAGCGAGACAGTTGACCCACGTAGAGCAAGCGCCATGGTTCATCGCGCTGCCGCTCGACAGGTGGCGAGTAATGGAAGACCGCCTCGTCGATCCCGTTCGGAATCACGTGCTGACGGTGCCGAAGCAGGGGTATGTCCTCCGCTGCCACGCGGCTTCGGTCTCGGAGAGGACCACGGAGGCGTCGGCCCTGGACATGACGTAGCGCATGGCAAGGCGCCGGCTCCAAGAGCGCTGCCGGAACCAGTGACTGGTAAAGACGAAGGGGACGTCAGCATGAGAGCAAGCCGCCGCGACGGCCCCGTACGCGAGATGGTGTACGTGCAGTACGTCGATGTTGCTGAAGTCGAACGGCCCGAAGTGACCACGGACCATGACCTCGTGACCACGCTCGCGCAGCCCTGCTGCGAGTACCGTCTCGGGCGTCGTAGTGACGACTTCTCGATATCCTCTGGGCTTGCCAAAGATGCCGCCGACGAGGCCGATGCGCACGGGCTCAGGCGACCCGGTGTCGGCAACCCGCCCGCGCGGGACCGACTCGTCGTAGGGACCAGCGCCGCCACGCGGCCCAAGCGGCCAGGGCATAGATCGGCCAGAAGAAGAAGACGAATACCTGACTGGCGCCCGCAACACCCCCGGCCACGAGGAACGCGAGCCAGATAGCTCCGTATTGCCAGGCGAACGCCTGCAGCGGGGTCGGGGCGCGGTCGAATCGGCCTTGGAGCCAACGAATGCTCACGCCGAGAAGAAAGAATCCGAGCAGCACGCCGGGTAGGTGAAAATTGATGAACAGCTCACCCTGGAATGGGAGGATCTGGTCGCGGGAGTCGGCACTGCCATAGACCAGCTCGTTGTAGAACGTCACTCCGCTCGACTGCCTGAACGAAGCGCCAAGGATGGGTACAGGTGACATGGCGGATGACAGCAGCGTCTTGCCGTAGTGAAGGTCCCTGGCGTAATGGGTGTCCTGCAGTAGGAAAGCGAGGAACTGGGGCCCGCCCGCGTAAGTCTGAAGCTCTTGGTTGAAATCGGAATTGTTGACGATCCGCTTCAGTGCGGGCTCGTTGCTGATGGTGCCGTCGGACAGTGTGTTGTCGCGATAGACGCGAACCCCAGTCACCGCTAGCAGCCCGACGAACGCGACGATCACCACAGCCCGTAGCGGGATTCGCCGCACGCGGGCCCCGTAGACCGCTAGCAGGGCCAAGAGCGGCGCCACGATCGATCCGCGGTTATATGAGAACGAGGCGTACACGAGGACAATCCCTACAGCGGTCGCGAGCGTTACCAACAATGCCTTCCGGGGAGGGGCGTCCGGGTTCCGCTCCACCCAGACGCACCAGCCCATGACGCACGCGACGCCAAGGAAAGGCTTCAGGACAAGGCTGGAGGCCGTCCGTAGCGATCCACCGCTGATGTCGAGTCGCGTGTGCCTGGCTCCGAGAAATAGTCCACCAGAGCGGCCGGGCTGCCGAAGAAGATGGCCATCCCGGCGACCCCGAGTGTCGCGAAGCCGAGGATCGCCGGCGTCGAGAAGGTCCAGGCTTGGCGTGTGGATCGCTGTCCAGGGTGCGGGCGAGGCCGTGACACGAGAACCCAGCAGCCGAAGGAGAAGGCGGCGAACGCGACTGCGTTGATCAGAATCGCGACATTGATATTCGCGTCGGACGGTGTGAATGGCAGCACCCACCTCACCGGCCCGAAAAAGCAGACGAGCAGGGGAACGATGACGAGCTGAAGGAAGAACGCCACCAGCGCTACATTGAGCGGGCATAGGATTGGTTGCCCGAGCGGCTTCGCGCCAGGCAGGAACGCGGTCACCGCGGCGAACATGAGTACGCTGGCCACCGCGGCCGGAAAGCGATCGCCATACGGCGATAGGACGTACAGAGCAGCGCCCAGGTAGGCCGTCAGTACCGACCATGGCCCGAGCCTATGTACCAGCAGCTCTAGCGAGTCCTTGAGTGATGCGAACTGACGTCCGCGGCCCACGCTCGATGTCGCATCGGCCGTGCTCGTCGAGCCAGCGGCGGATGAGTCCTCAGGCGTCCGCTCGGGTCTCGCCACGGCGCGGACCCTAGCGGCGTCCGGCGGCGCCAAACGAGCTCGCCGACTCGAGGCTTCCGCGATCGGCCTGCTCCCAGACCCGTCACCAGTCAGCAACCGCCTCGGCAGGAACCGGGCGAGCGCGGTGCTGCAGCAACCGCGACTCCAGCCGGGTTGAGACGGCGAGAAGATCCAAGAGGCCTCTGGACGCCTGCCCACCGATCGAGGCGACCGCTTCTCCAACGCGGCCGCGCTCGGATCGCGCTGCCGGCAACTGCCCGGCGAAGCTCGCCCGACCCCTCAAGACGCTCTTTATGGGCAGACTGTCCTCCCGGTAGCCCAGCAACGGCTCTGGCAGGTTCGCGAAGCGACTCGTTCTGCGCGCACGGAAGAGCAGCTCCTGGTCCTCGCATCGCCGAGCCGCTCGTTGCGATAGCCGTGCCGCCGGAACCAGTCGGCGCGCCCGAACCAAGTCGGATGGAACAGCGGCAGCGACCCCGGCGGGCGCAAGCAGATCTCCTCGTGGGAGGGGGGCGCCCAGCGGACTCCACGTGCCTCTCCCTGGGCGCCGAAAACGAGCATCGACGCGCCGACGAGGTCGGTGGTCGGATCCGCGTCCAGGTATTCCAGCTGGCGCTCCAGCCTATGCGGGTATGCGACGTCGTCCGCGTCCATTCGGGCGATGAACTCCCCCCGAGCCTCCTTGATCGCCTGGTTGAGGCGCGACGCCAATCCGCTCGGCCCATCGGGGTCGAGCACTCGAATCCGGGAATCGCGCTCCGCCCACCCCAGCGCTAGCTGCTTTGAGCCGTCCGATGAGCTGTCGTCGAGCACGAGGAGCTCCCAATCACCGAAGGTCTGGCGCTGGATCGACCCGAGCGCGAGACCGAGGGTCGCGCGGCCGTTGCGTACCGGCAATGCGACGCTCACTCTTGGTCGTAGACCGTCGCTAGGCGGCATCCGCGTAGATCGGATCGAGCTCGGCCGCCACTCGCGGCCAGGCGAATCGCAGGGCGTGCTCGCGGGCGGCTTCGGCACAGGCCTCGCGGCGTGCGTCGTCGGCGAGCAGGTCCAAGAGCGCGCCGGCCAGCGCACGCGAGTCTCGCGGCGGGAAGCGCGCGCCGCAGCGTTCGGGCGCCGTTTCCTTCAGGCCCCCGTGGTCGCTCGCGACCACGGGGGTTCCGCAGGCGAGCGCTTCGACCACGGCCATGCCGAACATCTCGAGCTCGGTCGTCGGCATGACGAACACATCCGCGGCGTTGTAGAGCCCGGGGAGCCGTCGATCATGGACGGCGCCCACATGGAGCGCACCGGCGGCTCGAATCCGCTGGCGCCAGGTTTCCTCGCTGCCGGAGTCGTGGGCGTCGAACTGCTCGAACGGGCCGACCAGCACGAGCGTGACGTCCGGCCGGCTTGCCTGAACCTCACGGTAAGCGGCGAGGAGGGTATCGGTGCCCTTCTGGCTGCATATCCGCCCAACGTAAAGAATGATCGGGCCGGCAACGTCCAGCGCCTCTCGCTCGGTCCGGCCCGCTTCCTTGTCGGGCCGGAACACCTCGGCGTTGACGCCGCAGTAACAAATCTTCATGCGCTCGGGTGGTAGTCGCCAAAGCCTGGCGGACTCGGTCCGGCAGTACTCGGAGCAGGGAAGGAGCAGGTCGAAGGCACGCAGCAATTGGCGGTATGCGCGGTACATGGGAGACGCGCGACCGCCCCGGAAGTAGAAGTTGTAGTAACTGAGGACGACCTTGCGAGCGAGCACCCGGGCGGGCAGCGCCAGCTCGGGTTCGCTCTGAACGTGGATGACGTCCAGTCTTCGCCGCCTGCTAAGCAGCGTGAGTAGCGCCCGCAGCTGGAACTCGAGGTGCGTCCAGGGCTGCGGAGCTCGGCAACGCAAGTAGACGACTTTCACGCCGTCGACATCCTGGCTGCCCGCTTCGGCTGCCGGCGAGAGGACCAGCACCTCATGCCCACGGCGGACTTGCTCACGGGCGAGTTCCCCAACTAAGCGCTGGATCGCGCCGCCGAACTCCGAGAAGACCGCGGGCAACGCGCCGATGCTGACGTGGGCGATTCGCATCAAGCGACTGAGCGCTTCTCGGCTACGAACAGACCGCAGCAGTGACGGGCGCCGGTTTCCGGTAGGGAGGCTGGAAGCCGGCGGGAGAGCCCCGCCGCGATGCGCCTCTTCAGTCGATCCTTCGCGGCAGGGGGAGCGGTGAGGGAGGCGACCTTGCGCATCGCGGTGGCGACCCGATAGCGGCCTGTGCCCAACGTTCCGATGACGTCAAGTTGATCCCACGACCTGCACGCCGCACCTGAGAAGTAGGGCACGACGTCGACCTCCGCGAAGCCTGCGCCGAGCAGAAGGAACCGCCACTCCGGCCCGGACCAGAGGTTGTGATGCTGAAGCTGGCGACGCCGGAACTCCGCGTAGCGGTCGGAGCGCAGCAGCAGGTGTTGGTTCATTTCGATCAGCGGCATCGTGGCCACGAGGCGTCCGCCGGGTTTCAGTAGCTGGTGGCAGGCGCGGAGCACGCCGCTCACGTTCGGCACGTGTTCGAGCACGCTGTTGGTGAAAATTGTCGCGTACTTGCCTTTCTCGCCCGGTTCGAGGGAGCGGATATCGAGGCACCGCAAGCGTTTGTACACGTCACGGCGCTTCCGAGCGCGCGCGACCGCTCGGGGATTGAGGTCGATGCCCTCCTCGACGTGGAGACCGAGCAGGGCGGTGAAGGCCCCATCGCCGCACCCGAGCTCGAGGATCGGCTGCTCGAACTCCAGTCGGCGCAGTGCCTCCAGCTCGAACCAACGCCAAAACGCCTCCGACGGCCAGGTGCATGCATCGACGAGCTCCGCGAGTGAGTCCTCCGCTGCCACCTCAGCAGGTTTCCCGCTCCGGTGCTTGTACGCTCGCCCCGAGCCGGTCGCGGACTCGCGCGGCTCGGCCGCCAGCAGCGGAGAACGATCCTCGAGCCGGTGGACGATGCTCATGCATTCCTCTGTCCGGAGGGTGAGTGGCGGAGTCGGTCGGTAGGCGTCGCCCCGGAGGACCGTCCGGGAGCTGACGGTAAGCCCGCGGGGTCCCTGGGCGGGGTCGAGTAAGCGGCCGAGGTCCTCCGACACGTCGACTCCGTGGCCCTGTGGAGAAGCTCTCCGGCCAGGCGTCTTTCTATGAAGCCAGCTCCTTCGGTGATCAGATACTGCATCGGTGTATGCCTCCCGGACTGCGGAAACGAATAGCACAGCGTCCTTGCGTCGGGCCCTACTGATTCGCATGCCCAAGCACACGAGGGCCTATGGAAACGCGCGGCCCGCGAGATTCGAGAGGATGCGATCGTGCCGCGTGTCGTCCGGGTAATCAGCCGGCTGAATGTCGGTGGGCCCGCCATCCAGGCCCTCACGCTCACCCGTCTGCTGGAGCCGCTCGGATACGAGACGGTGCTGGTCAGGGGTGTGGAGGGCCCGCGCGAAGGGACGATGGACGACTTCGGGGCTCAACTCGGCGTCAGTCCCCGGCTCATGCGGAGCCTACGCCGGGAGCTCGGACCCCACGACGCTCGAGCGCTGCTGGCGATGACCGGGACGCTCCGCAGGATCAAACCTCACATCCTTCACACCCACATGGCCAAGGCCGGCACGATCGGCCGACTGGCCGCGCTGCTGGCCGGTGGTGCCGCCCCGCCCGTGCGCATCCACACCTTCCACGGCCACGTTCTGACCGGCTACTTCTCGGCCCCGAAGGCGAGGTTCTTCGCGTCCATCGAGCGGCGCCTGGCTAAGAGCACCACCCGTCTCGTAGCGGTATCCGACGAGGTGCGGGACGACCTGACGCGGCTCGGGATCGCGCCCCGGGAACAGATCGAGACGATCCCGCTCGGCTTCGACCTCGCCCCATTTGAGGGGAGCCCGAGAGAGTCTGCCGAGCGTAGGCGAGCCGTTCGGGCGGAGCTTGGGATAGCCCCGGGTGCACCCGTCGTGACGCTGGTAGCGAGGCTCGTGCCAATTAAGCGGGTGGATCGATTTCTGCGCGTCGCGGCCCGCCTCGCCGACCTGAAGGACGTCCGCCTCCTCGTCGTGGGAGACGGGGAGCTGCGGTCCGAGCTGCAGGCGAGCGATTTGGCTCGCTCGTTGGCGCCCCGCCTCGTGTGGGCCGGTATACGGAGGGACATGCCCTCGATCATGTCCGCCAGTGATGTGGTGGCGCTCAGCTCCGACAACGAGGGGACTCCGGTGAGCCTGATCGAGGCCCAAGCGGCCGGGGTACCCGTGGTCGGGACGAATGTGGGCGGGGTAGCCGGCGCCGTTTGGGACGGCCACTCGGGGATCCTCGTCTCCCCGGAGGACGAGGCGGCGTTCGCGGATGCACTCCGGCGACTTCTGGTCGACCGTGACCTCGCCGCTCGATTGGGAGCGGCCGGACGCCAGCACGTGAGGGACCGCTTCTCGGTAGATCGCTTGGTCCGGGACATCGATGCCCTGTATCGACGGCTGCTGTCGGACGCGGCGTGAGGATTTTGGTCGGCGGATACGCTGGCTCGCCGAGCATGGCGAATTCTCTCGGCGAAGGCCCCAAGGGCCACGATCGGGCGGAGCGCGACTTCTCGCTGGAGCGCTGGCGTCCCGTGATCCTGCGAAGGGATCGCTAGCGAGTGTGCGGCATAGCGGGCTTCGAGGCGTCCGCGGCAAACGCTCACGCCGCGAGTGTGCTGGCCGACAGCCTCGCCAACCGGGGGCCCGACGGTGAATGGGTCGTTCGCAGAGGCTCCTTCACGCTTGTTCAGACGCGGCTGTCGGTGATCGACCTTTCCGATCGGGTGCAGTATCCGATGCCCAACGAGAGCCGTGACGTCTGGCTGCTTTTCAACGGAGAGATCTACGGACACGGCCGGCTGCGGCGCGAGCTCGAGCGGCGAGGGCACTCATTCGCGACCGGATGCGACGCGGAGGTTGTCGTCCACGCGTATGAGGAATGGGACATCGACGGCTTCAAACGGCTCAACGGAATGTTCGCCGTGGCCTTGCTCGACGAACGACGCGATCGCCTGGTCCTGGCTCGAGACCGCTTCGGTATCAAACCGCTGGTCAGACGACGGTCGGGCCCATTCGGGTTCGCCTCAGATGCCCTCAGCCTGGTGAGAGCGGGGCTCTCGGCCGGGCGGATCGACACGGCGGCGATGGAGGAGTACGCGGCCTTCCACTACGTGCCGCCGCCGCGGACCGGCATCGAGGACATCGGCCAGATCGATCCCGGCACCGCGCTCGTCAGGGGCTTCGATGGTTCCGAGGAGACGGTTCGCTGGGCGGGCCCGCCTCTCTGGAACACCGCACGGGCAGGCCCACCGGCGCGCCTCGAGGAGCTTGACGCGGCCTTCTCGGCTGCTGTTAAGCGACAACTCGTGGCGGACGTGGGGGTGGGCATCTTCCTGTCGGGGGGAGTGGACTCGGCGCTGCTGCTCTCGTACGCCGCTGAGTCAGGAGCTCGTCCGCGAGCCTTCACGATCTCATTCCCGGGCTACGGTGACTACGACGAGCAACCCAACGCGTCGCGGCTTGCCGCCGCCTTCGGTGTTCCCCACGTGGTCGCTCCCTTCGATTTCAGCTTCGAAGACGCCATCGCGCGGACGTCCGAGGCCTTCGATTGCCCTTTCGGTGACTCGTCAGCTGTTGCGACCCTTCAGCTCGCGTCGCTCGCCCGACATCACGTCACGGTGGCTCTGAGTGGCACCGGGGGCGACGAGCTCTTCGGTGGCTACTACCGTCTCCGCGCGCACAAGATCCGGCGCCTTGCGCGATTGGTTGGCCCCGCCGCGACTCGGATGGGGTCGGGCATCGCGCGCGGCAGCCACCGGCACAGCGGCGCGGCGCTCACGAGGAGCTACCTGGGACGCCTGGCGGAGGCGAGCACAAGCGATGACGTTGCCCAGTACCTCGACCTCGTGGCGCGCTCGACCTCGCCCGCGGGCTTAGCGGCGTTGGACCTGCAACTGAACAGTCATGCGGTCGGCGAACGAGTCGCGCAAAGGCACGGATTGGAGCGCGACGCGGCCGTGAGCCGACTGAGCCAGCTACAGCAGTTCGAGCTCCTCACCTACCTGCCTGGCGACCTGCTGACGAAGGAGGACCGCGCAACGATGAGCGTCGGCCTCGAGGGCCGGGTCCCCCTGCTCGACGACGACGTGGCGTCGGTTGCCGATCGCCTACCTGAGCGTGACCGTGCGAACGTGCTGCGGGGCAAGGTCGCCTTGCGCCGCCTTGCGCGGCGCCGCCTCGGGGCGGTGAAGGTGCCGCTTCGCAAGCGGGGCTTCGCGGTACCCCTCGGCTCGCTGTTCGCCGGCGCGTGGCGCTCCGAGAGCATCGAATGGTTCTCGGCCGCCACCTCGGAGCTGGTAGCCGGCCCGCGCGTCGCGCGGATGATCGAGGCGGGCGAGCATGACGCCGCCGACACCTGGGCGCTGGCGGCACTGGCGGGCTGGGAGGAAAGGGTGCGTCGAGCCCGTATGCGGACGCCGGCGCATGGTGCTCATTGATGCACGATGGTTCGGAGGGCGCTGCAGCTCTCTCTCCACCTACCCTGCAGCCTACGATTACTGATTCTTGAGCAGGGCGGATCAGAGCAAGGCATTTGGAACTGGTCCTGAGCATATGGTCGATAGGAGAGATCGTTGCGGTACCTGATCACGGGCGGAGCGGGATTCATCGGAAGCCACCTGGCCGAAGAGCTGCTCGCGCGCGGCCAGCGAGTCCACGTCCTCGACGACCTCTCCACCGGCGCGATCGACAACATCCGCCACCTCAAGGAGCACCCGCGCTTCTCGTACACGATCGAGTCGGCCGGCATCGCGCACCATCGTCGCCGAGCTCGTCGACGAGGCCGACGTCGTCTTCCACCTCGCGGCCGCGGTCGGCGTCGAGCTGATCGTCGAGAGCCCGGTTCGCACGATCGAGACGAACGTCCACTGCACCGAGATCGTCCTCGCCGCAGCCAACAAGAAGAAGAAGCCGGTCTTCATCGCCTCCACCAGCGAGGTCTACGGCAAGAGCGCCGACCTGCCCTTCCGCGAGGACGGCGATCTCCTGCTGGGCCCGACGACCACAGGGCCGCTGGTCCTACGCCTGCTCGAAGGCGATCGACGAGTATCTGGCGCTCGCCTACTGGAAGGAGCGCGGCCTGCCGGTCGTGATCGGGCGCCTGTTCAACACCGTCGGCCCGCGCCAGACCGGCCGCTACGGCATGGTCGTGCCGTCCTTCGTGCGGCAGGCGCTCGCCGGCGAGCCGATCACCGTCTACGGCGACGGTCAGCAGCGCCGCTGCTTCTGCCACGTGAAGGACGTCGTGCGCGCGATGGCCGACCTGATGGAGACCGAGCAGGCGGTCGGGGAGGTCTTCAACATCGGCAGCACCGAGGAGATCACGATGCTCGAGCTCGCCGAGCGGGTGCGGCAGGCGTGCGAGTCCGACTCCGAGATCCGGCTGGTCCCCTACGAGGAGGCGTACGAGGCGGGCTTCGAGGACATGCGGCGGCGCATCCCGGACACCGCGAAGATCGAGCGAGCTGCTCGGCTGGCGCCCGACCCGCACGCTCGACGAGATACTCGAGGACGTGATCGAGTCCCAGAGAGCGCCCGAGGCGCTCGCGCAGAGCGCGTGATCGACGCGGCCGGGCACGCGCCGCGCGGAGGGGCCGCTTGCCTGATGAAGCCCGGCTGATCGCGGCCTTCGTCCTCGCCCTGGGCGCGGCGTTCGCCGCGACGCCGGCGGCGATCGCTGTCGCCGGGCGGACCAACTTCCACGATCGGCCCGTCGGGTACAAGGGCCACGCCCGGCCGACTCCGTACCTTGGCGGCGCGGCGGTGCTCGGCGGCTTCCTGGTCGCCGCGGCGCTGCTCGGCGGGCGAGTTCGCGCGGCTGTCGCCGATCGTCGCCTGCACCTGCGCGCTCTGGGCGCTCGGCACCGCTCGACGACCGCGTCGGGCCTCGCCGCCTGGCCGCGCGTGGCGGCCGAGTGCGTCGCGGCGATCGTGCTCTGGAGCACGGGCCTCGGCTGGAACGTGCTTCCCGGGCGATGCAGCCGGATCTCGCGCTGACGATCGTCTGGGTCGTCGGCCTCGTCAACGCCTTCAACCTGATCGACAACATGGACGGCGCGGCGGCCACGCTCGCGGCCGTCACCTCGGCGGCGATCGGCGCGCTTGCCCTGCATCGAGGGCGACGTTCCGCTCGCGATCCTCGTCTTCGGCCTCGCCGGGGCGTGCCTCGGCTTCCTGCCCTACAACCTCGCCTCGCCCGCCCGCATCTTCCTCGGCGACGGTGGCAGCCTGCCGATCGGCTTCGTGGTCGCGGCCGCGCTGATGGCGCTGCCGCATGGCGCCCGAGCTCGGCTTCGAGCACGTGCTCGCGGCGGTGCTGCTCGCCGGCGTCCCGGTGCTCGACACGACGCTGGTCTCGATCTCGCGGCGCCGCGCCGGCGTCTCGCTCCTGACCGGCGGGCGCGACCACCTGACGCACCGGCTGCAGCACGCGGCTCGGCACGCGCACGCACCGTGGCGCTCGACGCTCGGGCGTCGTCCAGGCCGGGCTGGGCGCGGTCGCGATCGGTGTCGTGCAGCTCGGGCGAGGGTCGGTGCTCGCGGCCTGGTCGATCTGGTTCGTGGTCGCGGCGGCGGCGATCGTCCTGCTCGAGAGCCGCTCCTGGGCGCCGGTGCGGGAGCCACGTGCCGCCGCGGCGCCGAAGCCGCTGGCAGCGGCAGCCGGTGCCGCAACGCAGGGCCCGGCGCCCGTCGCTGGTCGAGGTCGTGCTGATCGCGTTCATCGCGATCTCGTGCGGGCTGAGCCCGTTCCTGTACGGCTTCTACGACGTCTCGGTCTGGGGGCCGATCGCGCTCGGCATGCTGGCCGCGCTGCTCGGCCTGCTGATCGCGCGGCCGGCCGTGCCCCGCCGCGCCGGCGCTCGTCGCCGCCGGCGCGCTCGCCGGCCTCTGGCTCTGGGCGCTGATCTCGACGGGCTGGGCGGAGTCGGCCGACCAGGCGATGACCGAGGCCAACCGCTGGCTGCTCTACGCCGCGCTGTTCGGCGTGCTCGTGCTGCTGCTGCGCGACGACCGGCTCGGGACGGTGGTCGTCGGCGCGGGGGCGGCGGCGATCCTGGCCCTCGGCGGCTACCTCGCCGTCCGGATGCTCGCCGGCAGCGGCGACGAGCTGTTTCTCGGCGGACGGCTGAACGAGCCGCTCGGCTACGTCAACGGCCAGGCCGGCTACCTGCTGCTGGGAGTCTGGCCGCTGATCGCGCTGGCCGAGCGGGCGCGCAGCCCGCTGCTCGCGGGCGGCGGCCTGGCGGGCGCCACCTTCCTCGGCGGCGCTCGTGCTGCTCGGCCAGACGCGCGCCGTGGTCCCCGCCGTCGCTGCGTCTCGGCGCTGCTGCTGCTCGTGGCCGTGCCCGGGCGGACGCGGCGCGCCTGGGCGCTTGTGGTCGCCGGCGCCGGGCATGGCGGCCTGCATCGGCCCGGTGCTCGACGTCTACGACTCGGTGCGCGGCGCCCGGCCGCCGGCCGACTCCGAGCTCCGCGACGGCCGCGCTCGCCATCCTGCTCGCGGCCGTCGGCGGCCGGCGCGGTCTGGGCGCGGCCGCGGTCGCGGTCGTCGGGCGGCTGGGGAAGCGGGCGGCGGCGCGCGGCGGTTCGCCTGGGCTCCGCTGGCGGCTCGGCGTCGCTCGTGGTCGCGGCGGTCGGCGCTCGCGGCGGTGGACGACCCGGTCGAGCAAGGTGCGCGACGAGTACCGGGCCTTCGTCGAGCTCGGCAGCCCGAGCCGACGACTCCTCCCGCTTCACGACCGGCGGCGGCAACCGCTACGACTACTGGCGCGTCGCCTGGAACCAGTTCGAGGACGAGCCGCTGCGCGGGATCGGCGCCGGCAACTACGACCGCACCTACTTCCTCGAGCGCCGGACCCCCGAGGACATCCGCCAGCCGCACAGCATCGAGCTGCAGACGCTCGGGGAGCTCGGGCTCGTCGGCGGCGCTGCTGCTGGCGGTGTTCCTCGTGGCGATCGCTGGCCGGGTTCGTCCGCCGCGCTCGCGCGGCTCGCGACGATCCCGCGGTCGCGGCTGCTGGCGGTCGCGGCCGGAGGCACGTTCGTGGTGTGGCTCGTCCACACGAGCGTCGACTGGCTCCATCTGATCCCGGGCTGACCGGCATCGCGCTCTGCGCCGCCGCCGTGCTGGTCGGCCCGTGGGCGCGGCCGCGTGCTCGCGGGGCAGGAGCGAAGCGAACGCTGGTCATCGTGGCTGTGCTGCCGCGCTCGCCTCTGGTCGGCGCGGTCCTCGTGGGTCGGGCGGCCCTGGCCGAGCGCTACCTCGACGAGGGCCGAGCCGTGCTGGGCTCGGATCCGCCCGCGGCGCTCGAGCGGGCGCAACGACTCGCTTCAGCTCAACGACGAGGCGCCTCGCCGCCTACTACCTGCGTTCGGCGGCCTGGGCGCGGCTCGGCAACTACCGGCAGGCCAGGGCCGCCCTGGGCGAGGCCACGCGGCGGGAGCCGCACGACTTCCTGCCCTGGACGCTGCTCGGTGACCTCGCCACCCGCCGCGGGGACACTCGCCAGGCGGCCCGGGACTACGGCCGCGCCCGCCGGCTCAACCCCCGAGACCCCACGATCGCGGCGCTCGCGCGAGAGGCCAGGCGACGCCAGTAGCGTCGCTAGCGGTCAGGTGCCGCGGAGCAGCCGGCGCAGCCCGAAGCCCAGGACGAGGCCGATCGCGAGCACGCCCGCGGCGATGCCGGCCGTAAGCAGTGGCTCCGAGCCGCCGCCCGAGGCCGCCTCGACCGCCGCCGTGCTGCGTTGTCCAGGTGGGGTGCTGCGCCCTCCGTCGGAGCCCCGCCCGCCGCTCCCTCCGCCGCCCTCGGCCCCGCGACGGTCGCCGCCCTCGCCGGCGTCGCGTCCGGGCCTGAAGGCCTGGCACCGTCCGAGCCTGCGGCCGCGCCAGGGCCGCCTCCACCCGGTTCGTCGATCCCCACGCCGAAGAGCGGCTGGGAGTCCGCCGAGCGGCCCCCGGCCGGTCCTTGGCCGGGCGATCCGCCGGCCGCCTCGCGACGGGCCTTCTCCAGCGGCACGGCGTACTCGACGCCCGCCGGGCTGTCGGGGTCGACGAACACGCCGGGCTCCTGGGCGGCCGCGGACGCCGCGAGGACCAGAGACGACCACAGCGATCACCACCGCTGCCAGCACGGCCCGGATGGTACTCCGGTACCCAGGGAAGGCTCGGCCAGGCCACCAGGTGGGGTAGCGTGCGAGGGAGAACAGTGACCGTGCGAGCCACCGCCATCGGACTGCTGCTTGTCGTGCTCGCCGTCGTGCCGGCGGCCGACGCACGCCAGTCGCGAAAGAAGTCGATCTGGGGACCGGTCGAGGTGAACGGCGTCTCGCAGTTTCCGATCTACCGCGACCTCGGCGTGGGGATCTTCCAGATGGGACTCTCCTGGGCGGCGGTGGCCCCGTCGCAAGCCCGCTAACGCCCGCGATCCAAATGACCCGGCCTACCGCTGGCCGAGCGATATCGACGAAGCGATCTCGCAGGGAAAGCGATACGGGATCAAGGTCTCGCTCCTCATCGGCCAAGCGCCGGCCTGGGCGAACGGCGGCCGACCCGCCGCACTGGGCTCCACGCCGACCAGGCGCGATCGCGGACTTCGCCGTGGCCGCCGCGCGTCGCTATCGGGCCGTTCGCCACTGGATGCTCTGGGGGGAGCCCTCGAAGGCCAGCCGCTTCCAGCCGCTCGTGAGCGCCCTCGGGCGGCGGCTCAGCGCCAGGCAGAAACGCGGCCCCCGGCACTACGCCCGCATGCTCGACGCCACCTACGGGGCGTTGAAGGGCGTGAACCGCCGCAACCTGGTCATCGGCGGCAACACCTGGACCGGGGGGGAGGTGACGCCGCTCAACTTCATCCGCGCGATGCGCCTTCCGAGCGGTCGCCGTCCGCGCATGGACCTCTACGGCCACAACCCGTTCACCGCTCGCGCGCCGCGGCTCAGCGAGGATCCGCTGCGCTACGGGTTCGCCGACTTCTCGGACCTCGACACGCTGGCCGGCTGGCTCGACCGGTACGGGTATCGCGACCGGCGCGGCCGCCGCCTCCGGCTCTTCCTCTCCGAGTTCGTGATCCAAACGGATCACGGCAGCTACGAGTTCAACTACTACGTGGATCGCCGGACCCAGGCCGGCTGGCTGGCGCGCGCGTTGAGGATCACCCGCCGCTGGAAGCGCATCTACACGTTCGGGTACCTCGGGCTCTACGACGAGCAGCCTCGTCCGGACGGGCTCGAGGTGAACCGCGGGCTGATCGACTGGCGGGGCCGAAAGAAGCCCGCGTACTTCACCTATCGCCGCGGTTAGGGTACCCTGCGCGCGTTGCGGTATCCCGAATGGGCGAGGCGTCGGGACTCTGTCGGTCTACCTACGGGGGACAGGAGGAGAGAATGCCCAAGCGCCGTCTCATCGCGACTGGTTTCGTTGGGGCCGCGGTCGCCCTGATGTGCTCCGGGCCCGCCGGGGCCACAGCCCGCCGAAGCCACCCCCCAAGCCCGACGACACACTACTACTACCCGCAGTGCCCCCGCACCACGAACACCATCGTGGGAACCCCCGGGCGCGGACAACCTCCGGGGCACGCGGCGCGGCGACCTCATCCTCGCGCTGGCGGGAAACGACAAGGCGAAGGGCGAGAAGGGTGACGACTGCCTACTGATGGGTCCCGGCGACGATCGAGCCAAGGGTGGCCCGGGAGACGACCGCATCTTCGGCGAGGAGGGTGACGACCGCCTGAAGGGCGAAGCTGGCGACGATCGCATCCACGGCGGCAGCGGCGACGACAAAATCAGCGGCGGGCAAGGGAGACGACCGGATCCGTGGAGGTCGCGGCGACGACCGCATCGATGGCGGAGCCGGCGTGACATGCTCTCCGGTGGCCGCCGGCGACGATCGCTTAGTTCCCGTGACGGCTTCCGTGACGTCGTCCGTTGCGGTCGCGGCTTCGACGTTGTGATCGCCGATCGCAGGGATCGCGTGGCGCGCAATTGCGAGGTCGTGGTCCGGCGAGGCCGGCAGCTGAGTGCTGAGCAACTCGGTCGAGGAGACTCGGCGCCACGGAGCGCTGACCCGGCTCCGCGGTTCGTCGGTAGAGGGCGTCCAGACCGGATCCAGGATCTCGGGACGGTGGCCGGAGGACGAAGCAGTTCGCTGCCGACTTCCTCCGGCCTCCCCGCCGGGACGCCGATGCTCTAGTCGCGTAGCACCCGCCGGAGACCGAAGCCCAGCGCGAGCCCGAGGGCCAGCACCCCCGCCGCAATGCCGGCGGTGATCGCGTCTGTCGAGCCGGGAGGCAGCGCCTCGAGGGCAGCTGCCCCGCCTTCTCGCAGCTCTTCATCCTGAGCGGGCCTGGCGCCGTCCGTACGCGGGGAACCCGCTCGGAGTCGTCGACTCCGCCCGGGCCGCCGTCGCGCGCGCTTCCCGCGGGAGCGCCTCCGGCCCTGCCAGACTCGCCACTCGCCTGATCGATGCCCACGCCGAACAGCGGCTGGCCGGCGGCGCCCGCGGCCGACCCGCCGCCTGCTGCCCGGCGTCGCCCGCCGCCTCGCGGCGCGCCCGCTCCAGCGGAAGCGGTACTCCACGCCCGCCGGGCTGTCCGGGTCGACGAAAACGGGCGGCTCTCTTGCGGCTCACCGGCGCAGCCGACACGAGCCAAGCCGCGACATTCCTATGGCTGCTCCGTTGCCCGTACGGCGCCATGCTAGCTGCCGCTACCCGGGCCTGTCGACTGTCCAGCCCGAAAGGTTGACTCACATTCGGCACGGTACTGATCAAGTTTCTTGAGTATTCAGCGCGACATGCGCGTATGGTCCCGGCGAACCGACGACGGGAGGATTCATGCGGATCCGGCGGTTTACAGCTGTCGCAGTGGGGAGCGCGGCTCTGGCGGCGATTCCCGCCGGGCAGGCCGCCGCCCAGGGCTACCCCTACCCGGGCTGCGGCCCGACGAACAACACGATCGTCGGCACGCCCGGCAACAACGTGCTGCAGGGAACCCCGCTGGACGACCTGATGCTGGCGCTCGGGGGCAATGACCGTGCCACCGGCGAAGGCGGCGACGACTGCCTGCTGATGGGGCCCGGCAACGACCGCGGCGACGGCGAATCCGGGGAGGACCGGGTGTTCGGCGAGGCCGGCAACGACCGCGTCAACGGCGGCAACGGCGGCGACAGGGTGCGCGGCGGCACCGGCGACGATCGCGTCGGGGGCCAGGGCGGCAACGACCGGCTGGGCGGTGACCGCGGCAACGACCGCCTCGCCGGCCAAACCGGCCGCGACCGGCTCACGGGCGACCGCGGAAGGGATCGGCTGTCCGCCGGAGTCGGGAACGATTTCGCCGACGGTGGAGCCGGCAACGACCGCGCCTCCGGCGCCGAGGGCCGCGATCGAGTGGTGGGCGCTGCCGGCGCCGACCGGGTCACGGGCAGCAGCGGCCCCGACCGCGTGGCCGGAGACTCGGGCAACGACCGCGTAACGGGCGGCAGCCAACGGGACCGCATGTCCGGAGGCAGGGCAACGACCGCCTGTTCTCACGCGACGGCTTCCGCGACCGGGTGCGCTGTGGTCCCGGCCGCGACCGGGTGCGGCCGACCGCCTCGACCGGGTGGCCCGCGACTGCGAGGTCGTGATCCGGGCGGGCTGAGCGCCAGGCCGCAAAAAAACCGGGCCGGTTCCCCCGTTGTTGATTCACGCGCCCAACTCCGCCTTTGGGGCGCGGTCGGGCCCATGTCCCGGCATCCGACGGGGAGGGCTTTCGGGCCCTCCCCGTCCTCTTTCTCCTGCGCAACGGGCTCCGGTCAGGAAACCGCCACCAGCCCGCCCGGCACGGCGCGGTACTCCACCGCGTCGAACTCCCCGATGTAAGTCGCCGTCCACCTGGACGGGGAAGGGGCGCTCGTCGAGCGCCTCGACGGTCAGTGCCTGGAGCTCCCCGAGGGGCTCGACCTGGCGGTGGCGCATCACGGCCTTGGCGCGGCCGGACAACAGCCGCGGGATGAGCGTGGGCAGCTCCCAGACGGTCGCGCGCTTGAGCACCGCCACCGACAGCGACCCGGTCTGCAGGCCGGAGGGCTCGATCACCCGGATGGGCCGGGTGCGAAAGAAGGTGAAGGGGTCGGAGTTCTGGACGATCACGGTCACCCCGGTGAGCTCGGTGTCGCCGGCGCGCACCCGGACCACCGGCGGGTTCACCAGGTACCGGCGGTTGAAGATCCCCACGGCGGCGATGCTGTAGTACCAGGCGCCGAAGCGGGCCTTGCGGTAGGGGTGGGCGTCCACGCGCTCCACGACGGAGGCGTCCAGGCCCACCCCGGAGGCGAACACGAAGCAGCGGTCGTTCACCCGGCCGAGGTCGACCCTGCGGGGACGGAAGTCGTCGGCCATCCGCAGCAGGTGCTCGGTGGCGTCGACCACGTCGTTGGGGATCCCGAGCGTGCGGCACCACACGTTGGCCGAGCCGCCGGGGAGTGAGGTCAGCGGGGTGTCGGACCCCACGAGGCCGTTGGCGGCCTCGTTCACGGTGCCGTCGCCGCCGAAGGCCACCACCACGTCGTATCCCTCCTGGGCGGCCTCGCGCGTGATCTGGGTGGCGTGGTCCTTCTTCTCGGTGTCGATCGACTCGACGGCGTAGCGCGACTGCAGCGCGTAGACCACCAGGTTGCGCAGCCGGTCGGACACCGTGGTCGCGTAGGGGTTCACGATCACGAGCATGCGGCGCTTGGGCGTTCGCTCCGGCAGGAGGCGCTCGGCGAGCTCCTCGGCGCGCTCCAGGGTGGTTTCACCGACCACGAAGACGAGAAGCCTACCGGCGGGCCCGGTTGCGATCCGGTCACCGGGCGGTCGTCCCCTTGACGAATCCTCGTGGGTGTGGCCAACTAGAGATGAGCTCCCTGGCCGAGCGGACGGCCTGGCGAGCGCTTTCCCCGCCCAGCGCTGACCCGTTTCGTTGAATGCCCGGTCATCAGCAGGCCCGCGCCTGCCCTCACCCCCTCAACCGAGCCCGTCTCGGCCGTTGACGCTCGCCACGGACCAGGCGGCGGCGGCGGGGCTTCTGCTCGAGCGGGGCGGCCAGCTCGGGGTGCTCCATGACGGGGCGAGGCGGGCCCTTGGCGGCGACGGCTCGGTGGTGGTCCTCGAGGGCGGATGCGGCCTGGGGAAGACCGCTCTGATGCGGGCGGCCGAGAGCGGGCTGCCCGGGCCCGACGCCTGCGTGCTCGCCGCCACTGGGCGCGAGCACGAGCGCGACCTGACCTTCGGGGGCGTCCTCCAGCTGTTCGAAGAGACCGTGGCCGGCGCTCCGGCGGAGGAGCGGGACCGGCTTCTCTCCGGCCCGGCTGTCCTGGCGGCCCCGCTGCTGGTGCCGGGACCGCAGGGCCCGGCCGCGGGGGACCAGGCGTCGTTGCTACGGGGGCTGTACCGGCTCAGCGAGAACCTGGCGGCCGTCCGCCCGCTCGTCCTGCTGGTCGACGACGCCGACAGCTGCGATCCGGCCACGCTGCGCTTCCTGCTCTACCTGAGCGAGCGAATGGAGGAGCTGCCGCTGATGCTGGTCCTCGCCTGCGGATCGGCGTTGCCGGGCCCGGGCCCGGGCGTGCTCGATCACCTGCTGGCCCATCCCCTGACCGTCCGGACCCGGCTCGAGCCGCTCAGCCCCGAGGCGACGGCCGAGCTCCTGCGGCGTCTGACCGGCCAGGACGTGCCGGAGAGCAGCTGCCGGGAGGCCCATGCGGTCACCGCCGGGAACCCGCTGCTGGTGGAGCAGCTGGCGGCGGCCCTACCGGCGAACGGCGCCGAGCCGCGCGTGGGCACGCCGGACGAGGTCGGCGCCCTGGCGCCGGAGGCGACCGCCCGGTGGCTGCTGCGGCGCGCCGCCGGCCTCGGCCCGGACGCCGTCTCCCTGCTGCAGGCCATCTCGGTCCTCGGTCCCGGGGGCCAGTTGCGCCAGGCTGCCGAGCTGGCACGGGTGGAGCGGCCCCGCGCCGCGGACCTGGTCGACGCGCTCTGCGCCGCGGGGATCCTGGTCCCGGGCGAGCGCATAGCCTTCACGCAGCCGATCGTCCGGACGGCCGTGGAGGCGGAACTGCCGCTCGGCCGCCGGGCTGAGCTCCACCTCCAGGCGGCCCAGCTGCTGTCCGACGACGACGCCCCGCCCGACGTGGTGGCCGCCCAGCTGCTGGGAGCGAGCAAGTCGGGCAGCGAGGGGGCCGTGGACGCCCTCAGCACCGCCGCGGACCAGGCGCGGGAGCGCGGCGAGCCGGGCCTCGCCGTGCGCTACCTCCGCCGCGCGCTCGAGGAGCCGCCCGTGCGCGAGCGACGGGCGGAACTCGTGCTGGAGCTGGGCCGGGCCGAGGCCACCGCGGGCGAGCCCCAGGCGGTGGCGCGGCTGACCGAGGCCATCGAGCTGGCGACCGACCCGGGCGAGCGGGCTCGCGCCGCCCTCTGCACCGGCAGGACGCTCGTGGCCCGGGGCCGGCTCGCCGACGCGCGCACGTCGCTGGAGCGGGGTCTGCGGGACGCCGGGGAGGAGGAGTCCGAGCTGCGCAGCCGGCTGCAGACGGCGCACGCCACCGTGGCCCGCCTGGCTGCGCCCGGCACCTGGACGGACCTCGCCCCGGCCGGCGCCTCCGGTCGCTGCCGACACCCCGGCCAAGCGGGCGCTGCTGGCCCACGCCGCGCTGGAGGCCGCGCTGCGAGGCGCGCCCCGGGAGGAGGCCGTGGAGCTGGCGGCGCGCGCCCTCCACCGAGGAGCCCTGCTCGACGACGAGACCGCGGACGGCATCACCTACTACCTGGCCGCGTGCGCCCTGGTGCTGGGCGAGGACCTGTCCACCGCCGAGGCGGCCCTGACCGCCGCGGTGGAGGAGGCCCGCACGCGCGGATCGGTGCTCGGCCTGGCCACCGCGAGCCACTTCCGCAGCCTGGCCATCATGCGCCGCGGGCGGCTCACCGATGCGGTGGTGGACGCCAAGAGCGCGCTCAATGCCGAGCGCTACGGCTGGCGGCTGGCCCTGCCCTCGGTGCATTCCGTGCTCGCGGACGCCCTGATCGAGAGCGGCGACGCGGACGGCGCCCGGGAGCACCTCGAGGCCGGCGAGCGGATCGCGGCACAGGAGGCGTCGCCCGGCAAGGTGGCGCTGCTGGCCTCCCGCGGCCGCTTCGCTCTGCTGAACGGCGAGCCCGAGCAGGCGCTGCAGGACTTCCTGCGCTGCGGCGAGCGGCTCGTGGGGGCCGGGGTGCTCAACCCGGCGGTGATGCCCTGGCGCGCCGAGGCCGCGTCGGCTCACGCCCTTATGGGGCGCACCGACGAGGCGATCGCCCTCGCAGGCGAGGAGCTCGCGCTGGCCGAGGCCGCGGGGGCCCCGGGCGCCATCGGCGCGGCGCTGCGGAACCTGGGCGCACTCCACGAGGGTGAGGAGGGCCTGGCCCTCCTGGAGCAGGCGGTGGAGCGTCTGGACCATTCCCAGGCAGCGCTGGAGCGGGCCCGGGCTCTCGTGGACTACGGCGGCGCGCTGCGGCGCGGCCGCAAGCGGCGCCTGGCCCGCGAGCCGCTTCACCGCGGCCTCGACCTGGCGCTGCGCTGCGGCGCCAAGCGGCTGGTCGACCGGGCCCGGAGCGAGCTGGCCGCCGCAGGAGCGCGGCCGCGGCGCACGGCGATGGAGGGTGTGGAGGCCCTGACCGCTCGCGAGCGCGAGGTGGCGGCCCTGGCCGCCGAGGGCCTGACCAACCGCGAGATCGCCCGTTCTCTCTATGTGACCGTCAAGACCGTGGAGTGGCATTTGAAGCACGCCTACAAGAAGCTGGGCGTGTCGAGCCGGACGGAGCTCCGCGGCGCCATGGGCCCATAAAGGGCTGATTCGCGGCCCTCCGCGGCCGCCTCCCGCGTTGGCTGGGCATCACGGCGAGATCCCCCGGGTGGGGGCTTTCCGGCCACCGCCCCTGTCCCCACGTCCTGGGAGGTGTACACAATGGGACTCAGATTGGTCATGCCGACGAGCATCGCGCTCCACATCGAGGCCTTCGGCCAAGACGCCCTGAAGGCGACCAAGAGCGACAGCGCGCGCAGCGCCGTGGTGCGCACCGCCCTCGTGTACTACCTCTCCGATCGCGAGCTCGGACGGGCGGCCTGGCGGGTACCCGCCTTCCTGGGGACGGCGCCCAACCGGGGACCGGAGCTCCAGGTGAGGCTCGACGAGGAGACGGTCGACGCCCTCGAAGAGGAGGCCGGGCGCCAGCAGGTGAGCCCCGAGCGGTTGGCCGAGCACGCCCTGATGTACTTCCTCGCCGATCTGGACAGCGGCCGGGTCTCCGACCGCCTGGGTGAGGCGCTGGACGAAGAGCTTTAGGCGGCGGTGACCGGCGCGGCCTCGAGCTCGCGCAGCGCGTCCTGGAGCGCTCCGCGGCCGCGATGATGGAGCCCGTGCACCGAGCCCTCGGTCTTGCCCAGCCGGTCCGCGATCTCGCCGGGGGTGAGGCCGGCGATGTGGCGCAGCACCAGAACCTCGCGCTGATCCGGAGGCAGCCGTAGCAGCGCCTCGCGCAGGCACTCGAGCCGGTCGAAGCTTTCCTCGTCCTGACCCTCGTCGGTGGTGCGCACCTCTTCGAAGGGGATCTGACGTCGTGCGCGCAGATGGTCGAGGGCGACGTTGCGGGCCACCCGCAGGATCCAGGCGGCGAAGGGAACGTCGCGCGGCTCGTACTTGTGAATGGACTTCATGAGCTTCGCGAACACGTTCTGGGTGAGGTCCTCAGCCGTGTGCGGGTCGCGCACGATGCTGTTGACGTAGCCCTGGACGTCGTCGGCGAAGCGGACGTAGAGGAAGTCGAAGGCGCTCATGTCCCCCTCCTTGGCCCGCGCCACGGCCTGCAGCACGAGGGCGTCGGGATTGCCGGCGCCCGAGGGCATCCGACCGGGGGTGTGGGCAGCGCGAAAGGTAGTCACGGAAGCTGGTTCCTGCATCGATCCTCGACCTGCGGTCTCCGGACGGAGGGGCCAAAGCCGCGTCCGAAGTTCCGCCACAGTAGCCCGAGCTCTCGGACTCCGCACTAGGGGAGCGACCCCAGACTTTTCTTCGACCCTAGGGTCAGGTCGGTCCGAATCCGGTACCGGGGCGGGCCGATCTCGCGCGTTAGTGGGTTATGAGGCCCGTCACGCTCGCGCTGGATCCTTTCGGCCGTCTGGCCCTCGAAGCCGAGGCCGAGCGCTGCGCGCTCACGCCCGCTGAGTTCGTGCAGCACGCGGCGCGGCACTTCCTGTCCGCTCGCGCGGAGGCCCGCACCGCTCACTGGATCCCCCGCTTCCGGACCGACGAGGTGGGCGACTCCCGGCTCGAGCTGGAGCTCGACACAGACGACGAGGCCTGGCGCCAGATCAGGGGCGAGGCGGATCGCCAGCGGGTTTCGGCGGACCGCCTCCTCGCGCACGCGACTCTTTGCCTGATCGCCGATCTCGACTCGGGCCGGGTGGCCCAGCGCATGCTCGAAGAGCCGCTGACACCGACCGGGCCGTGAATCCGACCAAAGGCCCGCGAAAGGACAAGGGGGGCCGGTCCGTTCATAGGTCGATGGCGTCCACGCCGGTGTCTCCCCAACCTGCGCATCTCTCGGACCGCGCGATCGACATTGCGGTCGTCGCGGCCGACCAGCTTGCTGCTCGCCGGATCAGCTCGGCGCTGAGCGCATCGGGCCTCCCGGTCCTCGACCTCGCCGGCTCGGTGGAGGAGCTCTTCGAGGCGAAGGCGGGCGGCGCCGAGCCCGAGATCGTCATCCTCGCGTGCGATCCCTCCACCCGCACCGGTCTCGGTAGCCTGCGAACGCTCGCCGAGGGGCTCGATGAGGGAAGCGTGGTGCTGGTGTCCACGGGCAGGGAGGGCACCAGCGTGCGCCAGGCGCTCGGCGCCGGAGCCACGGGCATCGTCTACGACTCCGAGCTCGAGGCCACGCTGGCGGCCACGGCCTGGTCCGTCCTTGTCGGCCACGTGTCGCTTCCCCGGTCCCTCCAGCGCTGCCTCTTCAAGCCGGCCTTCTCGCACCGCGAGAAGCAGGTCCTCGCCATGGCGGCGAGGGGCCTCGGCAACCGGCAGATCGCCGACCGCCTGTACCTGGCCGAGAGCACGGTCAAGAGCCATCTGGCCACCGCCTTCCAGAAGCTGGGCGTCCGTTCGCGGACCGAGGCTGCGGCGCTGCTGCTCGACCCCGACGAGGGCTTGGGGTCCAGCGTCCTGGACGTGGACCTGGACGAGGTCCCTGTCCCGGTCGTCTCCGGAGAGCGCTGGCGATGAGCCCTTCGGAGTCGCCCATGGCGGCTGCCCAGGAGGCGCCGGCAGGCGTCCTGAGGGCGCGAAGCGCGTCCCGTCGCGCGGGCGCGCTTTCGCGCGGGCGCACGTGGATCCTGATCGGAGCGGACGCGCTCGCGCTGGTGATCGCCCTCGCGATCACCTACGCCGTGGCCGACGCGGTGGCCCCTCCGGCGCTCATCGCTCCGACATGGCTCGTGATCGTGGTGGCCGCCCTGGTGCTGCCGGTCTGGATCACCATCTTCACCGCCTACAACCTCTACGAGCGCCAGGCGCGCAGCATCTCGCTCGCCACCTTCGACGAGGTTGGGGACCTGTTCCACGCGCTGCTGGCCGGCTCGCTGCTGTTCCTCCTGGCCAGTCAGGTGATGAGGCGGGTCGGGGGCGTGGAGATCGTCTTCCCCGTCGAGGCCGCCATGTTCCTCGCCACGGCCCTGCCTCTGGTGCTGCTGCTGCGCGGAACGGTGCGCAGCTGGGTCTTCCCCGCGGTCATGCACCCGCGGCGCACCCTGATCGTGGGCGCCGGGGACGTGGGACAGGTGGTCGAGCGCAAGATCCGCTCCCATCCGGAGTACGGGCTCGATCTCGTCGGCTTCGTCGACGAGGAGGCCGAACAGGGTGGCGAGGCCCCGCTGATCGGCCGCCCCTCCGAGCTGCCCCGGCTGGTCGACGAGCTGGAGATCGATTGGGTGATCCTGGCCTTCTCGCAGTCCTCCTACGAGGACACCCTCAACCTGCTGCGGGCCGCCCGGCGCCCCGACGTGCACCTGTCGATCGTGCCGCGCTACTTCGAGGTCTTCGCCTCCAACGCCCAGATCCAGGAGCTCGAGGGCATGCCGGTGGTGAACCTCCCGCAGATGCGCCTGTCGCGCAGCGTGCGCTTCCTCAAGCGCGGCGTCGACATCACCGCGGCCGGCCTCGGCCTCCTGGCGCTCTCGCCGCTGCTGGCCCTCACGGCGCTGGCCATCAGGCTCGACAGCCGCGGGCCGGTGTTCTTCCGCCAGGAGCGCCACGGTCGCGGCGGCAGCGTCTTCCGAATCGTGAAGTTCCGGACCATGTTCGACGGCGCGGAGGCCCAGCGGCAGGCCCTCGCCTCCCAGAACGAGGTGAGCGGCGCCCTGTTCAAGATCAAGCAGGACCCGCGCGTGACCCGCGTCGGCCGCTTCCTGAGGGAGACGAGCATCGACGAGCTGCCGCAGCTCTGGAACGTGCTCAGAGGCGAGATGAGCCTGGTGGGCCCGCGGCCCTTCGTGATCCACGAGTCCAGCCAGATCACCGGCTGGGCCAAGCGCCGTCTCGACCTGACGCCCGGCATCACGGGCCTGTGGCAGGTGCTCGGGCGCAACGACATGCCCTTCGACGAGATGGTCAAGCTCGACTACATCTACGTGACCAACTGGTCGCTCTGGTGGGACATCAAGATCCTCTGCCAGACGATCCCGGTGGTGCTGTCGCGGAGGGGGGCGTACTGATGAACCTCTTCGTCGTCCCCGCCTACAACGAGGAGGCCAACCTGCCTCGGCTGATCGGCGACCTGGAGTCCCGGCCCGAGCTGTGGACCGACGGCCGGCTGATCGTGGTCGACGACGGCTCGCAGGACGGCACCGCCCGGGTGGCCGCCGAGTACGCGGGACCGCTGCCGGTGGAGGTGATCCGGCTGGAGGTAAACCAAGGGCCGGGCCGCGCCTTCGACCGGGGCTTTCGCCGGGCGCTCGAGCTGGCCTCCGATAACAGCTTCGTGGTGACTCTCGAGGGCGACACCACCAGCGACCTCGACGCGCTGGAGAGCATGCTGGGCCACGCCCGCGACGGCGCGGACGTGGTCCTGGCCAGCCATCACAAGGGCGGCGAGCTGGTGAACGTCGGGCGCTTTCGCCGCCTGCTCTCCAGCGCGGCGTCGTATGTGATCCGCCGCGCGGCCAAGCTGGACGCGAGCACCGTCTCCTCGTTCTTCCGTGTCTACCGGGCACACGCGCTGCGCGCCGCCTACGCGCGCTACGGCGACGACCTGATCCGCGAGCCTGGCTTCGCCTGCAAGGCGGAGATCCTGATCAAGCTCGGGCGGATGGACGCCCGGGTGGCCGAGGTGCCGGTGTCGCTCGACTGGTCGCGACGGCAGGGCGAGAGCAAGCTGCGGGTGATGCCCACGGTGCGCGGCTACGCGCGCCTGATGGCGCGCCAAGCGGTGAGGGAGCGGGCATGAGCGTCGGGATCGTGGGCGGCGGCCTGCTCGGCCTGACGACCGGCTACCGGCTGGCCCAACAGGGCGTGCCGGTGACCGTGTACGAGGCGTCGGGCCAGCTCGGAGGCCTCGCCGGCACCACCCGCCTCGGCGGGGTGGAGGTCGACCGCTACTACCACGCGCTGACCCTCACCGACCAGCGGGTACTCGACTTGGCCGAGGAGCTCGGGCTGGAAGACTCGATCCGCTGGCGCCCGCTCGGCGTCGGTTTCTTCCACGACGGCCGGCTCGCCTCCATGTCGACGCCGCGCGACCTGCTCGGCTTCCCCGGCCTGCGCCCGACCGACAAGGCCCGCCTGGCCGCGTTCGTGGCCCGCTGCCGTCTGATCTCCGACCACGTGCTGCTCGACTACGAGCCGATCGAGGGCTGGACCCGCCGAATGGGCGGAGACCGCCTCTGGGAGCGGCTGTGGCGGCCGCTGCTGGACTCCAAGTTCGACGGCGCCTATCAGGACCTGCCTGCCACCTACCTGTGGTCGCGCACCCGCCGAACCGCGGGGACCCGCGACCGTTCGGGACGCGAGGTGATGGGCTGGATCCGCGGCGGCCACCAGCAGCTGGCCGACGCCCTGGGGCGCGAGATCCAGGCTCTGGGCGGCCGGGTGCTGACCCGTGAGCCGGTGCGCTCGATCCTCTCGAGCAACGGCCGCGTCCAGGGCGTGGTGACCAAGGACGGCTTCCGGGCCCACGACTGGGTCGTATCCACCCTCCTTCGCCCGCACCTCGAGCCCCTCCTCGGGCCCGACGTGGGCCGGCTGCTGCCCACCGATCCCTGCCGCTACCTCGGCGTCGTGTGTCTCGTGGCCCGCGTGCGGCGCAGCGTGAGCCCCTACTACGCGCTCAACATCACCGACCGCAGCGTCCCCCTGACCAGCGTGGTGGAGACCACGCACGTCGTGGACCCCGACCACGTCGGCGGCCACCTGATCTACGTGCCCCGCTACGTGCTGCCCGACTCGCCCGAGCTCGACCGGCCCTCCGACGAGATCACCCGCGACTACCTGGGTCAGGTCCAGCGGATGTTCCCCGGCTTTCGGCCCGACCAGGACGTCATCGCGAGCCAGGTGGCGCGCGCCCGTCACGCGGAGCCCGTGCACCCGGTCGGCGTGCCCGACCGCCTGCCCGAGCTCATTTCGGCACCCGGCCTGGTCGTGGCCTCATCGGCGCACGTCTACCCCGACATCGTCCACGCGCAGGCCATCGCCGGTGTGGCCGAGCAGGTGACAGAGCAGCTTCGAGGACGGCTCGAGACCACCCACACCGAGGCACGAGCGGCATGACCGCCCGAGCCCAAGCAGATCGCCATCCGGCAGAAGGAGAAACAGTGACCAGCCCATCTCGCATCGGCGTTACCGGCGGTGCCGGTTTCATCGGCTCTCACCTGTGCGAGCGGTTGCTCGCCGAGGGCCGCGAGGTCGTCTCCGTGGACGACTTCTCGCACGGCTCGCCGGCCAACATGGCCGACTTCATCAGCGACCCCAACTTCCGCTTTCAGGAGCTCGACTGCCGCGACGGGCGCAAGCTTCGCCGCGCCTTCGCCGGCTGCGACGCGGTGGCGCACCTCGCCGCGGACAAGATCCCGCGCTACGGCGGCGCGCTGCGCACGCTCGAGGGCAACGTGGAGGGTGCGCACGCGGCCTGCGAGGTCGCGCTGGCTCTCGACGTGCCGGTGATCATCACCTCGACCTCCGACGTGTACGGGAACGCCACGCCGCCGTTCAACGAGGAGGACGAGGTCGTGCTCGGCCCCTCGACCACCCGGCGCTGGGCCTACGCGGTGTCGAAGCTCTACGACGAGCACATCGCCCTGGCCAACGCCGAGGAGAACGGCCTGCGGACCACGATTCTGCGGCTGTTCAACGTCTATGGGCCGCGCAACCACCCGACCTGGTGGGGTGGCCCGGTCACCGCTTTCTGTGAGGCCCTGCTCGACGGGAAGATCATGGAGCTGCACGGCGACGGGCGGCAGGTGCGCTCGCTCACCTATGTCACCGACACGGTTGACGGCTTCGTGCGTGCGCTCGACACACCCGAGGCCCACGGCGAGATCCTCAACATCGGCGCCGACGAGCCGATCACGATGGTCAAGCTCGCGACGGCGGTGCAGGAGAACCTCGGCATCGCCGGGCCGCTGCGGGCGAAGCTGCTGCCCTACGAGAAGATCGGCGGCCGCTACCAGGACGTGCGCTGCCGCATTCCGGACACCGAGAAGGCCTCGCGCATCCTCGGCTTCAACGCCACGGTGGGCCTGCAGGAGGGCCTGCGCGAGTCCCTTGCCTGGCAGCGCGCCCTGCGCGGCGAAGACGGGATGGCCCAGAAGGTGGCCGTCGGGGCCGCGTGAACTCTGCCCAGGCCATCTCCCCGGTCGCGCGGCTGCGCGCCGCGCGGCCGCGCCTCGAGGCCGTCGATCGCCGCGATGCCGCGCTGCTGTCGATCGGGACGCTCGCCTCGGGCGTGCTGGCCTACGCCTTCAACGTCGTCGCCGCGCGGGCCCTGGGGCCGACGGTCTACGGTGCGGTCGGCGCCCTCTGGGCGGGCATGTTCCTCATCGCCGTGCTGTTGTTCCGGCCGGTCGAGCAGACCGTCTCGCGGGCGATCGCCGACCAGGTGGCCCGCGGGGCGGACGCCCGCCCCGTGGTGCGCAGCGCGGGCTGGCTGACGCTGGTCATCACCCTCGCCGCGGTGGCCGCGATGGCGGCCGCCTGGCAGCCTCTCACGGACGGGCTCTTCGGCGGTGAGCCGGTGCTCACCGTGGCCCTGATCGCCGGCGTGACCGGCTACGCGGCGTCCTACTTCATCCGCGGCCTGACGGGCGGGGTCCGCTGGTTCGGCGGCTACGGGCTGGTCCTGCTCGCCGACGGCGGCATCCGGCTGGTGCTGGCGCTGCCCTTGATCTTCGTGGCCTCGCCCACGATCGCCGCGGTGGCGATCGCGGCCGCCGCCGGGGGAGGCGCGCTCGCGCCGTTGTTCTCGCGGCGCCGCAAGCGGCTGGATCTCATCAAGGACGGCGAGGAGCCGGCCGAGTTCGCGGTGGGCGCTGCGGCGCGCTTCGCGCTGCCCGCGGCGGTGATCGCCGGCTCCGAGCAGGTGCTCGTGAGCGGCGGCCCGCTGCTCGTGCTCATCGCCGGCGGCCCCGGCGCCGCCTATGCGGCCGGCGTGCTCTTCGCCGCGACCCTGCTGCTGCGCGCGCCCGTGTTCCTGTTCCAGGGCGTGGCCGCCTCGCTGCTGCCCAACCTCACCACCTTCCAGGCCCGCGGGGATCAGGCCCGCCTGCACCGGGCCACCGCGCTCGTGGCCCTGGCCATGGCGGGGTTCGCTGCGGTGCTGGCCGTGGGGTCGCTCGCCTGCGGGCCCTGGGCGATGGAGATCATCTACGGGCCGGGCTTCGAGGCCTCGCGCGTCGACCTGGCCCTGCTCGCGGTGGGCATCGGCGGCTTCCTGGCCGCCGGCACCTTCTGCCAGGCGCTCCTGGCTCGCGGGCAGACGGTGCTCGCCGCGTCGCGCTGGAGCCTGGCGGCGGTCACCTTCGTGGGCCTCCAGCTGACGCTGTCGGGGAGCGACTTCCACCGGGTGAGCGTGGCCTTCATGGCCGCCAGCCTGCTGGTCGCCGTTCTGCTCATGGCGGCTGTCTGGCGGGAGCGGCCATGAGCCGCCCGACCGTGCTCCACGTGGTGGGCGCACGCCCGAACTTCGTGAAGATGGCGCCGGTGGTGGACGCGATCGAGCGCCGCGGCGCGTTCGAGCAGGTGATCGTCCACACGGGCCAGCACTACGACATCCGGATGTCCGACGACGTGCTCACCGACCTCGGCTTTCCGCCTCCGGACCGCTTTCTCGGCGTCGGCTCGGGCACCCACGGCGAGCAGACGGCCAAGGTGCTCGACGGCTTCGAGCGGATCCTCTTCGAGGTCCAGCCGGGCGCGGTGGTGGTGGCCGGGGACGTGAACTCGACGCTGGCCTGCGCTCTGGCCTGCTCCAAGCTCGGGATCCCGGTCGCGCACGTCGAGGCCGGCCTGCGCTCGGGCGACTGGACCATGCCCGAGGAGATCAACCGGGTGCTCACCGACCGCCTCTCCGACGTGCTGTTCACCCACAGCCCGGAGGCGCTGGACAACCTCACGGGGGAGGGGATCGATCCCGAGCGCGTGCACTACGTCGGCAACACGATGATCGACTCGCTGCGGCGTTTCGAGCGGTCGGCGCGTGCCCGGGCCGTGTGCGCCCGCTTCGGCCTCGAGCCCCGCTCGTACGTGCTGGTGACCTTTCACCGCCCCGGCAACGTCGACCACCCGCTGCGCCTCGACCAGATCGTGATCGCGCTCATCGCCCTCGCGGCGCACTGCCCCGTGGTGTTCCCGATGCACCCGCGGACGCGCGCCCGGCTGGAGGGCAACGGCAGCCTGGCGGGGCTGGAGTCGGCCGGCGTGCGCTGCATCGAGCCGGTCGGCTACCTCGACTTCCTCTCGCTCCAGGCCGACGCGGGAGCGATCCTCACCGACTCCGGCGGCATCCAGGAGGAGGCCTCGGCGCTGGGGGTGGAGTGCTTCACCTTCAGGCCGAACACCGAGCGGCCCGTGACCGTCAGCCACGGCACCAACACGCTGATGGGCGACGACCCGATGGAGATCGCGAGCCTGCGGCCCTCGCGCTGGGAGCCCACGCCCTGCGCGATCCCGCTCTGGGACGGCCACGCGGCCGAGCGGCTGGCCGACGTGATGGTGGCCCGCTACATCGACGAGGTGCCACTGGAGGCGCTGGCGTGAACATTCGCTCCGGTCCGGGCCGAGCCCGGCCCCTCGCGCACGGCCGCTCCCGCCCGATCATGATCGTCTGCTCGTCGGGCGGCCATCTGCTGCAGATGCTCGAGCTGCGCGAGGCCTGGGAGCCCTTCGAGCGCCTCTGGGTGACCTTCGACAAGTCCGACACCCGGTCGCTGCTCGCGGGCGAGCGGGTGGTCCACGCCCACTGCCCCACCAACCGCAACGTGCCCAACCTGCTGCGCAACCTACGGCTGGCCTCGCGCCTGCTGCGCGAGCAGCAGCCGTCGGCCATCCTCACCACGGGAGCGGGGGTGGCGGTGCCGTTCGCCTGGCTCGGCCGGGTGCACCGGATCCCGACCATCTACGTCGAGAGCCTCACGCGGATCGAGGAGCTGTCGCTGAGCGGCCGCCTGATCGCGCCCGTGGCCACCAAGCTCTACGCCCAGTGGCCCGAGCTCGCGCAGCCCTCGCGGGGCCGCATCCACTACGCCGGCAACCTCTTCGCAGACGGATGATCCTCGTCACCGTCGGAACCAACGAGCAGCCCTTCGACCGCCTGGTGCGGTGGGCGGCGGCGCTGGAGGGCGACGAGCCGCTGCTCGTCCAACACGGCTCCTCGACCGTGCCTCACGGCCGCGGGGAATGGATCGACTTCCTGCCCTTCGAGGAGCTCAGCGAGCGGGCTCAGCCGCCCGAGCGGTGGTGTGCCACGCGGGGGTGGGGTCGATCATGCTGGCCCGCCGCTGCGGGCACCGCCCGATCGTGGTGGCCCGCCGCGGCGGGCTGGGCGAGGCCGTCGACGACCACCAGCTGACGCTCGCGCTGCGCCTGTCCCAGGCCGGGCTGGTGACCCTCGTGGACAACGAGCCGGCGCTGCGGATGGCCCTCGGCGCGCCGGTGGGCGCCGCGGACGACGTGCCGGCCCGCCGTGTGCGCGGCGCCGACACGCTGAGCGCCGACGTGCGGGATGTGCTCGAGGGCCTCGGCGCGGCGCCCGTCAGCGGACGAGCAGCCTGAAGCTCCACGGCTGGGAGCGCACCCTGGCGGTGCGGGCCCGGACCACGACCCGGTAGCCGCCGCGGCGCAGGCCGCGGGCGCGGATGCCGATCACGCGCGTCCTGCGGACGCCGACAAAGCGGCGCTTGGCCACCCGCGGCGCGCCCTTCCGTCGCAGGCGCTTGACCCGGACCCCGACCCGCGCGGGGCGGCCTACCGTCACCCGGACCCGGGCGACCCGCGGGCAGGAGCGCCCGCGGCGGCGGGCTCGCCGGGCGGCAGGCCGCTTGCAGATCACCCGCGGGCGGAGTGCCGCGGCGCGGAGCAGGCGGTTGCGCCGTTTGGGCTTAGCCCCCGGGCCCGCCTCCTCCGGCGGGGGGCGGCGGCGGGGCCCCGGCGCCGGGCCGGCTGCCCGCCGTACTCGTGGGCGCCCGCGTCCGGTCGCCCGGCGCGGGCGAGCCCGTCGCGGTCGAGCGCCGGATGGTCGTTCGGATCGGCGGCATCGATGGCGGGAGAGCCCGCCTTGAGGCGGAAGTTCAGGCCTCCGGGGTTGATCCAGCCGAAGGGGGCGGTGCTGGTCTGTGTGCTGGCCGCGGGGCTGACGGCCTTGTCGGAGCCGCTGCACCTCTGGCCGACGTTGTGCCTGAAGGTGATGCCCGCGGCGCAGTTCCAGCTGCCGAGGTTCCCGACCCAGCGCGTGCCGCCCGACCCCGAGTGCTCGAGGTTGGCAGGGATCTCGAAGGTGTTGTTGCGGACGGTCCAGCCGTCGATCGTTCCGCCGCCGTTGGCGGTGTTGGCGACGTAGAGGCTGTAGTAGTGCCACGAGCCGGGCTCGGGCTTCGTCGAGTGCCCGAACACGTTGTTCTCGAGCGTGATCTTCCCGTAGGCCGGCGGCAACGGGCTCCACCAGGACCCGTACGTGAAGAAGAGATCCATGGTCGCGCAGTTGTGGAAGAGGCTGTTCCGGACCGTCATCCCGGTCACGTCGAGCGCGAAGATGCACTCGTTGTGGATCGACGAGTTCGTCGCCCGCACGTCGTGGAACACCACGTTGTCGAAGGTGAAGTTGCGGCCGGTGATCACCGCACCCTTCTCGTCGGTGACGTTGCCGATGCGGCCGTTCTTGAAGGTGACGTTCGAGGCGTCGTGGTTCTCGAACGTCGCGTTCATGGCGCCGCCGCCGTCCACGTCCACACCATCGAAGGTGACGTTGTCGGCGTAGTTGTCGATCTCCGGCACCTTCGCGCTCGCGGCCGCGCGAAGCGTGACCGGCTTCGTCCCAGCCGGGATGACCTGGGCCGGGTGGGCGCCGCCGGAGAGCCGGATCACGTCGCCGGCGTCGCTCTTCTCGTAGGCCTTGGCCAGCGCCTTCTTCACCGGCGCGACCCGGACGGTCGCGGCCCGCTGCCGCCGGGGCCGCCAGCAGCAGCCCGAGGATCAGCGCGGCGGCGGCGAGCACGCCGCGGTGCAGGGCGGATGGTGGCGCGATGGTGAGGTCGTGCACGGCGCTCCTCCTCGGCCTGGTACGCACACGCGGTCGCCGGCCCTGGCGAGCACCGCGGCCTGGTTCCCCGGAGGCGCCGGCAGCGGCCCGGCGCCCCTCAGCAGAGAGGGCGGTCCCTCGCCCCCACGGACGCCGACACCGTAGCGAACCCGTCCGCTGAACGGGGTGTGCTACCCCGTACAGCCTCGAGTTTGCCCCACAGACGGGGGCAAAGTCATCAATGCTGCGCCAACGGCCGCCGGCTGCCGGCTCAGGACTCGGCGGTGGCGGGCGGGCCCACCGGGGCGGTCCCGCCGCCCCGAACCCGCCGTATGGTCTTGATCTCGCGCGCGAGCTCCGGCACGCGCCAGGGCACAGACCGGCGTACGAGAGCGCCCCGACCGCGGTGCAGATCAGCAGACGGGCGGCCTCGGGCACGCCGGCGTCCACCAGCGCGAGGCGCGCCGCGAGAACGATCGCGCACATTCCGAGCGCGGCCTGGAAGACCCCGATCAGGCTGCCGAAGAACACCATCGGCGACACGCCGAGCGAGCGGGCCGCCAGCACGCTCTGGATCGGCTCGACCAGGGTCGTGGAGATGGCGAAGGCGACCGCGACGCCGACGACGCCCCACTGGAGCCCGACGATGAAGGCCACCAGATGGCAGGCGCAGAGCACGACGGTGAAGCGGAAGATGGTGCGGGCCCGATCCCGGGCCATCAGCACGTCCGTGCTGAGGCTCTGCAGCGCCTGGACGATTCCCACCCAGGCCAGGATCTGGATCACGGGGATCGCGGCGTCCCACTGGCTGCCGAGGACCACGGGCACGAAGTCCGGCGCCACCACCACGAGGCCGGTGAGCGCCGGCACGCAGAGCGCCGCGAGCACCCGCGCCACGCGCGCCCACGAGGCGGCAATTCGCTCCGGCTGGTCCTGGATGCGGCAGAAGGCCGGGGACATCACGCGCTGCAACGGGCCGCCGAGCTTGCTCGCCGGCTGCAGGATGGTGTTGAAGGCGATCGCGTAGGCCCCGAGCGCCGAGGTGCCGAGGAAGCGGCCGATCAAGAAGCGGTCGCCGTTCGTCTGCAGGTAGTAGAGCATCCGATGGCCCAGCATGTAGACGCTGAAGCCCCACAGGGCGCGCAGGCTGTCCAGCGAGAAGGAGAAGCTCGGTCGCCATGGAGAGCGCACCCACACGAGCACGGTGGTCACGGCCGTCGTGACGATGTACTGAAGGATGATCGCCCATGCGCCCGCCCCGTTCGCGGCCAGGGCCACGCCGGCGGCGCCGCCCGCGATCGCGCCGAACATCGGGAGCACCTCCACGCGCCGGAAGTCCATGTCGCGCAGCATCAGCGACTGCTGGGGCGCGCCGAGCGCGCTGATGACGAACGTCGCCGAGAGGATCGCGATCAGCGGCTGGGCGTCCGCGTCCCCGTACAGGCTTGCCAGCGGGCCCGAGAGGGCGACCCCGAGGCCCGCGAAGACGACGCTGCATCCCACGGTGACCCAGAACGCGGTGCTCTTGTCCAGCTCGCTGAGCTTCTTGCGCTGGATCAGCGCAGCGCCGAGCGCCAGGTCGCTGAACACCAGAACGAGGCTCGCGAACACGAGCGCCAGGGCCGCGAGGCCGTACTCGGCCGGCGTGAGCAGGCGGGCCACCGCGATGGCCGCCAGCGCGCGCGTGACCTGCAGGCCGACCTGCGATCCGACCACCCAGCCGAGCCCCCCGAGCACGCGCGCGCGGAGGTCCGGGACGCCCGGGCCGGAGAAGGACGACATAGGGGCCCACCCTAGGCCGGGCCGGCGGCGACCGGCCTGGACGGTCGGTTAGGCTCGCCCAGCGCGGACGCGGGCTACGGTGGCCGGCATGTGCGGCATCGCAGGAGCCTTCCGCGTCGACGGAGCCCCCACCGCGGCGTTGCCCGAGCACGTGCTGCGGGCGATGACCGACGTCATGGCCTACCGCGGCCCCGACGACGCCGGCCACGTGGCCGGGGACGGCTGCTCGCTCGGCGCCCGGCGGCTCTCGATCATCGACGTCGAGGGTGGCCATCAGCCCTTCGCGGACGAGCGCGGGCGCGTCTGGGCGGCCCAGAACGGCGAGATCTACAACCACGACGAGCTTCGCCGCGGGCTCCAGGCCCGCGGCCACGTGCTCCGAAGCCGCTGCGACACCGAGGTCCTGCCGCATCTCTACGAGGACCACGGGCCCGCGCTGGCCGAGCGACTGCGGGGGATGTTCGCGGTCGCGGTCTGGGACCGTGACGAGCGCCGCGGCGTGCTGATCCGCGACCGCCTGGGGATCAAGCCGCTCTACTACGCCCTCGCCGGGCCGCACGTGGTCTTCGGCTCGGAGCTGAAGTGCGTGCTGGCCAGCGGGCTCGTGAGCGACGAGCTGGACCCCGAGGCCATCGCGGCCTACCTCACGCTCGGCTACGTGCCCGGGCCGATGACGCCGCTGCGGCAGGTCCGCAAGCTCCAGCCCGGCGAGCGGCTGGTGGTCGCGGACGGCCGCGCCCGGCTCGAGCGCTGGTGGCGCTATCCCGCCCCGGACCCCGACCCCGCGCCCCGCAGTCGGCGGACGAGTGGGCGGAGATCGTGCTCGACAAGCTGGACGAGTCGGTGCGGCTGCGGCTGATGAGCGACGTGCCGCTGGGGGCGATGCTGAGCGGCGGCCTCGACTCCAGCCTGATCGTCGCCCTGATGGCGCGGCACATGAGCGAGCCGCTGAAGACCTTCGCCGTCGGCTTCGCCGGCGAGGACTCGGAGCTCCCCGACGCCCGCCGCGTGGCCGAGGCCTGCGGCGCCGAGCACCGCGAGCTCGAGGTGGCGCTCAAGAGCGATCCGGACGACCCTCGCGCACCTGGTCTGGCACCTGGACGAGCCGCTGGCCGACCTGTCCTCGCTCGGATTCCTCGACCTCTGCCGCCTCGCCCGCCGGGAGGTGACCGTTGCGCTGTCGGGCCAGGGCGCCGACGAGCTGTTCGGCGGCTATCGCAAGCACCGCGCCGCCTCGCTCGCCGAGGCCTGGGGCCGGGTCCCCGGCCCGCTTCGCGGGGCAGCGGCGACGGCGCTGCAGCACGGTCCCGGGCGCGCCGGACGGCTGGCCGAGGCTCTCCAGGCCGACGACCCGGTGGCGCGGCTGCTCGCCTCAAGCGGGTTCGTGCACGCCGACCTTCGCGCCGATCTCTTCTCCGGGGCGCTGGCCGACCAGGCCGGCGCCGCCGAGGCCGCCCTCCGCGGCCGCATGGCCGGAGCGCCCGGCGCCGCGCCGCTCGAGGCCGCGCTCTACCTGGACGGCCGGCTCGGGCTCGTGGACGACATGCTCACCTACTTCGACCGCGCGTCGATGGCCTGCTCGCTCGAGGTGCGCGTGCCGTTCCTCGACCACGAGCTGGTCGAGCTGGCTGCCCGCATCCCGACACGGCACAAGGTGCGTCGCCTCCAGGGCAAGCACGTGCTGCGCCTGGCCGCGCGCGGCCACGTGCCCGACTTCGTGCTCAAGAAGCGCAAGCGGGGCTTCTTCAACGAGGCCGTCGGGCACCTGGGTGGGGGCGGACGGCGGCGCGCTCGTCGACCGCCTTCTGCTCGATCCCGACCCCGCCTACGCCTCGGTGATCGACCGCGGCGCGGTGGAGCGGGCGGTCTCGGAGTGGCGCTCGGGACGCGCGGCCAACGCCAACCTGCTGCTCGGCCTGGTCATGCTCGAGGTGTGGATGGGGCAGTACCTGCCCCGTGCGATGGCCGCCGGCCCGGTGGCGCTCGCGGCGTGACCGCGCTGCGCTACGCGGTCGTCACGCCCGCGCGCAACGAGGAGGGCAACCTGCGCCGCCTGGGCGCCGCGCTGGCGGCCCAGACGCTGGGTCCGGGCGAATGGGTGGTGGTCGACGACGGCTCCACCGACGCCACCGCGGAGGTCCTCGCGGGGCTGGCGAGACGGCCACCGCTGGGTCCGGGCCCTGACCCGGCCCGCGGCCGACCGGGCCGAGCGCCTGGCCGACGGGCGCCGCCGCGCGCGGGACCTCGACGGCTTTCTGTTCGGCGCGCGCTCGTTGAGCGGGCCGGCGGACGTGGTCGTCAAGGTGGACGCCGATGTGGACTTCGACGCGGATTTCTTCGCCCGTCTCATCGGCCGCTTCAGCGAGGACGACCGCCTCGGGATCGCCAGCGGCACGTGCTACGAGCGGGAGGACGGGGAGTGGGTGCGGCGCACCAAGACCGAGGGCAGCGTGTGGGGGGCCACCCGGGCGTACCGGGCCGACTGCCTCCAGGACGTGCTCGCCATGGAGCCCTCCATGGGCTGGGACGGGCTCGACGAGCTGCGGGCCCAGCTGCGCGGCATGCGCACCCAGACCTTCACCGACCTGCCCTTCCGCCACCACCGGCCGGAGGGCGGCCGCGAGCTGTCCTCGCTCCACCAGGGCGAGGCGCTTGGGCGGGCTTCCTGGTACATGGGCTACCGGCCCACCTACCTTGCGATGCGGGCGCTCTACCGTGCCCGCAGGGAGCCGGCTGCGGTGGCCATGCTCTGGGGGTACGCCGCGGCGGCGGCGCGCCGCGCTCCGCGCTGCCCCGACCGGCTGCTGGTGGGCGAGCTGCGCCGGCGCCAGCGGCTGGGAACCGCGCTGCGCCGCGGCGCGCCGGCGTCCTGAGGACTGTGCGTTGGTCTAGGGCCGCCGCTCCGACCGCTGCTTACGCTGACCTCGATGGATCTCTCACGACATGCCGCCGTGCTGTGGCGTTACCGGGCCGTTGCGCTCGGAGGCCTCGTCCTCTCCCTCCTGGTGGCCTTCCTGGCCTACTTCCAGCCGACCTGGGACGGCGGCCCCGCGCTCAAGCCGCGCGGAGCCGAGACCTGGCAGGCCACGTCCTCGATCCTGGTCACCCAGCCGGGGTTCCCCGAGGGCCGCGTGACCCTGCCCGGCGCTGAGATCAACGGGGTGGCCTCGGGGTCGAGCGAACCTCCGAAGGACGGAGTGGAGTTCGCCGACCCGGCCCGCCTGGCCGGCCTCGCCGATCTGTACTCGAAGTTCCTCACCGGCGATGAGGTGCTGAAGCAGCTTCCGAAGGACCTCAGGTCCAGCGAGATCGAGGCCAGCCCGTTCCTCTCCAGCCAGGGCAGCGTCGTGCTGCCGGTGATCGAGCTCAAGGTCGCGGCCGGGAGCCAGGAGGGCGCGCGCCGGCTGAACCAGGAGGTCCTCGCCAGCCTGCAGCAGGTGCTGTCCGAGGAGCAGGCGGCGAACGGGATCGAGCAGGGCAAGCGCGTCGAGGTCCGCTTCATCGACTCTCCGCAGGCCACGCTGACCTCGGGCCGCAAGCCCACCGCTGCCGTCCTCGCCTTCCTCGTGTGCCTCCTGGGCACCCTCGCGGTCGTCCACCTTCTCGCTGCGGTGCGCGATCGCCGCCTCGATGAGAAGGAGCTCGCGTCCCTCATCCAGTGGGACGACGAGGAGCCGGACGACGACGCGCTGCAGACCCCTTACGCCGCGGATGACCGCGGCAGGGCCCTGCGGCTGCACCGGTGACCAGCCGCGCGGGCGGCGCACTGCCGGCCGCGCCCGTCGGCGACCCCGGCGCCGCGCGCCGAGCCGAGCTCTCGCTCTGGCTGATCGTCGGGATCGGGCTCGTCGCCACGGTCGCCGCCTCGACCCGCGGCGTTCCGCCGGTGTTCGTACTGGCGGCCTTCGTCGTGCCCCTGGTGCTCGTGGCCGGCCAGCGCGTGCTACTCGCCTGGCAGACGCTGCTGGGGCTCGTGATCGCCGTCATCCTCTTCATCCCGATCCGGCGCTACACCGTCGGCGGCGGACTCCCGTTCGAGCTGGAGCCCTACCGGGTGCTGATCGCGGTCGTGCTCGGCTGCTGGCTGCTAGCACTCGCCGCCGACCCGAAGGTGCGCTGGCGGCCCACCGGCCTCGGGGCGCCGCTGGCGGTCGTGGCCGTCGCCATCCTCTTCTCGCTGGCGCTCAACCTGGGCCGGGTCAACGCCCTCGGCGACCTGGTCATAAAGCAGGTGACGTTCTTCGGCAGCTACCTCCTCATCATGTGTTTCGTGGCGAGCGTGATCCGGCGCGGGCCGCAGCTCGACCGGATGCTCCAGCTGCTCGTCGGCGGCGGGGCGATCGTGGCCTGCTTCGCACTCTATGAGTGGCGGACGGGGATCAACTACTTCAACGACCTCCAGCAGCTGCTCCCGTTCCTGCAGTACCAGGAGGTGGGCCAGGGAATCGAGCGGGGCACCGGGATCCGGGCCTGGGCGTCGGCACAGCATTCGATCGCCCTGGGCGCGGCGCTCGTGATGCTGCTGCCGCTCTCGGTCTACCTGTTCAAAAAGAGCGGCCGCCGCATCTGGCTCGGCGCGGGCACCCTCCTCACGCTGGCTGCCCTTTCGACCGGTTCGCGCACCGCCGCCGCAATGCTGATCGTCGTCGTCATCTGCTTTCTCTGGCTCCAGCGCGCCCACGCGGTGAAAATGCTGCCCTATCTGATCCTCGTGACGATCGTGATCCAGGCCGTGATGCCGGGCACGCTCGGAAGCTTCAAGGTGATCCTCAGCCCGGACTACGTCATCGAGGAGCAGTCCGAGAGCGAGGGCTCCGGCGCCGGCCGGATCGCGGACGTCGGCCCGGCCCTCGAGGAATGGGCGCAGAAGCCCTTCCTCGGCCAGGGATTCGGGACGCGCATCACCGACGACCAGGTTGGGGCCACGGGAGCGCCCGTCCTGGGCGCGCTCGGCGCGCAGCAGGTGCTGGACAACCAGTGGCTGGGACTGCTACTGGAGGTCGGGCTGGTCGGGGTGATCGCCTTCGGGTGGCTCTTCGTCCGGGCGATCCGGCGGCTGGCGCAGCGTGCCCGCTCGGACCCGGACGACGACGGCTGGCTCGCCACCTGCATCGCGGCGTCGCTGACGGCCTTCGCGGTCGGGATGTTCACCGTCGACGCCTTCGAGTTCATCCAGCTGACGTTCCTGGCCTTCATCCTGCTGGGGTTCGCGGCGATCGTGACCCGGCGCGAAGAGCCGGGCCGGGCAATCGCCCTGGCCAGCCGGGTTGAGCTTGAGCGCGCGGACGGTGCAGTTCGGCCTAGCCCAGCCGTGGGTGTGCAGCGGCACTCTGTATTAGTCCTGGGGGCCCGTAGCGGATAAGCTTGGGCGCAGCGGTTGCGGAGGGGGGCCGCGACGGGCTCTGGAGCGCAGGACGTCCGCTGAGCAGCGGAGCCGGACTGAGTGGTCGCGCGCAGGACCGGAGTCGATCCTCAGGGCCTGGGCCAACGCGCCGACCGTCCGGATCCCGCGCAGTCGGGTGGTACCGACGTTCGCGTCCCACTACTCGGGGACGTTTCGTGACGCATCCCCCTCGACGCAACCCACGTTCACACACGGCCGCCCGTAGGCCTTGAACAGGCACAACGACCAGCCACAAGGGGTCCGGAGCTACGCGGAACGCGCCAGGCGGCCCGCAGCGCGGCCACGTGGCCGCGCCGGGACGCGCGGTCGCGACAGCGGTGGCGGCGTGCGTGGCCTCGCCGAGCGCCACACCCAGCGCCTCGGCCGCGCTGCGCGCGGCCGGAGTGCTTGCTGGCGTAGCGCACGCGGCTGCGGGCCGCGATGGCCCGGGTCTCGCCGGCCCCCGAAGAGGCGCCGCCCACGTGGTGCACCTCGGCGGCCGGCTCGAAGCGAACGCGGTGGCCCGCGTCCCGCAGGCGCCGGCAGAGGTCGGTGTCCTCGCAGTACAGGAAGAAGCCGCTCGTCGAAGCCACCGACCGCCTCGAAGGCCTCGCGGCGGACGAGCATGCAGGCGCCGGAGAGCCACTCGGGCGATCGCCGGGCCGCTCGTAGGCGGCGGCGTCGCGGACGAGCTCGTCGGTCCAGGCCGCCTGCGGCCAGAGCCGGTGCAGGAAGCAGCGCCTGGGCAAAGGTCGACCGCAGACGCGGGAAGCGGCGCTGGCTCCAAGCGCAGCTCGCCGTCCTCGTCCAGGATCCGCGGGCCCGACCAGCGCAATCCGCGGATCGGCCTCCAGCGCTCGCGGCGAGCGCGTCGAGGCGCTGGCGTCGATCGCGCGCGTCTGGGTTCAGGAAGAGCAGGTAGGGCGCGCCGCCGTGGCGCGGCGCCGAGGTTGCAGCCGTAGGAGAAGCCGCCGTTGTTCGGAGAGCGCACGATCTCCACCGGCAGGTCGGCGATCGTCTCGACGGCGTCGTCGGGGGAGGCGTTGTCGACCACGGTCACGCGACCTGCGGCATCCGGGCCAGCCCTCGACGCAGCCGCGCAGCGTGGCGGCGCTGCTGGTAGCTGACGATGACCGCGTCGACCGTCCCGCGTCAGGCGTCATTGGCTCCGGAGCCTCGCGTAGACGTCGCCGTAGCCCTCGGGGCCCGAGGCCGAGACGGAGCTCCAGGCTGCTCAAGGAGCTCCACACCGGTGGTCCAGTCGCCGTGCCGCAGCGCATGACTCTCCCCGTGGCGAGGTTGAACTCATACTCTCCGAGCTCCTCCGAGGCGCGTGACGCAGTGGCGCGCAATCTCGATGGCGGCACACTGGAACTCGAACGAGATCGCAGGCACCGGGCGCATGCAACCCGGCCAGCACCTCGGCCTCGATTCCCTCGACGTCGATCTTCACAAAGGCTGGCGCGACCGTGACGGGCGATCAGCGCGTCGAGCGTGGTCACAGAGACCTCGACCGAGCCGGCCCACCGCTCTGCGCCAACCGCCTCCTGCCAGTCGGAGGAAAGAGTGGAGTGTCCGTTGTACCGGCCTAGACGGAGTTCGGCGACTGCCAGTCTCGGCACCGACGGCGGCCGCCTCGACGATCACACGCCGAGAGCCGTAACGGGCGCGCACCGTGTCGGCGAGCGTCGAGTTCGGCTCCACCGCGACAACTGATGCTCCCAGCTCGGCGAAGGTCTCGGTCATCCGGCCTTCATTGGCGCCGACGTCGAACACCAGCCCGCCGCCTGGGACAAACTCGCTGAAGAAGCGACGATCACGACGGCGGCTCGCGTAATGCTCGCGGTTGAAGAGCCGTTGATATGCGTTGCGTGCGTGGGAGTACGCGCCCACGCGGCAGAGGAGGGCTTCGGCTCGATGTCGTGCGGAGATGGACGCCACGAGGTGAACCTAGCCCAGCTGTGGAGCCGCGATGCTAGCCATCCGGGGGGTTCAGGGTCGCGCGGGCCACACGAGAATCGATCCGATGCGTTCCACCGCCATCAAGGTGCTTGTCGCGCTCGCTCTGGCCTCCGCTGCGCTGCTGGCCGTGGCGGGACCGCTCGGCGACCCGCCGCGCTGGACGCCGGATGGCCTCTTCTACCAGGCACGCTCGCTCGAGCTGCAGGGCGTCGAGCGCGACGCCGCGCTCGGCGCGGACCTTCCAGGGCCCCTTGGGCGCGGAGCTGCGCGCCCGGGACCCCGAGCGCTCGGGCGATCCGGACTGGGTGCGCTACAACGCGCAGTTCTACGAGCGCCGGATAACCGTCCCGGCGGCGGCAGCCGCTCTCGAGCCGCTCGGCGGGCGAGCGCACGATCCTTGACATCTCGCTCGCCGGGCTACGTCGCCGCCATCCTCGCCGTCTTCGCCCTGCTGCTGCTCCGCTTCCCGCTTCCGATCGCGGCCGCGGTCACCGCTGGCCACGATCTTCCTCCGGCTCTCACCAGCCACTCGAGCTTCCCGCTGACCGACAGCTGGGGCCTCGCCCTCGAGACCGCGGCGCTTCGCCGCCGGCATCCTCGTGCTCGACCGCGGACCGCGCTGGCTCATGCCTGGGGGGCCTGATCCTGGTCCTGTCCTTCACCCGCGACAGCGCGTGGATTCCGATCCTCGCGGCCGCATGGCTAACCCTCAGCCAGAGGTCGAGAGTCAGCCTGGCGCTGCTCGGAACTGGCGCTCGCCGCCGCCGTCCCGGTGCTGCTGACGTTCTCGACCCCGCTCAGGGAGCTGCTCGCGATGATGCTCAACGACTTCCAGCCGGCGCCAGATGCGTCGTGGGGCTTCATCGCGGAGCGCTACCCGGGCGCGCTGGTCGACCTCGCTGCAGGCCGACGGCGGCTTCGTGCGCGACGGCGCGTGGTACTCGGCCGCCTACCTCGTCGGCGGGCTCGCTGCTCTGTTCCTGCTGGCCGCGCGGCGCGCGGCAGCGACGCGCGGTGACCTTGCTGCAGGGCGGCGCGATCGCCGGGCTGCGCCTACGTGCTGGTCGTCCCGATCTTCAGCGCCTTCCGGCTGGAGCTGGTGTGCGTGCCGATGGCGGCCTTCGGCCTGGCGCCTGGGCGCGGAGCGGCTCGCCGAGGTCCTCGAGCCTCGTCTGGCGAGGGTCCGAATTCGGCTAGATCCGCGCGCCGCGACAGGCGTCTGACCTAGCGTCGGCCATGGAGGCCTGACGGCGGAATTCTCTGTTACGCGCCGCGCACGTTGAGACGCGCCTCGACCGTTAGTACGTCGATGCGCCCTCCGCCCGCCTTCTCCTCGCTGCCCTTCTGCGCTGCTGCTGATCCCTGCCGCGGCGCAGGCGCAGGCGCCACGTGCCCGTGCACGGTGTTCGGCACTCGAGGCGCCCGCTCGGCGACGCGCTCGCCGACCAGCCCATCGAGGTCGGGATGAAGTTCCGCTCCGACGAGGACGGCTACATCACCGCGCTGCGCTTCTACAAGCAGCCGAACAACACCGGCCAGCATGTGGGGCACCTCTGGACGCGCGTCGGGCCAGCAGCTCGCGGAGGTCGCAGTTCACGAACGAGACCGCCTCGGGCTGGCAGGAGGCGGCGCTGCCCGTCCCGGTGCCGATCACCGAGGACACCACCTACGTCACGTCGTATCACTCCGCCAGGGGCGATTCGGTTTCAGCGGGGGCTACTTCTCACTCGGGAAGGACAACCCGCCGCTACACGCGCCGGCCGACTCCGTGGTGGGCGGCAATGGGGTCTACCGCTACGGGGCGAGCGGCTTCCCCGACCAGACCTTCAACGCGACCAACTACTGGGTCGACGCGGTGTTCGAGCCGAGTGCCCCGGGAGACACCCGCCCGCCGCAGGTGAGCTCCACCTCGCCGGCCGCCGGCGCGACCGGCGTGCCGCCCTCGAGCTGCGGTCACGGCGCACCTTCGACGAGCCGCTGAACCCGCCGACCGTCAACGCCGGGTCGTTCACGCTCAAGGACGGCGCGGGCAACCCGGTGACGGCCCAGGTGAGCCTACGACGCGGCGACCCGCAAGGCGACGCTCGACGCCGCAGCAGCCGCTCGAGTTCGGCAAGACCTACACCGCCACCGTCAAGAGCGGCAGCGCGGGGGTCACCGACGTCGCCGGCAACCAGCTCGCGGCCGACCACACCTGGACGTTCAGCACGCCCGCCGACTGCCCCTGCACCGTCTTCGGCGCCGGCGACGCCCCGACCGGGCGACGCCGTCCAGGACCAGCCGGTCGAGGTGGGGATGAAGTTCCGCTCCGACGAGGACGGCTTCATCACCGCGCTGCGCTTCTACAAGCAGGCCGAACAACACGGGCACGCACGTCGGGCACCTGTGGTCGGGCACCGGGCAGCTGCTCGCCGCGGCGACGTTCACCAACGAGACCGCGTCCGGCTGGCAGCAGGTCGAGCTGCCGAACCCTGTGCCGATCACGAAGGACACGACGTACATCACCTCCTACCACGCGAGCGCGCGGGCGCTACGCGTTGAGCCCGGGCTTCTTCACCCAGGGCGTCGACCGGGCGCCGATGCACGCGCCGCGCGACGGGCTCGTCGGCGGCAACGGGGTCTACCGCTACGGCGCCGAGCGGCTTCCCGACCAGACCTTCAACGCGACCAACTACTGGGTCGACGCGACCTTCGACCGGACGATCCCCCCGGACACGCGCGGGCCGACCGTCACCGACACTCACGCCCGGGGCGGGCGCCTCCGACGTGCCGCGCGGCACCGACGTCACGGCCACCTTCGACGAGCAGATCGCGCCGGCGACGGTCACCGGCGCGACCTTCACGCTGCGCGACGAGGACGGCGACGCTCGTCGCCGCCGACGTGAGCTACGACGCCCAGACGCGCATCGCGAAGCTCGATCCGCAGGCGCCGCTCGCCGTACTCGCACGACCTACACCGCCCGCTCAAGGGCGGCGCCGGCGGCGTGACCGACGTGGCCGGCAACCCGCTGGCCGCGCGACAAGACCTGGTCCTTCACGACCGCGCCGCAGTCGCCGGACGAGGGCCCGGGCGGCCCGATCGCGTGATCACCGATCCGGGCGATCCCTTCGGGCGCTACTACGCGGAGATCCTGCGGGCCGAGGGCCTGAACGCGTTCGACGTGACCGACGGCCCGGTGACCGCGGCGACGCTCGCCGGCCACGACACGGTGATCCTGGCCGACCGGCTCGATCAGCGACGCCGAGGTGGCGCTGCTCACCGAGCTGGGTCCAGGCCGGCGGCAACCTGATCGCGATGCGGCCCGACAAGAAGCTCGCCGGCCTGCTCGGGCTGAGCGACCCCGGCGGCACGCGCGCGAACCAGTACCTCAAGGTCGACACGGGCACGGCCGCCGGGCGCCGGGATCGAGGGCCAGACGCTGCAGTTCCACGGCACCGCCGACCGCTACTCGCTGACGGGGCGCACGCCGTGGCCCGCCTCTACTCGACGCCGCCACCGCGACCTCGGAGCCGGCGGTGACGCTGCGCGACGTCGGCACCGCCGGCGGCCAGGCGGCCGCGTTCACCTACGACCTGGCCCGCTCGGTCGTCTACACGCGCCAGGGCAACCCGGCCTGGGCGGGCCAGAAGCGCGACCCCAGGCCGTTCGGCATCCGCGCCGACCGACCTGTTCTACGGCGCCAAGGCCGGCGACGTCCAGCCCGACTGGGTGGACATGAGCAAGATCGACGTGCCGCAGGCCGACGAGCAGCAGCGGCTGCTGGCGAACCTGATCACCGAGGTGAACCGCGACAAGGCGCCGCTGCCGCGCTTCTGGTACCTGCCGCGGGGCGAGAAGGCCGCCCTCGTCCTCACCGGCGACGACCACGCGCGTCGGCGGCACCCCGGCCTTCTTCGACCGGCTGAAGGCACTCGAGCCCGGCGGGCTGCTCGGTGGCCGACTGGGAGTGCGTCCGCGCGACCTCCTACCTGTACCCGGACACGCCGATGACCGCCGCCCAGGCGACCGCGCTACGAGGCCGACGGCTTCGAGATCGGCGCTGCACCTGAACACCGGCTGCAGCGACTGGACGCCGGCCTCGCTCGAGAACGACCTCACCAGCCAGCTGGCGGCGTTCGCGCGGCGCCTGGCCGGGCGTCAAGCCGCCGGTCTCCAACCGCACCCACTGCGTCATCTGGAGCGACTGGGCCACCGAGGCCAAGCTCGAGAAGGCGCACGGCATCCGCTTCGACACCAACTACTACTACAACGGCCCCGACGGCTGGCTGACGCAAGCCCGGGCTGCTCACCGGCTCCGGCTTCCCGATGCGCTTCGCCGACCTCGACGGCTCGATGATCGACGTCTACCAGGCGATGACGCAGGTGACCGACGAGACGTCGACGATGTCGCTGCCCCGGCAGGTCGACACGCTGCTCGACAACGCCCTCGGCCCGAAGGCCTACTACGGCGTGTACACGGTCCTCACCCACACCGACCACGGCGACCACGCCAACGCTAACGACGTCGTGGCGGCGGCGCAGGAGCGCGGCGTCCCGGTGGTCTCCTCCGCCCAGATGCTCGACTGGGTCGACGGCCGCAACGGCTCCTCCTTCGACGACATCTCCTACAGCGGCGGCCAGCTCAGCTTCTCGATGGTCACGAACGCCGAAGGCGCGCGGCCTCGAGGCGATGCTCCCGGCCCAGTCGGCCTCCGGCCCGCTCTCCCGGCTGACGCGCGACGGCCAGCCGGTGGCCCGCAGCAAGCGCACCGTCAAGGGCGTGCGACTACGTGGTCTTCGAGGCGGCGGCCGGCGACTACGCGGCCACGTACGCCAACGACACGACCCCGCCCGAGATCACGAGCGTGAACGCCACGGCCGACGCCGAGGGCCACGCGACGGTCACGCTGGGAGACCGACGAGCCCGCCAGCTCGCGCGTGGAGTACGGCCGCACCACCGCGCTGGGCAGCCAGGTGACCGACACCGCCCGGGTGACCGACCACAGCGTCGAGCTCACCGGCCTCAGCCCGAACACGACCTACCGCTTCCGGGTCAGCTCGACCGACGCCGCCGGCAACTCCGCCACCTCGCCCGCCGCGGCAGCCGCCCGCCAGCTTCCCGACGCCGCCCGGCGCGCTGGTGGACTCGAGACGTCCCAGTTCGTCGCCGGGACGCGACGCGGCACCTACGCCGGGCCAGAGCCTGGACGGCGTCGACGGCGAGCTGCTGCTGCAGCCGGCCGTCGGCGAGGAGTTCGAGGGCACCGGCCTGCCGCGCGGCTGGGGGACGCGGTCCTGGGGCGTCGGCGGCGAGGCGACCACCTCCCGGCGGCGCGCTCGTCGCGGACGGCGCCGCCGCCTACCCGCCGGCGCTCTTCGACCCGCCCGCGGGCGATCGAGTTCACGCGCCACCTTCCGGCCGGTCAACGACCAGGCGGTCGGCTTCGGGCAGGACCTGAGCGACTTCCCGATGGCCGTCTTCAGCACCGGCAACGCCGGCATGCCCTTCCGGGTCTACGCCCAGAGCGGCGCCGGCCCGGCCGGCGAGCAGACTGACGCCGCTGCCGGGCGTGAGCCTCAACGTGCCGCACCGGTTCCGGATCGAATGGAGCGCCACCGAGCGCGACGTTCTTCGTGACGGGGCGCAGGTCGCGGCACCATGCCGTTCACCATCGACCGGCAGATGCGGCCGGTGGCCAGCGACTACGGGATCTTCGGCGCCGGCGTGCCCGTCGACTGGCTGCGTGAGGGCGGCTACGCCGCGAGCGGCACGTTCATCTCGCGCGTGCTGGACAGCGGGCCCGGCAACGGCGACTGGCAGACGCTCACCCACCAGGGCGCGCAGCCCGCCGGGACCGCAGCTCGCCTTCGAGACCCGCTCGGGCGCCACCTCGACGCCCGACGCGGGCTGGTCGGCGCTGGCAGCCGGTGGGCGCGGGCGGAGCGATCGCCAGCCCGGCCGCCCGCTACATCCAGTACCGCGCGCTCATGGGGAGCACGACCGGCTCGGCGTCCCCGACGCTCGACCGGGTCGCAGCTCACCTTCGGCGCCGGCGGCGACCAGGCGCCCGTCCCGGGCTCCGTCTCGGTCGCGCCCGGCTCGCCGACCACCAACCAGACGCTCACCGCGACGCCGAGCGGGTTCAGCGACCCCGACGGCGACCCGCTGACCTACCACTACCAGTGGCTGCGCAACGGGACCGCCGATCCCCGGCGCCACCACGAGCACGCTCAACCTGGCGGCCGCCGGCAACGGCGACCGCGGCGACCAGGTGCGCGTCGAGGTCTACGCCACCGACGGCCGGGGAGCCGCGAGCGACGCGGTGGCCGGCACCGTCACCGTGGCCAACAGCACGCCCACCGCCGGAACGGTGTCGGTCAAGCCGAGCCTCGCCGGCGACCAACGACGTCGTCAGGGCGGTGCCCAGCGGCTTCGCCGACGCCGACGCCGGGACGCTCACCTACCGCTACCAGTGGCTGCAGAACGGCACGCGCGATCAGCGGCGCGACCGCGGAGCACGCTCGACCTCGCCCAGCCGGGCAACGGCGATGCTCGGCGACCGGATCGACGTCGACGTCCGCGCCGTCGACAGCAGCGGCGCGAGAGCCCGGCCGCGCGCGGCGGCCAGGACGTGACCGGCGACGAACGCCAGCCCCGTCGAGGGCACCGTGGCGCTCGCGCCGGCTCGCCGAGGACCAATCAGACGCTCACCGCCACCCCGGCCGGCTTCACCGAGCCGGACGGCGAGACCCTGACCTACCGCTACCGCTGGCTGCGGAACGGTACGGCGATCGCGGGGGCCACCGCCGCCACCCTTGACCTGGCCCAGGCCGGCAACGGCGACCGCGGCGACACGATCGCGGTCGAGGTCCTCGCCACCGACCCGGGCGGCCGCGCGAGCGGCACCGTCGCCGGCACCGTCACGGTGGCCAACACGCGCCCCGGCCGCCGGGACCGTGAGCATCAGGCCGAGCGCGCCCTCGAGCGACGAGATCGTGTCGGCCACGACCACCGGCTTCACCGACGCCGACAGCGACGCCGTGACCTACACGCTACCAGTGGTTCCGCAACGGCACGGCGATCGCGGACGCCACCGGCCGCACGCTCGACCTGTCCGAGCCCGGCCACGGCGACGCGGGCGACAACCTCGAGGTCGACGTGCACGGCCCTCGACGGCGCCGGCGGCACCAGCCCGGCGGTCCGCGGCGCGCAGACCGTCGTCCTCCGGCCCCTCGCACGCCGCCGCGTCCTATGGCTTCGAGGAGGCCGCCGGCACGACCATCGCCGACGAGAGCGGCGGCAACGACGGCACGCTCAGCGGGGCCACCCGCACCAACGCTGGCCGTTTCGGCCGGGCGCTGTCGTTCGACGGCGAAGACGACATGGCCACCGTGCCCGACGCCGCGTCGCTCGACCTCACCGCCGGCCTGACGCTCGAGGCCTGGGTGCGTCCGCGCGGCGCGACCGACTGGCGCACGGTGGCCTTCAAGGAGGCGGGCGGCGGGCTCGCCTACGCGCTCTACGGCAGCAGCGACACCGACGTCCCCAGCGCGAACATCGGCTCGCGACACCGGCGCCCGGGCACCGACCGACCTCGACCCCGACAAGTGGACCCATCTCGCCGCGACGTACGACAGCACCACGCTGCGGCTCTTCGTCAACGGCACGCAGGTGGCCACCCGGCCCTGCCGACGCGCTCGCGGCCGGCGACGGCCCGCTGACCTTCGGCGCCAACAACGTCTGGGGCGAGCGCTTCCAGCGGCCTGATCGACGAGGTGCGGGTCTACAACCGCGCGCTGACGCGCGAGCGAGATCGGCGCCGACATGACCGCAGCCGGTGGTGGCGGGCACGCCGCCGCCCCCGCCGGACCCGGGCCCGGAGGCGATCGGCAGCTTCTGCCGCGCCCGCAGCCGTGGCCGATCGTCCCGACCTCGCTGTCGCTGACCTCGAACGGCAAGGTCGCGGCCTGGGACGGCTTCGAGGCCGCGCTCAACTCCGAGCGCCTCTGGGACCCGGCGACCGAGGCCTTCGTGGGCATCCCCACGGGTCGCAACCTCTTCTGCGCCGGCCAGATCACGATCGGCGACGGCCGGCTGCTGGTGGTCGGCGGGCACGAGCAGGCCTACGAGGGGCTCACGGACACCAACCTCTACAACCCGCAGACGGGCAGCTGGACGCGCGGCGCGGACATGAGCGTGGCACGCTGGTACCCGACGGTCACCCAGCTCCCGGACGGCCGCGCCTTCGTGGTCTCGGGCGACAACATCACGCTCAAGCAGCCGGGCATGAGCGTGCCGCTCACCGACGCCTCCAACACGCTCCCCTCGATCTACAACCCCGAGACCAACGCCTGGACCGACCTGCCCAGCGCCTCCCGGCGCATGCCGCTCTACCCGTTCATGTTCGTGCTGCCCAACGGCAAGCTCTTCGACGCCGGGCCCGGACACCACCACGCGCACCTTCGACCTGAACACCGGCCAGTGGCAGACCGTCGGGCACCAGCCCGATCGACGGCCATAGCGCGGTGATGTACCGGCCCGGCAAGATCCTGAAGTCCGGCACCTGGTCCGATCCCGAGTTCCCCGGCCGGACGGTGACCAACCGGGCGGCCGCGATCGACATGACCGCGGCCTCGCCCGCCTGGCGCGAGGTGGCGCCGATGGAGTACCGGCGGTCCTACCACACGCTCACCGTGCTGCCCGACGGCAAGGTGCTCGCCACCGGCGGCCAGACGGCCACCGACGGGGTCGACCAGCAAGACCGGCATCCTGGCCACCGAGATCTGGGATCCGGACACCGACACCTGGACCACGACGGCGTCGCACCGGCGGCCACGGCTCTACCACTCCTCGGCGATGCTCCTGCCCGACGGACGGGTGATGCTCGCCGGCGGTGGGGCGTTCGGCAACTGCAGCAACGAGAAGAGTCGACGAGATCTACTCGCCGCCCTACCTGTTCAAGGGTCCGCGGCCCTCCGTCACCAGCGCGCCCAACACGCTCGACTATGGCCAGCAGTTCACCGTCACCACGCCCGACGCCGCCCGCATCCGCTCGGCCTCGCTGGTCCGGATGGGCTCGGTGACGCACAACATCGACATGGACCAGCGGTTCATGAACCTGAGCGTCCAGAATCAGTCGGGCAGCGTCCGGCTCGACGGCCCCGCGAACGCCAATGTGGCGCCCCCCGGGTCGTACATGGTGTTCCTGATCGACGACCAGGGCGTGCCCTCGGTCGGCCAGATCGTGAAGGTGCAGGGCTCGCCCGACACGCAGCCGCCCACGGCCCCGGCATCGTTGACCGCCACGCGCCAGTCGGCAAGCTCGGTCGGGCTCAGCTGGACCGCGGCCACCGACAACACCGGGGTCACCGAGTACCGCATCCATCGCTCGACCACTGCGGGCTTCACCCCGTCGGCGGCCAACCGGATCGCCACCGTCACCAGCGGCACGAGCTACCAGAACACCGGCCTGGCAGCGGGCACGTACTACTACAAGGTCGTCGCGGCGGACGGCGCGGGCAACACGGGCTCGCCCTCGCCCCAGGCTGTCGGCGACCTCGCGGCGCCCACGGTGTCCCTCACCGCGCCGGCGGCGGGGGCCACCGTCGCGAACACGGTGGCCATCAGCGCCGACGCCGCGGACGCCGTCGGGGTGCAGAACGTGCAGTTCCGCCTGAACGGCGCGAACCTGGGCGCGGCGGACACCTCCGCGCCCTACTCCATCCCCTGGGACACGCTGACCGCGACCAACGGCAGCCACACGCTCTCCGCGGTGGTGCGCGACGCCGCCGGGAACACGAGGACTTCCGCGAGCCGCTCGGTGACCGTGGCGAACACCGCCCGGATCGCCGGCTTCGGGTTCGAGGAGACGAGCGGCGCCACCGCGCTCGACAGCTGGGGCAGCCACCCGGGCGCGATCTCGGGCGCCACACGCACCCTCAGCGGCCGGATCGGGGGCGCGCTGTCCTTCGACGGGGTCAACGACTGGGTGACGGTCTCCCACGCGGCCGACCTGACACCGGCCTCGGGCTTGACGATCGAGGCCTGGGTGCGGCCCTCGGTCCTGAGCGGCTGGCGCACGGTCGTGGCGAAGGAGCGTCCGAGCGTGCCGGCGTACGGGCTCTACGCCAACGGCAGCGGCAACCGCCCCGCGGCCCGACTGTTCACTACCGCCGACCTCGTGAGCTCGGGCACCGCGGGACTGCCCGCCGGAGCGTGGAGCCATCTGGCGATGACCTGGAACAGCTCGACGCTGCGCCTGTTCGTGAACGGCACGCAGGTCGCCAGCCGCGCCGCGACCCCGCCGATCGCGAGCAGCACCGGCGCTCTGCGGTTCGGCGGCAACAGCCTCGCCAGCCAGTGGTTCAACGGGCTGATTGACGAGATTCGCATCTACGGCCGTCCGCTCACGGCCGCCGAGATCACCGCAGACATGAACGCGGCGATCGGCCCCTAGCGACCAACCATGATCCGACGTGCCCGATACCGCCTACCCCTGGCGCTGCTGGCGGCGGCGCTGCTCGTGCCGGCTGCCGCCCAGGCCGGCGCGCGGGACAGCGACCGTGACGGCCTCGCCGACGACTACGAAAGCGCCGTGTCCCACACGCTCCCACGGTCGCCGGACACCGACGAGGACAGGATCGACGATGGCCTCGAGGTCGCGTACGGCAGCGATCCGCTGACCTGGCCGAGGACCAGCGGCAGCCTGATCGAGCTGCTGCGGGCCGTGGCCTCCCCGGCCGTCGCCCGGTTCGCCCCGCCCGAAACGGACACCGCGGCGGCCGAGGCGGAGGTCTTCGTCGCGCCCGATGGCTCGGACGACGCCGACTGCACCCGCGCCGAGCCCTGCCGCAGCATGCAACGCGCCTACGCTGACGCGGAGAACGGGGGCGTCGTGCGCATGGGTCCGGGCTGGTACGAGACGCAGACGCTCGTCGAGGACGAGAAGCCCGTGACGTTCAAGGGCGGGCCGGGAGTGCGGCTGCGCCAGCTGATCAGCGACGCGAGCAACGTCACGTTCGACGGCGTGGAGGTCGACGCGGGCGGGGTGCGGCCGAACATGGCCGCGGTCGAGCTGCGCGGGTCGGGGGCGACGTTCAAGAACGCCGCGGTGGGGAACGTGGTCGACGAGAAGGGCATGCTCATCACGGGCGCGAACCACACCATCGAGAATGTCCGCTTCCACGACGCCGTGCTCGAGACGCCGGGCATCCACATGGAGTGCGCGTACGCGATCGGCGCCCCGGGCCTCACCGTCCGCGATTCGACGTTCCGAGACTGCGCGGTGATGGACCTGTTCATCACCTACGGCGACTGGTGGAAGCCGCAGGCGCCCGCGTACGGCAACGTGACCCTGGAGAACAACGTGTTCAGCCACCCCGAGGCGGAGAACAACAATGGCTGGCACACCTGCTGCGGCCTCTACGTCGGCAGCCTCGGCCCCGAGGGGCCCGGGCAGCCCATGCTGGGCTGGACGGTGCGCAACAACACCTTCGAGCAGACGGCCCTCGTGACGCCGGAGCGGGGCGAGGGCACCCGCTGGGTGGGCAACGTCGGCGACTGGGAGTGCCGGCCCGGGGTGCGCTATTCCCACAACGTGGGCAGCGCCTGCTCGGATACCGACACGCCGGTGAGCCCGGCCTCGAGTAGCCCGGAAACGGGCCCGGCGCCGTTCGGATGGGTCAACCCGGAGGCGCACGACTTCCGGCTTGAGGCCGGCTCTCCGGCGGTCGACGCCGGCGATCCAGAGCGACGCTCCCGCCACCGACCGGGACGGATCGCGGCGCGACCGCAGCCCGGACGCAGGCGCCTTCGAGGCCGACTAGCCTCGGCGGCGGTGTTCGGCTGTCGTCCCCGACCGCGAGAAGTCGGTCACGTAGTAGGAGGCCGTGCACACCAGGTCGGCCAGCTCGCTGACCTTGCGCCGCGGCGGCTCGTCGAGCGCGAGGATCGAGCTCCCGTCGCGGTAGAGGAGGCCGGCCGCCTCGCGCAGGGTCCGCCGCCGGGTGCGGCCCCCGTTGCCCACGTGGACGCGGTTGATGTCGATCAGGCGCCGGGCCTGGTCGCGCGGGCTCTCACGGTGGGAGTGGTAGACCGCCGTGGCCGGCTCGTAGACCACCTGCCAGCCCGAGGCGGTCACCCGCCGAGCCCAGTCCAGGTCCTCGACCGCGGGGAGCGTGAAGGGATGCTCGACCCAGACCGAGCGGCGGATGCACGAGGCCGCGTTGCTGAACAGCGGCTCCCCGTCGGCGCGGGTGAACACGCGCCTCGTCTCCCCGAACGTCTCCTCGAGGCGCTGCACCTCGCGCCAGGGGGCGTCGGGCCAGGGCACCTGGCGGCAGCCCACCCCCGCCACCTGCGGATCGTCAAACGGCGCGGCCATCGCCTCGAGCCAACCGTCGTCGAGCGGGATCGCGTGCGCCGAGAGGCTGATGGCCAGCTCTCCGTCGGTCGCCTCGATGCCGGCGTTCAGCGCCTTGGAGTAGTCGAAGTCGCCGGCGTCCAGGTGCATCACCCGGGCGCCGTGTGCCTCGGCGAGCTGCACCGTCGAGTCGGTGGAGCCGCTGTCCACGACGAGGATGTCCAGACGATGGGGCGTACGCTGGCGCGCGAGCGTGTCCAGGCACCGGCCGATGAGCTCGCTCTCGTTGAGCGTGCGGATGACGACTCCTATCGTCATCTGTCCAACGTAGCCGGACCCCTCGCCGGCGGCCAGCAAACCTACCCGGACGACCGGGGGCGAAGGGTGGGGGACGGGCCTACGCTCTGGGCATGGAGCAAACCTCGTCCGCCGACGGCGTGGCCGTCGTCGTCCTCACCCACAACCGCGCCCAGCTGCTTCAGAAATGCGTCGAGCGCGTGCTTCTGCGCACGTCGTCGGCGACGCGCGAGATCGTGATCTGGGACAACGCGTCCACCGACGGGACCACCGCCTACCTCGAGTCGCTCGACGACCCGCGCATTCGCGTCGTCCGCAGCGAGGAGAACATCGGGCAGAACGCCTACGCGCGCGCCTTCAGGCAGACCACGTCTCCTTATCTGATCGAAATCGACGACGACGTCGTCAACGCCCCCGCGGGCTGGGACAAGATGCTTCGCGACGCCTTCGTGCGCCTGCCCGAGGTGGGTTTTCTGGCGGCCGACCTCGAGGACGACCCCAACGACGAGGCCTCCCGTTTCCGGCACCACATCCGCCCGCACGAGTACACGCTGGTGGAGGAGAACGGGGTCCGGATCCTCCGCGGCCCCACGGGCGGAGGCTGCGCCATCACCTCGCGGGAGCTGAACGAGCGCGCCGGCGGCTTTCGCGAGCAGGAGGGCCAGGTCTTCTGGCTGGAGGACGCGGCCTACATCGAGGACCTCGAGCGCCTCGGCTACGGCGCGGCGGTGCTGGCCGATCTCCGCGTGCACCACACCGGGGGTCCGTACTACACCACCATCACGAAGGAGAAGGAGGAGTACTGGCGCCGCCACTGGGCGCGCCAGGAGCGCCGGACCGCCGTCAAGCGGATGCTGGTCCGCGTCCCCTTCGTTCGCCGCCTCAACGACCGCTTCGGCTGGTTCGTGGCGCCCGCGTAGGCGCCGAAACCTATACGGGGGGATAGTGCCCTCCGCAGAGCGCGGGCATACGTTGAGCCCATGCGCATCCTCATCACCGGCGGCGCCGGCTTCGTCGGATCCCATCTGGCCGACGAGCTGCTCGGGCGCGGGCACCGGATCCACGTCCTCGACGACCTCTCCACAGGGGCGATCGACAACATCCGTCACCTCAAGGACAACCCGTCCTTCGAGTACACGATCGAGGGTTGCCACAACGCTCCGGTGGTGGGGGAGCTGGTCGACTCGGCCGACGTCGTCTACCACCTCGCCGCTGCGGTGGGAGTGGAGCTGATCGTCGAGAGCCCGGTCCGGACGATCGAGAACAACGTGCACACCACCGAGGTGGTGCTCTCGGCCGCCAGCAAGAAGAAGAAGCCGGTCTTCGTGGCCTCCACCAGCGAGGTCTACGGCAAGAGCACAGCGCTTCCCTTCCGCGAGGACGGCGACCTGGTCATGGGCCCGACCTTCAAGGGACGCTGGTCCTACGCCTGCTCGAAGGCGATCGACGAGTTCCTGGCGCTCGCCTACTACAAGGAGCGCGGCCTGCCCACCGTGATCGGCCGCCTGTTCAACACCGTGGGGCCACGGCAGACGGGCCGCTACGGCATGGTGGTCCCGAACTTCGTAGGCCAGGCGCTGGCCGGCGAGCCGATCACCGTCTTCGGGGACGGGTCGCAGAGCCGCTGCTTCTGCCACGTGCACGACATCGTCCAGGCGCTGGCCGGGCTCATGGAGCGCGACGACCTCTACGGCGAGGTGTTCAACATCGGCAGCCGGTCGGAGATCACCATCCGCGCGCTGGCCAGCAAGGTGCGCGACCTGGTCGGCTCCGAGGCGCCGATCCGCTACGTGCCCTACGAGGAGGCCTACGAGGAGGGCTTCGAGGACATGCAGCGGCGCGTGCCGGACACACAGAAGATCGAGGGCGCGCTCGGCTGGGAGCCGACGAAGTCCCTCGAAGACATCGTGCTCGACGTCAAGGAGCAGCAGCTCCAGTCGAGCCGGCTCGGCGCGATCGCAGCCTGATCATGGCCCCGGCGGGCCCGGGGGGACCAAATTGGTGCCGTCTTGGTTGCCCGCCCGTCGTGACCGGCATACGTTCGAAGCGGTGACCTCGCACGGCCCCGCACGGCTGCTCCTGGCGTTAGTCGTCTGCCTCGCTGCCGCCCTGCTGCCCGCGACGGCCCAGGCCCAGACAGGAGGGCCGCTGAGCCCTGAGGCCGGCCTCCCCGAGGTCGACCTGGCCCAAGCCGCCGCCCTGGCGCCCAGCGGTTTCGAGGAGACCGTTCAGTGGACCGGCCTGACCAACCCGACGGTCATCCGCTTCGCGCCCGACGGCCGGGTCTTCGTGGCGGAGCAGACGGGCCTGATCAAAGTCTTCGACAACATCGACGATCCCAGCGCGACCGTCTACGCCGACCTGCGCAGCAAGGTGCACCACTTCTGGGACCGGGGCCTGCTTGGCATGGCCCTCGACCCGGCGTTCACCAGCGGCCGCCCGTTTGTCTACGTGCTCTACGCCCACGATGCCGCGATCGGCGGCACAGCCCCGCGCTGGGGCGACCAGTGCCCGAGCCCGCCGGGGGCGACCGGTGACGGCTGCGTGATCAGCGGACGCCTCTCGAAGCTGTCGGGCGGCAGCGAGCAGGTGCTGATCGAGGACTGGTGCCAGCAGTACCCGAGCCACTCGGTCGGCAGCCTCGAGTTCGGCGCCGACGGCGCGCTCTACGCCAGCTCCGGCGACGGGGCGAGCTTCAACTTCGCCGACTACGGCCAGGACGGCAACCCGGTCAACCCCTGCGGCGACCCGCCGGGCGGGGTGGGGGCCACCCTGACGCCGCCGACGGCCGAGGGCGGCGCGCTGCGCAGCCAGGACACGCGCACCGGCGCCGACCCCGCGAGCCTCGACGGAACCATCATCCGGGTGAATCCGGACACGGGCGCGGCGCTACCCGACAACCCCAACGCCGGCAGCTCCGACCCGAACGTGCGCCGCATCGTCGGGCACCGGCCTGCGCAACCCCTTCCGCTTCACCTTCCGCCCGGGCACCAACGACCTCTACCTGGGCGACGTCGGCTGGGGCACCTGGGAGGAGATCAACCGCCTGCCCAATCCTGCCGCGCCGGTGGAGAACTTCGGCTGGCCCTGCTACGAGGGCACGCCGCGGATGTCGTCCTACGACAACCTCAACCTGAACGTCTGCGAGAACCTCTACTCGGCCGGCGCGGGCGCCGTGACCGCGCCGCTGTACGCCTACAACCACGCGTCCAAGGTCACGACGGAGACCTGCCCGACCGGCAGCTCGTCGACCGCGGGCGTTGAGTTCTACGACGGCGGCACCTTCCCCAGCGAGTACAACGGCGCGCTCTTCTTCGCCGACTACTCGCGGAACTGCATCTGGGTCATGAACGCGGGCGCCGGTGGGGTGCCCGACCCGTCGACCCGCCGGCCGTTCGTCGAGGGCGCCGCCGGGCCCGTGGACCTCGAGGTCGGGCCCGAGGGCGACCTCTACTACGCCGATCTGAGCGGCGGCACGATCCATCGCATCAGCCCGCTGGTGAGCAACAGCGCGCCCGACGGCGAACGCCTCCGCCAACCCCACCAGCGGCGCCGCGCCGCTCGCCGTCAGCTTCGACGGCACCGGCTCCACCGACCCGGAGAACGACCCGCTCACCTACGCCTGGGACCTCGACGGTGACGGCGCCTACGACGACTCGACGGCCGCCCAGCCGAACTTCACCTACACCGCGAGCGGCACCTACACGGTCCGGCTGCGGGTGACCGACCCCGGCGGCCTTTCCGACACCGACTCGCTGACCATCACCGCGGGTGGCCCGCCGGAGGCCACCATCAACACCCCGGCCGCGGGCACCCGCTGGAGCGTGGGCGACGACATCACCTTCTCGGGCTCCGCCACCCGCGCCACCGGCGGCTCGGTGCCCGCGAGCGGGCTGAGCTGGAAGCTGATCCTGCACCACTGCTCGGCGCTCAACCCCACCAGCTGCCACGAGCACCAGATCCAGACCTACAGCGGCGCCTCCGGCACCATCGAGGACGCGCCCGATCACGAGTACCCCTCCTATCTCTCGCTCGAGCTCACGGCCACCGACGGCGGCCTCAGCGACACGGAGACCAGGCGACTCGACCCGCGGACCGTGGACCTGACCTTCGAGACCCAGCCCGGCGGCCTGCAGCTGTCGGTGGGCGGTGAGCAGCAGACGGCCACCTTCACCCGCACGGTGATCCAGGGCTCGACCGTGTCGCTCATCGCCCCGCCCTCGCAGCCCGCGGGAGGCAAGACCTACGAGTTCTCCTCCTGGTCGGACGGCGGAGCGGCCGCCCACACCGTCACGGCGGGCACGACGCCCGCCACCTACCGGGCCAACTACGCCGAGGCCGCCTGCACGACCGGGGCGAACCTGGTCGGGGCCTGGGGCTTCGACGAGGCCAGCGGCGGCTCGGTGGGAGACGCCTCCGGGCGGGGCAACACGGGCACGATCTCCGGCGCCACGCGCAGCACCGCAGGCAAGTTCGGCTCGGCGCTCACCTTCGACGGGCTCAACGATCTGGTGACCGTGGCCGACAGCGCCTCGCTCGACCTGACCAACCGCGCCACGCTCGAGGCCTGGGTCAACCCGACGGCGCTCGGGGCCGACTGGCGCACGGTGCTGATGAAGGAGCAGCCCGGCCAGCTGGTCTACTCGCTGTACGGCCACAACGACGCGGGTCGTCCGAGCGGCCACCTCTACACCAGCGGCGACCTCCAGCTGAACGGATCCTCCCCGTTGCCGGCCAACACCTGGTCGCACCTGGCGATGACCTGGGACGGCTCGACCCAGCGCCTCTTCGTGAACGGCACCCAGGTGGGGACGAGGGCGGTCACCGGGAACCTGGTCAACAGCGCGGGGGCATTGCGCTTCGGCGGCAACAACGTCTGGGCGGAGTGGTTCGCCGGACGGATCGACGAGGTGCGGATCTACGGCCGCGCGCTGTCGCCGACAGAGCTCCAGGCCGACATGACGACGCCGGTCACGTGCAGCGGCGGGCCGCCGCCCCAGCCGGCCCTGTCGGTCTCCCCGGGCGCGCTGTCGTTCACGGCGACCCAGGGCGGCGCCAACCCGGCGGCCAAGACCTTCGACGTGGCCAACAGCGGCGGTGGCAGCCTCGACTACACCGTCAGCGAATCGGCCTCGTGGCTGTCGGTGAGCCCCGCGAGCGGCACCGCCCCCGGCACGGTCACCGTCACGCCCTCGATCGCCGGGCTGGCGCCGGGCACCTACACCGCGCCGGTCACCGTGGCGGCGGCCGGAGCCACCGGCTCGCCCAAGACCGTGGACGTGACGCTCACCGTCAACCCGGCCACGCCGGTGCTGGCGGTGGCGCCGGCCAGCCTGACCTTCAGTGCGACCCAGGGCGGCGCCAACCCGGCGGCCAAGACCTTCGATGTGACCAACAGCGGCGGTGGCAGCCTCAACTACACCGTCAGCGAATCGGCCTCGTGGCTGTCGGCGAGCCCCGCGAGCGGGACCGCGCCCGGCACGGTGACCGTCACGCCGTCGATCGCCGGGCTGGCGCCCGGCACCTACACCGCGCCGGTCACCGTGGCGGCGGCCGGGGCCACCGGCTCGCCCAAGACCGTGGACGTGACGCTCACCGTGAACCCGGCCACGCCGGTGCTGGCGGTGGCGCCCGCCAGCCTGACCTTCAACGGGACCCAGGGCGGCACGAGCCCGGCCGCCCAGACCGTGAACGTGACGAACTCCGGTGGCGGCAGCCTCAACTACACCGCATCCGACAACCAGCCCTGGCTCGCGGTGACGCCGGCCGGCGGGACGGCGCCGGGCACGCTGTCGGTCACCACCGACCTGACCGGCCTGGCGCCCGGCACCTACAACGGGACGGTCACGGTCACGGCGGCCGGCGCCGGCGGCTCCCCCAAGACGGTGGCGGTCACCCTCACGGTCAGCGCCCCACCGCCGCCCGGCGGAGCGCCCGTAGGCGCCTGGGGCTTCGACGAGGCGAGCGGGACCACCGCGGGCGACTCGTCCGGCCGCGGGAACAACGGCACGATCGCCGGCGCCACCCGCACCACCGCGGGGAAGATCGGCTCGGCCCTGAGCTTCGACGGGATCAACGACCTGGTCACGGTGCCCGACAGCGCGTCCCTGGACCTGACCAACCGCGCGACCCTCGAGGCCTGGGTCTACCCGACCGCGCTCGGGGTCGACTGGCGCACCGTGCTGCTCAAGGAGCAGCCGGGCCAGCTCGTCTACGCGCTCTACGCGCAACAACGACGTGGGCCGCCCTCGGGCCACATGTTCACCACCGGCGACCTGTACGTCAACGGCTCGACGCAGCTTCCCCTGAACACCTGGTCGCACCTGGCTACGACGTGGGACGGGACGACCCTGCGCGTGTATCTCAACGGCACCCAGGTGGGCACCCGCGCTCTGGGCGGCACGCTGGTCAACAGCGCCGGCGCCCTGCGCTTCGGCGGTAACAACGTGTGGGCGGAATGGCTCGCCGGGCGTCTCGACGAGATCCGCGTGTACAACCGGGCGCTCACGCAGGCCGAGATCCAGGCCGACATGACGCGGCCGGTCACCGGCGGCCCCTGAACCTAGCCGTTCGGGCAGTCCGCGACTGCGTACGCGCTCGTACCGTCGGACCATGAACATCGGAATCGTCGGACTCGGCTATGTCGGCCTCCCGCTCGCCGTCTCCTTCTGCGAGGCGGGCCACAACGTGACCGGGGTCGACGTCGACCCCCGCAAGATCGGCGCCCTGAACGCCGGCGAGAGCTACATCGAGGACGTGCCCTCGGAGACCCTGGACGCGATCTCGGATCGCCTGTTCCCGAGCCTGCGCTTCGCCGAGCTGTCGCGCTGCGACGCGGTGATCATCGCCGTCCCCACGCCGCTGACCAAGAACCGCGAGCCCGATCTGGGGCCGCTGCTGTCGGCGACGGGCGCGATCTCCTCGGTCCTTCAGCGCGATCAGCTGATCGTGCTCGAGTCGACCACCTACCCGGGCACCACCCGCGAGCGGCTCGTGCCGCTGCTGGAGGAGTCGGGCCTGGCCGCCGGCACCGAGTTCAACGTGGCCTTCTCGCCCGAGCGCATCGACCCGGGCCGCACCGACTACACGATGAGCAACACGCCCAAGGTGGTCGGCGGCCTCACCGACGCCTGCCTCGAGCGCGCCGCTGCTCTCTACGGGGAGATCTGCGACACCGTGGTGCAGGTCTCGACCCCCGAGGTCGCGGAGCTCACGAAGCTCCTCGAGAACGTCTTCCGCTCGGTGAACATCGCGCTGGTCAACGAGCTGGCCGTGCTCTGCGACCGCATGGACATCGACATCTGGGAGGTCGTGGACGCGGCCTCCACGAAGCCCTACGGCTTCATGCGCTTCAACCCGGGCCCGGGCATGGGCGGCCACTGCCTGCCGGTGGACCCCTTCTACCTGTCCTGGAAGGCCCGCGAGTACGGCCGGCCCACGGACTTCATCGAGCTGGCCGGCGAGGTCAACCAGGCCATGCCGCGCTTCTGCGCCGAGAAGGTCGCACGGGCCCTCAACGAGCACGCCAAGCCGGTGCGCGGCTCGCGCATCGCCATCCTGGGCGTGTCCTACAAGCCCGGTGTCGGCGACCTGCGGGAGTCGCCCGCGCTCAAGATCATGCGCAACCTCCGCGAGGAGGGGGGAGAGGTCGTCTACCACGACGATCACGTGCCCGAGCTCGCCGAGTTCGGGCTGGCCTCCCAGACGCTCGACGACGTCCTGGAGAACTGCGACGTGGCCGTGATCGTGACCGCCCACCCCGAGCTCGACCCGGCCGAGGTGCTCGACCGGGCCCCGCTCGTGGTGGACTTCCGCGGCGTGACGCCGCGGACGGGCGTCCCGAACCTGGTGCGGCTGTAGGCCGTGCCGCGGCGACGCGCGCGCCGCCCCGCGCCGGCCCGAAGGCCAGGAGTGTGGCTTCCAGAAGGCGCCATATGCGCGCCTTACGGAAGCCACACTCTCGGCGCGGGCCGTGCAGCGTTACGGGACGGCGACGTCCGTGACGAAGCCGCGTCGGGATTGCCGCCGCTAGGCGACGCCCGCCGTCACGGGCTCCAGCGCGCCCGACGCGGCGTCCGGCGTCGGCAGGAGCTGCAGCCCCGGCCGGCTGGCCAGGCCGTGCATGAAGGCGAAGCGGCTGGCCTCGGTCCGGTTGGAGACTCCGAGCTTGCGGTAGATGTTCGACAGGTGGAACTTCACCGTCTGCTCGGTGACCCACAGCTGCTTGCCGATCTTCGAGTTCGTGAGGCCGTCGGCCACCAGCAGGAGGATCTCGCGCTCGCGAGCGGTGAGATCGTCGGTGCCGGCGAAGGCAGCGGCGCTTTCGGCCACGGCCGCGGGAGGAGCGCTGATGATGTTGCGCTCCACGATCTCACGCAACATGACGGGCAGGCTGCGCAGGTTCGCGGACTTCGCCAGGCAGGCGTCGGCGCCCGCGGCCAGAGCGTTGGCCACCAGCGCCTCGTCCATCTGCGCCGTGAGCAGCACGACGGTCGCGCCGGGCGCGACCTCCCTGGACTCGCGAATGCGGTCGAGGGTGTGATCTGCGCTCTTCATCTCGTCCACCAGGACGACGTTGGGCTGGCACCCGTGCAGGGCGCGGCCGCAGGGCTTGCGTCCGTCGACTTTGCCGAGCACCTTCAGGCGGGCCGCGTTACGCAGAGCCATCCGAATGGTCTCGACCACGAACGAGCTATCCGCAACGATGACGATGCTCTTCATAAGGGGGTGCTCCTCAGTGACGTGGGCAATCAACACGCCGAGTTCAGGGCCGGCGCACTAGACCAACGTCGGGGCCGCCTCATTTCTTTCTAGTCCTTTTGGCCGGAAGTCGGAGAGTCGTGAAGGAGCGTCCTCCGCCGGACGTTCATCAGGTGTGACACGAGACTGCTCCCACGACGGCTTCCACAGCGTCCGCTCCGATTACGACCGTCGCAAGGGCATCCTGCGCTTCCACTGGACCTGCGACGACTGCGGAGCGCGCCTGGCTGAGGCGCACCGCTCCGAGTACCGGCCCAGCTTCGAGCCGCTGGGCAACGAGCGCCACTCGAGCGCCTCCCGCGAAGCGGCCTAGGCTCAGCCGGCGGGCTCGAACACGCTCAGCCCGTCGCGCTCGATCTCCCGCACCCGACCGTCGCGCACCAGGAGATCGAGGTGGCCCAGCACCTCCGACAGGGTCAGGTAGGCCTGGGTGACCGCGATGTTGCCCCACAGCGCCTGGGCCAGCTCGTACGCGCTGCGCGGCTCCTCCTCCAGCAGGCGGTGGATCTTGTCCGCCCGGCGGCGGTGCAGGTTGAAGCGCTGATCGATCAGCGAGCGGTGGTCGGTCACCGGGTCGCCGTGGCCGGGCAGCACGAGGTCCACGTCCATCTCGCGGGTGGCGGCCAGCGAGTCGAGGTACTGCACCAGCGCCTGCGGCCGCTCCCCTGACCCGTCGCGCGGGCGGGTGATGAGCGGGTTGGACGAGATATGGCCGAGCAGATGATCGGCGGCGATGAGGATGCGGCGGTCGCGTGTCGTGGAAGACCGTGTCGGTGGGGGAGTGGCCCGGGCGGTGCCAGACACACAGCTCGCGGTCGCGGAGGGCCAGCGTCTCCCCGTCGTGCAGGGGCCGGGTGACCTCGACGGCGGCCCCCCAGGCGCGAAACGCCCGCGAGACCGACTGCAGGGCCGCCACCACGTCCTCGGGGATGCCGTGGCGCACCATGATGTCGGTGGCGAAGTCGTCGTCGGCCTGGGCCTCGGAGGAGAAGTTCTCGACGAAGGGGACGGCCACGTCGATCGCTGCGACCTCCGCGCCGCTGCGCTCGGCCACCAGGGAGACCAGGCCGAGATGGTCGATGTGCTGGTGGGTGAGGATCACCAGCTCGATGTCCTCCAGCCGGTGTCCCAGACCGGCGATCCCGCGCTGCAGCTCGTCGAAGCTGGTGCCCGAGTTGGGGCCGGCGTCGACGAGAGTGAGCGGGTCGTCGTCGATCAGGTACACGTTCACCCGGCCCACCGCGAACGGCGTGGGAATGGCGAGGCGGTGGATCCCCGCCTCGGCGGCGGGGGCGAAGGGGTCGGCGTCGGCCACGGCCGGGGACCCTACTGCCACTACATTCGCTGCCAGTGACCGAGAAACGCACCCTCGTGATCGTGCTCGGGTGCCTGCTGCTCTTCGGCGCCGCCGGCGCCGCCTACGGGCTCGCCGGCGCGGAGCGCTACCGGGCCCGGGCCTTCGTCATCCAGGTGCCGGCGGCCCTGGCCGGCGACCCCGCGATCAGGCTGGCCCGCAGCGACCCGGTGCTGCGGCGCACGCTGGTGCTCGCCGGCGTCGACGACCTCTCGCCGGCCGAGCTGCGGAGGGGATCGAAGGCGGAGATCACCTCCCGGCTGGACGTGGCCTTCACGGTGGAGGCCTCGCGGCCGGACACCGCGGTCAGGCTGGCCACCGGCTACGCCCGGGCGTTCCGGCAGGCCATCCCGGACGATCGCGGCCTTCCCACGCGCGGAATCGGCGCTCGCGCGGCCGAGGGCGAGCTGGGCCCGGTCGGCTGGGGCCTGATCGGGGCGATGGCCGGCCTGGGCGTGGGGGTGGCGCTGGCGCTCTTGATCGACGGCCTCAGCCGCGGATCAGGCCAAGCACCTCGTCGGTCTTCTCGTCGAGATGCTCGCGCGAGACGAGCGACTCGAGGTTGAGCCGCAGCAGCGGCTCGGTGTTCGAGGGCCGCACGTTGAAGTGCCAGTCGTCGTAGTCCACCGAGATCCCGTCGAGATCGCCCACCTCGCCGTCGGAGTAGCGCGAGGCGATCTCCTCGACCTTCGCCTGCTGGTCCTCGACCTCCGAGTTGATCTCGCCGGAGATGAAGTAGCGCGAGCGAAAGGGCTCGAGCAGCTCGGTCATCGTCGTGTCCTTCGCCGACAGGAGCTCGAGCACCAGCAGCGCGGGAATCGTTCCCGAGTCGGCGCAGTAGAAGTCGCGGAAGTAGTAGTGGCCCGAGACCTCGCCGCCGAAGGCGGCGCCGGTGTCGCGCATGCGCGTCTTGAAGAAGGCGTGGCCCACCCGGTTGACCAGCGCGCTGCCGCCGGCGCCCTCGACCACGTCGCGGACCGCCCGGGAGGCCCGGACGTCGTAGAGGACGGTCGCGCCGGGCTCCTTCTCGATGATCGACTCGGCCAGCAGGGCGGTGAGGAAGTCGCCGGCCACGAACTCGCCGCTGTCGTCGATGAAGAAGCAGCGGTCGGCGTCCCCGTCCCAGGCGATGCCCAGGTCGGCGCCGGTCTCGCGCACCCTGTCGATGATGAAGCGGCGGTTCTCCTCGAGCAGCGGGTTGGGCTCATGGTCGGGAAACTCGCCGTCGGGCTCCCAGTAGGTCCGGATCTGCTCCAGCGGAAACGAGTCGAGCAGCGGGCCCACCATCGGCCCGGCCATGCCGTTGCCGCCGTCGAGGACGACCTTCCGCGGCCGAAGCCGGCCGGCGTCGATGTAGCCGAGCGCTGCCTCGCGGAAGGCCTCGTCCACGTCCTCCTGCTCGATCGAGCCCGGATCCGCCGCCGGCTCGCCCGGCTCGCCCGCGGACACGATCTCCCGGATCTCACCGATCCCCGAGTCGCCGGAGAGCGCCAGCGCCCCGCGCTTTACGAGCTTGGCGCCGGTGTAGGCCTTCGGGTTGTGCGAGGCCGTGCACATCAGCCCGCCGTCGAGCTCGCGTGAGCCGACGGTCCAGTAGAGCATCTCGGTGCCCACCATCCCCACGTCCAGCACGCTCGCGCCCTCGTCCGCCATCCCTTGGGCGTAGCGCTCGGCCATGGCCGGCGCGGTGAGGCGCATGTCGCGGCCGAGGCCCAGCCGCAGGTCGGTCACGGGCACGTCCTGCAGGTCCGAGAGCACCCGGGCGAAGGCGCGGCCGATGCGGTAGGCGAGGTCCTCGTCCAGCTGGTCGGGGTAGAGGCCCCGGATGTCGTAGGCCTTGAAGATCGATTCGTCGATCACAGCGCGGCAGGCTAACTCAGCGGGGAGGTGGGTATAGGTCGTCGATGCCCCTCATCGGCATGCACTGCTCGCACGAGCAGATCCCGCCGTCCGACCTTCTCGACGCCGTGGCTCACGCGGAGCGGGCGGGGTTCGCCGGGGCGATGTCCTCCGATCACTTCTCGCCCTGGAGCGAGCGCCAGGGCGAGTCGGGCTTCGCCTGGTCGTTCCTGGGCGCGGCGCTGGCCCGCACGAGCCTGCCCTTCGGGGTGGTGAACGCCCCGGGAGAGCGCTACCACCCGGCCATCGTGGCGCAGGCCGCGGCGTCGCTGGCCGAGATGTTCCCGGGACGCCTCTGGGTCGCCCTCGGAACAGGGGAGGCGTCCAACGAGCACATCACCGGCGCGGCGTGGCCGGACAAGGAGGTCCGCAACGCCCGCCTGCTCGAGTGCGTGGAGATCATCCGGGCGCTGTTCGCGGGGGAGGTGGTGGACCACGACGGCCTGGTGCGAGTGGACCGGGCCCGCCTGTGGACCCTGCCGGCCGAGCCGCCGGCCCTCATCGGGCCGGCGATCAGCGAGGAGACCGCAGCCTGGGTGGCGACGTGGGCCGACGGTCTGGTCACGGTCAACCAGCCCCGCGAGAAGCTCGAGCGCATGATCGCGGCCTTCCGCGACAACGGCGGCGAGGGCAAGCGGCTGGCCGTGCAGGTGCACCTGTCCTGGGCCCCGGACGAGGAGACCGCGCTGCGGATCGCGCACGAGCAGTGGCGCACGAACGTGTTCCCGCCGCCGCTGTGTTGGGACCTCCAAACGGTGGAGCAGTTCGACATCGCGGCCCGCCACGTCCGCGGCCGAGGACATGCGCGAGGCGGTGCTGATCTCGCCCGACCTCGTCGCGGCACGCCGAGGTGCTGCAGCGAGCTGGCTGACGCTGGGCTTCGACGAGATCTACCTCCATCACGTGGGCCAGGATCTCGGCCCGTTCATCGAGGCGTTCGGCGAGCACGTGCTTCCCGAGCTGCGGGAGGCCTGAGTCGTGAAGCTCGGTCCGACCAGCGATCTGTGGTGGAAGAACGCGATCGTCTACTGCCTCGACGTGGAGACGTTCCTCGACAGCGACGGCGACGGGGTGGGGGACTTCGAGGGCCTGGTGCGGCAGATCGACTACCTGGCCGGCCTCGGGCGTCACCTGCCTGTGGCTCATGCCCTTCTACCCCTCGCCCAACAAGGACGACGGGTACGACATCAGCGATTACTGCGCGGTGGACCCGCGGCTCGGCGGCCTCGGCGATTTCGTGGAGCTGGTCCGCACTGCCAATGACCGCGGGATCAAGGTGATCGCCGACCTGGTGGTCAACCACACCTCCGACGAGCACCCCTGGTTCAAGGCCGCCTGCGAGGACCCCGACTCGCCCTTCCGCTCCTACTACGTCTGGCGCGACGAGCCCTCGGACGAGCCGAAGGGGATCGCCTTTCCCGGCAAGGAGACGAGCAACTGGCAGAAGGACAAGCGCTCCGGCCAGTACTACCTGCACCGCTTCTACCGCTTCCAGCCGGACCTCAACCTGGCCAACCCCGCGGTCCGCGACGAGATCGCGAAGATCGTGGGCTTCTGGCTCCAGCTCGGGGTGTCGGGCTTCCGTATGGACGCCGTGCCCTTCATGCTCGAGCTGGACGGGCTGGCGGAGCACGTCGAGGGCGACCCGCATCAGTGGCTGCGCCGGCTTGCGAGCGTTCGCCACCCGGCGGCGGGGGGAGACGATGCTGCTGGGCGAGGTCAACGCCCCGCTGAAGGATCTTGCGAGCTTCTTCGGCGACGAGGACGGCGACCAGCTCAACATGCAGTTCGGGTTCCTGCTCAACCAGAACCTGTGGCTGTCGCTCGCGCGCGAGGACGCCGAGCCGCTCGAGGGCGTGATCCGCAGCCTGCCCGACCCGCCGCCCGACAACGCCTGGGCCACGTTCCTGCGAAACCACGACGAGCTCAGCCTGGACAAGCTGACCGGGCCGCAGCGCCAGGAGGTCTTCGACGCCTTCGGTCCCGACGAGGGGATGCAGCTCTACGGCCACGGCCTGCGCCGCCGCGCGGCCACGATGCTCGGGGGCGACGGGCCCCGGCTGCGGATGGCCTGGAGCCTGATGCTCTCCCTACCCGGCACGCCGGTGATCTTCATGGGCGACGAGATCGGCATGGGGGAGAACCTCGACATCCCCGACCGCATGAGCGTGCGGGTGCCGATGCAGTGGTCGGACGCCGAGGGCGGCGGGTTCTCCACCGCGGCGCCGGGCAAGCTCGTGCGCCCTCCGACCGGCGGCGACTTCGGCGCCCAGAACGTGAACGTCGCCCGGCAGCGACGCGAGCCGGACTCACTGCTCAACTGGATGGAGCGCCTGATCTGGCGGCGCCGGGAGACGCCGGAGCTGGGCTGGGGCTCGAGCACGCTGATCGAGACGGCGGCGCCGGCGATGTTCGCCCACCGCTGCGACTGGGAGGGCTCGACCGTGGTCGCCGCCCACAACCTGTCCGGCAAGCAGGTCAGGGCCACCCTGGACCTGGGCGTCGGCAAGGGCGAGCGGGTGGAGGTCGACGACCTCCTCGAGGAGCGCGACCATCGGCTGAACCGCGACGGCACGCTCGACGTCGAGCTCGGCGGCTACGGCTACCTCTGGCTGCGCGTCCGCCGCGACGACGAGCGCGCCCTCAGCTGAGGTGAGCGCGCCGCTACAGGAAGCCGCGGCTGCGGAAATAGCCGACCATCGCCACCAGCATGCGCCACCATGGCCACGATGATCGCCCAGAAGGCCGCGGTGCCGGTGGCGAACGGGAAGTCGACGTTCATCCCCCAGATGCTCGCGAACAGCGTGAGCGGGAGGACCACGACGCTGAAGGCCGTGAGCACCCGCAGCACCTCGTTGACCCGGTGCGACAGCACCGACTCGTTGGTGTCCTCGAGCGCCTCGACGACCTCCTTGTAGTTCTCGAGCATGTCCCAGATGCGCTCGGAGGCGTCGTTGATGTCGTCGAAGTAGACCTCGAGGTCCTCGGCCAGGTAGCGCTGCTTGGTCCGCTCGAGGTCGCTCAGCACGGCGCGCTGGGGGCGGATGACCTTGCGGAAGTTGATGATCTCCTGCTTGACGTTGGAGAGGTCGCGCACGACCTCCTCGGCCTTGCCCTCGAAGATGTCCTCCTCGAGGCGCTCGAGCTTGTTGCCGATCTTCCGCAGCATCGGGAAGCAGTAGTCGAACGAGTCGTCGACGATCTTGTAGAGCAGGTAGCCGCTGCCCTTGGACAGCAGGGCGTCGCGGGCCTCGGCCGACGAGCGGCAGCGCTCGAACAGGTACTCCACCGGCGGGATCGGCGTGTTCGGCAGCGTGATGATGAAGTCCGGCCCGATGAAGATGTCGAGCTCGGCCGCGTTGAGCCGGCCGACCGCCTTGTCGAACACCGGGAAGTACAGGACGATGAACAGGTAGTCGTCGTACTCGTCGATCTTCGGCCGCTGGTTGCGCGAGAGCACGTCCTCGTAGTCCAGCGGGTGAAACTCGAAGTGCTCCTCGAGCCAGGCCCGGTCCACCGGCCGCGGGCGCTCGATGTTCACCCAGCGCAGGCCGGCATGCTCGACCAGCTCGACGTTCGGCTCAGTGGCAGCGGCCGACCGCGCGGATTCGACCCGCGCGCGCGCGGAGCGCCTGAGACGTGGCTTCGGCAAGCTCGGCATAACGTCTGAGCGGGTCGTCCAGCACGGTCACCCAGTCGATTCTACTTCGTCAGGCTGATACCCTCCGCACCACATAGCCGTTGCATCGAGAGGGGTGGAGGGAAATGGCCCTGTGAAGCCCCGGCAACCGCCCAGCGGTGACCTTCCGGTCGCTGAGGGAAAGGTGCCAAGTCCATCGGACGACCGTGTCCGAAAGATGTGATCTGGGGCGCTTGTGAAAGGCCTTCGTCACAGCAGCGGCGGAGGTTTTTTTCATAGGCGAAAGGGTTTTCCGTGGCCGTTCAGGCGCTCCAGTGCAAGGAATGTAAAGAGAGCTACCCGCTCGACGCCCGCTACGTGTGCGAGCGCTGCTTCGGGCCACTCGAGGTGGCCTACACCTACGACGGGCTGGACCCGGCGGAGACGCGCCGGCGCATCCAGGCCGGCCCGCAGACGATCTGGCGCTACGCCGACTTCCTGCCCTTCTCCACGCCGCCCCAGCCGGGGCTGCCGGTGGGCCTCACCCCGTTGCAGCGGGCGCCGCGGCTGGCGGAGCGGCTGGGCCTGGGGGAGCTGTGGATCAAGAACGACACCGCCAACCCCACCCACTCCTTCAAGGACCGGGTGGTGGCGGTGGCCCTGGCCAAGGCGCGCGAGCTCGGCTACGAGGTGGTGGCCTGCGCGTCCACCGGGAACCTGGCCAACGCGGTGGCCGCGCACGCGGCGGCCGCCGGGCTCGAGTCCTACGTGTTCATTCCCGCCGACCTGGAGGAGCAGAAGGTGCTGGCCACCGGCGTGTACGGCACGCGGCTGGTGGCGGTGCGCGGCAACTACGACGACGTGAACCGCCTCTGCACCGAGCTCTCGGGTGAGCACGACTGGGCCTTCGTGAACGTCAACGTGCGCCCCTACTACGCCGAGGGCAGCAAGACGCTCGCCTTCGAGATCGCCGAGCAGCTGGGCTTCGAGCTGCCCGACCGCGTGGTGGCGCCGATCGCCTCCGGTTCGCTGTTCACCAAGATCGCCCGCGGCTTCGAGGAATGGCTCGAGGTGGGCCTGATCGAGGGAGAGCTGCCGGCCTTCAACGGGGCCCAGGCCGAGGGCTGCTCGCCGGTGGCGGCCGCCTACGACGCGGGGCCGCGATGTCTGCCGCCCGGTGAAGCCGGACACGATCGCCAAGTCGCTCGCCATCGGCAACCCCGCCGACGGCCCCTATGCGCTGGACCTGGCCCGGCGCTCGGGCGGCGGGATCGATGCCGTCACCGACGAGGAGATCCGGGAGGGCATCGCGCTTCTGGCCGAGACCACCGGCATCTTCACCGAGACCGCCGGCGGCGTGACCACCGCCGTGCTGAGGAAACTGGCCGAGCGCGGCGCCATCGGCGCCGAGGAGCGGGTGGTGGCGGTGATCACCGGAGACGGCCTGAAGACGCTCGACGCCGTGCGCGGGACGTTCGACACCTACGAGATCGAGCCGTCGGCCGCGGAGTTCGAGCGCGAGCTGGCGAATGTCCCGGTGGGCGCGTTGTAAGCTGCCGGACCCGATGGCGATAACGGTCAAGATCCCCACCCAGCTGCGGAGCGTGACCGGCGGCGACACGGAGACCGCCGTCGACGGCGCGGGCACGGTGGGGGAGGTGCTCGACGGGCTCTACGACCGCTACGACGGGCTCCGCGACCGCATCGCCGTGGACGGCGACCTGCGCCGCTTCGTGAACGTGTACGTGGGCGGTGAGGACATCCGCTTCCTCGACGGGCTCGACACCTCCGTCGAGGACGGCGACGAGGTCACGATCCTCCCCGCCGTCGCGGGCGGCTGAGCGTCCTCGTCACAGGGGCGCAGGGCTTCATCGGCTCCGCGCTCGCCGAGCGGCTGCTGGACGACGGGGAGCGGGTCGTTGCGCTGCGGCGCGACGTGGACCCCGAATCGCGCTTTGCCACGGAGGGCATCGGAGAGCGCTGCGTAATCGCGCTCGCCGACCTGGCCGACCAGGCCTCGCTGCGTGCGGGTCGTGGCTGAGCACGACGTGACCGGCGTGTTCCACCTCGGCGCCCAGACCATCGTCGGGACGGCCAACCGCTCGCCGCTGTCGACCTTCGAGGCCAACGTGCGCGGGACCTACAACCTCCTGGAGGCCTGCCGGACCGCAGGGGGGCGCCATCGACCGGATCGTCGTGGCGTCCTCCGACAAGGCCTACGGCGCCCACGACGAGCTGCCCTACCGCGAGGACTTCGCCCTGAGGGCCGCCTTTCCCTACGACGTGTCGAAGGCGTGCGCCGACCTGATCGCCCGCTCGTATGCCGCCGGCTTCGACCTGCCGGTGGCGGTGGCCCGCTTCGCCAACGTCTACGGGCCCGGCGACCTCAACTGGTCGCGCCTGATCCCCGACACGGCCCGGGCGCTGGTCCGCGGCGACCGGCCCGTGGTCCGCTCCGACGGCAGCCCCGAGCGCGACTACCTCTACATCGACGATGCGGTGGAGGCCTACCTGGCCATCGCGGCCTCGCTCGACCGCCCGGACCTCCACGGGCGGGCCTGGAACGCCGGCTGGGGCGAGCCCGTTGCGGTGATCGACGTGGTGCGCCGCCTGATCGGCCTCGCCGGCCTCGACCTCGAGCCCGACGTGCGGGGTGAGGGCACCCCGCGGGGCGAGATCGACCGCCAGTTCCTCGACGCGAGCGCGCTGCGCGACCAGCTCGGCTGGGCACCGCGGTGGGGGCTCGACCGGGGGCTGGCCGCGACCTGGGAGTGGTACAAGGCGGCGTGGCCGTAGGCGACTTCGACACCAAGGTTGCCGTCGTGGTGCGGGACGACCTCGCCGCCTGGCAACGACTGAACGTCACCGCGTTCCTGATGAGCGCGATCACCGCCGAGGCGGGCGCTGACGCCGTGGGCGAGCCCTACCGTGACGCCGACGGCGTGGGCTATCTGCCGATGTTGCGCCAGCCCGTCCTGATCTTCGAGGCCTCCTCCGACAGGCTGAGCACCGTCGCGCGCCGCGCCCGTGAGCGCGAGGTGGCCTTCGCGCTCTACACCGGCGAGCTGTTCTCAACCGGCGACGACGAGGCCAACCGCGCGGCCGTGGCGGCGGTGGGCACGGACGCGCTCGACCTTGTGGGCGTCGGCCTTCGGGCCGCCCAGAAGACCGCGGACGCGATCCTGCGCGGGGTCAAGCGGCACCCCTGAGCGCCGTTCGGGGACCTCGACCCGTCGTACAGTCCGAGGCCTCGATCTTTGGACCAGCGTCCATTGCCTTAATCCCTGCAATGGACGAGTATCCCGGCGCATGGTGTCCAAGCCGATCAGGCGCTACGCCCTCATCCCGGACTCCTCGGACCGCACCAACGGACCAGTGCGCCCGGTGCGGCGCTTCCACCTCGCGCGCATCGCCGGATCACCGCGGTCGGCGCTCGGCCAGGACCGGCACGAGCGCATGGAGGAAGTCGCGCAGGCCAACGGGAACGGCTCGGGACCCGGGCACTAGACGGCCACGGCGTCCGCGCCCTCGGCCGCGCGCCGGCCGAAGACCGAGGCCAGCCGGATGCTCAGCTCGTACAGCGCGATCAGCGGCACCATCTCGAGCAGCAGCGTGAGCGGGTCGATCGTGGGCAGCAGCGCGGCCAGCACCGCGATGACCACGATGGCGTAGCGCCGGTTCTTCCGCAGCGCCTCGGGGCTGGTCACCCCGAGCCGGCAGGCCGCGATGACGCCGACCGGGATCTGAAAGCCGATGCCCATCGCCAGCATCAGCAGGGTCACGAACGAGTAGTAGTCGCGCGCGCGGACCTGCGTGTTGAACTCGTCGGCGTTGAAGGTCAGCAGGAAGTCCAGCGCCGGCGTGAGCACCACGAAGTAGCAGAAGACCACCCCGGCGATGAACAGCACCGGCACCAGCATGAGCAGGGGCCGGGCCACCCGGGCCTCCGACGGGCTGAAGGCCGGCAGGAGGAAGGCGTAGAGCTGGTAGAGGATCACCGGCAGCGCTAGATCAGCAGCGCGGCGTAGGCCGCGTTGATCAGCGTGCTGTAGAAGGCCTCGGCCGGCCCGAGGGTGATGGGCTCGATGCCGTCCGGCAGCGGCGCGTTGACGATCTCCAGCACCAGGTGGTTCTGCCAGCCGGTGAGCGCCCACGCGACGCCGAAGGCGGCCGCGCAGACGATCAGCCGCCAGCGCAGCTCATCGAGGTGCTCGACGATCGACAGGCGATCGTCGTGATCGACGGGGCGAACCCGGCGTGGCACGAGCGTTACTGGAGACGAGGGCTAGGACTTGCGAGCCGGCACGGCCTCGCCGTCCGCCAGCTCCTCGGGACGCGGGTCGCGTCCGGTGATGGAGTCCTTGAACTCCCGCATTCCGCGGCCCAGCGAGCGGCCGGCATCCGGCAGGCGCTTGGGCCCGAGGATCAGCAGCGCGAGGGCGAGGACGATGATCAGTTCCATTGGTCCGATGCTTGGCATACCCGTCTCTTCGCGACCGGTGGCCGGGACGGATCACTCCACGGCCAAAGTGATCCGTTTCCGGCCGGAAGCTGCATAAGGGGGACAGTGCCGGCGGACGAGCCGGCGGAGAACGAAAACTCGAAGCCGGCCAACCCTCACGCCGGCGGCAGGGAGAGCCCCCATGAACAGCACCACCGAGCGGGATACCCCGCAGAGCGCGCTGCGCGAGGTTGCGCAGGACGACTCGTCGCGCAAGTCCTTCCTCAAGCTGGTCGGCGGCGCCGGCGCCGCCTCGGCGTTCGCGGTCTTCCTGGCCGCCTGCGGCGGCGGCGACGAGGAGAGCACCGCGGCCGACGAGCCAGGCCACCAAGGAGATGAACAAGCCCGGCGGCGACGACCTGGCGATCGTCCAGTACGCCCTCACCCTGGAGCACCTCGAGACGGACTTCTACAACGCCGTCATCGACTCCGGCGTGGTCAAGGACCGCCGCTGGGCGAGACCGCCAGGCTGATCCGCGACGCCGAGCAGGCCCACGTCGACACGCTGATGGGCGTGGTCAAGGACCTGGGCGGCACGCCCAAGCGGCCGAAGACCACCTTCGACGCCGTCCTCGAGGGCGGGCAGAAGAAGGTGCTCGAGACCGCGGCCGCGGTGGAGAACCTCGGCGCGGCGGCCTACCTCGGCCAGGCGGGCCGGATCCGGTCCAAGGAGATCCTGGCCGCCGCCCTGTCCATCCACAGCGTCGAGGCCCGGCACGCCGCCGCGCTGAACACCGTGGTGGGCAAGACCATCGTTCCCGACGGCGCCTTCGCGAAGCCGGCCTCCATGGAGGAAGTGCTTCCGCAGGTCAAGCCGTTCCTGGCCTAGAGCAGCAAAAGGAGATCTCGCACATGTCCACACAGCACAATCCCGCCCCGGAGCTGGCGGCCATCGACGTCCAGGGCGTGACCCGCCAGGCGTTCATGGTGCGCGGCGCCGTGGCCGCCGGAGCGGTCTACGGCCTGAGCGCCGTGGGCCCCTACGTCCGCGAGGCCCTCGCCCAGGAGGGCGGCGGCGACCTCGAGATCCTGAACTTCGCGCTGACGCTCGAGTACCTCGAGGCGGCGTTCTACGAGCAGGGACTCAAGCGTGTCCCGGGTCTTCAGCGCAACGTCAGGTCGCTGGCCAAGGAGATCCGCGACAACGAGAACGAGCACGTCACGGCGCTGACCGGGACGATCAAGGAGCTCGGAGGCACGCCGGTGAAGGCGCCGGGCGTCGACTTCGGCAACGCCTACAAGAACCAGAAGAGCTTCCTCAAGCTCGCCCAGACCCTCGAGGACACGGGGGTGAGCGCCTACAACGGCGCCGCGCCCCAGATCATGTCCCCGGAGGTGCTGGGCGCGGCCGGCAGCATCGTCCAGATCGAGGCTCGCCACGCGGCCGCGATCCGGCTCCTGAACGGCAAGCAGCCGGCCGAGGGCGCCTTCGACCCGGCGCTCGACATGCAGGCGGTCCTCGACGCGGTACAGCCGTTCGTCAAGTCCTGACCGACCGCGCCTCGGCGCCATTCCAGTCTGGCCTGCGTCCTGCCCGCCCCCGGCGGGTAGGTCGCTTTCTGGACCCAGGCGGCGCCCGGTCTCAGTCGTAATGGAGGCGAGCCCGGTAGCGCCCGCGTCCCCGGTACCTTGACGCACGTGGAGCGGCGGGCCATGCTAGAGCCGAGATCGCAGGTTGCGTTCGTCACGAATGAGCCCCGTTGGAATCTCGCGGTCCTCCTGAAGACACCAGTCCGGAGCCGCCACCGCCGCGGTGGCGTCGCTACTGGAAGGCGGCGGTCGGGACGCTCGCGGCCTTCGGCGTGCTCGGGGCAATAGGGAGCTACGTGGTCAACGCCATCGGCCCGGACATCGAGGAGAAGGTCGCCGGCGGCGAGCCGATCGGCATCAGCGTGCGCGAGGACCCCCAGGGCGGCAGCGACGGCTTTCGCGTCGCGGCCCGGTCACCGGCGGGGCTCGATGGCCGGCTCCGCAGGGCGAAGGACTGCGACTCCCTGTTCCGAGCGGCGAAGAACGCGGGCGCGGTCGACATCCGACGATCCATCCACAGCATGGTTCTAGAGGGGCGGACGCACCGCGAGGTCGCCATCGTCGACATGCGGGCCCGGATCCTCAAGCGGGAGCCCATCCTGACGGGCGCTCACATCGGCTGCCAGTCGGCCGGAGCGATGGACGCGATCGGCGTCGGGTTCAACCTGGACGAGAACAGCCCGGTCGCCCGCAAGGTGGAGGATCTGTACGCCCCCCTGGGCGGGCCCTACTTCGGCGGCGGCGGCATCGTCTCCCTGAAGAAGACGGAGCTGCAGCCGGTCCAGGTGGTGGGCCTGGCGAGCCGGGACTATGTCGAGTGGGAGATCGACGCGACCGCCGTGATCGACGGAGAAGAGCGCAAGGTGACGATCGACAACAACGGCGAGCCGTTCCGCATCACCGGTGGCCCAGAGGCGGTCGAGCGGTCCCGGGTGCGGTACGACCGCCACTACGAGTGGATCTGGTATGAGCCGCGTCAGCGGCTGGAGGTGTCAGACAGGCCGTACCGCCCGTTCTAGGATTTGTGACGTTCGTCACACGTTCGCGCCGGGTGCTCTCGGCGGGCGTACAGTGAAGCCAGGAGCGCAGCACAACCCAACTAACCCGCTCCTCACCGCCGCTGACTCGCCTTCTGACCCGGAGGATCACCTGTGTCGTACCTCGCTGACACCCCGACCGACCTGTCTCTTCCCGCGCAGCTCGTCGTTCTCTCCTACTACGCGGGTCAGGGAAAAGCTGCGGGTCAGAGGATCAACGCCGGAGTTGCCGGCGGCGAGCTGGCGGAGTTCCTGCTGGCCGGGCGTATCCGGACCGCACAGGTCCGGAGGTTCGGCCTCCGGCGTACCCTCGTCGAGACCACCGACCCGACACCCGTGGGCGATCCACTGCTCGACGACGTGCTCCACCAGATCGCCATGAGGGAGCGCCAGCGCTCGGCAAAGGACTGGATTGTCAGGCGTCCCGGCGCGCTCGAACAGCACCGAGACTGGCTGCTCGACGCCGGCGTGCTGGAGCTGGAGCGAGAAGAGGCCCGTTTGCTGCCGCGCACGGTGAAGCGGTACCGGCCTCGACCCGCGGACCGCGCACCCGCGCTCCGAGCCGAGGTTCGTTCGACGTTGCTGCATCGGGCGCCGATGCGTCCGCGGTCGATGGCGCTCGCCTCGCTCGCCCACGTATCCGGCCTGACGAAGCTGCTGGTGGAGAAGCATCAGCGCAAGGCCGCCCTGGCGGCGGCCAAGGATCTCCCCAAAGCCTTCAAGCAGCTCCAGCCGGTGCTCAAGCAGACCGGCGACGCTTCCGCGGAGGACGGCTTCTGGGAGGGTCTCGGCGACTTCTGCGACGGTCTTGGCGACCTGATCACCGCGACGGCGGATGCAGGCTCAGGAGGGGACGGTGGCGGCGGGGATGGTGGAAGCAACTGACTGATTCCTGACCGACCGCGCCTCGGCGCCATTCCAGTCTGGCCTGCGTCCTGCCCGCCCCCGGCGGGTAGGTCGCTTTCAGGACACCGGAGGAGGGCGGATGGCCAAGGAGTTCAAGAAGGGCGACAGGGTCGAGTGGAAGAGCCACGGCGGCACGGCCGTGGGGACGGTGGAGCGGAAGATCACCTCGGACACCGAGGCGGGCGGCCGCAAGGTGAAGGCCTCGAAGGACGAGCCGCAGTACCTGGTCAAGTCGGAGAAGTCGGGCGGCACCGCGGTGCACAAGCCGGGCGCGCTGAAGAAGCGCTCGTAGCCCGCCCGTCACACTGGCCGCATGCTCACAGCCTTCGGGGCGGCGGCCGTCACCTTCATGATGCTCATGTACGCGCTCGAGCGGCGCGGCCGCCGCTTCATCTTCGCCTTCGGCTGCGGCTGTCTCTTGTCGAGCGCCTACGGCTTCCTGGCCGGCACCTGGCCCTTCGGGGTGGTCGAGCTGATCTGGGCCGGTGTGGCCTTCAACCGCTTCCGGACCACCCCGCCGGCGCCCTCCAGCGCCGCGTGAGCGGCGCCTGGGATCGTCCCGTCGAGCGGGCCGCCCGCCTGGTGGCCGGCTGCGTGCTGTTCGGCCTCGGAATCGCGCTGCTGGTCCAGGCCGAGCTGGGGGTGGATCCCTGGACGGTGTTCGCGCAGGGCGTGGCGGAGAACGCCGGCCTCAGCCTGGGGACGGTGGTGATCATCACGTCGCTGGTGGTGCTGGCCCTGTGGTTTCCGCTGCATCAGCGCCCCGGGCTGGGCACGCTCACCAACGCGCTGCTGGTCGGCCCGGTGATCGATCTGGGCGTCGCGCTGATTCCCGTGACCGACCGGCCGGGATGGCAGGCCGCGTACGTGCTCGGGGCGCTCGTGATCGTCGCCATCGGCAGCGGCCTCTACATCGGCGCCGGCTGGGGTCCTGGGCCGCGCGACGGCCTGATGACCGGCCTGGCCGACCTGGGCGTGCCCATCGCGGTGGGCCGCACGGCGATCGAGGTGACGGTGCTGGTGCTGGGATGGCTCCTCGGGGGCACCGTCGGCATCGGCACAGCCGTGTTCGCCCTCGGCATCGGCCCATGTGTGTCGCGCGCTCTGCCGCTGCTGAGCGTGCGGCCTCGCACGGCCGAGCCTGCGGGCGCCCGCTGACCACGTCAGAATCCGGGGGGACTGGCGTTGTCGCACGCCCGTCACAGCCGTCGCTCTTCTGTTGCACTCACGCCGCCTGCTGAAAGGTGTGGCTTCCATAACTCGCGCATACCGCGAGTTTCGGAAGCCACACCGGGTCGGCCTGGCCCTGCCACTCGGGGGAAACCTGCCGTGGAATTTCCGCCTCGGGTCGGCTAAGCGTCAGAATCCGCGCATGCCCGCGCCCGATGTCGCCACGGAGGCCGCCTACGGCGTCACATCGATGACCGCCCCGCTGCGGCGAGTTCTCGTGCGCCGGCCCTCCACCGCAGGCGACTGGGCCGGCGCCGCCTGGAGGACGCCGGATCCAGGCCTGCTCGCCGGCCAGCACGAGGCTTTCTGCGACCTACTGGCCGGGCTGGGGGTGGAGGTCGAGGTCGCCGCGGCGCTGGACGGGCAGGTCGATGCCGTCTACATGCACGATCCGATGCTCCTCACCGGCCGCGGTGGGATCGTGCTGCGGATGGCCAAGCCCGCGCGGGAGCGGGAGCCCGCGGCCGCGGCCCGCGAGCTCGAACGGCTCGGGATCCCGCTTCTCGGCAGCCTCGAGGCGCCCGCGTACGCCGACGCCGGCGACCGCTTCTGGATCGACGACACCACCGTGGCCGTCGGGCTCGGCTACCGCACCAACAGCGCCGGGGCCAACGCCCTGGCCGAGCTCATGGCCCCCGAGGGAGTCCGGGTCGAGGCCTACGACATGCCGCACGACCAGGGCCCGGGCTCGGTCCTTCACCTCCAGTCCTTCATCTCCGGCGTGGACGCCGGGCTGCTGGTGATCTACGAGCCGCTCGCCCCGGTGCGCCTGCTCGAGCACCTGCGCGAGCGCGGCGCCGACTGGATCGCGATCGACCACGACTCCTACCTGGCCATGGGCTGCAACCTCCTCGCCGTGCGGCCGGGGGTGGTGGTGATGCTCGACGGCATCCCCGCCGTGCGCCGCGAGCTGGAGCGCCGCGGCATCGAGGTCCACGTCTACGACGGCTCGGAGCTGTCGCTCAAGGGCGACGGGGGCCCCACCTGCCTCACCCAGCCGCTGCTGCGCTCGGGCTAGGCACTCACCAGGGTCGTAAAGCCGCCGTAGCGCATGCCGCTCATGTCGGCGACCTCCGTGCCCTCCAGCTCCTTGACGCGCGGATCGTCCAGCACCTTCGCCATCACCTCGTCGCGGTGCGCGCGTGAGCTGAACTCGGCCACCGCCGCCGTGAGCAGCAGGCCCTCCTCGGTCCCGAAGCCCTCGCCCGGATCGTCGCCGCGAAACTCGCGGTAGCCGAGCGCCCCGTGCTCGCGGGCCACCTCTCCGAAGGTGGCGGCCTGCCGGCGGTAGGCCTCGATGTTGTCCTCGGGCACCGGCAGCAGGTAGAGGTCGATATAGCGGTCTTCCATGGTCTCTCCTTCGTGGCTCGATGTCTGGAGGTACGACTGCCCGCGGTGCGGCGATTCATCGCTGAGCAGGAGGGGGCCCGTGTTTCGCGAATGATGCCTCGACACACGGTGGAAGGAGCCCCTGTGAATGAAGTACGCCCCGGCGGCGTCATCGGGCGCGCGTGGGACATCTACAAGAGCCAGTTCGGCCTGCTGTTCATCGCCGCCGTGCTGCTCACGCTGATCACGCTGGCGGTGGCGTTCGTCATTGGCCCTTTCGTCGGCTTCGTCAACTTCGTGCTCGGCCTGTTCTACACCGGCGGTGTCGTCCGGCTGGTCCAGGACGTGGAGGACGGGCGCCGCGACCAGGAGGCGACGACGCTGTTCAAGGGCGTCGCGCCGGTCTTCTGGCAGCTTCTCGCCGTCGCGATCCTGGCGGGTATCGCCATCGCGATCGGGTTCATCCTGCTGATCATCCCGGGTCTGATCCTGATCACCATCTGGTCGGTGGTGATCCCGGTGGTCGTGCTCGAGAAGCCGGGCGTGTTCGCGTCGTTCGGTCGGAGCCGAGAGCTCGTTCGCGGGCACGGCTGGCAGGTGTTCGGCACGCTGCTGCTCACGTGGCTGATCGCGGTCGGTATAGCGCTGGTCGCGGGGCTCATCGCCGCGGTCGCCGGAGCCGGCGACGCGGTGGTAGCGGTCGTGAACTGGCTTGTGACCGCGCTAACGCTGCCGCTCGTGGCGCTGGTGTCCTCGGTCCTCTACTTCCGCCTGCTGGCGATCAAGGGGGACCCGACGGCGACCCAGTCGCCACAGGTGGGATCAACGGTCGAAAACGCGCCCGAGGGTCGCGTCGAGGAGACCCGCCGGACCCCGTGAGGCCAGCTTGGCGAGGCGCTCCGCTCCGGTGGGGTTGAGCACCTCGTCGTCGTCCTCGATCGCGGCCACGATCTTCTCGGCCCAGTCCGCCGGCTCGATACCGTCGAGCTTCGACGTGTCGCTCAGGTGCGGCTCATAGTCGGCACGCACCTCCTCGAGCATGCCGGTCTCCACTCCGGGCGTCACCAGGTGGAGGACACCGACCGGGCTGTCCTCGAGCTCGCGCCGCAGCGACTCGCTGAAGCCGACCACCGCGGCCTTGCTCGCGGAGTAGACGGCCGCGCCGGGGAAGTGAGCGTACCCGGCGATGCTGGCGTTGTTGACGATCTTGCCGCTGCCGCGCGCCAGCATGGGAGGGAGGAGCCGATAGGTCAGGTGCACCAGCGCGGCGACGTTCACCTGGAGCAGCTCGTAGAACTCGCCCAGGTCACCGCGCTCGAACAGGCCGCCGGCGAAGTGCCCGGCGTTGTTTACAAGCACATCGACCTGCGCCCCCTCGAGCCGCTCGACCGAGTCCTCGACGGCGTCCCGGGAGGAGAGCTCCATGCGCACCGGGCGCACCTCGCGCACAGGACCGGCCGGAACCCGCTCGAAGGCGTCCGGCTCGCGCACACCGCTCAGGATGTGCGTGTCGCGCTTGGCCAGCTCCTCGACGATCGCCCTGCCGATGCCGCCGTCGGCGCCGGTGACGAGGACGGTCTTTCCGGAGAGGTCCATTACCGCCTCATCCCCCGGATCCGGGCTCGAGCATCACCTTGATCGCGCCATCCTGCTTCTTCTGGAAGATCTCGTAGCCGTGGGGCGCCTGTTCGAGGGGCAGCCGGTGGGTCACCAGGTCTTCTGTGCCCAGCGGGTCGCCGTCCTCGGTCAGGAGCGGCACGATGTCGTCGATCCAGCGGCGGACGTTGGCCTGGCCCATGCGCAGTTGAAGCCCCTTGTCGAAGATCTGCATCATCGGCATCGGGTCGATCGCGCCGCCGTAGACGCCGCTGATCGAGACCGTGCCCCCGCGGCGGACCGAGTCGATGCAGTCGTAGAGCGCGGTCAGGCGGTCGACGGCCGCTCGCTCGATCATGGGCCGGGCCACCGCGTCGGGCACGAGGCCGGCTGCGTCCTGGGCGAGCTTGGCCAGGGGAGCGCCGTGAGCCTCCATGCCCACCGCATCGATGACGGCGTCCGCGCCGCGGCCGGCGGTCCGTTCGCGGATCGCCCCCGCCACGTCGTCGAGGTCGTCGCGCTTCAAGGTCTCGATGCCGTGCCGGGCCGCCATCTCGAGCCGCTCCGGCACCAGGTCCACCCCGATCACCTGGCCCACGCCGCGGTGCCTGGCGATCCGGCAACACATCTGCCCGATCGGACCCAGGCCGAAGACGGCCAGCGATCCGCCCTCCGGCACATCGGCGTAGGCCACGGCCTGCCACGCGGTGGGAAGCACGTCGGAGAGAAAGACAAAACGCTCGTCCGGCGGGCCCTCCGGCACCTTGATCGGGCCGAACTGCGCCTGAGGCACCCGCAGCAGCTCGGCCTGTCCACCCGGCACCTGGCCGTAGAGCTTGGTGTAGCCGAACAGCGACGCGCCCTTGTCGTACTCCCGCGCCTGCGTGGTCTCGCATTGCGCGTACAGCCGGCGGTCGCACATCCAGCAGGCGCCGCAGGAGATGTTGAAGGGGACCACCACCCGGTCGCCCGGCTGTAGCTGCGCCACCTCGCTGCCCACCTCCTCGACCACGCCCATGGGCTCGTGGCCGAGGACATCGCCCTCGTCGATGAAGGCGCCCAGCACCTCGTAGAGGTGGAGATCGGACCCGCAGATGCAGGTCGACGTGATGCGAACGATCGCGTCGGTGGGCTCTTCGATCGCAGGGTCGGCGACCGTGTCGACGCGTACGTCGCGCTTTCCGTGCCAGGTAACCGCTCTCATACCGGGACGGGTACCCCGAGGCCGGACGGCGAAAAGTGCCGTTCGCGCCACGGTTTCGCCGGGCGGGTCCGTCGGGCGCGTCGGGGACGATGCGCCGGTGGATAGCCCGACGCAGGTCCAGGTGGTGCGCGCCGAGGGACGCAGCGGGCGCATGGTCCGGATCCGGATCTGGCTCCAGGGGGCGATGTGGTTCCCCGTGGTCGGAGCGAACGTGGTCGCCGTCGCTCTGGGGGTCACGCTCCCGTTCCTGGACGACACCCTGGGGGACAGGCCGGCGCTGCCCATCACCCTCTCGGCGGTCGAGCAGATCCTCGGCGCGCTCGTTGCCGGGATGATCACCTTCACGGGCATCGTCTTCTCGGCGGTCCTGCTGGCGGCCCAGCTCCAGACCACGTCCTATTCGCCGCGGCTCGCTGCCCGGCTGCGGCGCGACCCGGTGGTCATCGCCGCGCTGGCGCTTCCCGACCGCCACGGCGAGCTACGCGATGTTCGCGCTCGCGGCCATCGGCCGCCAGGCCCACGACTCGGGCGACGAGGTGGCCTCCACCCTCACGGTGGGCGTGGCGCTGGTGCTCGCGTTCGCCACCTTCGGCGGCTTCATCGCGCTGGTACAGCGGGCCTTCGACAGCACGCAGATCGGAGGCATCTTCCGCGCGATCGTCCGCAGGACCCATCACGTGATCCGGGACATGCATCCCATCGGCGCGGGGGAGAGCGCGTCGCTGCCCGTGGCGGCGGAGGGCGAGACCGTGATCGAGGTCGCCCACTCCGGCCCGCCGGGTGTGCTCGCCTCCATCGACCGGCGCGCGCTTGTGCTCTTGGCCAAAGAGACCGGAGCGTTCGTCGAGGTCGTGCCGATGGTCGGCTCCTACGTCTTGCCCGGGAGCGTCGTGCTGCGTCTTCGCGGCGGCGCGGGGGACCCGCGGGAGGACCTGGCGCGACGGGTCCTTGTCCTGGCGCGGCAACGCACGCTCGACCAGGATCCCGCCTTCGGCCTGCGCATGCTGGTCGACATCGCGATCCGCGCCCTCTCGCCGGCCGTCAACGACCCCACCAGCGCCGTCCAAGCGCTCGACCGCATCGAGGTCCTCCTGATCGAGCTCCACCGCCGCCGGCCGGGGCCGACGGTGGTGGTCGACCTCGACGACGAACCCCGCGGTCTCTTCCGGGCGCCCACCTGGGAGCAGTACCTGGAGCTCGGCCTGGTGGAGATCCGTCGCTACGGGGTGGGCTCGATCCAGGTGGCGCGACGCCTGAGGGCGCTCTACGCGGACCTGCTCGAGATGGCCGACGAGGGGGCACGGGCCCGGGTCGAGCTCGAGCAGCGGCTGCTGGACGAGGATCTCGCCGCGGCCTTCCCCGATGGCGAGGAGCGCGAGATCGCGGGCAGGGCAGACCGGATGGGCCTGGGCAGCGCCGTCTGATCCGGGTCTCAGCCGCGCCGAGCGCCGATCCCGCTGAGGAGCTCGCGGAGGCGAAGGGGGCCGGCATCACCCGGCTCGAGTGGCGGCGTTGCGAGCCCGGCGCCCTCGCGCATTCCGGCCAGCAACTGTGACAGTGCGTCCACCGAAGAGTGCGCCGGCGCCCAGCGAAGCTCCGTGCGCGCGCGGGACGTGTCCATCACGGGAACGGCGAGCGCCATGTCAAGCCAGCCGGGCTCGGATGGCTGCAGGCGCAGCCTGAAGGTGACGTCCGCCGCGGCACGAAGCACGCGAGCGGGAAACCTGATTCGGCGCGCCTGCATCAGAGCGCTGAGCTCGGCGGGGCCGATGACGGGGTCGGCAGCGAGGTTGAACGCCCCGCGAGCTTCGCCGATGAGGGCGAGCCGGTACGCGGCACCCACGTCATGGGAATGCACGGCCTGGAAGACGAGGCGGTCGAGGTCGGGGACCACAGGCACGAGCTCGGGCCGGATCAGCGAGCCCGGGAGGAACGGCCCTGTGAAGAGACGACGGATCTCGGAGGCGGCCTCGCGCGAGAAGATCAGGCCGGGCCGAAAGCGCACGACGCGGACGCCGGGCTCGTCTTCCTCGAACCGATCCAGGAGCCTCTCGACGGCCACCTTGTCCACGGAGTAGAAGGACGATTCGACGCCCGTGGTGGGCCAGCTCTCGTCGACCGCTCGCCCCTTCGGCCCCGGGGCGTAGGCACCCACGGACGAGGCGTAGACGAGCGTCTTCACGCCGGCCTTCGCGACCGCTCGGAAGACACGCTCGCTCCCGCCGACATTGACCTGCCGAGTGAGGGCCCGATCGCGAGCGGGCTGGATCAGCCAGGCCAAGTGCACCACCGCGTCGGCCTCGGCGAAGAGGGTCTCGAGCGGGGCGTCGCAGATGTCCGCTGCCCGCCACTCGACCTTGGGGAGGTCCAGCTCCGGCACGCGCCGCGCCAGGCCGACAACGGACTCGATCGCCGGCTCATCCGCCAGCTCGCGAAGCAGGCTGGTGCCGACGTTCCCGCTCGCTCCCACCACCACGACGCGCATGGCCATCAGCCGATCCGGGGGATCACGTCGCGCGCATAGGCGGCGAAGAACTCGTCGTGGCGGCCCCCGATCTGCTGCACGAAGAGCTCGTCGACACCCGCTTCTTCGTACTCGCGGAGGCTGTCGACGTGGACATCGAGGTCCGGCCCGCAGGGCAGGATCTCTCCGACCATCTCCGGCGTGACCAGCTCGGCGGCCTGCTGGAAATGCTCGGGTGTCGGAAGCACCTGTGCCAGCTCGCCCGGGAGGGCATCGTTCGGCCAGATGCGATGGGCGGTAGCCGCGGCCTCTTCGGCGTCCGGGCCAAAGCACACCTTGGCCCCGGCCTGAACGAGTTTGCCGCCGGCCTCGCTCCTGAAGCGGGAGATCGCATCTCGGTCCGGGGAGGTGGTGACAAAGCCGTCACCGACGCGGCTCGCCAGATCGACGGCCTTGGGGCCGAACCCCGAGACGAAGACGGGCGGCGGCTCATCCGGGAGGGTGAAGAGCTTGGCGTGCTCGAGCCGGTAGTGGCGCCCCCTGTGGCTGACCGTCTCCCCGGTCCAGAGTGACCGGATCACGCCGATCGCCTCCTCCAGCATCTCGATCCGCTCGTCCGCCTCGGGCCAGGGGTCGCCCAGGATGTGCTCGTTGAGCGCCTCGCCGGTGCCGACGCCGAGCGCGAAGCGGCCTTCGAGCAGCACCGCCGAGGTCGCGGCCGCCTGGGCGATCACGGCCGGGTGCGTCCGCACCGTGGGACAAGTCACGGCGGTGGTGACGGGCAGACTCACTCCGGCGCCGGCGAGGGCGCCGATCACGCTCCAGACGAACGGAGACTGGCCCTGCTCGTGATTCCAGGGGTGGTAGTGATCCGAGATCCACAACGCGTGGAAGCCCGCCTCTTCTGCCGCCAATGCCTGGCGTACGAGGTCCCTCGGGCCGTACTCCTCACACGACAGGAAGAACCCGAGCTTCATGTCCGGTGCTCGCAGATTGCTCCTCGCTACCCGGCCAGAGCCACCTGAACCCGGACACCCCGAAGTAGACTCGCGCGGTGGAAATCGTTCTGGCCCTCGTCGCCGCCTTCCTTTTCGCCCTGGGACTGGTGCTGCAGGAGAAGGCGGCGTCGGAGGAGTCGGACGACGCGGTGGGCGCCGGCTTTCTCATGCGCCTGCTGCGCCAGCCCGTCTGGCTCCTGGGCCTCACGGCGCAGATGCTCGGCTTCGCCGCCCAGGCGGTTGCCCTCGCCATCGGCTCCATGGTCATCGTGCAGCCGCTGCTGGTCGCGACGATCGTGTTTGCGCTGCCGATCGCGCGCGTCATCACCAAACGGCACATCCGCGGGATCGAGTGGGTCGGCGCGCTCACGGTCACCGCCGGCCTCGCCGCCCTCCTGATCGTGAGCAAGACCGACGAGGGCACAGACGACGCGTCGCTCGGCGTCTGGCTCGCCGTGGGCGGGGCCTGCATCGGCATCGCCCTCGTCCTCTTCGTCCTCGCGAGCGGGCGCAGCCCGGCGTTTCGCGCAGGCCTCCTGGGCACGGCCGGCGGACTCCTGTTCGGCTTTGCCGCCGCCCTGACGAAGGCCACGATCGCCCGCTTCGACGAAGGCATCCTCGACGTGGTGCTCGACTGGCACCTCTACGCGCTCATCCTCGTCAGCGTCGCCGGCTTCTGGCTCCAGCAGGCGGCCCTCCAGACCGGCGCGCTGTCGGCCGCGGTGGCATCGTCGATGGCCTTCGACCCCCTGTCGAGCATCCCCCTCGGGATCATCATCTTCGACGAGGCGCTGCACGAGAGCGCATTCGGCATCGTCGTCTCCACCCTGGCCCTCGCCCTGACGCTCTTCGGCCTCGTCCTGCTCGCGCGGGCGAAGGGGAGCGAGCCGCCGATCGGAAGCCGGCTGCAGCCCGTACCGGCGCCCGGGTGAGGCGCAGTGGTCGAGGTACGCTGCGCCCGTGAGCGCCAAGCAAGCGCCGCCACCGTCAGGCAGGAATGCCGTCCGCCGCGGCGCCGTTGCCGCTGCCCTGCTCGGCTCGCGCTCCTGACTGGGGCCGCGACCACCGGCGCGGCCACGCCGCACATGGATCGGGTCGAGGCGGCCATGCGCAAGGTGGCGCCTGACCTCGAGGGCGTCGTCTACCGGAGGACCGAGAACAACCGCTTCGTGGGCTACAACGGTCGTGCGCGCTCGTGGCTGCTGCAGACGCCGGACTGCTGGGGTCAGCGCGCGTGCGGGAACCCGGCGGGCATCCGCCGCTTTCTGCGGACGCTCACGGCGGACCTCGCGGGGCCCGGACGCTCGTGGACCTGACCACGCTGATCCCCTACCCGTTCGGTGGCTTCCAGCAGGCGATCGAGCGCGGGCTGCGCCGCGCCTACGAGCGCGGCCGCCGGCCGTTGGTGCGGGTGCTGGGTGGCTGCGCCCCGCCCTGTGGGTTCACCGCCGCGACCAGCCCGGCGCAGCCCTACGCCGATCAGCTGGCCGCGGCGATCGGCGGTCGCCCGCGGGTCGTCGTGGCCTCGTACCGCTACCCGCCGGTGGGGACTCCGGCGGACGCCTTCTCGCTGAGCTGGAATCACGCCAAGACGATCTCGATCGACGGGCGCGTCGCGCTGGTGGGTGGGCACAACCTCTGGGGTGCCGACTACATCCAGGGGTATCCGCGCAGGCCGGTGGTGAACCCGGTCCACGACGTGACGATCCGTGCCGAGGGCCCGGTGACCGCGGGCGTGCATTCGTATGTCAACGGGCTCTGGCGGGCGGCCTGCGCGGCCGCTCGCACCACCGCGGCCGGCGCCGCCAACGGCGCGACCGTGGCCTACGCCGCCGGCACGGCCCGGGCCTGCCCGGCGCGGGTCCGGCCTCCGAGGTCACCGCGCCCCGGCGGGGTCGACGTACTGGGGTTCGGCCAGCTGGGCCTGCGCGGGGTGAGGCTTCCGAGCTCGCCCGGTCCGCCCGACCCGAGTAGTCCGAGCAACCCGGGCCCCTGCCCTTCGCCGCTGCCCTTCTATACCTCCGGCAGGGTGAGCCCCGATTGGACCAACAACCCGGCCTACACCCCGGCCTTCGACCGCCGTAACCCCGCCGGGGCGGCGTTCCGGACCCTGATCAGGTCGGCCCGGTCGGCGGTGTTCATCTCCCAGCAGGATCTCCACGGGATCTGCAACCCGGGGCAGGCGGCCCTCACCCCCAACTTCGACCAGCGCCTGCTGGACGCGATAGCGAACCGGTTGCTGGCGGGCGTGGACGTGCGAGTGGTGATCTCGACCCCGGGGGCGGCGGTGAGCGCCCAGGAGACGTACTCCAACTCCACGTCGCTCGCCCAGACCTCCGACGCCGTGCTCGCCCGGACCCGGGTCCTGGCCGGCTCGGCCCCACGCGCCCGGCGCGCGTTCAGCCGCCACTTCCGCCTGCGGGCCATCCGTTTCAGCGCCTCGCGGGTCTGGCCCAACGCCCCGCCGCAGCTCAACAAGATCGCTCAGCACAACAAGCTGGGCATGGTCGACAACTGCGCGATCTGGGTCGGCTCGGACAACCTCTATCCGTTCTGGCTGTCCGAGTACAGCCTGCTGGTCGAGAACCGGCGCATCGCCCGGACGTTCAAGCGCGACTTCGCGGACCGGCTATGGATCCACTCCGCCGGCGGGCGGCCGCTTCCCGGGCGGCCCTGCGCCCGGCGCTAGGTGCAGCCGCGCGGCCAGCCAGGCGCGCGCGAGCAGGAGAGCTCCGCCCGCGCCGCCGACCAGCGGCAGCACCTCCTCCAGCGGCACGGCGCCGACGTGGGCGACCATCACGAGGCGCTCCTCGCCAGGTCGTACTCGTCGTGGCGCCGGATCCATTCGTTCGGCGGGGTCTGCGGGTAGCCCTCGGGTGAGTCCTCCCAGTCCTCCTGGCGTCCGAGTGCGGTGATGTCGAGGTAGTCCCAGATGCCGCCGAGCGCCTCGTCGCCGCGGCCGTCGACGAAGTACGTGCGGAAGATCCGGTCCTCGTCGCGGAAGAAGGCGTTGGTGCCGTGCCACTCGCCGACGCCGAAGTCGGCGTCGAAGTCGTCGGTGAGGGTGTACCAGGGGATCAGCTCCCAACCCATTCGCGCCCTCCAGCGCTCGATGTCCTCCTGAGGGGCCCGCGACACGAAGGCGATCGTGGTGTCGCGAGCGTTCAGATGGGCGGGGTGGGCCACCTGATCGGCCACCCAGGAGCAGCCGGAGCAGCCGCTCTCCGGCCAGCCGTCGACGCCGGGCTCGAAGAAGAAGCGGTAGACGATCAGCTGCCGGCGCCCGTCGAACAGGTCGAGCAGGGTCGCCGGGCCATCCGGGCCCTCGAACGTGTAGTCCTTCTCGACGGCCATCCGCGGCATGCGGCGGCGTTCCGCCGCCAGCGCGTCGCGGGCGTGGGTGAGCTCCTTCTCCTTGACCAGCAGCTTCGCTCGCGCCGCGTCCCACTCATCCGGCGCCACGATTGGGGGCATGTCCATTGCGATCTCCTTTGCTTGCGGTGTCGTGCTCGTTGAGACACCGAGGCCGCGGCAAACGGACCGGCCGATCCTTTTCGCCGGCACGTGGTGTCGTTATAGGCGATGGGAGCTGGATCTGACCGTCACGTGAGCGACAGCGCGCTCGAGCGCGCCCGCGCGGGCGACGAGGAGGCCTTCGCGGAGCTGGTCGACCCCTACCGGCGGGAGCTGCAGCTGCACTGCTACCGGATCCTCGGCTCGCTGCAGGATGCCGAGGACCAGTTGCAGGAGACGCTGCTGGCGGCCTGGCGCGGGCTGGAGCGCTTCGAGGAACGCGCCTCGCTGCGCGCCTGGCTGTATCGAATCGCCACCAACCGCTGTCTGAACGCGCTTCGCGACCGCGGACGCCGACCCCAGGAGGTGCCCGGCATGGTCGAGCCGCCCGAGCCCACCCGCAGGGCCGAGCCGATGTGGCTCGAGCCCTACCCCGACGTGCTGCTCGAGGGGCTCGCGGACGAGGCGCCGGGGCCGGAGGCTCGTTACGAGACGAGAGAGTCGGTGGGACTCGCGTTCATGGCGGGGCTGCAACACATGCCGCCACGCCAGCGGGCCGCGCTCGTGCTCCGTGATGTCCTCGGCTTCCGTGCAGCCGAGGTGGCCGAGATGCTCGACAGCAGCGAAGCCTCCGTCAAGGGGGCGCTGCGGCGGGCGCGGGTGACGCTCGACGAGCGCCTACCCGCGGGGGCCGGCGAGCACGCGGCCCTGCCACGGTCCCACCAGCAGCGCGACCTCGTCGGCCGCTTCGCCGCCGCCGTTGAGCGGGGCGACACGAAAAGCGTCGTCGCGCTGCTCACCGACGACGCCTGGCTCACGATGCCGCCCGAACCGTACGAGTACCAGGGCGGACAGGCGATCGCCCGCTTTTTGGGCGACCGCGAGACCCGTCGCGGTGGGCACCTCCAGCTTGTCCCCACAGGAGCCAACGGCCAACCCGCCTTCGGCTGCTACCTGGCCGATCCGCAGGCGCCGATAGCCCGCGCCTACGGCCTGATGGTCCTCACGATGACCGGCGACCAGATCTCGGCCATCACCTGGTTCGGCGAGCGCAGCCTGTTCCCGCGCTTCGGCCTCCCCCGCACGATCCCCCGCTAGTCCCGCGGCACGCGGACGATGTCGCCGGGCTGGATCAGGTTGGGGTTGGGGATGGTGTGCGGGTTCGCTGACACCAGGCGGTAATAGAGGTTCCCCGACCCGTAGTAGAGGGTTGAGATGCCCCACAGCGTCTCGCCTGGTTGCACCACGTGCTCCAGATAGTTGCGGTAGCCAGGCACGATCTTCGGTCCCAGCACCGCCGGCACGATGACCCTGTCGAGCTCGGACCCGTCGTTGGGTGAGGTATGGAACACCTCGACGAAGACCCGGTCCAGTTGAAACGCCGCCCCCGAGACACCGACGCTCAGCTGAAATTGTCCGTGGCCGCCGACGCCGTCGCCGGCCATGAACGCCCCGGAGACCTCGTCGTGTCCCTCGCCGATGCGGTAGTTGAAGTTGGCTTCGAATGCCCCACCGGCCACGCCCGCGATCTGGATGTCATTGCTCACCAGGTCGTAGGGCTCCGGTTGCTGCACATCAATCGACATGGTTGGGTCTCCTCCTCATCGGGGGCTCGGGAGCGTCATTCGACGTCGTTCGTGTTGCCGTCGTCGCCGGGGGCGAGCTCATCGGCGGGGTCGTCAGGACCGGTGTCGTCGGGGAGCTCCACGACCGGGTCGGCCTCGTCGGTGTCGTCGGACGAGTCGCAGTCGGGGTCGTTGGGGAAGTCGATGACCCCGTCGCCGTCATCGTCTCTTGCGTTGTCGCAGGCGGCGGCCGGAGGCGGGTTCGGCGGCCGGCCGGTCTCGTCGGTGTCGTCGGACGAGTCGCAGTCGGGGTCGTTGGGGAAGTCGACCAGCCCGTCGCCGTCATCGTCTCTTGCGTTGTCGCAGGCGGCGGCCGGAGGCGGGTTCGGCGGCGGGCCGGTCTCGTGGGTCTCGTCGGTGTCGCCGGGCGAGTCGCAGTCGGGGTCGTTGGGGAAGTCGATCCGGCCGTCGCCGTCATCGTCTCTCTCGTTGTCGCAGGCGGCGGCCGCAGGGGGACCCGGCGGCTCGGTGGCGTCGCCGCTGGTGACTACGGCGCTCGCGACTCCCGCGGCCACAAGCAGTGCGACGACGATGCCCAGGGCCGGCCGCAGCAGCGTTCGCCGCCGCACAAGTCTGCCGTCGCGGAGGAGCTGGCGCAGGTTCTGGCACAGGACCTCGAGGTTGCGGTTTGTCGCGGCGAGCCCGCGGCGATCATCGAGGCGCCGCCTGATCTCGCGGGCCTCACCCAGCCTTCGCTCGGCGGCGGCGGTGTCCTCGGCGGCGAGATGAAGCGTGCCGAGCTCGTGCTTGGCCCAGCCAAGGGCGTGAGAGTCGCCCAGTTTCTCTGCGGCTTCGAGCGCGATCTTCAGCGACCGCACCAGCTCGACCCAGCGCATGGTCAAGGCGAGCAGGCCGGACAGCGCGCGGGCCAGCCGCAGTGCTTCCTTCCAGCGCCCGCGACGGTCGAGCCGCTCGACGAGATCCACCAGCACATCGATCTCGCTGCTCAGCAGCTTGGGGTCGAGGACGTTGCCCTCGGCGAGCGCTGTGAAGAGGGCGACGGCTCTCTCCGCCGCTGCCGTCGACTCGGACGCTTCGTCGACCGCGTTCGCGAGGGGGTCGACGGCGCTCTTGTTCCGCGGCCTGCCGGCGCCGCCCTTCTTGAGTGCGCGGCGCAGCGCGCGCGCATCGCCATCCTGTGGCTGCGCCGGGGAAGAGATCAAGGTGCCCGGCCGGCCACCCACCTCGAGCAGGTAGCGCCCGGCCTCGACGGTGGCGCTCATGGGGTGTGCGGCGCGAGGTTCACTTACCACCAGAGATGCAGGCAAGCCCCTCGATCTTCTGTGCGATTCGTCACAAAGGCGCGCGGCCGATCGTCCGCGACTCAGGCTTCCTCCCGCCCAAAAAGCGCGCGCTCAGCGCGCGATGAACTCGTTGGCCGCGTAGTGGGACATCGCCATCACCGTGGCCTGGCAGTTGGCGCGGATGTTGCTCGGGAACACGCTCGCGTCGGCCACATACAGGTTCTCGAAGCCGTGCACGCGGAAGTCGTTGCCGATGACGGCCCGGGCGGGGTCCTCGCCCATGGCGTTGCCCCCCTGAGGGTGCGCGGAGCCGACCGAGAGGTCGTCGGGACGCTTGATGCGTTCGAGTAGACCCAGGTCGTGCTCGCCGGTGAACTCGAGCAGCTCGTAGCTCGAGGGAAAGACCCTGATGGCACCGCCGGCGAGATAGACCCGGGTGAGCGTGGCGATGCCGCGCTTGAGCAGCGCCAGGTCGGGGTCCGACAGCTTGAGATCGATCCGCGTGCGGCCCTTCTTGTCGAGGCTCACCCGGCCGTTGGCCGGATCGGTGCCCACCATCACGCCTCCGTCCACGAAGCGGCGGTAGCGCAGCATCCGGTTGAAATGCGAGAGAAACCAGCCGCCCAGGCGCAGCGAGAAGACCAGCGGGGGTGCGAAGTAGCTCTCGATCACGTAGTCCTCGTCGTCGTCGGCGATGCAGCAGAGCCCCACACCGTCGAAGCCGTCGACCTCGTGCTCGGTCTCCGCGGTAACGAACACACCGGCGAGCGCGTGTAGGCCGCGCCCGACACGCCCGTCCTGGTCGATGCCGCTCCGCAGGAGCACCGAGCTCGAGCCGATCGCCCCCGCGCAGACCACCACGCGGTCGGCGCCGATCGTCTGCTCGCGCCCCTCGCGCATAAAGCGCACGCCGCTGACGACGCCGCGGTCGTGGACCACGCGAACGTCCTGGCAGCCGTCGTGCAGGGTGGCGCCGCGCTCGAGCGCCCAGGGGATGTAGGTCACGAGCATGGAGGTCTTGCGGTCGTAGCGGCAGCCGTAGTTGCACCAGCCGCAGGCGATGCACTGGTTGCGGTTGTGGCGCAGGAAGCCGCCCCTCATGCCGAGGGCCGCGCGCCCGTCGTCGAACACGTTCGCGCCCCGGTTGGCGATCACAGGGTCGAGGTCCTCGACGTGCAGTGCGTGCTCGAGCTCGGTGTAGGCAGCCTCGAGCCGGTCCTGCGGGACCCGAGCCCCGAGCTGCTCCCACTCCGCGAGCACGCGCTTCAGGTTGGCCCGCAGCCAAATGGCGTTGTTGATCACGGTCGAGCCGCCCACCGCGCTTCCCTGCACGAGCAGCATGTCGCGGTCGGCGCTCGTCTGCAGGCCGCCCTGCTTGTAGGCGCGCACGAACATCTCGACCTCGCTGTGCTGGAACGTGCGCGGGTTCTCCCTGCGGCCCGCCTCGACCAGGTGCACGTCGACGCCGGCCCGCGTGAGCTCGAGCGCGGCCACCGAGCCTGCGGCGCCCGAGCCGATGACCACGACCTGCGCTCGCTCGGGTCGGGCCAGGCCGTTCCTCGGAAACGGGTCGGGGTGGGCGAGCGGCGCCTGGCTCACGCCCTGCGAGCGCTCGCGCAGGTCGTAGGGGACATAGCCGACGTGCTCCATGCCCTCCGGGCTGCCGTAGTAGCCGGCGCACGAGAGCACCTTGAGGCTGCGGGCCACGTCCCGGAAGAGGCCCTTGGCGTTCACGACCTTGTCGATCGCCCGCCGCCGGTCGTTCGACCCCAGATCGCTGAACGGGAACGGTCGGAAGATCAGCAGCGGCAGCACCCACTCGGTCAGGACGAGCACGAACTGCAGCTCCTTGGTGGCGGGAGCGTCCACGCGCGCGAGCAGGTGGTCGGTCTGGACCGCCACCTCGATCGGGTCGAGCGCCTCGTTGCCGTCGCCGTCGATCATGGCGTCGGCCACACCGATCATCGTCTCGAACTGCCGCAGCGACAGGAAACGGGGCTTGAACCTGAGCCGAAGGGCGCGGCGGCGCAGCGCCCAGGTCAGCGCCCGCAGAAGCGCGAGGGCCACGCCGACCGCCAGCGCGGCGAGGCTGGGGGCCAGCGCGCCGCTCACCAGCCAGCCGAGGGCCGTGATCGTCAGCAGCGCCGCGCCGATCTCCCCGGCGGCGCGGTTCTGGCGGATACCCGCGCCGCCGATTCCGAGCAGGACGCCGCTCAACCCGGTTCCCGCGACCAGCAGCCCGCTTGCCCCGAGGATCCCGGCAGCGACCGCGCCGGCCACGAGCAGCCAGCCGGCGCCCACGAGCAGGTCGTCGAGGAACTGCTCGATCACGTTCAGGCCGTAGACCCTCATTGCACGCTCCACCGGCGCCTCCTTCCACCCAGCAGCTCGTGGGCCACGACGACGATGGGCCGGACGTTTCGCCACGGCCTCCACGGCGAGACGTTGCCCCGGCGGGAGATCTCGATCCTGCCCCAGCGGTGGAGCGCCTCCTGCATCACCGGGTTGAGGGCCGGCTCGAGCCGCATCTTCTCGCCCGCGACCCAGTCGACGGCGAAGGCGCTCTCACCCGCCATGATCTCGCCCACCTGCCAGACGTCGAGCAGCGCGAAATCCACCGGCTGGCGGTCGGCCACGAGCACGCAGATCTCGGCCGGGTGGGCGGCGAGGCTCTCGGCCCCGGGGACACAGCCCCAGAGGTTGGCCAGGCAACCGCTGTAGAAGCAGGCGCGGTGGGTCTTGCCCTTGCCGAACGAGATCCGGTAATCGGCCTCCAGCCAGCTGCGGCCGGCAGGCGCCTGGCCCAGCACCGAGCCATAGTCGAACTGGACCTCCTCGTCTCCCAGGTCGGCGAGCCGGTAGCCGGCGCCGGAGTACCCGGCGGCCTCGGCCGCCTCCTGCACGTCTCCGCCCGACTCGACGACGCTCAGGGTCTCGAAGCCCCTCTCGCGAAGTTGGGTGAGCAGCCGCTCGACGAGGGCCGGGTCGCTGGGGAGCGAGCTGATGAGGTTGGGCTTCACCGCGACGGCGAAGCTTTTCCGCGGCTTCCCGCTCTCTTGGAGCGCACCCTCCACCAGATCGAGGAACCCGGCCCGCTCGAGGACACGGTCGAGCGTCTCCTCCGCGGTCGCCTCCGATGCGATGTGCACGGACGTCATGCGGTTCCTGCGGGCCGGGGGGGTCGAGCCTAGAACCGCCGCAGCCGGCGAGTCAAGGCGAGGGGGTCAGCGCTGGCCGAGAAGCGACTCCAGGGACGCCGTGTTCACCACGTCCGCGGCGGTGGCCCAGCCGCGGCGGGCGGTGGCCACCGACAGGCCCATGTTCCCGAGCCCGCCCACGGAGTGGGCGTCGGTGGAGCAGACGACCCGCAGTCCCGCGGCCAGCGCGTCGCGGACGTGCTCGCCGCGCAGGTCGAGCCGGTTGGGCAACCCGTTGACCTCCAGGGCGACGTTCTCCTCGAGCGCGACCTCGAACAGGCGCTCCATGTCGAGGGCGTTCTCGGGCCGCTGGTTGATGTAGCGGCCCTTGGGGTGGCTCAAACAGCGCGCGTATGGGTTGCGCAGCGCCTCCTCGACCCTCTTGGTCATCTCGGGGCCCGGCATCCGCTGTCCACCGTGGACGCTCACCTGCACCCAGTCGAGCTCGGCGAGGACCTCGTCGGGCAGATCGAGTCGCCCGTCGGAAAGGATGTCGCACTCGATCCCGCGCAACACCCGGAAGGGCGCGAGCAGCTCGTTGGCGGTCACGATCTCCTCTGCCTGGCGGCGGACGTCGTCGGGGGTCAGGCCCTGGACGGCCCCGACCGCGGGCGTGTGGTCGCAGATCGCGAGGTAGTCGTAGCCGCGCTCCACGGCGGCCCGGCCCATGCCCTCGACGCTCGCACGGCCGTCGGACCAGGTGGTGTGGCAGTGGAGGTCGCCTCGGATGTCGCCCGGCTCGACCAGCGCCGGCGGCTCTCCCCGAAAGGGCTGCTCGCGCAGCTCGGGCGGACACCAGGGAAGGTCCAGCGCCCGGTAGAGCGCCTCCTCGTCGGGGGCGTCCGGCAGCGGCTCCAGCGCGGCTAGGTAGGCGGGCGAGCCGGTGGCCCGCCCGAGTGCGGTCCCAAGCCGCTCGGGCTCCGCCACCACGAGCTCGACCGGCACGCCCTCCACCGTCACACCCACTGCCCGCCATTCGTCCTGCTCGATCAGCGAGACGATCTGGGGCAGCTCGGCGAAGCGGGCGATAACCGGGCGCGGATCCGCCGCGCCGACCACGACCGCCAGCGCCTCGCACGAATCGCGCCAGCGTCGCACGTCTCCCGCCGCCTGACCACCGAGCGCTGCCGCGAGCCCTCCCACCAGCTCCCAGGCGCGGTTGAGCAGGAGCCCGGCGCGCGGGCGCGGCTCTCCCTCGCGGCGCAGCGCCTCGAGCAGCCTCGCCTCCGTCTTGGCCCCGATTCCGGGCACGCTTCGCAGACGCCCCTCCGCGGCCGCCGCGCGAAACTCGTCCGCGGTCCGCACGCCGAGGTTCCGCGCCAGGTCAATCGATCGCTTCGGCCCGAGCCCCAGATAGCGGCCGAGCCCCACCAGGTCGGGGGAGACCTCCCTCTCCAGCTCCGCCAGCTCGGCCAGCGAGCCGGTCTCGACCAGCTCGCGCAGGCGCGCCTCGATGCCCGGCCCGACGCCCTTCAGCTCCCGCGCCCGCCCCGTCCGCAGCAGCTCCGCGACGGGCACGGGCGCGCCTCGGATCGACTCGCCAGCGCGGCGGTACGCACGGACGGTGTACGGGTTGCCGTCTACGAGCTCGAGCGAGGTTGCGAGGGCGTCCAGGCGGTCGGCGATCTCCCGGTTGTCCACCGCCACAGTGTGCCCTGCAGAGAGACTGTGCCCACACTAAGAGCGTCCGGCGGGCACCGTCGCGTGCAGCCACTCCTCGAAGGTCGGGCCCGCGAGCTTGGCGTCCGGTCCGGGCAGGACGGCCCCGTTCGCGTAGCGCTCGCTGTCGGGATCGGAGGGGTCGCCTTGCTCCTCGACGCGCAGGTCCTCGCCGCGACGCGCGACCACCAGGCGCGCCGCTTCCACGAGACGTTCCTCGCGAGGGCCGGCGACCTCGGTGGTCTCTGCCGCTTCGAACTCGGGGTCCGGAGCGGTGGCCAGGTCCACCAGCGCCTCCGCGACCGTCCGCGCCGACACCAGCTGCGTGCGCATCGCCCAGACGTAGCTCACGTCGCCCTGCGTGCCCCACCGCAACAGCTCTTCCACGAACTCGTGGAACTGGGCCGCGCGAACGATGCGCGCCGGGATCGGCCCCTCCAGCGCGGCCTGCTCGTGGGCGACCTTGGCGGCGTTGTAGCCGCCCTCGAACTCGTCGATGCCGATGATCGACACGAGGACCAGGCGCCGCACGCCGGCCCGCTCACCGGCCTCCTGCAGGTTGCGGGTGGAGGTCAAGAAGAACTCCGTCGCGGCCTGCTGATCGGGCGAGGGCCCGGTGGCGAGGTCGATGATCGTCTCGACACCGGTCAGGGCCTGGTCGAGCCCCTCGCCGGTGATCACGTCGACGCCCAGCGAGCGAGAGATGGGTACGACGTCGTAGCCGCGTGCCTCGAGGATGTCGACGACCGGCCGGCCGACCCGCCCGGTCGCCCCCGCCACTGCGATCTTGGTGTTCTGCTGCATCGGTATCTCCTTGAAGTGGATTGCGCCTTCACTTCAGTGACACGCCGCGGCGCGGAGATGTGACCGCCGCAGGCTTCGCGATGAGGAGCTTGCGGCTCGCCGTTACCTCGGCACGGTCCCAGCGGCCTTCGGGAAAGGATGGCGTCTCTTCGACGAGCTCACGTAGAGCCTCGAGGTCGGCCTCGGCTGCGACGCTCGCCAGGCCCGCCACCATTCCTCGCAGCTCGCGGGCGATGAACCGGTGCGTCGCGGCATCGTGGGGCGCTTGGACCGTGTCGATGAACGTTTGATCGGTGACGACCTCCAGCCCCGCGGCGGCGAGCATCGAGCCATAGGCCTCGGCGTTCAGGGCGCCCGGCATGCTGTCGCGCACGTTCTCGAACCATTCACACCGAGCCCCTTCGAGACGGTGCCAGATGCCCGGGCGTCCGAGGTCGTTCGCGAGTCCGATGAACATCGGATCCGCCCGTTCGAGCACGCCCAAGAGCCCGTGCGGTTCGAGAAGCAACCCGATGCTCCTGAGGGTGGCGACCTCGTCGTGCGCGTGGTGAATGGCCATGGCCGCCCACGCCAGGTCGCAGCGACCCAGGGTTTGAAGGTCGTCGTTCAGGTCGAGCCGGCGGGTTTCGACCCGACCCACATGCCCGAGGCGCGTTGCTCGAGCTTTGGCGCGCTCCAGCATCGCGGGTGATCCGTCGACGGCAAGGACGGTCGCAGACCGGAACGCCTGTGCGAGCAAGGCCGTACCGACACCCGGACCGCAGCCAAGGTCAACGACGCGCCGAACCTGCACGCCGGCGTCGTCGAACAGGTCGGCGCAGACGGTGATCGCCTCCCCGACCAAACCCGCCGACAGGTCGCCTTCGACTTCGAGGACGGCGGCAACTCGCTCCGAATTAAAGGCACCGCCGTGGGAGTGCCGGTCGCGCAGCGGGCCGGCGTGGGAGCCAGACCGGGGTTCAGGCATAGGGCCAAGCTAGACGGCGACGACGCTGAGCGCCCGCTGCCGGCGAGCGGCCCTGGGCGACGCGTACTTCGTGCGCTGGGTGCGCCAGCCTCCGTTGACCGTGTCGCCCTCCGGCAGGCGAAGCTTGAGGCGTAGTTGCAGGACCCGGCTTTCGGCCACAGCAGCCGGTACCCGGACGTGACGGGTCTGAGCTCGTCGGCTTCGCAGAGGGATCACCACCGCGGCGAGTAGGGTCGTCGCCCTCGCTCGAGCACCTGGCGCGCTCGGTGGTTGGAGCGGCCTGGGTTGGTCTCGGTGCGGCTGTCGCTGATCGGCAACGTCTTCTTTCCTCGGTTCGCGGACACGATGCGATCCCGGGGGCGCCAGCGTTCCGCCCCGGTCGGCCCAGGCCCAGGCCCAGCTGAGCCCGGCCGCGCCGAAACCGATCTCGGGTGTCGCGATCACGGCGAGGCGCGAGTGGCTCGCGCGCATGGGGATCGCAGCGGTCGCGATCTAGTCGAGCGCGCGAGCTGAGGAAGCTAGCTGCGCTGGCGCAGCAGCGCGCCTAGGTCGGCCACCGGCCCGAGGTGCTGCAGCTTGTCCGGGTTGAGGATCGAGCTTACGCCCTGGATCTGGCCCTCCGCGACCTCGAGGCTCATCACGGCGATCAGCCCGCCCTCGCGGTCGAAGAACAGCGCACCCGGTTGCCCGTTCACCTGCTCGCGCCGCAGGGTGTAGCCGCCGACGCGGGTGCGGAACTGTACCCACCCCCTCGCCAGCGTGCGGGCCACCCTGGCCCGGCCGTGGAGCGCACGCGCGAGGGCGGGCGCCTTGCCGCCGCCGTCGCCGCGGAGCACCACGTCGTGGGCCAGCAGCTCCTCCAGCCCGTCGAGATCGCCCTCCTCGACCGCCGCGAAGAAGCGGGTCGCGAGCTTCTCCTGCTGCTCGCGCGAGGCCTCGAACCGCGGGCGCCGTTCCTCTACGTGGCGGCGGGCCCGGGTGGCGAGCTGGCGGGCGTTCTGCTCGCTCGTCCCGACGATCTCCGCGATCCGGTCGTAGGGCTCGTCGAACACGTCGCGCAGCAGGAACGCGGCGCGCTGCTCGGGTGACAGGGTCTCGAGCAGGACGAGAAAGGCGAGCGACAGCGAGTCCGCCATCTCGGCTTTGCGGGCGGGGTCGTCGTCGGCGCTCGCCACGAGCGGCTCTGGCAGCCATTCCCCCACGTAGGTCTCGCGGCGGACCCGCGCAGAGCGGAGGTGGTCGAGCGAGAGCCGCGAGACCACCGTCGACAGGTAGGCCCGCGGCGACTGGATCTGCTCGCTGCCCTCGCGCGCCCGATGGAGGCGGAGCAGCCCCTCCTGGACCACGTCCTCCGCCTCGCTCACGCTGCCGAGCATCCGGTAGGCGATCGCGAACGCCGACGGGCGCAGCTCGTCGAACTCCTTCTCGGTCATCACTCAGCCGAGTCCCTGCGCGAGACCCTGTCGCCAGCTCGCATAGCGCGGCTTCCAGCCGAGCTCGCGCTTCGCCTTCTCGTTCGAGGCACCCCGCGTCTCGGTCATCATGGCGGTCGCCGCCTCACCGGCCAGGAGCCGCCCGACCCACCGCGGGAGACGTCGCGGCGGCTTGGCGTCGAGCGCGCTTGCCACCACCGGCAGCCACTCCCGCACGGACGTGGGCTCGTCGTCGACGACGTAGTAGACACCCGGCTCGCCGCGCTCGACAGCCACCGCGGTCGCCGCCGCGGCGTCTTCGATGTGGACATGCGACCAGACGCCACCGCCGTCGCCGACGATCGGGAACTGGCGCTTCCGTATCGGCGCCGCCATCTGCGCGTCCGGAGCCAGGCTGAGCGAGGTCCCCGGACCGTAGAAGCCCCCGTAGCGCAACGCGAGCCCCTCGCCCCAGTCGATCGTCGTCACCGCCCGCTCAAGATAGAGGTACGCCGCCTGCGCCGCCCGCATGGGCGCCGGCGGGTCGTCGGGATCGAGGGGATCGGCCTCGGTCTGCACCGGCCCGCCCGTGTGGCCGAAACGGAACGCCCCAAAGCTCTGCGCCACGAAGCGCCGGGTCCCCACGGCGCGACCGGCCGCCAACAGATGGTCCGTCGCCTCGGTACGCAGCCGGTTGGTCATGGTCGCCGCGTAGGAGCGGTCGGGGTGCCGCATATCCCTCGCGGACATCTTCCCGGACAGCGCCGTGAGCTGATGCACGATCACCTCCGGCTCGGCGGACGCCACCGCCTGGGCGACCGCGTCGGGGTCGAGAGCGTCGGCCACGACGGGGCGCGCTCCCAGGCTTCGGACCAGGTCCTGCTTCGATCCGCTGCTGGTCATTCCGACCACATCGTGGCCTCGCCCCACAAGCTGCGGGACTAGCTGTCTGCCGAGAGCGCCCGTGGCGCCGGCTAGAAAAACTCTCATGACTTCTCCATTCGTCTCATTTTCTCTCCATTCCCTTACTTCTCAGACGAGATGGAGGCGCCCCCTGTGACAGTGGACCTTCGTGTGACGTCCCAAAAAACCTGGGCGTCGCGATCCCGCCGATGCGGGTTCGGCTGGCGGAACGGGAACGCAACTGAAAGGCGCGCCGGCGGAGAGCGCGCGGCCCGACGGCGTGTTCGGCGGGGAGGACTGGTGTGTGTGGCGGAGTGTCTAGACGCGGTAGAGAAACGTGTACACCGCGGACGGACCGCTCTGGACCCACTCCGCGAGGCAGTAGCGGCACGTGCTGCCGTCGTCGGTAGGCACATTGACCGTGCTCGGCGGGCGGCCCTCGAGGACCTGGGTCTCGATGCGTGTGCCTCGCAGCGGGCCGTCGTCCAGCACGGCGGTGATGGTCGGCCCGACCTCTTGGTCGGAGGCGCGCGCCTCGGACGTCACGCGGCGGCGGAGGGTGCGCGCCATCGTTATCTCGCCGTGTGGTCCTTGGTGATCGTGCTGGCCCGAACCATGTGTGCCAGCCCGGCCGCGATCGTGTCGCGGTTGGCGTTCAATCCCTTGGCGATGTCGCCGGTCGTGCTCTGCGGGCGGTCTTTCAGGTATTCGATGATGCGCCCCTCGACGTCGTGCTTGCGCTGACGCGCCGTGGCGCGACGGGTACTGGCGCGACGCGCGGTCGCTCGACGCACCGAGCGCTGCGGCACCACTGGCGCCGTGACGAGCGTCGACTCTGGCGACGGTCGGGTGGGCGCTCCGTCGACGGTGCGCTGCGTTTGCATGGTCGAAGACCTTCCCGACCCTCATAGAGGGTGTCGCGCGCGAGGTAGAGGGAACAAGACCCCAAACACGCGTGAACCAGCAGCTAGGCCCTGCGGGTCTCGATCATGGCCTCAAGCTCCGCGCCTCGGCGCGCTCGCGCTTCGGTGGCTTTCGGGCTAGTGGCTGAAGTCCGCCCGCAGGGTCAACTCCACAACCCACTGTACTCTCTTTCCGGGCCGGCACCAACGACGGGCTCGCTGCCCCGCGGGGGGCGGCATCGGCCCTGCCCTTGGTCTCAGTTGCCGGGTCAGGCGCCGCACGCCTAACGCCGCCTATCGGGCCGACGCGTATGTGCGCCGGCTCGCGGACGAGCCAGTCAATGAGATCTGCCAGTGGCCGCGCCGGCCGTCTGCCTGGGCCCGACGAGGCGGCGTGTGCGATAGCCGACAGGCTGTCGATCGGCTGGGGCGCCAGCCTTGACAAGGCCTCGCGCATCGCGGCGCAGCCCGAGGACTCGAGCGGATCCGGGCTTCACGCCGGACCCGACGAATCTCGCCAAGCTGTCGTGGCGCTGGGAACGACGTCCTCGGCCCCCGCGGTACACGGTAGATTGCTCCGAGATGGAAGGTGGGGAGCATTCTTCAGCCGAGCTGACGATTTCTGTCAAGGTGCCCTGCCAAGAGTGCGCCGGTCGAGGCTACGTCGAGACGGTGACCGAGGGCGGCCACGTAGTTCGCGACCCCAGCAACGAATGCCTTACCTGTAGCGGTAGAGGTCGCATCCCGGAGGACATGCCCCTCGCTAAGTTCCGAGAGCTACTGGCGAGCGACTTTGGCTAGCCGTTTCGCAAGCCGCTAGCCCAGAGCGTCGCCCGCCGGGACGACTCGAGGAGATCGTCCCGCTCGTGGTCCGCTAGCTCGAGCCCGGCAGGCCGGAGGGGCCGAAGTCTGCCATGGCGAGCCGTCCGGGCCGGATGGAGGGGACATGAGGCGCGTCTACCTCCTGCGTCACGCCGAGTCGAGCTGGAAGGACCGCTCCTTTTCCGGGCGCCAGCTGGAGCCGTCACCCTCGCAGCCGGCGAGGTTTGAAAGAGTGTGCGACCACTCGCGACTGGGGAGGCCTCTCTGAAGTCCACCGCTGGCTCCGGCTACCGCAGGTCACTCGGGTGGCGGATCTTCAACAAGCTCGCCCAGGCCGCCGACCACCGGGTCGGATGGCACAGGCTCCCGACGCCGCTCGGGTTGGCCGTGCTCACTGGGGTCCGGAACATCCTCCGCCAGCGCAACCTCTACGACACGACGCAGCTGCCGTCGGACGGCGTGGCACCGGTGCCGTCGCGACGGCCGGAGTTCGCGACCGCCCGCACGGCGGACGGCACCTACAACGACCTGTCGGACCCGGCGATGGGGCGGGCGGGCTCGCGCTTCGGGCGCAACGTCCCGCTCGAAAGGGCGCACGTCAACCGCGAGGCCTTGATGGACCCGAACCCGCGCACCGTCAGCCGCGAGCTCATGACGCGCCGGGAGTTCCAGGCGGTCGAGGGGTTGAACGCGCTCGTCGCCGCCTGGCTTCAGTTCATGATCCACGACTGGTTCGGCCACGGCCACGCGGCGACGGGCGAGGTGTGGCAGGTGCCGCTGGTCGACGACGACCCTTGGCCCGAGCATCCGATGCCCATCCCAAAGACGCCCGCCGACCCGACCCGTCCCGACGCCGCCGACGGGCAGCCGCCGACGTTCGTCAACACCGAGACGCACTGGTGGGACGGCTCGTCGTTGTACGGGACGAGCGAGGAGCACCAGAAGCAGAGACGGTCGGGCACCGACGGCAAGCTTCACATCGGCCCGGACAGCCTGCTGCCGCGGACGAGTGACCGCCAGACGGACCCGACCCAGGTCCCGGGTTGGTGGCTCGGGCTGAGCATGCTGAGCCGGCTGTTCGTGGCCGAGCACAACGCGATCTGCGACCGGCTCAAGCGCGAATACCCCGCTTGGAGCGACGCGGACCTGTTTCAGCGCGCGCGCCTGGTCAACGCCGCCGTGCTGGCGAAGATCCACACGGTCGAGTGGACGCCGGCGGTCATCTCGCACCCCACGACGAAGATCGCGATGAACGCGAACTGGTACGGGCTGGCCGGCAAGCGCTTCAGCGAGCTGTTCGGGCGGGTGAGTGAGAGCGAGGTGGTGAGCGGTATCCCGGGATCCGAGACGGCTCACTACGGCGTGCCCTACTCGCTCACTGAGGAGTTCACCTCGGTGTACCGGATGCACCCGCTGACGCCCGACGACTGGACGTTCCGCCGCGCGGCCGACGACAGCACCATCGAGGAGCGGCCTCTCCGGGAGCTGACCGGATCGCAGGCGCCGGAGATCGAGGAGCGGATCGGGTTGAGCGACCTCCTGTATTCGTTCGGCCGCCTCCATCCGGGCCTCGTCCGGCTCCACAACTTCCCGCGCGACCTGCAGAAGTTCACGCGGCCGGACGGCAGGCAGGCCGACCTCGCCGCGACCGACATCCTGCGTACGCGCGAGCTCGGCGTGCCGCGCTACAACGAGTTCCGGCGGCTGCTCAACCTGAAACCCGCGACCAGCTTCGAGACGCTCACGGACGTGCCGCAGTGGGCCGACGAGATGCGCCGCGTCTACGACGACGACATCGAGAAGGTCGATCTGACCGTCGGCATGTTCGCCGAGCCGCTGCCGCAGGGCTTCGGGTTCAGCGACACCGCGTTCCGGATCTTCATCGTGATGGCCTCGAGGCGGCTGAACAGCGATCGCTTTTTCACGCGCGACTACACACCGGGGGTCTACACCCCGATCGGGATGCAGTGGATCAACGAGACGACGATGTCCTCGGTTCTGCTGCGCCACTGCCCCGAGCTCCGGCCCGCTCTGCTCGGGGTACAGAACGCCTTCACGCCGTTCAACCCAGCGACGGTATGAGCTCCGCCATCGCGCCGCGGCTGCACGCTGCGCTGGTGGCGGGGGTCACCGCGGGTCGCTACCTGGATCGCTACTACCGCGACGGGTTCGACCGCATCCTCCGGCCGGGGCTCGTCGAGCTCGTCCAGGCGCTGATCCGCCACCGGCTGCCACGGCCGCCGGGCGCGCCGGCAGAGGAGCGCGAGCTCGAGGGCGAGGCCGCTGCCACCGAGGCCATCATCGACACGATGGCCAGGTTCGCGCGCCGGACCTACTCCCACGCCACGTCCGAGCGGATCGGCAACACCAAGACCTACGGCGTCGTGCGCGGTGAGCTCGTGGTGGCGGGCGACCTCCCCGAGCGGCTCCAGCACGGCGTCTTCGCAGAGGCGCGGACCTACCCGGCCTGGGTCCGGTTCGGCGGCCCGGGTCCACTGGCGCCGCCCGACCCGCGCGACAACGGCATCCTGAGCGTGGGCATCAAGCTGATGGACGTCCCCGGACCGAAGCTGCTCGACGACGAGCACCGCACGCAGGACTTCACCGGCATCAGCTCGCCGACGTTTACCACGCCGAACGTGGTCGAGAACGTCAAGCTGCAGCGGCGCTTGGACCAGGGGCTGCCCGCGTTCTACTTCGTCGACCCGCGCGACTCGCACCTGCTCGACGCGGTCATGCAGGGCCTCTACTCGCGCATGAACACGAGCCCCCTCGAGGTGAGCTACTGGAGCTGTGTGCCGTACCTGCTCGGCGAGGGGCAGGCGATGCGCTACGCGATCCACCCACGAGCCATTCAGCGGACGCTCATCCCGGCGCGGCCGCCCGCGAACTACCTCCGCCAGGCCATGGCCAGGACGCTGGCCGCGGGGCCGGTCGAGTTTGACTTCAAGGTCCAGCTGCAGACCGACCCGCAGCGCATGCCGATCGAGAACGCGTCGGTCATCTGGTCCGAGCGCCGCTCACCGCCCGTGACCGTCGCGCGGCTGCACCTGCCGGTCCAAGAGTTCGACTCGCCCGAGCAGCACGCTTTCGCGCGCACCCTGTCCTTCCAGCCCTGGCACTCGGTTTCCGACCACCGCCCGCTCGGTAACCAGAACCGGGCGCGGCGTCGCATCTACTACGAGCTCTCGAAGCTCCGCCAGGAGATGAACGGTGACGCCCGCATCGAGCCCGACGGAAGCGAGCGGTTCCCATCGCCGGCGCGCACGACCAGCCCTTGAATCGAGGAGAGCAACTTGGCCACCGAGATCGAGCACAGCAGCGTCCGGGCGAACGGCGTCACCTTCCATGTGGCTTCGTCGGGACCGAAGGACGCGCCAGCGATCCTCTGCCTGCACGGGTTCCCCGAGGGCTGGATGGTCTGGCGGGCGGTGATGCAGCGGCTGCCCGAGGCGCGCATACATGCGCCCGACCTGCGCGGATACCCGGGATCGGAACGGCCGCCGGACGGCTACGACATGTTCACGTTGACCGAGGACGTCAGGGGGCTGATCGAGGCGCTCGACCTCGACAAGCCGCTGCTCGTCGGCGACGACTGGGGCGGCGCGCTCGGCTGGGTCTTCGCGCACAGGTACTCGGACCTCATCCGCGGGCTCGTGGCCATCAACGGCCCGCACCCGCAATCCATCGTGCGAGCCGTCGTACGCATGGAGCAGTTCCAGGCGTTCAGGATCCCCTGGGTCCCGTTCTTCCAGATCCCGCGCTTTCCGGAGTGGCTCGCAACCACGAGGCTCGGCCGGCGGCTGCTGGTGCTGTCGATCACGCTGCGGGAGGGCAGAAAGGGCGCGATGGACCGCGACCTCGTCCAGGAGCTCATCGACCGCTTTCGCGAGCCCCCCGACTTCGCCGCCCCGGTCGAGTGGTACCGCGAGATGGTGCGCACAGTGCTCTCGCGCGAGCGCCGCGCGCGACTGCTCACGGTCTACGAAACGCCGGTCACCGCGCCCTCGACGCTGATCTGGGGCATGAAGGACAAGGCGATCACTCCGGAGGTCGCCCGCAAGAGCAGCTTCGACGCGGGCATCGAGGTCGACTGGCGCCCACTACCGGACGTGGGCCACTTCGTGGGGCTCGAGGCGCCCGACGACCTGGCGCGGGAGATCCGCCGCGTCTGGGCCCGCTGAGGCGACCAGCGCGCTACCGCCTCAGCCGCTGCCAGTGTGGTTTCGCGCGCGGGGGAGTACTGCCAATTATCGCCAGCGCCGTGTTGATCGCGGAGACGCCGGTCAGGAGCGCCGCGGTGGGCGGCGGCAGTTGCCCGCGCAGGCCGCCGAGCCCCGCGGCGAGGGTGTCCGAGGCGTGGATGAGGATCCCCGTCCGCATCGCCAGCAGACGCTCTTCCTCCTTCTGGGGCAGAAGCAGCTCGGCGCCGATGACGACCGTCCGCACGCCGAACATCCGCAGCGGGTAGATCGGGGCCGGGTTGGCGTCCGGATCGACCCCCAGCCGGCGTGCCACGGAGCCAGGGGCCAGCAGGGCGGCCGCGCCGTTGAAGAGCCGGATGACGCCCAGAATCCGGGGCGCCCACCCTCGAAGACCGTCCAAGCTCACTGGTCCGATGCGCTGGAGAAGCTGAGGGCGAAGGTCACGTCCAGCAGCCGCCGCCCGCCGAAGAACCGGCCCACCCCGTACACCAACCCCAGGTAGAGGCCGGGATTGACCTCCCTGATCTCGTCGCGCACCCAGCGGCAGATGCGCGAGGTCTGGCTGTAGTCGAGCACGATGCAATTGCGGCCGTCGAACCAGCTCTCCTCCTGATAGACCCGCGCCCGGATGGCGGGGATGGCGAGGATGGAGATCAGGTTCTTCAGGTCTGCGCCTTCGGGGCGAAAGACCTTGCCGCGCCAGACGGTCGCGCCGAACAGCGTGGCGGCCGGCTTCGTAGCGGCCGTGCCCGGGAAGAAGATCGGCGTTCCGCGACCGCGTCCCGCCGGGACCTTCCCCGGCTCGCTGCGCCGGAAGAGCTGGTAGAGGTCGACCTGGGACAGCTCGAGCAGCTCCTGAGGGGTGCGCGGGCGCGCGCCCTCGGGCGCCCCGGACGATGACGGTGGGGTCGCGGGAAACGTGGCGGCTTGCGGTGATTCCACGGGTACCCCCGAGCTCGAACGCAGGACGTCGCGCGATCGTAGTCCAAAACACCGCGGGCGACATGACGCGGCCGACCAGATCGATTAGCGTCCGCCGTGTGAGGCTTCTCCGCAGAGGCGGCGGCGAGCAGGAGCGGGGTGCCCACCAGATGCCCTGGGCCATGCGGGCCACGGTGCCGGACGGACGGGCGGACGAGCTGCGCGACCTGGTGGAGAGCATCGGCGCCGGAGCGGAGGGTTCGCCGTCCTTCCCGTTTTCGCGCATGGGGGGCGTCCATTTTGCGCGCCTGCTGTTCCTCGAGGAAAGCGAGGAAGAAGGCCGGCAGCCGATTCCGGCGAGCCTCGTGATGATGAACGAGATCGACGCGCCGCTGGAGCGCCACTTGGACGAGCTGGCACGCCTTGCCGGGCCGGCGCTGGATGTCACCTTCGGGCTCTGCGATGGCTACCCGGCGCGGCCGACACCGGCGGCGCGCATGTCCTACCTGCGGGCTCATGAGGTAAAGCCCGACGCCGCGTACGTCAACACGGTTGGCCGTCCACTGGACCAGATCCGCCGCGAGGCGGCGCTGCGCGCGCGCATCGAGGACTTCCTGGACCAGCAGGGCGATGACCTCCCCAGGGACCCCGGGGGGGTGCGGGCCGAGATCCAGCGCTTCGTGCGCGACGACCCGAGCCTCCGCTGGGCCATGCGGCGCGCGCCGCGGCCGAGCCTGCGCTGGCGAATAAAGGAGGGCCTCCACGCCCTCGCTGGGGCCGCCTTGCTGGCCTTGGCCGCTCCGTTTGTGCTCTTGCTCCTGCCCCTCTACGTGATCCTCCTGCGCCGGCAAGAGCGCGCCGACCCGGCTCCTCACATCCGCCCTAGCCCTGAGCACGCGGAGGGCTTGGCCGCGCTCGAGGACTTCGGTGCCCAGAACCAGTTCAGCGCGATCGGCTACATCAAGCCAGGAGAGCTTCGTCGTCTGACGATCCGCGCCGTGCTGTGGCTGATCGACTTCTCCGCGCGCCATGTCTTCGTGCGCGGCAGCCTCGCCGGTGTCAAGACGATCCACTTCGCGCGCTGGACCTCGCTCGACGACTTCCGGCGTGTGATCTTCACCAGCAACTACGACGGCAGCCTGGAGGGCTACAACGACGACTTCATAGACAAGGTGGCCTTCGGCCTGAACGCCTCCTTCAGCAACGGCGTCGGGTATCCGCGCACGAGATTTCTGTTCTTCGAGGGGGCCCGGCGAGAGCAGGAGTTCAAGGACTACCTGCGCCGCCACCAGATTCCGACGCAGGTCTTCTACTCGGCGTACGACCAGCTGAGCGCGGTCAACATCGAGAACAACGCCCTGATCCGCTCCGGGCTGCCCGGCACCCTCGCCCCGGCGGACACCGAGGCCTGGCTACGGCGGCTGTAGGGAGGGAGAGCAATGCGTAGGGCGGCGATCGACCGCGCCGACATCCAGGGCCTGATCGTCCGGGGCCACGGCACCCTGAGCGCCGCGCGCTTCGTGCTCGCCCGGATCGCGGAACCCGCCGGCGCGAGGTCCTGGCTGGCGGGAATCGCAGACGAGGTTGACGACGGCCGCGACCGTCCGGCGGAGAGCGCAGTAAACGTCGCGCTGACGCCCTCCGGTCTACGCAAGCTCGGCCTCCCGGCCGCCACACTCGGCATGTTTTCCCGCGAGTTCACGGGCGGCATGGCTGCCGAGCACCGCCGCCGCATCCTCGGCGACGTCCAGGAGAGCGCCCCCGAGGGCTGGAGCTGGGGCGGGCCGCAGGGCGAAGAAATCGACGTTCTTCTGCTCCTCTACGCAGCGGACGAGACCGAGATGAGCACCATGCTGGACGCCCGCACGACCCGGCTCGGCGCAGACGGCCTTGCGGTCATCCGGATCCTCGACACCAGCCCGCTCGTCGACCGCGAGCACTTCGGCTTTCGAGACGGCGTCTCCCAGCCGCGCATCGAGGAGCTCGGGGAGGCTCCGGACCCACATGCCGTCAGGGCAGGCGAGTTCATCCTCGGCTACCGCAACGGCTACGGACAGTTCACGCCCCGGCCTCTGCTGGACCCGCAGGCCGATCCGCACGGGATCCTCCCGAAGGCCGAGGAGGCACCCGGCAAACGCGACCTGGCCCGCGGCGGGAGCTACCTGGTGCTGCGCCAGCTGAGCCAGGACGTGCGCGCTTTCTGGGAGTACTGCGACCGCGCGACACGGCAACCGGACGGCGGGGCCAACCGCGACGCGCGCGTGCGGCTCGCGAGCAAGATGATGGGCCGCTGGCCGAGCGGGGCGCCGCTCGTGCTGGCGCCGGAGAGCGACAGCCCCGTGCTCAGTGAGGCAAATGACTTCGGCTATTTCGCCACGGATCGCGACGGACTTCGCTGCCCCATCGGAGCACATGTGCGTCGCTCCAACCCGCGAGACTCGCTCGACCCCAGACCCGGCTCGCCCGACTCCATCGAGGTAGGCAATCTCCACCGGCTGCTGCGACGTGGCCGTCAGTACGGTCGCTTCCTCTCGCGCGAGGAGCTGTTGTCGATGGACTCGCCGGAGCAGTGGGATGGCGAGCCACGCGGGCTCCAGTTCATCTGCCTGGTGGGCAACATCTCGCGCCAATTCGAGTTCGTGCAGCACACGTGGCTCAACAACCCGCGCTTCGGCGGGCTCTACGACAATCCCGACCCGCTGCTCAGTCCGGCCCCGCCGGGGGGCCGGACGTTCGCCATCCCCGCGCGACCGGTCCGGGAGCGCTATCGAGGACTGCCGCGCTTCGTGTCCGTCCGCGGCGGGGCCTACTTCTTCCTGCCGGGGATCAGGGCGTTGCGCTACCTGGCCGCACTCCGCGACGCGAGCGCGCCCCCAACGGGCTGATTGCTACGGAGCCTCGCGCCGGCTAGCACCCGATCCGCGATACGCCTCACCGTCCCCGCCCGTTGAGTTCGGGTCAACCTACGTGGGGGAGACGTTCACTCTCCCAGCCTTGCCGCGGCGTTCCTGAGCGCCGCTGCGATTGTGGGTGGCGTAACGGCGATCGCCTTCCTCTCCATCATCAACGGCGGGCTGAACATCGTTGGATGCCACCGTCGGGCTGCCCGACCGTGGCCGACGTGTACTCCGTCATGGAGCTTGTCCCCTCTATAGGCGCGTACCGGAAGCCGTCGCATCGCGGACCAAGTGGTAGGCGTTGCTCCCGAGAGGGTGAAAGCCCTCGTCAACCTAGAGCCCTGCAGAACGCTGTTTATTCCACGACGGAGGTGGCTGCTCTCGACTGGCCCGCCTGGTCTGCACCGATTCGGTCGCGTGATGGGCTCGAGATCCACCTTCCCACCAGCCTCGTTCGAACCCGAGGAGCCCCCACGCCCCTCCCCGAGCCGAGGCTAGACGAGCCGGCACCATTCTGAGATGAGCGGGCGAAGCACACGGCGGCCCGATGCAGCTGAAAGATCGCCGGGTTCGGGCGGTGGCATACACGGTTGCTCTCGGCGTGGACGCGGGCCGGTTGCTCAAGACCGCCGGGCCACGGGAGCGCGGGGGTCGGGAGTGTAGGCGCAGTATGTGCCGGTGCGGATCGTGCGATCGAGATGCTCGCCGAGCTCGGGGTGGTGCTCGCCGACTCGGATCATCGCCTGGCGGACCGCGCGGGTGACGCTGACCCGAGCGCGCTCGGACGTTGACGCGGCGCGTCGGTCGCGGCCACCGAGGCCGACCGCTCGCGAGAGCTCACCCACGAGGAAGTCGCGTTCGGTGTCCGCCTGCGCCTCTCGCTCGGTGTCGTCGAGAGCGCGCGCCTGTTCGATGTCGTCCTCGATCTCGGCGAGGCGACGGCGGTAGGCGTCCTTGGCTCGCGCGTCGAGCATCTCCCCGGCATCGCCGGGACCTGTGCGCGACAGGCCGGCCGGATGGCCGCGCTCGACCGCGGCGGTTTGGCCGCGTTCGGCGGCGACGAGGTCGAGCACGTGGAAGTCCCGGCCGGGGTAGGCCAGCAGCCGGGCCAGGTACCGGATGCCCTTGAGGTCTCGCACTCGCACGGTGCGTCCCGCGAACACCACCGACCAGTAGTCGCCCTCCCGGCGAAAGATGTCGGGGTCGGCAACGGCGACTTGCTCCGCTCCGCCGTCTCGGTCGACCGGGGCCGTCTCTTGGGTTGTCCGCCCGGCTTCGATCCGGTCGAGAACCGTGCGGGCCGCTTGGAGCTCCAGGGCGGCCCGGTGCTCGCGGCCGCTCGCGCGGAGGGCGTCGGCGAGACCGGCGCGAGCGAGCGCGGCCTCGTAGGGCGCCCCGATCTCGCTCCAGAGCCGCGTGGCTTCGGCGCACAACCGCTCGGCGTCAGCTGGATCGCCCTCCGCGAGCCGCACGCGTCCGTGAGCGTGGGTCGCGCCGGCGACCAGCGCCTTGCTCTCGAACCGGGCGGCCACCCGAGTGAACTCGTCGGCGGCCGAGCGCGCTCGAGCGATGTCGCCGGCTGCGATCTCGATCTCGACCTGCGCCTCCAGCAGTGGCGCCCGCTGCAGGTCGCTGTCCGGCGGACGCTCCTTGAAGGGCACCTGCGCCGGGTGCTCGAGCGCGTCTCGGATGGACGCGGCCGCCGTGGCTGCGTCGCCTTGGGCCAGCCGCACGAGCGCCAGACCGGGCTGCGCATCCCAGCCGGCGCTGTGAGCGGCCAGCAGGGCGTCTTCGGCGCCTTCGATGTCTCGCGTGCGAAGGCGGATCCGCCCGAGCTCCGTCAGCGGCCAGCCCATTTCGCGGCGCAGGTACGGCCGCAGCTCTTCGCACGCGCCGAGCGCCTCGGTTTCCGCTTCGCCGCAGGACCCACGTAGCCTCAGGATCTCGGCGCGGTGGACCCGGCAGCGCCCGTGGAGGCTGCCGATCGCGTTCGTCTTGCACCACCGCTCCATCGCCTCGGTCCACTCCTCGGCCATGTCGTACTGCGCGAGTCCCTGCAGGGCGCAGACGAGCTCGCAGTAGACGACACCGGTCGAGAGCGGATCGAGGTCCCCGGAGACCGTCGCCACCCCGACCTCGTCGAGCAGCGCCAGGCCCTGCTCGACATCACCGTCGAGGATCACCAGCCGGGCTTCGGCCACGCGCCCGAGGGCGCACGCCGCCGGGTCAAGCCCCGAGCCCAGCTCGATCGCCCGCCGCGCCCACGGCCGGGCGCCAGCCAGGTCGCCGGTCAGCATTCGCTCAAACGCGCGAACGACCGCAAGCCACGCACCCGCCGACGTCTCACCCCGGCCCTCCAGCAGCCGCTCGGCTCGTGCCAGCCAGCCCCGCACCGGCGCCATCAGAGCGGTATCGAAGAGCAGGTGCATCGCGACGCGAACCGCCGCGCCGGCTGCGGCCTCCTTGTCGCCGGCCTCCACACACACCGCGTACGCGCGCTCCCACGCCTCGATCGTCACGTCGAGATGCCCCGCCGCGTAGGCGACCTCGCCAAGCACCGGTAGATCGCCGCGGCCCACGAGGCCGTCCGCGTCCGCCCTCATGAACAGCTCGAACGCCGCGCCCCAATCTCCCCGCGACGCAGCGTCACGTGCGCGCCGGACGATGGTCTCGGCGACGGCGTCGGTCATCGCATGCCTGCGATCCCAGCACCATCGACACGCAGGGCGACCCGGCGCTGGTCGTAACCGTGGGAATTACCGCCGTAACGGTCTTGCTCACGCATTTGGGTTGCGGACCACAAACCCCCCGCGCAAACCGAGGAGGACCCATGCAGAGCGTAAACGTCAACGACGCAGACCTGGAATACGAGGTGACGGGAGCGGGCGAGCCGGTGCTGCTCGTGCACCCGGTCATCGCGGACGGCTTCCTGCCGCTCGTCGCAGAGCCGGCGCTCGCCGACCGTTACCGGCTCATCCGGTATCACAGGCGCGGCTGGCTCGGAAGCACCCATACCCCGCCGCCGGTCAGCGTCGCCGACCACGCCGCCGACGCCACCGCCCTGCTCGACCATCTCGACGTGCGACACGTCCACGTCGCGGGCCACTCCAGCGGCGCGGCGGTCGCCGCGCAGCTGGCACTCGACCACCCCGAGTACGTCCAAACGCTGATGCTGCTGGAGCCGTCTCTGATCTCGGTGCCCAGTCTCGAGGCCTTCTTCGGTCAGGTCGAGCCGGCGTTCGAGGCGTACGCGAGCGGCGACCACGCCGGTGCGTTGGCGATCTTCATGAGCGCCGTGGGAGGCGTCGAGTGGACGAAGGCCAGGACTATGCTCGAGCAGAGCCTCCCTGGCGCCACGAAGCAGGCGATCGGAGACGCCGACACGTTCTTCGGCATCGAGCTGCCCGCGCTGAGCGAGTGGGTCTTCGATGCCGAGCAGGCAGCCAGGCTCGACCTCCCTGTCCTGTCCGTGGTCGGCAGTGAGACGCAACCGGTGTGGGTAGAAGTCGCCGAGTTCCTCCGCTCCGCGCTGCCGCAGGTCGACGAATGCACGATCGACGGCGCCGGTCACCTGCTGCAGATCCAGCGGCCCGAGCACGTAGCGCGCGCGATGGCCGAGTTCCTCAAGCGGCACCCCATAGTCCGGAGCGAAGCCGTTGGACCAGCACGCCGGCCAGGGAGGATTAGCGGCGGTCGATCTGGGGTCCATCTGGGTGAGACCGTTGCCTCGCGAGCATCCAGCTCCTCGTGATAGCCGTGAAGGGACATCTCGGCTGGCGGGGACGCTGCTCGACCGACGCGCGCGGGCCGCGCCCGACGGCGGGCTCGTGGTCAAGGCCGACCGCTTCGCCCGGCTGCGCGTGCCCACCACCGTGACCCTGCAGGTGCCGGAAGCGGCCGGCCCGACCGACATCGTGCTCTCCCGGGGCACCCTGGAGCGCTACGACCCCCCCTGCGAGCCCGCTGGATCGTTTTAAGGGTGGGCTCCGAAATCGGCCATCGCATCCGTCACGAGACCGCGTCCGTCGCGAGGTCGTCAGATCCAGCCGCTCGTGGCCATCTCCGCGATCGCGCAGCAGCTCTTCCGAGACGGCATTAAGCGACAGCCTCGCGTGATTCCGGGATCGTCGCGCGCACGATTTTTCGGTCGAGCCGTAAGCCCGGTCCTGCAGAGCGTGAATCGATGCTGCCACAGCACGACGTCGCTCCGAGGGACATGTCGGGGCGGCCGACTGGACACTCGCACGAAAATCGCGCTGAGCAGGGAATCAGGTGGGCCACAAGGCCGCTCTGAACTCTGAATCACGGCAAGCCGCCTTCGGTGTCCGTTGGGGAAGCGAGGCCGACAGAAGGTCGCGGGAGGGCCCAGCGTGCCGAGTTGCATGGAAAGCGCTAGCCGCGCCGGGCGCCCGCCGCGTCAGCCAGCGGACGGCGGATGTCGTGCGCCGGCGGCGAAGCGGAGCGCGGTGGGTGTGACATCACGTCCGGCCCGGAGCCGATGCCCTGCATGTCCGGGACGAGCGCAGCGTCGGCGTCGGCGTCGTCGTCGTAGGCCCGCCGGACCGCCTGGTCGAGCAGCTTGAGCTGACGGTCGAGCGGCGGCCGGCGCTCGGGCGGCGCCACCGTCCTCAGGTCCTCGAGCGCGGCGCGCAGCCGGCGCGCGACCTGGGGAGACCCGGCGCCGGCCAGCCGAAGCTCGTCGAAGGCGAGGCGGACGTAGCCCTCCCAACTCATCACCCGTTCGACGAGCCGCACGTGGCCGTCGGCGTCGTGATGGCGTCCGGAGGGAAACTCACGCCTGGCGAGCCGGCGGAGGATGTCGTGGATGGCGTTGATCGACTGCACGGAGGTGGTCGGGTCCTGGAACGGGCTCGAGTAGATGCTCCGTGCGGCCACGTCGATGAGCTTGCGCAGCCCGAACGCGGGCTCGAACTGGTGGCTGCGTTCACGGTCCAGGATCACGCTGAGCGCGGCCGCGCTGCGATGCGGCTTCGGAAGGGAGCCCGCACACGGAAGAGCGGGCCGCCGCGGGGCACGAAATCGCCCATCGCGGGCACCAGCTCCAGCACGCAGTCGGCCTCCTCGGCGATGTCCACGAGCAGGTGGTGCGGAAGCTTGGTGACGACCCCGTAGTCCGGCGCCGCCACCACGCTCGGATCGTCCTCGGGCTCGGGCGGGGCCGGGTAAAGGCGGTCCACTTCGTCGCGCGTCGCGTCTGCGACCCAGCCGATCAGCCCACCGACCCGAATCGACTGTGCGGTGTGGTGCACATAGAGCACGAGCACGACGATTGCGCTGAGGATCAGCCCGTAGTTGACGACGATGGCGAGGCCCGGCAGCGGCCCGCCGCCGGAGCTCGGGCCGTTGACCTCGCGCAGGACCGTCATCGTGTAGGCGAACGTGCCGATGAACAGCCCGACGGCCAGCTGGCTGCGGCGGTCGTGCAGGATCGCCCGCACGATGCGGGGCGAGAACTGGCCCATCGCCAGCTGCACGGCGACAAGGGTCAGCGACAGCACGACGCTGGTTAGCGTCACCAGTGCTGTCGAGGCCACGGTGAGGATCGTCTGCACCGACGCGGCCGACCCGGTCACGGCCGTGCCGACGATCGACCGATCGACCGACAGCAGCGCCACGGCCAGCCCGATGCCGGCCAGCACGCAGGTCAGCGGCAGCAGCCACAGCCGAGTCTGAGCCAGGTGGCGCAGCCTGAAGCGCTGAACCCTCCTCACGACTGCGGCCGCCCGTGGATTACCACCACAACGGTGATCTACCCGGCGACGCCTGGGCCAACCGTCCGGGCCTGCATCGTCGTACACGTCCTGTCGTCGCGGACGCCAGTGCCACGCATGGGGTGGCACTGATCTCGCTGCCCGCGCTCGGGGCGGTACAGACTCGCCGTCGCGCGCGTGACGCGGTCATCCGGCTCGTCGACGGCCTGGTCGGCGAGAGCCTCGAGCTCGGCGAGCGTGGCCCGAGGCGACGCGCGCGGGTCAGCGATCGGATCGCCTCTTTGGCGGCACCGATCCGCGCGGTCGAACCCCCCGACGACGACGTCGATCTCCGCTTCGTCGCTGCGGTGGTGCGCGGGAACGTGCGGCTCTTGGCCGGCATGGTCCGCGCCAACAGGCCCTGGCGCCTGATCGTTCGACTCTCGCGGGCGCTGGCGGCCGCCGCAGCGGCGGTCGCCTTCGCGCTCATTACCGCGGACCTGTGGGTGCTGGCGGATGCCCTTAATTGGCTTCGCCTGCTTGTCCTCACCGTGCTGTCGGTCGGCGCGACCGTCCTCTGGCTGATCGTCTCGCACCGCCTGTGGGAGCCGCGGCAGGGGCGAGGGAGCCGTCAGCAGACAGTCCTTTTCAACGCGGCTACGACGTTGACGCTGCTACTCGGAGCCGCCTCGCTGTATGCGGCGCTGTTTGCGCTCACCATCGGGGCAGCTGCACTGGTAATAGACGCCGGGGTGCTGGGGGAGGCACTCGGTCACGACGCCCACGTCGGCGACTACGCGGCCCTGGCCTGGATGGCAAGCTCGCTCGCCACAATCGCGGGCGGATTGGGCGCCGGCCTTGAGAGTGACGAAGCCGTGCGGGAGGCCGCTTACGGCTACCGCGTCGAGCGAGCCAGCAAGCGCGACAGCCGGAGCATCGAGTCGGCGGTCGGCGGGTCCACCACATAGGACTTGGTTGCCTAGGTTTCGGGTACGCCACGGATAGGCCGTTTGCACGGCACAACGCGCGCGCCAGGAGGTCCTGACATGGCGACGAACGATCCTTTCGGCGACTTTCGCCGCCGGCGAGGCAGCCTGTTCGACGAGTTCTTCTCCGAGTTCTTCGACCGGCCATTCGGCATCGAGGGGGCCACGAGCCCTACCGGCACGCGAACCGCCGCGCCACCTGCCCGCCGGCCAGTCGAGCAGGTCGACATCACGCAGTTCTTCTCGGATGCGACGCGCGAGCTTCTACAGCGCGCAGCGCAGCTGGCGCTCGACTGGGGCTCCCTCGATCTCGACACCGAGCACCTGCTGTGGGCGGCGATGCAGGACGACCTCGTCGCGCAGATAGTCCGCCACGCCGACGGTGATCCCACCGCGATCGCGGCGCAGATCGAAGATGAGGCGGAGCGCGGGGGACGGACGGACGTGGCGCCGTCGCTCTCGCCCGAGGCCAAGGCCGCGCTGATCCGAGCGTACGACGAGATGCGCGAGCTGAACTCGTCGTATCTCGGACCCGAGCACGTGCTGCTGGCACTGGCGCGGGACACGGAGTCGGACGCCGGGCGTCTGCTGGCGCGCTTCGGCCTGTCGCACACGGCGCTCCGCGGAGCCGTGATCCGCGGCGTCACGCAAACTGACGAGGGCGCGAGGCCCGCCAGCCAGACGAAGACCCTCGACGAGTACAGCCGCGACCTCACTGAAGCGGCCCGCCAGGGCAAGCTCGATCCGGTGATCGGGCGGGCCGACGAGATCGAAGAGACGATCGAGATCCTCTCCCGGCGCACGAAGAACAACCCTGTGCTGATCGGCGACCCCGGCGTGGGAAAGACAGCGATCGCGGAAGGCATCGCCCAGCGGATCGTCAACGATGAGGTGCCTGAGACGCTCGCGGGCAAGCGGCTGATGGTCCTCGACCTGGCCGGCATGGTCGCGGGCACGAAGTACCGCGGCGAGTTCGAGGACCGCCTCAAGTCGGTGATCGATGAGGTGACCGACCACGGCGACGACCTCATCCTGTTCATCGACGAGCTCCACACAGTCGTGGGAGCGGGGGCGGCCGAAGGCTCGATGGACGCTTCCAACATGTTGAAGCCGGCGCTGGCACGCGGCGACCTGCGCGTGATCGGCGCAACGACCGTCGACGAGTACCGGCGCAACATCGAGAAGGACGCCGCGCTCGAGCGCCGCTTCCAGCCGGTGCTGATCGACGAGCCGTCGGTCGAGGAGACGATCGAGATCCTCAACGGACTGAGCGACCGCTATGAGGCGTACCACCGCGTCCGGATCAGCCCGGAGGCCCTGGTGGCGGCGGCGGAGCTGTCGGACCGGTACATCACGGACCGCTTCCTCCCGGACAAGGCGATCGACCTGATCGACCAGTCCGCGGCGCGGGTGCGCCTCCGCGCGAAAACCAAGCCGGCGGACCGCCGCGCGCTCGAGGACGACATGGCGCGCCACGAGCGTGAGCGCGATCAGGCCGTCGCGGCGGAGGACTACGAGCGGGCGAACACGCTGAAGGCGCAGATCGAGGAGCTACGCGAGGAGCTGGACGAGAGCCGCCCCGGCGGACGCGAACGTGCCGCCGAGGTGCTCGCCGACGACATCGCCGAGGTCGTGTCGCGCCGGACCGGAATCCCGGTCGCACAGCTGACCCAGGAGGAGCGCGAGCGGCTGCTCGGCCTCGAGGCGCAGATCCACGAGCGCGTGGTCGGGCAGGACGAGGCCGTCGAGGCGGTCGCCCGCGCGGTGCGGCGCGCGCGCGCCGGGCTCGGCGATCCGAACCGGCCGGTCGGCTCGTTTCTATTCCTCGGGCCAACCGGCGTCGGCAAGACCGAGCTCGCACGGGCGCTCGCCGAAACGCTGTTCGGCGACGAGGACGCGATGGTCCGGTTCGACATGAGCGAGTTCCAGGAGCGCCACACCGTGTCGCGCCTGGTCGGCGCGCCGCCGGGCTATGTCGGCTACGAGGATGCCGGTCAGCTCACCGAGACCGTGCGCCGGCGTCCCTACTCAGTGCTGCTGCTCGACGAGATCGAGAAGGCGCATGCCGACGTCTTCAACATCCTCCTGCAGCTGCTCGATGACGGACGCCTCACGGACGGCCAGGGCCGCACCGTCGACTTCCGGCACACGGTCGTGATCATGACCTCGAACCTGGGGGCCGACCGCATACAGGCGCACGCGCGGCGTGACGAGTCGTTCGAGGAGCTGAAGGACGAGCTGATGGACCTGCTGCGGCAGAGCTTCAGGCCCGAGCTGCTCAACCGGATCGACGAGATCATCGTGTTCCGCTCGCTTGACCGAGACCAGCTCATGCAGATCACGCGGCTGCTGCTCGGCCGGGTCGCCCGGCGAATACATGCCCAGGGCGTGGAGCTAGAGGTCTCGGACGAGACGGTCCAGTACCTGGCGAATGCCGGCTTCGACCCACAGTACGGGGCGCGACCGCTGCGGAGAGCTATCCAGCGGCTGCTGGAGGACGAGCTCTCGGAACGGCTGCTCGCGGGCGAGATCGAGCCCGGCCAGCGCGTGCGGGTCGACCTGCGTGACGGCCGGCTCTACGTGGAGACGGTGCCCGAGGCGGAGCGGAAGCGGTGGGCGAGGCGTCGGAAACGGGCGCCCGCGCCTGACGAGCCGACCGAGCCTGTGCCGCGAGCCACGCAGCGTGGCGGATCGGGCTGACGTCCTCTGGCCAGGGAGGCTACGCGAGGGCGATGAATGGGCACAGGACGCTTCTGGTGCCCAAATCGAACGTAATCCGCGGCAATCCACGCGCACACCGATCCCGCCCTCGCTCTCTCGATCTACGCGCACGCGATGCGCCGCGACGACAAGGAGAACGAACGCCTCTCTGCACTGTGAATGGGCACCAATGGGCACCAGCCCCCTCGTTAGCGCCCATTTCCGGACCGGCCAAACGTTCTGCAGGACGACCCCGAGAACCCGGAAACCCGCTCGGAGAGCGGGTTTCGCGGGACGCGCCCGGCAGGATTCGAACCTGCGACTTCTGCCTCCGGAGGGCAGCCGCAGGAACGCGCTGCGGGACGCGCAAAGCTCGCTACAGAGCCAAATAGCGGCTCATCACAGCGGGGCGAGATGTGGGCGAGTAGGCCTGATACGGCTCGATTCGAAGGGGTTTGGGCACCAGTGCCCATACGTTTCGGGATTGGCCACGCTGTGCAGTGGCTGAGGCGTGTGGAGCGTAATGACTACGACGCGCGTCGCAGGAGGGCACCGAGGGGGGAGTCGGTTCCCGAGCCGGTGGACAGAGAGGAAGCTACTTGAACTGGCCGGATTGGAAGCCCCCGACGCGAGCAGTGGCCGGCTTCCAAGAGTCTTGCGCGAACGCTTCACCGAAGTGGTCGAAGACGCACCGGGCAGAGTAATCGGCTTAGGAAAGCAAGAGCTGCTCGAGGGCGCGCCGAGGGGGGAGCGCGGAACTTCTCCTGCCGATGGTGTCATCGAGTTTTTGGACCCGGCCGGCCGGGTACGTCGCGGCGGTGGGCGCGGCTACGCCACCCTCGAGATGGCCTGGCTTTCTTCTCGGGCTCGGCCTCGGCGGTTTCATCGATGGGATCGTGTTGCACCAAATCCTCCAGTGGCACCACCTGCTGACCGATGCTGGCGACTATCCCGCGACGACTCTGAACGGGCTTGAGGCCAACACCCTGGCCGACGGCCTGTTTCACGGAGCGACCTGGCTGCTGGTAGCGGCCGGCTTGACGGTCACGCTAGCCGCATGGCAGCAAGGCCGGCTCGCGCCGCCGTGGGGCATGCAGATAGGAATGCTGCTCGTCGGCTGGGGCACCTTCAACGTGGTCGAGGGCCTCGTCGACCACCAACTGCTGGGCCTCCACCACGTTCGTGACGACCTGGGCGGCCCGCTCAGCTGGGATCTCGGCTTTCTGGCCTTCGGCGCGCTGCTCGTGGCTGTTGGCATGATGCTGGCCCGCAGGACGGCGGAGTAGCTCCCCGGCTGTCAACCGTTGCGGGCCAGCGATGTGACTCAGTCGCTGCGGCGAAACAGGCTGCGCCGCAAGCGGACTGTGTTGGACGGGCGTGGGCCGACGAACATCGCGCTTCGGGCGAGCGGCTCCCCCCTCGAACAGAATGCGCTGCAGGCCGTGGGCGTCGCCTCCCAGACGCAGCACCGGCTCGCGACGGACGACGACGCCCAGGATGAAACGCTCCTCGGGACCGCGACGACTACGGTGGCGTTAGGCCTCCTCCTCGTCGGGGTCCTCGGCGGCCGCCAGCTTGAGCGAGCCGTCGAGGACGTCCTGGAGATGGCGCTGTTGGATTGGCAAGGCCCAATCGGTGAGTTTCCGCAACTCGGCATTGGCCGCACGCTCGTTGAGCTTGGCGACGATCGACCAGTGGCCGACCTCACCGGCCTCGGCCATCGTAAGGAATTCGAAGCCGTCGAGCGGATCCTCCTCGCCGCCGAGGTAGGCGTCGCGCATCTCGGCGGCCTCTTGTTTCACCTCGCGAGCCTGTGCCTGGATTGCCGTTTTCTTGCCCTTGAACGTGGATGCCAGGGCAGTGCATCGCCGCTGGGTCTCCCGGGCCTCGTCACGCGACTGCGCGAGCTTCTTGGCCAGCGCCTCGTGCTCGGGACCCAGCATCCCGCGCACGTCGCGCACGGCGTCCTGCGCGGCCATCGCGAGCCCAAGGACTTCCGCCAGTTTGCTTTCCAGCTTGGTGAGTGTTGCCATGGCTTAGGAGACGGCGTCCTTGACCTTGTCAACGACCCCCTTGGTGTCGTTGGCCACGATGCCGGTCGGCTCGTCGGCCAGGCCGGCCGCGTTGCGAAGCTTGCGGGCGATCTCTGCGATCTCCTCCGGGGCGTAGTCCGGTGCGAAGACGCCCTCCTGCGCGGGCAGGTCAAACGGCGCGACGCCCTCGGGCATGTCGTCGACGACCACGAGATCCTCGCCGGTCTCGGGATGGGGCCCGTTGAAGACGGCCGCCAGCTCGAGGTAGTCGCTCGGGGAGAACCGGTAGAGCTTGGTGTGTTCGCCGTTGGCGATGTGGGGTTGGCACTCGGGAATCTGGTCGGTCGGGATACGCGGCGAGGGGAAGAGCTTCATTAGGTCGGCGCCGGTCAGACGCTCCACCGCCCGCGCGTAGGCGATCTGATGGACGCCGCCGCGGACCAGCAGGTAGCCCGTCAGCGCGCGCGCCGCCGGGTGATCGACCATCTCGTAGACCTTCAGCTTGTTGTTGCGCGCCCCGGTTTCGAGGAAGAAGTTGTGCGTGAGGTCCTCGACGAGATCGCCGGTCGAGGTGACGTAGTCGCCGTTCCACGGCTTGCCGTTGGAGTCCTGGACGAGCGCGGCGGCGCCGCCCGCGATGAATTGCTGTGGGTTGAGAACGCTGCCGGGATCCGGCAGGGCGCCCTTTTCACCGGCACCCGTGAGCATCGTGTTGATCGTCGTTGCGACCAGTTCGATGTGCCCGAACTCCTCACCGGCGATGTTGGCCACCAGGTCGAAGAACGGGCGCGCGTCCTGGCGGGCGCGGAAATTGAACGACTGGAAGGTGTAGTTCATGAAGGTCGACATTTCGCCGAACTTGCCGCCGAGCAGTTCCTGAACCACGGCCGCTCCGGCGGGGTCGGGAGTGGAAGGAGGGGGCAGCTCGGTTTGGAGGCGGTCGATACGCTGAATCATGTAATCGCTCCTAGATAGGACATCATCCTGTCTAGGCGTGTCCCCGAATGAGAGGTCGCTAAACAAGCCGTATGGCCTTCGGAGACGATCCGGGCGACCTCCTTCGCGCCCGCGGCCTGCGCGTCACCCCCCAGCGGCGCGCGATTCTCAACGCGTTCTCCAACGCTGCAGCCGAGCATCTGTCCGCCGACGAGGTTCACGCTCGCGCGGCCGCGGTGGTGCCCGAGCTCGGGCGCGGGACCGTCTACGCCACCCTCGCCGAGCTGACCGAAATCGGGATCCTGACCGCTCGCGGCAGCCCTGAACCCGTCCGCTACGAGACCAACACCGACGCCCACCAGCATTTCCGCTGCCGGCTGTGCCTGCGACTTTTCGACGTCGAGATCTCCGATCCGGCCACCGACCACCTCACGCGCGAGAGGTTCGTCGTGGAGCAGGTGACCGTGACCGCCGAAGGTGTCTGTGCCGACTGTGTCGACTACGACCGAAGCCTACGCGCCGCGGCGAACCGGGCTCGCAGCCGGCCGTCGGACGACCTTCCGGCGGACATCGCAGCTGACACCACGGAAACGCCTGTGGGCACCCTCACGCTCGCCGCAACGCCGAGCGGTGTGGTGCGCGTGGTCTTCGACAATCACGCCGATGTGCCGGCCTTGAACCAGGCGATTAGTAGGCGCCGGGGCGACCGCTCGGCCAAACAGCACATCGCCGCTGCGAAGGCTGCGGTGGCCGATTACGTGGCTGGACACTCCCTGCGCGAGTGCCAGATCGACTGGGACAGCCTCGACGGCGGGCAGACGTTGCGTGCGGCCGCGGCGGTCGCGCGCGCACACGAGGCGTCCTACGATGTGCTTGAAACACCCGCCGACGCAGCGGAGCGCGGCCGCATCCTCGGCGCGAACCCTGTCGCGATCCTCATCCCCTGTCATCGAGTGACGCGCGGACGCGAGGTCCCGGTCGAGTATGTGGGCGGTGCCGCGCAGCGCCAGAGGCTGCTGCAGTTCGAGCGCCCCTAACCATTTAGGCCCTCTGTTGGCGGGTAGCAGGACGCCATGCCCGAAACCCTCCAGGAACAGCTGGTAAAGCATCTCACCGACGTGCATTCGATCGAAGAGCAGGCGCTTGTGCAGATGCGCGTCGCGCCGCGGATGGCGCGCGACCCCGAGCTGGCGCGAGCCTTCCGCGAGCACTTTGCCGAGACCGAGGAGCAGAAGCGCCTGGTTAGCGCACGGCTAGAGGCGCTCGCGGCGGAGCCCTCGAAGGCCAAGGATCTCGTCGCCCGCGCGGGCGGCGTGGGGATGGTCCTGTTCGCCCGGTCCCAGCCGGATACCCCGGGCAAGCTGGTGGCGCACGCCTACTCCTATGAGCACCTGGAGCTGGCCGCCTACGAGCTGCTCGCGATCGTTGCCCGGCGCGCCGGGGACGCCGAGACCGCTGAGGTCGCGGGCTCGATCGGCGAGCAGGAGGCCGCCATGGGCAAACGGCTCGCCACGGGCTTCGACCGCGCGGTGGAGGCGTCGCTCCGCGACGTCCCGACAGAGGACCTGGGCAAGCAGCTCGGCAAGTACCTCTGCGACGCCCACGCGATCGAGTCGCAGGCTCTGCAGCTGCTTGAGCAGGGTCAGGCGATCGCGGGTGAACCCAATTTGAAGAAGGTATTCGAGGACCACCTCGAGGAGACACGCTCCCAGCAGGCCGCCGTGGCGGCCCGCCTCGCCGCCCGGGACGAGGGCCCGTCGCGCGTCAAGAACATCGTGATGCGGATCGGCGGCCTGAATCTCGGCGTCTTCTTCGGCGGCCAACCCGACTCACCGGCCAAGCTGGCCGGCTTTGCGTTCGCCTTCGAACATCTCGAGGCTGCTGGCTACGAGCAGCTCATGCGCGTTGCACAACGGGCCGGCGACGAGGAGACAGCCCGTGTGGCCGAACGCATCGCTCGGGAGGAGCGCGCCGCCGCTGCCGCCCTCCGCGCTCAGTTCGAGCCGGCGATCGAGGCTGCGCTCCGCAAGCAGGGCGTTGGCGCCGCCGGATGAACGCGGAAGAAGTAGTGGCCGCCTACCACCAGCTGCGCGAGCCCTGAGGCACAGACGAAACAGGGGGCCGCAGACGGCCCCCTCCTCGTTATCCAGGTCGGTCCGGCGTCTACGCGTTGCTGAGCTCGCGCTCGGTCGCCTGGATCACGCCCGCGCGGTCCTTGTGCTTGCGCTCGTAAGCGCGTACGTCGTTGACTCGCCGGTCGTCGCCCTCGGAGAGCACGGCGCGCACTTCGTCCGCGCTCAGCTCGTCGTACCCGGGCCAGGGCTCGTCGCCCTGGAGGGAATCGATGCGGTCGATGACCGTGGAGCGATTCTGGTTCTTGCGCTCGTAGGCGTTGACCTTGGCCAGGTCGATTTGCGAAAGGGCGTTCAGCTTGTCCTGAACCTCGTCCGCGCTGAGCGAATCGTAGTTCGGGATCGCCAGGTCCGGCTCGGACGCCACCGCCCCCTTGACCGTCCCTTCGGCACGCACAACGCCGGGCACCTTGCGGGCCTGACGCGCCGTACGTTTGGTCTGCCCCGCGGTCCGGCGGGCCGTGCGCTTGGCCGCTCCCCCGACCTCGCGAACCGCGTCCGCGGCGCCCGTCTCGCTCACGTCATAGGAGCCCTCACCGTCGAACTCCGCTCGCGCCACTGCACCGGTGAGCTGCGGGATCGCCTTGAGCAGCCGGTTGAGCATCTTCTGCTCATCGGCCATGAGCGACTTCGCCAGCCGCTCCGTCTTGCCATCCCCAACCACGCGTGCGAGCCGGGCCAGCGCCGCATAGGGGGCGATCTCCAGCGCTCAGCGGCGGGTTCCTTGGCGTTCTTGAGCACCTTCTCCTCGCCACTGTTTCCCCGAACCAGGTCGAGCGGCGTCTTGGTCAGCGCGCACAAACCCTCTGGGAATCGTTACGTTGCCCCGGGTTCTCTCAGGATGACCACGGACCTGAGCTTCATAGCATTCAGGGCATTGCATGACCCCACCGACGCTTCCGGAAATCGCGCGAAGCAGCCGTGCTGGCCGGAATTTCACGGCTCCTGCGGCGCGATCTCCGGTCTGCGAAGGAGCATTCTGAGGTGCCGCTGCACGGCGTGATCCAGACGGTCGCAGGCGTCGCCGAGCTCGTCGTCACGCCGGTGGGCCTCCTGACGGATGAGGTGCCCCGGCAACGAGCGGGGCTGAGCGAGAAGACGCACCGGCCCTGGCCGCCGCCGAGACGGCCCTGGCTGATGGGGCAGACCTGGTACGACTTGCTGTTCGCGCACTGGCCGATCGCTCCCGAAGTTCTCCGGCCGCTGGTACCGCAACCCCTCGAGCTCGATCAGCGCAACGGGCAGACGTGGCTCGGGATCACGCCTTTCCGCCTCGGTGGGCTGCGCGCTCGCGGCACGCCCCCGCTGCCATGGCTGTCGCGCTTCCCGGAGCTGAACGTCCGGACCTACGTCGACTACGGCGGGCGTCCCGGGATCTATTTCTTCAGTCTCGACGCGGCCCGGCTCGCTGCGGTGATGGTCGCGCGGCGCAGCCACCGGTTGCCCTACTTCCATGCCGAGATGACCGCGCGCCGTCAGGGCTCGACAGTCCTTTACGAGAGCAGACGGATCGACTCGTCGGGACCGCCGGCGGAGCTGCGGGCGCGTTACGAGCCCGCGGGCCCCCGGCTTCCCATCCATGACGAGTCGCTGGAACGCTGGTTGGCGGAACGCTATTGCCTCTACGTGGTCGACGAGGACCAACGGGTACTACGGGGAGAGATTCATCATCCACCGTGGCCCCTGCGAGCGGCTCAGGCGACGATCGAGGCGAACACCATGACGGCGGCGTTCGGCATCGCGCTCGAGTCCGACCCGGTGCTCCACTACAGCGCCCGCCAGGACGTCGTGATCTGGGCGCTCGAGCCGGCTTGACCGACCGATGCGGTGGGGCATGCTTGCTTCCGAGCGGCGTCCGAAACAGTTGAGCGGCGGCGCGAGCCACGCACGCCGGGCGGCCAGCGAGGCCGCTAACGACCCTTGATGATCGCGTGCAGTCGTCCGGCCTTGCTTTGACTGGTTCGCTCCTCGAGCTCGAGCGAGTCACCTATAAGCCAAAACATTGGTGGCCATAGGCCGACGAATAGCGCTCGCCTCTCGGCGTTTCCGCGCTCGTCTTGGTCCACCGTCTTGGCGCGGACCCAGAGCGCGATGCAGAGGTAGATCGTCGCCAGCGAGGCGGCGTGAAGATGCCAGCTGCGCACCCGGGCGAAAGTCAGTGCCTTAGTCAGCATGCAGGTCCCATACCCGGCGGGTCGACTGGCATGCCTCGGCCACCCGCGGGTAAGGACTGAGGGTGCCCAAGCGAAAGCTGTCGCTGTCACGGTCGATTGGCGCCTCGCTGCGCTGGCCCGCGGGCGTGGCCCTGACCTCATGGCGTTACATGTGGCGTACTACGCCCTACCAGCGCGTTGAGGAAGCCGGCACTTGGCCCAAGGACGCGCCTCCGCCGTTGCCCCCCGGCGCACTCGACGATCAGGTGCAACAAGTCGGCGACGGCTGTGGGGTGCTCTTTCATCGCCGCTACCGCACCCGCATCCGTGATGCCAAGCTCTCGCCGGAGGAGCTGATGGCACGGCTGCAGGCGAGCCCGGACCACGCCGCCCCCACCGAGTTCGCAACGTTCAAGAAGGTGGTCGGGGACGAGGGAGAGATGCGGCCGGGCGACGAGTACGTGGTTCGCATGCCCGGCCCGTGGGACGGGCCGGTTCGGGTCGTCGAGGTCACCCCGCTCTGCTTTCGCCTGCTGACGCTCGCCGGACACCTGGAGGCCGGTCAGATCATGTTTCGGGCGCGAGGCGAGTCCGGGCAGATCGAATTCGAGATCGAGTCGTGGGCGCGCGCCGGCGACCGCCTGTCCGACCTGCTCTACGACCGGCTGCGCATGTCCAAGGAGACCCAGGTGCACATGTGGACCTCGTTTCTCGAGCAGGTGATCGGTTCGTCGGGCGGGACGCGCGACGGGCGGCTCGAGATCCATACTCGCCGCGTGGAGCAGATCCCCCGTGCTGCTTGACCGGCTGCTTGGGCAGCCGAGCGACCCTAAGCAGGCCCTGGCCGAGTTGCGCAAGCAGGAGCTCAACTTCGAGCCGTCGCAGCGGGACGATTACTCGCCCGACAACGGCTGGCGAAGGGACGACGTACGGCGGGCGCTGCCGGCGGAGCCACCGGGCGATCCGGTCCCCGGAAAGAGCTGGGAGACCGCCCGTCGCATCGCACGGAACTATGACTTTGCCGAGCCGTCGATCGTGACCGGCATCTTTGACGCGGACGACCCGCTCGAGAATCGCACGATGCTGCTGATTCTCCATTTCCACTGGCTGAAAGTCCACGTAGGCGTGCGAGTGGGTGACGTATACGACGAGCAACGCCAGCTCTCAGGACGCTGCGGCCGCGTGTTCGGCTGGAACTACCGGACTTTGAAGGGCCACGTCGAGCGAGGCCAGATGGACTGGCAGGTGTGGAAGTTCCCTGACACGGGCGAGGTGCTCTTCCGCATCAGCTCGTTTTCTCAGCCGGCCGGCGGCGGAAACTCCCTCTTACGGCTGGGGTTCCGCATGATCGGCCGACGCGAGCAACTGCGCTTCCTCAACGCCACCAGCGAGCGAATGGCTCAGCTGACGGCAGAACGAATGGGGTGAGGACAACAGTTGAGTTGGCTGGCGCGGACCCGCTCGGCGCCGACGTCTCCCCGTGAGTGCCTGCGGATTTACGCAAATTGGTGAAAGCGCTCCGCACCGGGTACGTGGTAAAGCTGGGAATATGGGCTCGCATTCGACAACCCGTCGAATCACCCGCACGGACGTGACGGCGAGGGCAGCCGCGGCCGGCGGTGCTCTGGCCGCCGCAGGGATCCTCGCCGGCGGGCTGTCGAAGCCGGCGGTCTCGCAGCCGTCCAGCGCGCAGGACAAACGGGTGTTCTCGTGGCTTCTAGAGGTGGAGCAGCTCGAGGCGGCCTTCTATACGGAGGCCGAGCGACGAGGAGCGCTCAGCGGCGAGCTTCGGGAGCTCGCCAGGCGGGTCGGGGAACAGGAGCGGGCTCACGTGGCCATCCTCGACCGCGCTCTGGCGCGGGGGCCGGTCGAAAGCCCGGGCCTTCGATTTCGGCGACACCACCGGTGACCCGCAGCGGTTTCTCGCTGCCGCTGTAGAGCTCGAGGAGCTGGCGCTGGCGGCGTTCAACGGCCAGGTGCCGAATCTCACCAAGCGGCGGATCCTCACCGTGATGGGGATCGCCTCGGTCGAGGCGCGACACGTCGGATGGGTGCGCGACCTCGCCGGCCGCAATCCTGCTCCCCAGCCGGCCGACGCACCCGCCACGCAGGCCCAGACGCGGGCGGCGATCAAGGACGCCGGCTTCATGCCCTGAGGAGTGGAGGTGGAGTGGAGCCGGAGCTGACTCTCGAGGACGTCGACCCAGGTGGGGCCATCGCAGAGGCGCTTGACGAGCTGACCGGGGGAACGCGCGCTGACTTCCTCCGCAAAGCGGTGATCGGCGGCTCCGCCGCGGCCGCCGCACTGGCGGCGCCTGCCGTGGCCGAGGGACGCAATACGGCAAAGGACATCGCGATCCTCCGGTTCGACCTGAACCTGGAGTACCTCCAGGCGGCCATGTACAGCGAGGCCGAGCGCCTCAGGCGGCTGAAGCCCAGGACGCTCGAGTGGGCGCGCGTGGTCGGCGCGAACGAGCGCGGACACGTGAAGGCCATTCGCGGTCTGTTGGGCAGGGACGCGGTCAAGAGCCCGCGCTTCAACTTCCGAGGGGTGACCGAGGACGACGCCGTCTTCACGGAGACCGCGGTGGCCTTCGAGGACCTCACGGCCGCGCTCCTGAAGACTCAGGCCACTCAGGTCGACTCGCGCGGGGTGCTGGCCGCGCTCGTGTCGCTCCACTCTGTCGAGGCGCGCCACGCGGCCTGGATCCGTCATATCGCCGGGATCGTGCCCGCGGCGGACGTGGTCGACAGGCCGACGTCCAAGGCGAGGGTGTCCCGCCTCGTCGAGTCCACGAATTTCGTGGCGTCTGTGCCCAGAACGAAGGGGACTCGGCGGCCCAGGTTCACGGGGTGAGGCGAGCCGGACGCATGCGCCGGAGCCAGCTCAGCGCCGCCCTGCTGCTGGCGGGAGCATTGATCGGCGCCGCGGTCGCGGTGGTGGCGATCGAAGGTTCGTCCGCTCCTTCCTCGGCCGAGCCGTCCCTCCCGCCACCTCCGCGGTCGCCGATCGAGCCGAAGAACGTGGCGCTCGGCCCTCGCCCGGTGGCGTACTGGGCGCCGGTGCGCCTGCCCGTCACCGCTCGTACAACGCCGACGCGGTCGCAGGCCGCGGGCACGGTGGCCAGGCGAACGCCGGAGGGGACCACGAACATCGTGTTGGTTCTCGGCCAGGCCAAGCGCGTCGCCGGGAGGCTGTGGGTGCGCGTGCGCCTGCCCGGGCTCCCCGACGACGCACGGGGTTGGGTGCCGCGTTTCGTCCTCGGCGGGTACACGCCCGTCCGCGCTCGGCTCGTGGTTGACCGCACGCGCCTGACCGCCACCCTGTGGCGCGGGCGGCGACCCCTGTTCCGGACCCACGTCGGGGTCGGCACGCCGTCCACGCCCACGCCCGCCGGGCACTTCTACGTCCGCAACCAGCTCCGGCGTTACCGGAGCCCTTTCTATGGGCCGATCGCGTTCGGGACGACGGCCCGCTCTCCCGGGATCAGCGACTGGCCCGCCGGCGGCTTCGTCGGCATACACGGCACGAACCGCCCTGACCTGATTCCGGGTCGCGTGTCGCACGGGTGCATCCGGATGGCGAATGCGGACATCCTTCGACTGGCCCGGCTGATGCCCATAGGAACCCCGCTGACGGTGCGCTGATGTCCCAGTCGAGGTTCGCCCTGCTTGCCGTGACGCTGGCGGTCTGTCTGCTCCTGGGCCTCGGCGCCGAGGCGGCGTCGGCTCAGGGAGAGAGACGCGATCGCGACGTCCGGGAGCCCACGGAGCTGCTGCGGGAGTACCCGTTCAGCGAAGGGGGAAGGCTCGACAGCCGGAAGCGCTCCGAGGTGCCGCCCGAACGCGCCGAGCGCACGGCGCCCACGGCCCCGGCAGCGGCGGCCGACGACTCCGGCGACGGCGACTCAATCGTCCTCCCGATCGTCGCCGCCCTGGGAGTAGCCGGGCTGGTCGTCCTCGCTGTGGGCAGCCGGCGAGTCGCCCGGGCGAAGGCCGGCCGGTCCGAGCCGGAGCCGTCCCCGGCCGAGCCGCAGCCGTCCCCCGCCGCCCCTCCTCCCCGTTCGGGCGCGCGAGCGCGCAGCTACGCGGTCGTGAACCAGAAGGGCGGCGTGGGCAAGACGACGGTCTCCCTCACGGTGGGTGTGGCCGCTGCACGCCGGGGGGCGCGCGTGCTGGTCGTGGACCTGGATCCCCAGGCGTCCGCCAGCGTGGTGCTGTCGCCGGAGGGCAGAGAGGGGCCGACCATGGCCGACGCCCTACTGAAACCGGACTCCTGCTCGCTGGGGGACACCATCCTGGCGACTGGGTGGGGGCTCGACCTGGCTCCGTCGGAGCGGGCACTCCGTTCGGCGGAGGGCGGCCTCCCAACGGGTGAGGGAGTGCTGGCGCGCCAGCTCGACACAGTCGACGACTACGACCTCGTGCTGATCGACTGCCCGCCGAGCCTCGGGGTGCTCACCATCGAGGTGCTCAACGCGGTGTCGCGTGTGCTCGTCGTCACCGAGCCGACCTTTCTCGCTCTGCAGGCGATCGACGAGCTGCTCGACACCCTGCGAGACGTGACGACCGGACGCAACCCCACGCTGGACGTCGCCGGAGTCGTCGTGAACCGGGTCGAGAGCACCGCGGAGCACAAGCGTGGCATCTCCGAGGTCGAGCACGTCTTCGGCCCGCGTGTCCTCGAACCGCACATCCCCAAGCGAGCGGTCCTCCAGGAGGCCATGCGCAGCGGCGTACCCCCGCAGGATCTGCCCAGCCACTACGCCGACGAGGTGGCCGAGCTGTTCGACGCGCTAGCGGAAAACCTGGAGGCGGCTCCGGCGAGACGATTCGCTCCAGGGGCCAGCTGAGCCGCGGGCGCTCCCGCGCGCGACGCCAGCGGCGACGTCACGTGGTTCCGCACGGCCAGACAGCTCTGCTCCTGGGCCTGAATGATTCGACCGTCCGCACGTCCGACCGGTGCACGCAGCTCGGCCACGTCTCACCCCCGGGCTCGCCAGCGCGCTGGAGGCCGCCCAGCACGCGCCGCGGCGGCCCGGCGCGCCAGGCGTTCAGCAGATCGCTAACGTCGCAGCCGCCAGCTTGCCAACGTCGCCATCGCGCGCCACATCCTCACGCTCTGTTTGTACGGCCTGCGCGACGCAGAGCAGTTCGAGGGACGCGCCCGGCAGGATTCGAACCTGCGACTTCTGCCTCCGGAGGGCAGCCGCGGGAACGGCTACAAGGAAAGGCGCTGCAGAGCCAGATAGCGGCTTATTCAGCGAAGGCGAGGAAAAGGGGAGATAGGCCCGATTCGGGCCGATTCGGTGGGGTTTGGGCACCAGTGCCCAAACGATTGAGCGCGCCGGTTGAAGAATCCCCCAGCTCTGCATGGCCCGCGCCGTCCGATGTCGACGTGCGCATCGCCGGCGGGACCATCCGGCCGTCGTCCGGTCTGGTGGATTGCCGCGCCGCCGGGTCGGTGACAGTGCGCGGGACAATCACCGCAGACGTTCCGACGCAGGTCACATACCACGGTGAGCATGCCGGTGGTGCTACCCCGAATGAGAAGCTGCGGTTCGCTGAGCGGGGCTCCAAGTCAGTGGTGCTGGACGCCACGACAGCGGTGCGCAGCTCGGCCCGGGGCCCCTCCGCCCTTGTCGTCGACTCGCCAAAGCGCGAGCGGCGTGCGATCCGTTACGACGTCGGATGCAGTGACGGCACCAGCGGCTGATGCCTCAACGGTCAGGCGGCCAGGTCGTCGGCCGGGTAGCTGCGCTGGAGCTCGCGCCTCAAGCGCTCGAGAGCCAGGCTTGCGCCAGCAGTACTCGCTCCTGGACCCAGTCTTGCCGCCTGACGCTCGGAAACCGCGCCCGAGCCGGAGCTGCGATAGCTGTTCCCGTGCCATCCCAGGCCGGTGGCAACCCGCAGGGACCGGGGGTGGCCACCGGCCGCTTCGAGCGCTTGCTGCTCACGTGGACCACCATGCGAGCTGCCGCTTACGGTGCGCTTGCAGGGCGCTAAACAGGCGCTGTCAGCCCAGGACGGGGTCCAGTACGGTCCCCGAGGACGATGGAGTTCCGGGTCCTGGGACCGCTCGAGGTGCACAGCGAGCGCGGCGCGCTGGCGTTGGGGGGTCCGAAGACGCGCGCCGTGCTGGCCGTGTTGCTCTTACACCCCAACGAGCCGGTGAGCTGGGAGCGGCTGGCGCTCGCCCTTTGGGGCGAAGACACCCCGATCAACGCGCGCAAGACGGTGCAGGTCCACGTCTCGCGGTTGCGCAAGGCGCTTGGCGACGCGGATATTCTGGCCAGAAGGCCAGCCGGCTACCAGCTGCGCGTGCGCCCCGGCGAGCTCGACGCAGAACGCTTCGAGCGCTTCTTGGAAGAGGGACGGCATGCACTTGCCGAGGGCCGGGCCGAGCATGCGGCGGCCGTGCTGCGCGAGGCGTTGGCGCTATGGCGAGGGTCGCCGCTCGCCGACTTGACCTTCGAGGCTTTCGCGCAAGCGGAGATTGCGCGGCTCGAGGAGCAGCGGGTGGCGGCCCTCGAGGCGCGGGTGGAGGCCGACCTGGCCGCTGGCACGCACGCTGCGCTGATCGGCGAGCTCCAGCTGCTGGTGGCCGAGCACCCCACCCGCGAGCGGCTCGCCGGGCAGCTGATGCTCGCGCTCTACCGCTGCGAGCGCCAGGCGGATGCGCTGCAGGTCTACCAGGACGCTCGCAGGGCGCTGGTCGAGGAGCTGGGAATTGAGCCAGGCGAGGGCCTCCGCGGGCTCGAGCGGGCCATACTCGCGCAGGACCCGGCGCTCGCGGCGTCCGCGGCTCCAGTCAGCCGTGATGCGGCTGATGCCATGTCTCCGGTCTCGAAGGCGGGCGACCTCCCGACGGGGGTGGTCACGTTCCTCTTGACGGACATCGAAGGCTCCTCGGGTTTGTGGGAGGACGATCTGGAGGGGATGGCGGCGGCGCTCGAGCTGCACGACGAGTTGATTGCGCAGACCGTGAGCGCACACGGTGGGCAGCTGCTCAAGGCCAAGGGAGAGGGCGACGCGACGCTGACGGTGTTCCGGCGCGCCTCCGACGCCGTTACGGGCGCCATGGCGCTCCAAGAGGCGTTGGGCGTCGCCTCCTGGCCCGGCGAACTCGAGCTGCGGGTCCGGATCGCGCTCCATACCGGCGAGGCGCATGAGCGCGCGGGCGACTACTTCGGCCCGGCGCTCAACCGCGCCGCCAGGCTGAGGGGCCTGGCACGAGGCGGCGCGATCGTGGTGTCGCAGGCGACGGCGGAGATCGTTCGGGACCGTATGCCCGCAGACGCGGAGCTGGTCCACCTCGGTCGGCAGGAGCTGCGCGGCTTGGCGCGCCCGGAGAACGTCTTCGAGGTGCGCCCGGTCGGCGCGGACACAGTTGCACCGGCCCCGCAGGTGATGCGCAAGACCGTCACTGTGCTGTTCTCGAGTGTCAGCGCCTCGAGCCGCCGGGACGAACGACTCGACCCGGAGGTTCACGGGCGTGTCATATCGCGGTGCTTCGAGGACATGCATCCTGTGCTCAAACGGCACGGCGGCACCGCGGAGGCCTACCCGGGCGACGCGCTGATGGCTGTCTTCGGGGTTCCGCTTCTCCATGAGGACGATGCCCTCCGGGCCGTCCGCGCCGCGAGCGAGATGCGCGAGGCCCTGCGAGAGCTCCGCGATGAGCTGGAGCGCACCTTCGGGGTTCGCCTTGCCGCCCGTTTCGGAGTCGGCACGGGGGAGGCCATCGCCGCCGGCACCGCCACCGGCGAGACGCTTGTGACCGGAGAAGCCGTCAACGTCGCCAAGGGTCTCGAGGAGCTGGCCACAGACGGTGAGGTCTTCATCGACGAGCTGACGTACGATCTGGTCAGAGGCGCGGTCACGGCCGATCGGGCCAGACACCACGCGTCCCGGAGTGGAGAGCCGATCGCCGCCCTTCGGGTCGTCGAGGTGCATCCCGAAGCCATCCCGCGCGCCTCCCGCCTCGACTCGCCGCTCGTGGGCCGCGACCGACACTTGGACACCCTTTCGAGGGTGTTCGCGGCCGCCGTGAGCGATCGGACATGTCACCTGATGACTCTGCTCGGCGCGGCGGGCGTGGGAAAGTCGCGCCTCGTTCGCGAGATCCTCGGGAGGCTCGGTGACCAGGCGAGCGTGCTGCGTGGCCGCTGCCTGCCCTATGGCGAGGGCATCACCTACTGGCCCCTGGCCGAGGTCGTCAGGGACATGACCAACGAGCAGGGCTCCGCGGAACCGTCGACCACCGCCATCGCGGCGCAACTCGCCGGGGACCCCAAGGCGGAGCTTGTGGTCGCCGGCCTCGCCCAGGCGCTGGGCCTTGGGGGCGCGAAAGGAGGCACGAGCGAGAAAATCTTCTGGGCCACCCGAAGGCTCCTCGAGGCCGTCGCCCGTCGCCGCCCCCTGGTGGTCGTGTTCGACGACCTCCACTGGGCAGAGCCGACGATCCTCGATCTCATCGAGTACGTGACCGACCTGTCGCGTGGCGCTCCGATCATGATCCTGTGCCTCGCGCGACCCGAGCTGCTCGAGGGGCGGCCGGGATGGGGCGGCGGCAAGCTCAACGCCACGTCGGTCCTCCTCGAGCCGCTCAGTGAAGACGACACCAAACATCTGATAGCGAACCTCCTGAGCCGCGGGACACTGCCCGCCGACGCGACAGAGCGCATCGCCGACGCCTCGGGGGGCAATCCGCTGTTTGCCGAGGAACTGCTTTCGATGCTGATCGAAGACGGACTGCTCCGCCGCGAGAACGGCGGCTGGACCGTTGCCGACGAGGTGGGCGAGCTACCGGTGCCGCCTACGATCCACGCTTTGCTGGCGGCGCGCCTCGAGCGCCTACCGGAGAACGAGCGAGCATTGCTCGCGCACGCCTCGATCGAGGGCACGGTGTTCCACCGCGGAGCGCTCGATGAGCTCGCGCCCGGTCCCCTGCGAGCCGTCGTCGAGGGGAGCCTGACTTCCCTTGTGCGGAGGGACATGATCTGCCCCGATCGCGCGAGCTTCGCCGAGGACGAGGCGTACCGCTTCCGCCACATCCTGATCCGCGACGCCGGCTATCGCTCGCTCTCGAAGGAGATGCGGGCGGCGCTGCACGAGCGCTTCGCCAACTGGCTCGAGCAGACCGCCGGCTCGCGGTTGGGCGAATTCGAGGAGATCGCCGGTTACCACCTCGAGCAGGCGTGCCGCCTCCTGAGCGAGCTGGGGGCGATCGACTCGGACGCCGAGGTGCTTGCCGTGCGCGGAGCGGAACGGCTCGAGTCGGCCGGGCGCAAGGCGCACGCTCGAAGCGACCACACCGGGGCGGTGAGCCTGCTCGAGCGCGCCGCTGCGCTACTCCCAGATGACCATGCGCGCCGCACGAAGCTGCTGCCCGATCTCGGTTCCGCACTGATGGAGGCGGGCAGGCTTATGGACGCCGATGAGGTGCTCGGCGAGGCGGGCCGCTTGGCGGCGGCGACGGGCGACGAGCGGTCGGGCGCCCACGTCCTCGTGCAGCAGCAGTTCCTACGGCTGCGCCGCCGCGAATCCTCAGGGACCGCGGAGGCGGCGGCCGTGGTCGGGAGGGTCGTGCCGGTCTTTCAGAGAGCGGACGACGAGTACGGACTCTGCGACGCCCTTCGCCTGCGCGCCTCGCTCCATTGGATGGAGGCCCACGCCGCCGCCTCTTCTGAAGCATGGGAGCAAGCGGCTGAACACGCACGACGGGCTGGAGCCGAGCACGAGCGGATCGAGATTCTGGGTTGGCTCGCCTCGGCGCACTGGTGGGGACCAACGCCGGTGGGCGAGGCCATCCGCCGGTGCGACGCCATCCGGGGTGAGGTGAGTGGGAGTCCGGCCGCGGTGGCCTACGTCCTCCACCCGCTTGCCGGGTTGCACGCGATGGAGGGCCGCTTCGACCACGCGCGCGAGCTGCAGGCCACCGGCGTCGGGGAATTCGAAGAGCTTGGGTTGACGTTGACCTTCTTCGTATCGCACACCGCCGCGTACATCGAGCTGCTCGCCGGGAATGCGGGGGCAGCCGAGCAAAGCCTGCGGAGGGGCTACCAGGCGCTCGAGGACATGGGTGACAAGGAGTCGCTCTCCGCGACCGCGGCGTTGCTCGCGCGGGCGCTCCTCGCACAGCGACGCGACGAGGAGGCCGAGCGATTCGCAAAGCTCAGCCAGGAGCTGGCGCCTGCCGCCGATCTAATCGCTCAGGTCTTCTGGCGCGGCGCCCGGGCGAGGACGCTTGCCGCGCGCGGCCTCGTGGAGGAAGCGGAGCGGCTCGCCCGGGAGGCTGTTGCGCTTGCGAAGCAGAGCGACTTCGTCAACGACAGGGGCGACGCCGTCTTCGATCTCGCAGTCGTCCACAGGCAGACCCGGCGCTTGGAACATGCTCGGGCCGCGTTCGCCGAAGCACATCGACTCTATCTGCAGAAGGGCAACGTGGTCGCCGCCGGCCGGGCCCAGGCGGAGCTTGCCGGGCTCGTGCGCGTCTGAGACGATGGACAGCGCTATGCCTTCAAAGCCAAACTTCCACGCTTCACTGCCGATTCCACAGGGGACGGCCAGGGACGGCGCGAAACTCGGGCCCACCGCAGGTGGCTTCATTGAAGAGGGCGACGAGCTGATGTGGGTTTACGCCTGGATCATCCAGAACGGCGAGAAGATGACCGAGAACGGCGAGTTGACGGGCGACACTTGGGCGGCCGCCGCTGACGGGGAGAGCCCCGATGGCGAGACCTTCAAGGGCAAGTGGGTGGTCCAGACCGGGATGACGCACGGCTCCGACGACTTCAGGCCGGAGATCGCCGCCATCGGCACCGCGATGGCCCTGATAAAGCGGGCGAACAACAGCACGGACGTCTACTGGTGGACCGACGCGGTCACGTTTCCGGCCGAGTCCGCGGCGGGGACTTGAGACCGAAGCCCGTGTAGGCGTTGCGGTAGCTCGGTGGTCCGAGGCTCTCCATGCCCGTGAACCTGAAGGATCCACTCGCGTGGAAGACCGCCTCCGGCGACGCAGCGACGATGCTGGACGAGCTGCAGCCGAACATCCTCAAGCGGCACGTCCTCGAGCATCTCTCCGTCTTGCTTCTGCGCTTCGACGACGGCCCGGCGGCCAAAGCGTTCCTGGCCAGTCTCGTGCCGCTGATGAAGTCCGCTAGGTGCCATCTGGTGGAGACGGACAGGTACAAGACCTCGGAGACTCCCGGGACCCCCTACGTCGGTGTCGGGCTGAGCTTTGACGGCTATGTCGCCTTGGACATCGCGGAGACGAACAGGCCGGCCGACCGTTCGTTCCAGCGAGGTATGCGCGACCCCGTGACGCGGAAGGGCCTCGGCGACCCGCCGCTCTCCACTTGGGATCCGCCCTACCGCGACCCAATTCACGCGATCGTGCTCGTCGGGGACCGACCCGACGCATCGGTGGCGGTTCGACGCAACGAGGTCGAGGCGCTGCTACCCGATTCCGTGACGGTCCTCGGCGAGGAGACCGGGCTCGCTCAGCGCAACCTCGAAGGGGACGGCGTCGAGCACTTCGGGTACGTCGACGGGCGCAGCCAGCCGCTGTTCCTGGTCGAGGACATCGACGAGGAGCGGTCGAGAGGGGACGGGACCACGGTCTGGGACCCGGCCTTTCCGCTCGAGCAGGTCCTCGTGCCCGATCGCGGGGCACCCGATCTCTCCAAGCACTTCGGCAGCTACTTCATCTTCAGAAAGCTCGAGCAGAACGTGCGGCGGTTCAAGGAAGAGGAGGAGCACCTGGCGGATCAGCTGGACCTGCCCGAGGAGGAGCGTGAACGTACCGGCGCGATGCTGGTCGGGCGGTTCGAGGACGGGACCCCTCTGACGCTGCAGAGCGAGGAGGGCGCGCACAGCCCGGTCATGAACGACTTCACCTATGCGAGTGACGATCAGGGGATGAAGTGCCCCTACTACGCTCACATCCGCAAGGTGAACGCGCGTGGCCCGGATGCTGCCGACCGCTCCCACCTGATGGCGCGGCGCGGGCAGACCTACGGGGTGCGCCTCGACGACATCAACGCGGACCTCCCGGCCAGCAGCCGCCCGGTGGGCGGCGTAGGACTTCTGTTCATGGCCTTCAACGCGAGCATCTCCGGCCAATTCGAGGCCATGCAGAGCCTGGCGAATGTCCCGGGACCCCCCGAACACGTGACCGGTGGCGTCGATCCCATCATCGGCCAGGGCCCGCGGGGCAAGACTGACAGTCCCACAAGCTGGGGCGGTGAGGAGGTCGAGAACACGGATCCGGTCGCCCAGGCGGTCAGGATGAAGGGCGGCGAATACTTCTTCATGCCATCCCTCGAGTTTCTGAAAGGACTGTGATCGCAGAGCCCGGGGCGCTGCGACTAGCGCGACAACACGCGGGGGGCCACCCCATGGGTGACCCCCCTTTGGCCGCGCCGGTTTGAGAGCCGCTTGCAAGTGTGCCCGGGCGCAGTGGCCTCCATCCACTCCAGCGAAAGGAGGTCGTCATGTGCGCGCCGCCCGGCTCCTCGCGCTGAGCGACACTCTCTCGCGGCGGCCGGTCTTCGAGTCCCCGCGTCCGCGGCGCCGGCTGAGCGGCCCCCGCTGATTCGACCAGGGAGCGAGGGCAAGCACACGTCCTCGTCCACCGGATACGCGTCACCGGCGCCCGCGCCGGCCCGGCCGCCGGACTAGTTTCAGCGTCCTTCTTGTAGTCGAGGCGCCGACTCACGCCGGCGCCTCGTCGTTGCGTAGGAAGCCACCGTAGCCGCGCCGTTGCCGTCCCGTAACCGTTTTGTAGGCCCCCCGGCGCACGCTGGTCCTCGTCCGGTTCACAGCGAAGGAGGTCATCAATGTCCCAGGTAACTCACCCCGCTCACCCCAAGGTCCAGTTCGGCGCCCAGCTTCGGGCCCACCGGCGGCTCGTGCTCGCAGCCCTGCTCGCGCTGCTGGCGACGGCCGGCGTGGTGCTCGCGCTCGCGCTGAGCGAGAACCAGTCCACCACCACCGTCTCCGACCAGCCGGTGCCCGCCGTCCGAGGCGACGGCGGACCGGAGGAGACCGCCGTGGCGGCGTCGGTCGGATCCCGCTCGGCGGGCCGGCCCGACGAGAGCAAGGTCGCCGCGGCGATCGGGGCCAGCTCGCAGCCGCCCGTCTCGGCCGCCAAGGCCAGCCGCCCCGACGAGAGCAAGGTCGCCGCGGCGATCGGGGCCAGCTCGCAGCCGCCCGTCTCGGCCGCCAAGGCCAGCCGCCCCGACGAGAGCGGCGTGGCCGCCGCAATCTCCGGCCGCTGACCTCCAGCGACGGATCCCGGACACGAGGCGCCGGCTTCCCGCCGGCGCCTCGTCGTTCAGAGGGAGGCGACGTAGCCGATCGCCGGGTCGCCGCGGCCGGCCTCTAGGGCGCCCGACACCTGGGCGACCTGCTCGCCGCCGCAGGGTTCGCTTGGGGCCAAGTCGCGTCCCCCACTGCTGCAAATGGCGAAGATCTGTTGGCGTGGACCGAGAGGCCTGGTGCCTCGAGAAGCGGAAGCTCCGCAGGTCCCTTCTCGGACGGTCCGCGAGGTGACCGGCTAGAGGATCACACACGACAGCGCGCATACACGCCCGGCGTGTCTCGCTCGCTGTCCGGCGTGCTGCGAGCAGTCATCCGGTCTCACTCGCCGTTTGCTTATGGGTATGTCAGCGCATGACACGAACGAAGATCTCCTCGTACTTGTTCAAGTACTCATGCCGTACGACGAACAGGGTCTCCGTGGGCCAAAGCGGCCCAAGCTCGTCGTCGAGAATGCTCAGCAGGTCGCTCTTCGCGCCTTCGGCCCGCCCTAGCTCGCCAAAAATGTCGTGGAACTGTGAGGGGTGAGTCTCGCCAAGAACTCCGTCACTCCCCCATCCGAGACGAAGCCGGCACCGCAGCCGAGTGGGTCACAGCAACGCTCAGGATCGGCGATGCGCTCCAGGATCAGCGCACCTACCGAGGGCTCCGGTCCACGTTTAAGTGCAAGTCGGCTGCCGATAGCTCGTTGGTCACTCGCGACATCCACGCGCGACGGTGCCACCCTGGATGTACTCGAGGTACGCGTCACCTTCCATCGCGTACGCGATTGGCTAACCGCCACCGGTCGTGATGGCCGAGCTCGGGCACACCGAGCCCGCCCTCGCACTGTCGATCTAGGCACGCAATGCGCCTCGATGACCAGGGAGCACGAACGGTTCCACGCGCTGGTGAATGGGCAGCAAGGGGCAGCAGCCCTTCGCTGCCCATTCCGGACCGGTCAAAGGCCATTTCGAGATGACCCCGAGAAACCCGGGAACCCTCTCGGAGAGCGGGTTTCCCGGAACGCGCCCGGCAGGATTCGAACCTGCGACTTCTGCCTCCGGAGAGCGCAATGCTGACGAGCAGGAATCGGGTTCAAAGCCGCAAGGCGAGCGGGATCCCGGGGCAGACCGTCCAGATCTCGCGACCTAACGTTTACAGGGACTTTTGGTCCCCTCCTGGCCATTTGAGGTCGCAAGTAGGTCGCAAGTCTGGTTCGACTCGAGCAATTACCCGTCGGCCGTGTGGGACGACTTAGGCTTGACGCGCTAGGTATCAAGGGCGTGCTGGGCACGGCGATTGTGGCGGCGCCTGGCCTTGCGAAGTAGCTAGAAGCATCCTTGACACCGACCTGTCCCGGCTGATCGGCGCCCACGATCTGTTGATCGCCGCCACCGCGCTCGCCTGGGCCACGGCTCGCCCCCAATGACCTCGAGGAGTTCGGGCGAGTCGCGGGCGTGCGCGTCGTCCCGCCGCCATGGCGCCTGACGTACCATCGGAGACGCTCGCTGCTATCCGGCGAATGACGGCATCAAGGAGTTGAGAGCGCCATGGCCGACCCGATCGCGACGCTCGAGGCGCGGCTGCCCGGAAGGGTCGGGCGGCCGGGGTCGGCGATCGCGCAGAAGGGGGCGCGGGTCTTCTGTCCGGAGGCGCGGGAGCGGGAGCCGGCGGCGGTGATCGCCGCCGCGAATGCCGAGGAGGTCGCCGCGGTCCTGGCCTGGGCGGGTGAGACCGGCGAGCGCGTCTCGGTGCGCTCGGGCGGACACAGCTTCGACGGGGCGCCGCTGCTCGACGGGGGCGTCCTGCTCGACCTGCAACGGCTCGACTCGGTCGACGTCCGCGAGGGCGGGCTGGTCGCGCTCGGGCCCGGGGCGCGGGTGAAGTCGATCGCCTTGCGGCTCGCAGAGCAGGGGCTGGCGGTGCCGCTCGGGAACTGCCCGACTGTGGGCATCGGTGGACTATGCAGTGGCGGCGGCTTCGGGTATCTGACCCGGAGCCTGGGGCTGACCTCCGACTCGCTCGTGGCGGCGACCGTTGTCACTCCCGCCGGCGGGACCGTGCGCTGTGACGCCGAGAGCGAGCCCGAGCTGCTCTGGGCGCTGCGGGGCGGGGGCGGCTGCGCGGGGATCGCGACCGAGCTGATGATCGCGACCGAGACGATCGCGACGGTCGCCGGAGTCAACGTCAGCTTCCGCTGGGAGGCGGCGGCCGAAGCAATCGTGCGGTACTCGGAGGTGCTGGCAACGGGGCCCGAGCGGCTCGACCTGAAGCTCGCGCTGCGGACGACCGGCGCCGATCGCTTCATCGACACCACCGACGTCGGCCCCGAGGGCTGCAGCCCCGGCACCCCCTTCGTCTCGCTCGAGGGGCACCTGCTCGGGCCGCTCGATGAGGCGCACGAGCTGCTCGAGCCGCTGCGCGACCCGGGGCTGGCGCTCGACCGTCGGCTCGACGAGGTCTCCTACCACGACGCGGTGCTGCGCGAGATCCCGCTCGGGTTCATCGACCACCCGGCCCCGCCGACCCTGCGGCCGTTCCGGGTCGCGAGCGACCTCGGCCGCGGCCGGCCGAGCCGCGAGCAAGCCGAGGCGATCATCGCCTTCCTCGCGGCGCTTCAGGACGAGCCCGACCTGCACGGCGGCGGCGTCGTGATCGAGCCCGCCGACGGCGCCGTCGCCGGGGGCGGTGCCGACGAAAGCGCCTTCGCCCACCGGGACGCGAGCCTGCTCTACGAGTGGGAGCTCTTCCATGGCGCCGATGGTGCGGGCGTCGCCGACCACGAACGGCTGGACGGTCTCCTGTACCAGCTCCGCGCGAACCTCGCCGGCCACCTCACCGGCGGCCGCTACGTCAACTACTTCGACCGGCTCGACACGCCCGCCGACCTCTGGGGCACCAACCTCGAGCGCCTCCGCGAGATCTCAGCCGACGCCGATCCGGCGCGGACGATCGTCTCCCGGCTTCACCCGCTTTGAACGGGCTCGACCGCTGAGATGCCGCCGGGCTGGCCACCTGACCCAGCCGGATCGCGACGGCCGCGGAGCAGAGTCAGCGAGAGGGCCACGGTGAGCGCGGCCAGCCCCGCGACCACGTAGAGGGAGCGCGAGATCCCCTCCGCGATCGCGGCCGCGTCGCCCCGGGTCGGGTCGGTGTCGCCGCTGAAGGCGTCGAAGAGCGCCGAGGCGATCGTCACCCCGAGCGTGCCTCCCAAGAGCGCCGCGGCGGCGAAGACCCCAGAAGCCGAGCCGGCGATCACAGCCGGGACCCGGGCGAGCGCGACGTTGAGCGCGACCGAGGCGATCAGGCCGATCCCGGCGCCGGCGACGATCCAGCCCGGGACCAGATCGGCGTAGGTCGAGTCGGGGCCGAGCGAGGCGGAGACCAGCGTCCCGGCGACGAGCAGGGCCGAGGCGCCGACGAGCAGGAAGGGGGCGGTGCCCGGCCCGACCAGCCGGCCGCCGAGGATGGCGGCGATCACGACGGTCCCGGTCAGGGCGAGGAGCAGTACTCCGGCTTGGGCGGGGCTCTCCCCGAGCGCATCCTCCAGGAACAGCGGTGCCAGGAACAGGAGCGCCGAGAAGCAGACGTTGGCGAGTCCGTTGATCGCGGTGCCGCTGAGGAAGACGCGGTCGCCGATCGCGGCCAGTGGCAGGATCGGCTCGGTGGCCCGGCGCAGGGAGACGACTGCGGCCGCGGCGGCGAGCGCGGCTCCGGCGAAGACGACGAGCGTGCCGGGCGCGAGCCAGCCCCATTCGGGGCCCTGCATGCCGCCGACGACGAGCAGGACCACGGCGGCGCCGACGCTGAGCGCTCCGGCGACGTCGATCGGAGCCGGTGAGCGCGCGCGCGACTCGGCGACCCAGCGCCATGCGACGAATGCCGCGAACAGGCCGAACGGGATGGCCAGCCAGAAGATCGAGCGCCAGCCGAGCGCCGAGTCCTCGAGCAGGCCCCCGATCGGCGAGCCGAGCGCCTGACCGAGGTTGGTCGCGGCGGCCCAGAAGCCGATCGCGATCGCCTGCCGACGCCCGTCGAAGCTGACCTTCAGGATCGCCAGCGAGGAGGTGAACATGAAGGCGCCCGCGACCCCGGAGAGGGCGACGGTGACGAGCAGGGTCGGGAAGCTGGGGGCGATCGCGGCCAGCGCCGTCGCGGCGGTGAAGCCGAGCGCGCCCCAGAGGAAGGAGCGGCGGCGGCCGTAGCGGTCGCTGATCCGGCCGGCGGCGATCAGCGCCGCCGAGACCGCGAGCGTATAGGCGTTCGGGACCCAGCCGAGCGCGTCGACCGGTGTCCCGAAGTCGGCCTGGACCTCGGGCAGGGCGATCACCAGCGCGGTCGTCGGGAACCAGCCGAGCGCCGCGACGCAGATCGTGGCGGCGATGATCATTCGCCCGTGCCCGGGCGGCGCCTGGCTGCTGATGGTGGAACCGCTCACGCTCGGGCGAAGATACTCCGGTCCGCCGGCGCCGGGACGGCTGCGAGTCGGTGCCGATACGTCGCCGGCTTCGTCCCCGGCTCCGCCGCCCGCCAGACGACCCATGGCCTACGCCGCCTGCGACGCAAGGGCCTTATCCCGCATCCCCCGCATCCAGCGCTGGGCAGCTGCCTCGCCTGCGCGCGGCTCAGGTATCTGCGCACAGCCCTGCCTGCGGCAGGCCGGAACGGCCGCATGCGTGCTGGCTGAACGGCGTCCGACTATCCGCTGACACCGCGGCACCTCCGCGGCTGCTGCGGCCGGCCGGACGGCCGACGAGACAGAACCAGATGAATGGAACCCCGGACGGCCGCCATCCGGCTGCGATCCCGCTTCCCGCTACGGGCTGCGCTGGGACCGAGGGCGAGGGCAACCTCCACGCCGCCCTCTTCGACGGGGCTCTCCACCTCGACGTGAACGTGACCAGCGACCGGCGGCGGCCATAGCCCCGCGCCCGCTCAACCGGCGCGCACGCGCACCCTGCGGGCATTGCCCGCGCGGTCGACGGCCCGAATCACGAACCGGTGACGCGCCAACCCGCGAGCCCGCGCCAGTGCGCGACGGCCCGCGGCCGTCAACCGCACCGAGACCAGCAACCGCTCACCCCCGTAGACCGGGGCAGAGCCTTCATGACCGGTCGCTGCATTGGGTCGACCGCAGGGACTCGGGCCGCAATCTCAGCTTGGCGACCTCTCGGCGTGTCATGTGCGTCCGGGTCTCGGAGTCGGTGGAGGAGAAGGGGCGCGAGTGTCGGGAGGCGGCGCGTCGCGCAGGATCTCGAGCGCAAGCTCGTACGGAGGTGACCAGCCGTTGGGGCGGATCGGAGGCTTGAGCGCCCGATCCGCCAGGTCCGCGCGCTTGACGCTGCGGGCGACGCTTGCGCCCGCACCTTTGGCTCGCGCGATCAGGTCGACGTGGGCCAGATAGCTCGCGGTCGACTGCGGATCCTTGTCGTGCGTCAGGAGCCGGAGCGAGCGCAGTTCGTCGACCGAGAGGCCTTCCGCCAGCAGCGCCTCCTCCGAGACCGAGGTGTACTCGAACACCTCGTGAAGCCAGGCGACGACGCGCGCGTCCCCATGGACTGCGGCCGCGACCCTCCGAACGTGGCCGATCAGCGGCGCCCCGCCAGCGTCACGCTGCCCCTGGTGCAGCCTTTCGGCCAGCGCCCGTGCGCGATCAGGGTCCACGAACGCCCAGCCTCCCGCGGCTGTCCCCCTGCTCACTCGCGCCGGCCCACGACGTCGGCGAACAGAGCCAACCACCGCCCTCTACCGACTGTTTCATAGACGCTCCTCTCCCGCGACCGACGACGAGCGCCCGCGGATTTAGCCGACGCCGGCGGTTTCAGACTCCGCCCCGCGCGCGAACTCCCGGCGACAATCCTCCAACGACCACAACCAGCAGACATCCCCCCAATGGCATGAAATCGGGATGAGCGGCCGCCGCACCGACCCTCGACAATGATCGGGGGGTCAGGTGTGAGGTGGCAACTGCTTCGAGCGCTGCACCGGCGCCGTGAGCCCTGCTCGCGCTCTCCGGTGCTCGACCAAGTGCCGCAGGCTACGGCGACCGACCCGGTGAGGAATGCGGGCTGCGGGCCTAGCCTTCACTCCGCGTCACCGCTGGGCGCTTCGAGCGCCGCGTCGACGTCGTATCCGAGCGCCAGCGCCAGCTCGGGCGCGGCGGAAACGACGCGTGCAAGGCCCACGGTGGGAGCCACGGCGATCAGGGTCCCGACGATCTCGTCGATGCTGGCGCCGGCGGCCAGAGCCACCTCGACGTTCGACTGGTAGGAGCTCGGCGCCGCGTCGATCGCCAGCGACGCCCCTAGGCGGACGAGAGCGTGCGTTTTTTTGTCCAGCCCTGAGACCTCGACCGTGTCGTGGCCCATGCCGAGCACCGACTCCACGAACCGCTCGTCGTTCAGCGCGAGCCTGCGCAGTGTCTCCTTGTATTCAGGCATCTCCTCCTCTGGCGGCATCCCGGGGCGTTCCGCGGACCGTGCCCGCGGACATCTCGAACTAGACACCTTGGGCGCCGCTGCGTCATCGTCCCGATGGCATGAAAAGCCGGGCAGCGTCGGCGCTGCCTAGAGCAGCCCGAGCTCGCTGGCGCGTTCGACGGCGGCGTTGCGGGACGTGACGTTGAGCTTGCGGTAGATCGCCATGGCGTGTGATTTCACCGTGTGGCGCGACACGTACAGGCGCTCGCCGATCTCGCGGAAGGAGAGGTGCGTAGCGAGGTAGGGCAGCAGGCGCAGCTCCGCCTCGGTCAGAGTCGAGGCCCCGGGGGCGTGAGCACGCATCGTTTTCAGGTTCGCGCGCAGCTCGTCTACCTGTGCGGGGAGCGCGCCGAGGTCTGGTTGACGGCGCAGGATCGGCTCGATCTCGCGCAGCATCGTCTCGGCGCCGCCGGCGTCGGCGAGTGTCAGGTAGGCCCGGGCGAGCTCCAGGCGGGTTTGTACCGCGTAGTACGGCTGCCCGTAGGTGAGCTGCGGCCGCAGCCGCTGCACCCGCGCCAGCAGCTCCTGTGCGCGGGAGACGTCCCCACGGTGGAGCGCGACGCGAGCCGCCACGGAATAAGCGAGCGCGCTGGTCGGGTACTCCTCCATCCCGTAGCGGCGGATGATCCCGAGCGCCCGGTGCGTGTGCTCTTCTGCCTGGACCCACGCTCCCATGCCGACCGCGATCGCGGCACGCTCGCCCAGCGCCACCATCACCAAGTCCGTCCCTCCGAGCTCGAGGCCCGCCTCGACAACGTCGGCGAACAGGTCGTCGGCCTCGTCGACCTCGCCGGCCAGCCACCGCGAGATCGCGAGCAGCCCCAGGGCGTGCGCCCAGAACCGGCTCCCGCGAGCGAGCGTCCCGACCGCGAGCTCCGCATCCGTACGCATCCTGCCAGCGCCTCGACGACAGAGCTGGGCGCGCAGGAGGGCCCGCCACGAGTCGATCGACGCGCTGCCGTCGGGCAGGGGGCCCTCATAGCTCCCACGCTCGGCGGCATCGGCCCAACGCTCGGCCTCCGCGGGCCGGCCCCAAGCCGCGGCAAGTAGTGCGCCGAGCACGGCGACCGGCGCGTTCTGCTCGAGTGCCCCATGCGCCTCCAGCCAGCTGAGCCAGCGTTCGGCGGTTGCGACACGGCCGCTTTGGTAGACGGCCGGACCGTTAGCTACGGTCAGCCACGCCGCTCGGTTGACGTCCCCGGCCGCCTGCGCATACCCGATCGCGGTCTCCGGTTGCCCGTTCGCCTCGCACCAGTCGGCCGCACGAGCGAGCAAACGCGGCACGAGATCCGGCTCGACTCGGTCGAGCTCCGAACGCAGCAGCTCCCGGAAGAGATGGTGGTAGCGATACCACTCCCCGGTCCGGTCCAGCGGCACCAGGAACAGGTTGGAACGCGCCAGCGAGTCCAGAATCGCCGCGGAGCCGCTGCCCCCGAGGACCGCGTCGCAGAGCGGACCTGACATGGGCTCGAGAACGGCGGTCCTCGTCAGGAAGCGGAGCTCGTCGCGGGGCAGGCGCGAGAGGAGCTCGGAGACGAGATAGTCGGCCACAAAACGGTCGTCCCCGCGGAACGCGGTCACGCCCTTCACCCCGGTCCCGCCCGCCTTGGCCGAGAGCGCCGCCAGGTACAGACCTGCGGACCAGCCCTCCGTGTGCTCGGTGAGCTCGGCGATCTCGCCATCAGCCAGGTCCAGACCGGCCCCGCTCAGCAACTGGCGCGCCTCGGCCTCGTCCATACTCAGCTCGTTCGGACTGATCTCCAGCGCGAGGCCCCGCGCGCGCAGCGCCCCGAAGCGCAGTGCGGGGTGCCCCCGCGACGAGAGCGCCAGCTGCGAGCCCTCGGGCACATGCCTCGCGAGCGCGGCGATGGCATCCAAGCATGCCGGGCTATCGAGCAAATGCAGGTCATCCAAGACGAGGACGACTGCCTCGTCCATCGTCGCCAGAGCTACCCCCAGGCGCGGGACCACCATTCCCTCGATCGAAACGCCCGGGGACGCCAGTGCCTCGAACACGCTGGGGGCAAGCGGCGAGACCCGGTTGAGCGCCGTGGCGACATACGTCAGCAAGACGATCGGATCGTTGTCGTTCTCGTCGACTGAAACCCAGGCAAACGGTCGCTGCGACCGCGAGGCCCACTCAGCGAGCAGCGTCGTTTTCCCCCAGCCGGGGCCCGCGGACAGGAGAACGACGGGGATCGCGCCCCACTCCTCCAGCAAGCCGATCAGCGCCGTGCGCGGCACCGTCCCGTCGCGACCCTGCGGCGCGCGCAGCTTCGACTCCAACAACTCGAACGTCGGCGCGGCCGTGATGATTGACATCACTAGCCGCCGAGGCGCGCGCTCTTAGGGTGCGTCATACGCCTCGCGGTCTCGCCGCCGCAGCTACTGATCGACCTCGGCTCCGGCCAGCCGATGGAGAACGATGGGAAATCCTCCAAAGGTCCAAGATTTCCCCCCCTTACTTTGGATCCTACTGTGCAGAACTGGCCGAAGCAAGATGCCCGCTATCCCCGACGAGTCCGCGCCAGCCGGGATTTCATGCCATTTGGGCGATGACCGATCGCCGGCGGCGCGGTTCGATGGAGTCGACGGCACATTGAGAGCTACTCGAGCTTTCGCCCGGCTGCGAAGGGAGCGACACCATGGCGGACGTTGAGACCCCCGTCGATGACTCGGGGGCGGCCGGTACCCCTGAGCGCGATGGTCGGCGACCCAAGCCGAAGGTGGTACCGCACCTCTCCGCTGGGGAGCGGGCGGCAAAGGGCAAGGCGGCGAGGGCGGTGGCGCCGCGCTCGGGGCATGGTGACTGGGAGCCGGCGTCCGATCGGCCTGATCCGGTCGAGCTGTTGGAGGAGCAGGCTGCCACGCGGGTTCGCGATCTGGTGCCGGTCCGCTATGGGCGGATGCTGGTGTCGCCGTTCACGTTTTTCCGCGGTGCGGCCTACCCGATGGCGGCCGATCTGGCCGGTGCGCCTCGGACGGGGCTGGACGTGCAGCTCTGCGGCGATGCGCATCTCTCCAATTTCGGGGGTTTCGCCGCGCCCGATCGGCGGCTGGTGTTCAGCATCAACGACTTCGACGAGACGCTGCCGGGCCCGTTCGAGTGGGACGTGAAGCGTCTGGTGGCCAGCTTCGCCGTGGCCGGCCGGGATCGAGGCTTCGACGCCAAACGGCGGCGGGCGATCAATCGAACGGTGACGCGTTCGTACCGGGAGGCGATCAGGGGCTTCGCCGCGATGTCCAACCTCGATCTCTGGTACTCCCGCATCGACGTCGAGGAGATCGCCGCACTGGCGGCTCAGCAGGGGACCCCCAAGCAGCGGAAGCGGTTCGAGCGCAACCTGGCCAAGGCGCGCTCGAAGGACAGCCTGAGGGCATTTGCGAAGCTGACGGAGATCGTCGAGGGCGAGCCCAGGATCGTGAGCGATCCGCCGCTGATCGTCCCGATCGAGGAGGTGGTGTCGGGCGTCGAGCGGGCCGACCTCGAGGAGTTCGTACGGGGGGTCATCCGCTCCTACCGGCGCACCCTGAGCGCCGACCGCCGGCAGCTGCTGGAGCGGTTTCGCTACGTCCACTCGGCACACAAGGTTGTGGGCGTGGGCAGCGTCGGCGCGCGCGCCTGGATAGTGCTGATGCTCGGCCGCGACGAGAACGATCCGCTGTTTCTGCAGCTCAAGGAGGCGCAGGCATCGGTGCTGGAGCCGTTCCTGGGCAAGAGCAAGTTCGCCAATCACGGCCAGCGGGTCGTCGAGGGCCAGCGGTTGACTCAGGCCGCCAGTGACATCATGCTCGGCTGGATCCGGGTGACGGGGTATGACGGCGTGAGCCGGGACTTCTACATGCGCCAGCTCTGGGACGGCAAGGGCTCGGCTCTGGTCGAGCTGATGAACCCGCGGGCGATGACGGTGTACGCGGAGCTCTGCGGCCGGGCGCTCGCGAAGGCCCATGCCCGCTCCGGAGACGCGATCGCGATCGGGAGCTACCTCGGCGGGGGCGACAGCTTCGATCGTGCCCTGGCATCGTTCGCGGAGGCCTACGCAGACCAAAACGAGCGCGACTATCGCGCCCTGCAAGGCGCCGTGGAGTCCGGCCGCCTCGCCGTCGAGACAGGCCTCTGACGGCGCGCAAGTAACTCCTCGACGCGAGAGTGAGCGCGAAGCTGCGCGGCGGCTTTCAGTTGCTCGGGTCGACGATGGGCCGGCCGCGGGCCAGCTGCTGGGCATTGATGATCCGGGGCTCGCGCTCTCCTCATAGATCGTCGCTCCGAGCGAGGCCTGGGGCCGCGCCGCCGTAACGTCAGGCCTGGATCATCGGGGGAGCCTCGACGACTCTGAAGTGCACGGATCATGCGATTTGGGGGATGCGCATGCCCCGGGGCCTGGGGACAATCGCGTCGCCTCCGACAGAAAGGGCCTTCCGATGGTGATTGCGGCGGACTACCCATTCCTCGACATCCTCGGCACGATGCTCGTGTTCTTCGGCTTCGTGGTCTGGTTCTGGCTCCTGATCAAGGTCTTCGCGGACGTGTTCCGCAGGGACGACATCGGCGGCTGGGCGAAGTTCTTTTGGTCCGTGTTCGTGATCGTCGTGCCGTTGCTCGGCGTCTTGGTCTACCTGATCGCCGAGGGCAAGGAGATGGGCCAACGCGACGTTCAGCAGGCCCAGGCTCAGAAGGCGGAGTTCGACGCCTACGTCCGCCAGACGGCCGGCAACGGCGGGCCCGGCAGCGAGATCGCGCACGCGAAGGAGCTGCTCGACAGCGGCGCGATCAGTCAGACCGAGTTCGAGCAGATCAAGCAGAGAGCGCTGGCGTAGCTACCGACATCGTGCGGTAGACGGGTCGGCCGGGAGCATGTGGCAGTTCGCGCTCGCGGGCGCGGATCTGGCCTGGTTGACCGCGATGATCACCCGCCGCGTCACGTTCGCCCGCTGGACCGAGGCGCTTGTCCGTGAGCCGGACGACACCAATGTCGTCGTCGATCGCAGCGGGGCGACCGAAAGTGCCTCAATCATCGGGGGTCACGGCGACGCCGGCGTCCCACGCCAACTCCTCGTCCGCCTCGCCCGAGCGAGAGTCGAGCTGGCGCGCGGCCCTTATCGCCGCGCGTCCAAGCGCGTTGGCGTAGGTGGGAAATGAGAAGGGAACCAGGGCGAGCTGCTCGACCTTCATGCCGGACGCCACCGCGAGCGCCGCCAGTTGGGCGAGTTCGACGGCCCGCTCACCCACGATGTGACAGCCGAGGATGGTGTGGTTCTCGCGGTCGGCGACGAGCTTGCAGAACCCCGTGGGGCGACCGTCAATGATCGGGCGCGGCATGGAGTCGAAGCCCTCTGTCCCCACGACGACGTCATGGGTCTCGCGGGCGGCCGCCTCGCTGAGCCCGACAGAGGCGTATTCGGGGTCGGTGAAGCTGCCGAGCGGACTGACCTCCGCGGGAAGGACGTCGGTGCGTCCGACGGTCGCGTTGGTCGCGGCCAGGTAGGCCTCGCGCGCGGCCTCGTGGACGACCATCAGGTGCCCGGTGACGTCTCCGGCGGCGTAGATGCCCGGAGCGGTCGTGCGGAGCTGGGAGTCAACGTTGATGTAGCCGCGCTGCTCGGTCTGCACCCCGGCGGCGGCGAGATCGAGGCCGTCGGTGTTCGCGACCCAGCCGACCGCGACGACGGCGAGCGTCGCGTCGACATGCGCATACGCACCGCTCCCGGAATAGACGAGTCGGACGCCGGCGGGAGAGGGCTCGAAGCGCTCGATCGTTCCGGCGTGCTCGAGGATCCGTATCCCGGAGGCCTCCAGCGCCGTGCTCATCGCTGCCGCCACCTGCTCGTCCTCACTCATGAGGATGCGGGGGGCGGCCTCGAACAGGGTGACCCGCGATCCGAAAGCGTTGAAGATCGAGGCGACCTGGACCCCGGTCGCACCGGCGCCGATCACCAGCAGCGAGTCGGGGGCCGATTCGAGGCGCCAGGCGTCGCTATGGGTGCAGGTCAGCTCGAAGCCTGGCACTGGGAGCTTGCGCGACGCGCCACCGGTGCACACGATGACGTTCGCGGCTCGCAGTCGCGGTCCGTCGTCGCTTTCGATCACGTGCGGCGCGACGAAGCGAGCGGTTCCGGCGTGTTCGTAGAGGGTCACGCCGGCCTGTTGGAGCTCGTGGCGCAAGAGCGCGTGCGCGCGCACGTCGCCGGTCACCTCGCGCACGCGGGCGAGCAGACGCCGATAGTCGAGCGTGGGCTCGCCGGCGCGGATCCCGTAATGCCCGAGTTGCCTTGCCTCCCGCATCAGGCGCGCCGCGTGGGCCAAGGTCCGCACCGGCACCGGCCCGTCGTTGGCGGCCATGCCCCCGAGTTCGTCGCGCGTGACGAGGGCAGTTCTAGCTCCGAGTCGCGCCGCGCGCAGCGCAGCGACGACGCCCGCTGGCCCGGCACCGATCACGATCACATCGAGGTCGTCTGTGCGTCCAGAAGGCATCTAATGGGGCAGTGCAGTCGCTCTGCGGTCGTTACGTGTCCGATCTTCCGGGAGTCTGGCACGAGTAGCGCCGGCGACCGCATGACCGTGCGCAGTGGCCGGAGTGCTGGAGCACCAGGCCTTCCAGCTGCGGTAGAAGGGGCGCATCGGGAGGCTCGAATTCATGCCATCGGGATGAGGCGGACGGGAGGGCGCACCCTTACGCTGCGCCTACAGCACGAGCGTCGCAACGCTGCTCGAAGGCCACGCGACGCTCGACTATGGCGGCTCCGAAGGAGGAACGCGGTGTCCACCCCAGAGACCCCCTCGGACTCCGATCCGCGCGCCCAGGCCGCGCTCAGGCTGCTGACCGGCGAACGCGAGCTTCGCACCGAGCGACTGGGTACGGCGCTGCGCGGTCTCGCTGCCGAACTGGTCGACGAGCGCCGGAAGGTGGCCGATCTGCGGCACGAGATCACCCAACTGAAAGCGCGACTCGAGTCCCGGCAACCTACCCGGGAGGACGAACCGGCCCGGCGCTCGGGGGCGCTGGACCACATCTGACGGGGGGCCTGCGCGATGGGCGACACCCCGGTTGAGGTCGCGCTGAGCGTGCGGGCGGAGCATGCGGAGGGCCCGCTGTGGGACGCCGCGACGGCCCGCCTGTGGTGGGTGGATATCCCCGCAGAGAGGGTCCATTGCTGGTATCCGGAGTCCTCTGAGCACAGCTCCTGGAGCACCACTGGGCAGCCGGGTGGCGTGGTGCTCGGCGCGACGGGCGAGCCGGTGGTCGCAAGCCCGGAGGGCCTGGCGGTGCTCGACCGCACCACAGGCACGCTGGATCTGCGCGTTCCGATCGAGCAGGACAGGCCCGAGAACCGCGCCAACGACGCCAAGGTCGACAGCCGTGGAAGGGTCTGGATCGGCACGATGGCCTTTGACAAGCGGCCCCGGAACGCGGCGTTGTACCGCGTCGACGGCGACCAGGTGACCCGTGTGGTCGACGGCCTGACGATCTCCAACGGGCCCGCATTCGATGAGCCGCGTGGCCTGCTCTACCTCGCTGACACGGCCCACTGCGTCGTCGACGTCTTCGACCTTGACCGCGCGACCGGTGCCCTCAGCGGTCGCCGCCGGTTCCTCGACTTCAGCACGGAGCAGCTCTGGCCGGACGGCATGACCGTCGACGCTGACGGCATGCTGTGGGTCGCCCTGGGACGAGCCGGGGCGGTTCACCGCTACCGCGCCGAGGGCACGCTCGACGGCGTCGTCGAGCTGCCGACGTCGAATCCCACCTCGGTGGTCTTCGGCGGCGGCGACGGCGGCGACCTTTACATCACGACGTCATGGGTCGACTCCGAGCGGCGCGCCGACGAGCCGCTGGCGGGCGCGATCTTCCATTGCCGCCCCGGGGTGACAGCCCAGCCCTCGCCGCGCTACCGAGACCTGCCCCAACGAGCCGGGAAAGGCGTCACTCCATGATCGAACGCATGGTCCTATTCGGAGCTTCCGGTGATCTGACCAGCCGCCTGCTCCTGCCGGCGGTCGCCCAGTTGGCCGAGGCTGAGCTGCTGCCACCCGGGTTGACCGTGGTCGGGTCCGACATCACCGACTGGTCGACCGACGACTTCCGCCAGCACATTGCCGGCGAGCTGCCGGAGCATGCGACCGTGACGCCGGCTACAAGGGACAGCGTCGTGAGCATGCTCAGCTTCCAGCCCGCCGACGTCACCCGGCCGGAGGACGTTCGCCGCGTGATCGGCGACGATCATCCGGACACGCTGGTGTACCTCGCGCTGCCGCCCAGCCTACTAACGAAGGTGCTGCCGGCGCTCGCGACGACGACGCTGGGCGCCGCGGACGCGGTGGCGATCGAGAAGCCCTTCGGTACCGACCTGGCCTCGGCACACCACCTCAACGAGATCCTCCGCATCCAGCTGCCCGAGCCGACGATCTTCCGCATCGACCACTTCCTCTCCAGCGAGCTCGTCCGCCGCGTCATCGTCCTGCGATTCCTCAACCGCGTCTTCGAGCCGATCCTGAACGCGGTGCACGTCGACCGCGTGGACATCAGCTGGCTCGAGAGCCTCACTCTCGAGGGCCGGGCCTCCTACTACGACGGTGCCGGTGCCCTGAAGGACATGGTGCAAAACCACCTCATGGAGGCGACGGCACTGGTCCTCATGGAGCAGCCGGCCCGAGCCGACGCCGACTCCTTCCGGGCAGTGCGCGTCGAGGCGCTGCGGACGGTGGCCACGCCCTCGGCGGAGCGAATGCGAAGCGACACCATCCGCGCCAGGTACACCGCCGGCACGATCGGCTCCCGGCAGGTGCCCGCCTACGTCGACGAACCCGGGGTCGACCCCAGCCGCGAGACCGAGACGTACGCGTCCCTGACTCTCGGGTTGAACAGCCCCCGGTGGGACGACGTCCCGTTCACGCTCCACTCCGGCAAGGCCCTTGAGGCGGACTCCGCCGAGATCGCGATCCACTTCCGTCCGCTCCCCCGATACCTGACCGACCAGTTTCCCGGAGTCGAGCCGAACGTGCTCACGATCGGGCTCATAGAACCGTACGTACGCGTCGCCACGACGCTCAACGGTCCGGAGCAGACGGCCGAGAACCGCCAGCTCGAGGCCCGCTCGACACCGCCGCGATTCACCGCCTACGCCCACCTGATCGAGGAGATGCTCCAAGGCAACCCGATGTTGTTCATCCGTGGCGACGAGGCCGAGGAGGCCTGGCGCATCATCGACCCCGTGATGGCGGCGTGGGCGGCCGGCGACGTTCCGATGCAGGAGTACGCCGCCGGCACAGCGCCACCGGCCCCCGCCCTCTGATGGGCACGCCCGCAGTGTCCGCTTTCGCGCTCGCATCCCTAAGAGCTCGGCATGACCGGGCCGCGCCGTGTCCGTTGATCGAAATTTCCCCCACAACGGACGAGGCGCGGCGCTGGCCTCCGACGTAGGGTCTGTCCGCCGTGCGCAAGTGGATCCCCATGCTCATTCTCGCCTCGGCCCAGTTCGTGATGGTGCTCGACACGAGTGTGATGAACGTCGCGATCTCGCAGATCGTCGAGGACCTCGACACGACGATCCAGGGCGTGCAGACGGCGATCACGTTGTACACGCTGGTGATGGCGGCGTTCATGCTCCTCGGCGCAAAGCTCGGCGACATCCTGGGCCGCAATCGCGCGTTCGCGATCGGTCTTGCGATCTACGGGGTCGGGTCGCTCACGACGGCGCTGAGCCCGAACCTCTCGGTGCTGCTGGTCGGCTGGTCGGGGGTGGAGGGGTTCGGTGCCGTGCTGGTGGTGCCGGGGATCGCGGCGCTCACCGCCGCGAGCTACGACGGCCGCGAGCGCGCGCTGGCGTACGCACTGCTCGGCGGGATAGCCGCCATCGCGATCGCCGCGGGCCCGCTGATCGGCGGCTGGGTGACGACGGAGTTCACGTGGCGCTATGTGTTCGCCGGCGAGACTGTGGTCGTGATCGGCATCCTGCTGCTGCGCGGGCAGATCGCGCGGGCGCCCGCCGCCGAGCGGCGTCCGCGAGCTCGACATCGTGGGCGTGGCGCTCTCCTCGGCCGGCCTGGCACTGGTGGTGTTCGCGATCCTGCGCAGCAGCGTGTGGGGCTTCGTGCAGCCACGGACGCCGCCGGAGATCGGCGGCACCGAGATCACGCCGCTGGGCTTCTCGCCGGTGCCGTTCATCGTGCTCGCCGGTCTCGCCTTGCTCTGGGCTTTCGCCACGTGGGAGCAGCATCGTGCCCGCCTCGGCCGCGATCAGCTGCTGGAAATGACGCTGCTGCGCATCTCGCAACTGCGGGCGGGGCTCTCGTCACTGGTCGGGCAGCAGCTCGTCCTCATGGGCACGTTCTTCGTCATCCCTGTCTACCTGCAGGTGGTGCTGGGCCTCGACGCGTTCGAGACCGGCAAGCGGCTGCTCCCGCTGTCTTTGGCGATGCTCGTCTTCGCGCTGCTGGGCCCGCGGATCGCAGGGCGGCGGTCGCCGCGCACTGTCGCGCAGTTCGGGCTGGTCGCGGTCTGCGTCGGCGCGGTAGTGATGCTCGCGACGCTCGACGTGACCCTCAACGAGACCGGCTTCAAGGTGGCGCTCGCCCTCGTCGGCGCCGGTGCCGGCCTGCTCGCCTCGCAGCTGGGGAACGTGATCATGTCCTCCGTCGCGCCCACGCAGACCAGCGAGGCGGGGGGCTTCAGGGCACCGCCCAGAACCTCGGGTCCTCTCTCGGCACGGCAATCATCGGCGCGGTGCTGATCGCGTCGCTCGCGACCGGCTTCAGCCAGCGCATCACCGACAACCCCGATATCCCGCCGGCCGCGCGCGAGACGATCGTCGCGAGGACCCAAGAGGGGATCGACATCGTGCCCGTCGAGACCGTCGAGAAGGCGGCGGTGGACGGCGGGCTCACACAGGACCAGGCCCGAGCGGTCGCCGACGACTACGGCGACGCGCAGCTCGACGCCCTGCGGCTGTCGCTCGGTGCGGTCGCGCTCGCGGCGCTGCTGTCGCTGTGGTTCACGGCGCGTCTGCCGACCACCTCACTCGCGGAGGGTGCGGTCGCTACAGCGGAGCCCACGGCAGTCGCCTAGTTTATTGTCGTGTAGCGGGCGATGGCGGTTTGTGAGAGGGGCTGTGTCGGCGTTCTGGTTGTAGTGCCAGAGCCAGCCGTCAAGGGGCTGGTGCGCTCGGTGCTGGTGCGGTAAGGGCGCCGTAGCCCAGCGCCGAGCATGGTGCGATGAACCTTTCCGCCTTGCCGTTGGTCTGGCCGGTGGGGTCGGTGCAGGTGCAATGCCGAGTGCGCGGCAGGGACGCGTCGACCGTCGAGCGTAGGCGGAGCCGTTGTCGGTCAGCAGCGCTCGACTTGGATGCCGTGCGCGGTAGAAACGAGCGCCCGGCGCAGAAGCGATCGCCGTGGTCGCTCGCTCGTCGGGCAGGACCTCGGCGTACGAGCCGGGTGCAGTCGTCGATCGCGATGTGGACGAATTCCCAGCCGACCTGTAGCCGACGCACCCCTTCGGCATCGGTGCGCCTGCCGCTGTCTCGGCGCTAGCCGGTCATGCGGTGCCCGGCTGCGCCCTCGATCCGGCCCAGCTTCTTGACGTCGATCTGGATAACGGATGATTTTCGGCGGCCGGACTTCGAGTACCTGATGGGCAACATCCGGATGCTCAGCAAGTCGCCGGCGGAGATGTACCACGGCGACCCCGTGCTCGAGCGCCTTGGGGTGCGGCAGGGCCAAGGAGAGCCCGCTCGTGCCCCCTGAGACCAAGGGCAGCCAGCGGCGCCGCGTGGCCATCGTCGGTGGCGGCTTCGGTGGTCTGGCCGCCGCTCAGAAGCTGCGGCGCGCCGACGTCGACGTGACGCTGGTCGATCGGACGAACCACCACCTCTTCCAGCCCCTGCTGTACCAACTTGCGGCGGGCGCCATCTCCACTGGCGAGTGCGCCACCCCGTTCCGCACGGCGCTCAAGCGCAGCGCCAACACGACGTTCCTGATGGCCGAGGTCACCGACGTGGACGCCGAGCGGCGGCAGGTGATCCTTGAGGGTGGCGAGCCTCTCGACTACGACAGCCTGATCGTCGCCTGTGGCGCCCAGACGTCCTACTTCGGCCACGACGAATGGCAGCACGCCTCGTGCGGCCTGAAGACGCTTGGCGACGCCCTCGAGCTGCGCAACCGCGTCTACGGCGCGTTCGAGCAGGCGGAGCGAGCGCGCGACCGGGGGTCGCGGGACGAGTGGCTGACGTTTGCCGTCGTCGGCGGCGGAGCCACCGGCGTGGAGGTCTCCGGGGCGCTCGCCATCGCCGCTCATCACATTCCGAAGCGCAGCTTCGCGCGGATCGACCCCGCCAGCGCGCGGGTGATCCTGCTCGACGCCGGCGAGCGCGTGGTCCCGGCCTTCAGCAAGAAGCTGTCCGCCAAGGCGGCCGGATACCTCGCCGAGCTCGGCGTGACGGTGCGCGCGGGCGCGCGCGCCACCCGGGTTGACCCGCACGGCGTCACGATCGACGTCGGCGGGGCGACCGAACGGGTCCACGCCCGAACCGTGATCTGGGTGGCCGGCGTCCGCGCCGCGAGCTTCAGCGAGACCCTCGCGAAGGCCACCGGGGCGAGCACGGACCGGGCGGGACGCATCGAGGTAGGGCCCGACCTGACGCTGCCTGGGCATCCCGAGATCTCGGCGATCGGCGACATGACGGGCCTGGCGGGACCCGGGGACAGGCCGTTGCCGGGGCTGGCGACCGTCGCCATCCAGCAGGCGCGTCACGTGGCCAAGGCGATCTGCAACGGTCAGCCGGGGGCCTCCACGCCGTTTCGCTACTTCGACAAGGGCGCGCTGGCGGTCGTCGGGCGGGGCAAGGCGGTCTGCGAGGTGAGGGGGCTCGAGCTCTCCGGTCGCCCGGCGTTCGCCACCTACCTCGGCGTCCACCTCTACTACCTCGGCGGCGGCGTCGGCCGGCGCGTGGGGGTGCTCACCGACTGGGCGACGGCGCGGATGGGCCGCCCGCGGCACCAGGTGATCTGAGCTGGGTGCTGCAGGGTCCAGCCTCTCCTGCCGTCGAGGGCAGAATGCGCCTGTGGCGCAGCAGGTCGCTCTGAAGTCCCGAGGAGAAGCAGACGTCCCGCAGCTGTACCACCGGCAACGGCTCACCAACGACACATCGCCGATGCTTCGAGGGCACCTGACAGCGGCTACAAGGCGGAGCTGCTCGACGCCATCGTCACGACGTCCGGTGTCGCCGGGTCGGAGCCGCTGGCGTCACGCACGGCGGATTCCGCCGTCCATTGGCCGCGAGAGCCCGGCCGGGACAGGGGCTCACGATTGAAGGTCACGCCCCAGCGACACGTCCCTCATCGCTGTAGACGACGAGACCGTAGACGACCCACACGCAGAGAGCGGAGATGGCAAGCGACCACCACGGGTAGGCGCCTCCGATCGCCAGCAGGTTCGCGATCGCGCCCAGGCTGCCGGCGATGATCCCGATGACCCGCCCGTATGTGTTGCCGGCAAAGAGCGAGAAGCCTCCGGTCAGTTGGATTACGCCGAGGATGATCAGCACCCATCCGAGGGTGTTGAGGTTGGTGAAAATGAACCTCTGGTCGTTCACGAAGATGTTCGCACTGTCCAGCGCTCCGATCCCGTAAATGATGTTGAGCGTGCCCACAATCAAGAGCACGATCGCTGCGAACAGGACCCGTCCGGCACCTCTCATCTTTCGCTCCTTTCTCTGTACGTCCGATTACGGCCGCTCGGCGACCGCGGTGGCGAAGCCAAGGGCCTGCGCGATTGAGCTGCCGGCGCTCGCGACGCGGGCGCTCCCGACCACCGGGGCGATCGCGATCAGCACACCCTGAACCTGCTCGACGCTCAATCCGATCTCCGACGCCGCGTCGATGTTCACGAGATAGGAGGCCGGCGGAGCGCCGGTGGACGCCAAGGCGGCGATCCGTACCAGCATGAAGGTCTCGTCGTCGAGGCCTGAGCGCTCCGGGATCCCTTCGTTCATCGTCACGAGGGTGTCGAGGACGGGTGTATTTACTTCGGCCATGGGTTGCTCCTCCGAATGCACGTGGTTGGCGTTGCGGCCGACTCCCGTTCGGGGTCGGCCGACGAGCCTGGTGTCGCTCAGCTTTGACCCAGCAGCCTTGCCTTCTCGCGCTCGAACTCCTCGTCCGTAAGCACGTTCTGCTGGTGAAGCTCGCCCAACTGCTTGAGCTCCTCCATCGCCTCGGGGGTCAGTCCGCCGGCCGCGGCCGGCCGGTCGGCATGGCCAGGGTCAGCGGGCGCCGCCTGCTGAGCAGCTGCCGCTTCCTCCTGCTGCTGCGCTTCCTTTGCGTCTCTGTGCTTCTTGGCCGCAAAGGCGGCTCCTCCGATTGCGGCGGCGCGTCGCCTGCGCTGGCGCCTGTCTCGTCCCATCTTCAATCCTCCTTGACTCGATTGCCGTCTTGGGCCCGCTCCACCGCCTGAGGTCCCGTACCGCATTCACCCGCTGGATGCAGTGGGATGCAACGACGCGCAGGTTTGGGAGAGCCTGGCGCCGCCGGCGCCACTCGGCGCACGTCATGCGCTCCGGAATGTCGGGCTCCACCACGTAGAGCGCCGACTGACCCGTAGCGTCCCCAAATGGAGGAGCGGGAGAAGCGTGCCGCTCATGGAAACCGCCCTGCCCGCCTGGGGGCGCCCAGACTGGTGACAGGCGGTCGTGGAAGAGGAGGGTCATGCGCGTGCCTCCTCCGAGATTGACGCTCATCGGGGGTTTCGTCATCGCCCAGATGGGACGATCTCGGCCGACTTCGGCGTTCTGGCCGGATTCCGAAGCCGGGCTGCGTCCTCACTGAAAGAGAGGTCGGAGGCGGGAGAAGCCCGGTGGCTGCCGCTATCGCGGCTCTGAGATCGCGGAGAACGCCTCGCGAACCGGAAATCCATCCCGAGCAAGCATCGCGTTGCATGGAATGTCATGAAGGAACCTCAAAGACACCAGGAAGCCCGGAGACGCCAAAGTTGCAGGTGGATCGATGCGACGCACTTCACCGTTGCCGGCAACCAGGTCACGTCGCTGCTCTCGTGCCCAATGCTTCGTCGAACCTGCAACGGCCGGACTGCGCCGGCGTCCCTGGCTCAGAAGTGCTTGGCGATCCGGTGGCGAGGCGGGTGGGGTGCGGGGCACCGCCCAGAACCATGAGGAAGCTTCCTCCTTGCCGGACAGGCCGTCGTCGGCGTGTGGTGCACAAAACGAGCACCGCTCATCCACTCGACCACCGCGCAGACGGGCTCGCGATAGGTTTCCTCGACCCGCCACGCCAAGTCCCTCAACGCGTCGCCGTCAGGAGGCGTGACCAGATGATCCAGACGCTCTCCGTGCTCGAATAGCAGCCACACATCGACTTCCGACGGCTGTGATCCAACCCGGCTTGCAACATTGAAGACGGGCCTCTTTTAAGCTCGCTCCTCGGTGACAGCCGGAACATGTCACCAGAAAAGGCCCTTCTTCATGGCAGTCCACAGCGACAGTGAGCCGACACCAGTCACGGCCGCGTCTTCTCACCAGCGGCACCGTACGGCTCGTGGTGCCCGGCGCCGGTACGCCTAGCCCGCTCGAGGATCGTTGTACGCGCAGCCTCACGCGTCAGGCCCCAGGGGGAGCGGCGCAGGATGGGTGCGGGACAGACGATGGTGCAGCGGGACGCGCGGCGCCGGAGCCTCAGGAGCTTTCCGGCGTCGGACGCCTCCTCTAGCTGCAGTCCAGCGGCGCGAACGCCTTCATGTAGGACGCTTCGAGCTGCTGCAGCCCGGTGACGACCCGTGCCTTCGCATCCGAGGCCGAGAGCGAGGTGCCGAGGTCGCTTTCTACATTCTTGACGGTGCCGGTGAACTCATTGGTGGCCGCCTCAACCTCGCTGCGGCGGTCGTCGCTGAGGTCCGACTGCGCGTCAGCAATGTCGTTGAGGTCGTTCTGGATCGCGTCTAGGTTCTGCGTCACGGCGTCTGTCGTGACGGTCGCGAGCGTCAGGCTGTTCAGTTCGTCGACCTGCGTGGCGATGTCATCCCTGGCATCGCAGACGGTGTTCATGGCCTTCTCCTCATCTGATTCACCGCACGCGCCCAACGCGAGCGCGAGCAGCGCGACGACCAGGACACTCCGCGCGGATCTCATACCCGGAACCTAGAGCGCATAGGCTCGGCACGGCATCCCCCAAAGTGGGGGATCCCGGCCGGGCGCCGTGGCGGCTCGCCGCCGACCCTAGGGTGGAACGCGACGAGTGCGCGATCTCATTGGGGGCCGCCCGGCGCTTGCGCTTCCCATGCAGGGCGAAGCGGGCTTGCGGACAAGCGGATTTCGTCCATTGCGACAGGTGGTCCGGGGGGACTCGAATGACCTGGCGGCTGTTCTCCGCGGGATGGCAGGACTGGAACCGGCGGACCCGAACCCATGCAGGATGGCCGACGAGTCTAGGCTCGAACGGCGGCTGGACAAGGCGGTGGCTCGCGCGACCACGCCGCGTGGCGCCGCCATCGTGATCGCCACGGTGTCGACCGTGATGACCGTCGTCGCCGGGCTCCTGGTGACCGTCGTCGACGGGGAGAGCTTTCCGTCGATCGGCTCCGGGCTCTGGTGGGGCGTCCAGACCGTCACGACCGTCGGGTACGGCGACAACGTTCCAACGAATCTCACCGGACGGCTCGTCGCGGTGCTCGTCATGCTTTTCGGGATCGGCTTCCTGACGGTCATCACCGCCTCGATCACGAGCACCTTCGTGTCGCGCTCACGGCATGAGCCCTCGGATGCCGAGAGAGCCATGGCGGAGCAACTCCGTCAAGTTGACAGCCGGCTCGAACGAATCGAAGCCGCACTGAGCCGTTCCTCGTCGCCATAGCGCGCGATGAAATCCATGCTCGCCGCGAGCTGCCCGCTTGCGCTATCCATGCGAGCAGCACATCCGCTCCTCGGTATTGAAATAACGAGCAGCCTCGATCGCAGACGAGCGGGCGCGAGTGGCCACGAGCCGCTGTCCTCCAGCTCGTTCAAGCCGTGCACTCGGACGACCTGATCCTGTCCGTCCGTGCGGCTAGATTCGCCGTAGCCGGGCAAAGCCCCAATTTCTTAGGAGGTCGGGATGGCTGGTGTAGAGGCACTGGATTTCGACTCACCGGATGAGAGGCGGACCCCCGACAAGACACGCGTCGACGTGTAGGACCGGTTGGAGCGGGCGCTGCGTCCGCGGGCGCACCCGCCCGCGGCCCGGCGGCTGTGCGGGCTGGAAAAAGGCGAACCGCGGCCTGGGCGACGATCGAGGCGAACACCATGGCGGCGGCGTTCGGCATCGCGCTCGAGTCCGACCCAGTTCTGCACTACAGCGCCCGCCAGGACGTCGTGATCTAGGCGCTCGAGCCGGCTTAACCGACCGGGGCGTTGGAGCGTGCTTGCTTCCGAGCGGGCCAGCACACTGACGGCTCGAGCGTCGAGCGCCGGCCCGAGTTGCAGGCGCGGGGGGTTGGGATCCGGTCGTCGGGGCCGAACCGCCGTGGGGAGCGAACCTCGCCGGCCCCCTCGCCCGGCTGTGGGCCGGTGGCGTGGGGTCACCCCCCCGTCGAGGGCGGCGCCCCGGTCATCACGTCGTTCTGCGCCGGCGGCTCGTCGGATCGCGTCGTTGTAACGGCCGAAACGGTTGAGCGGCGGCGCGAGCCACGCTAGCCGGGCGGCCAGCGAGGCCAGCTAGCGACCCTTGATGCTCGCGTCGCGGTCGTCCGGCCTTGCTTTGACTGGTTCGTTCGTTCGAGTCGAGCGAGTCACCTATAAGCCAAAACATTGGTGGCCATAGGCCGACGAGTAGCGCTCGCCTCTCGGCGTTTCCGCGTTCGTCTTGGTCCACCGTCTTGGCGCGGATCCAGAGCGCGATGCAGAGGTAGATCGTCGCCAGCGAGGCGGCGTGAAGATGCCAGCCGCGTACCCGGGCGAAAGTCAGTGCCTTAGTCAGCATGCAGGTCCCATACCCGCCGGGTCGACTGGCATGCCTCGGCCACCCGCGGGTAAGGACTGAGCGTGCCCAGACGAAAGCTGTCGCTGTCACGGTCGATTGGCGCCTCGCTGCGCTGGCCCGCGGGCGTGGCCCTGACCTCATGGCGTTACATGTGGCGTACTACGCCCTACCAGCGCGTTGAGGAAGCCGGCACTTGGCCCGAGGACGCGCCTCCGCCGTTGCCCCCCGGCGCACTCGACGATCAGGTGCAACAAGTCGGCGACGGCTGTGGGGTGCTCTTTCATCGCCGCTACCGCACCCGCATCCGTGATGCCAAGCTCTCGCCGGAGGAGCTGATGGCACGGCTGCAGGCGAGCCCGGACCACGCCGCCCCCACCGAGTTCGCAACGTTCAAGAAGGTGGTCGGGGACGAGGTGAGATGCGGCCGGGCGACGAGTACGTGGTTCGCATGCCTGGCCCGTGGGACGGGCCGGTTCGGGTCGTCGAGGTCACCCCGCTCTGCTTTCGCCTGCTGACGCTCGCCGGACACCTGGAGGCCGGGCAGATCATGTTTCGGGCGCGAGGCGAGTCCGGGCAGATCGAATTCGAGATCGAGTCGTGGGCGCGCGCCGGCGACCGCCTGTCCGACCTGCTCTACGACCGGCTGCGCATGTCCAAGGAGACCCAGGTGCACATGTGGACCTCGTTTCTCGAGCGGGTGATCGGCTCGTCGGGCGGGACGCGCGACGGGCGGCTCGAGATCCATACTCGCCGCGTGGAGCAGATCCCCCGTGCTGCTTGACCGGCTGCTTGGGCAGCCGAGCGACCCTAAGCAGGCCCTGGCCGAGTTGCGCAAGCAGGAGCTCAACTTCGAGCCGTCGCAGCGGGACGATTACACGCCCGACAACGGCTGGCGAAGGGACGACGTACGGCGGGCGCTGCCGGCGGAGCCACCGGGCGACCCGGTCCCCGGAAAGAGCTGGGAGACCGCCCGTCGCATCGCACGGAACTATGACTTTGCCGAGCCGTCAATCGTGACCGGCATCTTTGACGCGGACGACCCGCTCGAGAATCGCACGATGCTGCTGATTCTCCATTTCCACTGGCTGAAAGTCCATGTCGGCGTGCGAGTGGGTGACGTCTACGACGAGCAACGCCAGCTCTCAGGGCGCCGCGGCCGCGTGTTCGGCTGGAACTACCGGACCCTGAGAGGCCACGTCGAGCGAGGCCAGATGGACTGGCAGGTGTGGAAGTTCCCCGACACGGGCGAGGTCATCTTCCGCATCAGCTCGTTTTCCCAGCCGGCCGGCGGCGGAAACCCCCTCTTACGGCTGGGCTTCCGCCTGATCGGCCGACGCGAGCAACTGCGCTTCCTGAAAGCCACCAGCGACCGAATGGCTCAGCTGACTGCGGAACGAATGCGCTGAGCTCGGTCAGTTTGGGTTAGCCAGGAACACCGGCATGGACGGGAAGCCGTCAGCGACTCCATTACAGGTGGCAAACGGTCGCAAGTTCTGACACCTGAGAGCCAATCCCCCGGATTTGGCTCTGCGAGGGCTTCTACACACGCGCCCGGCAGGATTCGAACCTGCGACTTCTGCCTCCGGAGGGCAGCGCTCTATCCACTGAGCTACGGGCGCTCGCTGCGCCAGTGTAATCGCCGCACCGCGAGCGCTGCCGCGCAGAGGACCAGGCCCGCCAGGCCCAGCACCAGGGCCCACACGAGCAGGTCGCTCAGGTAGGCGTCGTAGACGCCCCGGGCGGCGTCCTGGACCTGGGCGGCGGTGAGGTCGCCCTTTCCGTCGAGGCGCTCGATGGCCAGGGTGCGGACCAGTGGCACCGCCGCCGCGGTCACCGCGGCGGTCACGATCATGGCCAGCCCGACGCGGAGCAGCCCGCGGGAATGGGGACGAGCCAGGGCGATCGCGCCGGCGAAGGCCGCGGCGGCCAGAAGCGGCAGCACGATCCCGAGCGTCCTCAGCCGCTCGGCCGCGGCCAGCGTGTCTCCCGCCAGGCGGCCCCGGCGCACGGTGAGCAGCTCGGCGTCGATCTCACGGGACAGCAGGCGGTCGAGCTCCGGTGAGATCGCGCGCGCCTCCCGCTGCAGGACCGGCGCCACGGCTCCGAGATCGAAGCGGGCCGCGTCGCGGCCCTGCTCGAAGAACACCCGGTGGAACTCGATCGTCGCCGCGCGGAAGACGCTGTGGAACGGTGCGGAGGTGATCACCGTGTCGATCAGGGCACGAATCTCCGGGCGCAGGTTCCCGAGGCCGAACGCCCGGGCGCGATCGGCCAGCTCGTCGGTGAGCTCACGTTCGACGGCGCGGCGCACGCCGTCGCTCTCCAGGGCCTCCAGCGCACGATCCGCGAACACCTCGCGCTCGGTGAGGTGCACGCGGCCGTACCCGGCGGCGGTCCCCGCGAGCAGCAGCAGCGCGCCGGCGAGCACGAGCAGCGTGCTCAGCGTGTTCCGGGAGTCCCTCACGGGACGGCGTGAAACAGCCGGGCCAGGCGCTTGACCGGCCTCGATGGCCGCGGCAACATCCGCGCGGCCGGAAGGTCACGAACGGAGGCCTGGCCCATGGCCACGGCACGATAGGGCGACCCGGTGCTGATCGCGATCCTGGCCGACACCCACCTGCCGCGCGGAAGCCGGCGTCTCCCCGAGGCCTGCGTCGAGCGCATCGCCGGCGCGGACCTGCTGCTGCACGCGGGCGACGTCCTCACGCTCGAGGTGCTGCGCGAGCTCGAGGCGATCGGCCCGCCGCTGGCCGCCGTGCACGGCAACGTCGACAGTGCCGAGCTAAGGCAGCTGCTGCCCGCGGAGCGGGTGGTGGATGCGGGAGGGGCGCGGATCGCGCTGGTGCACGACTCCGGCACCCGGGCCGGGCGGCTGGAGCGGATGCGGCGGCGCTTCGGCGAGCGTGCCGAGGCGGTGGTCTTCGGACACTCGCACCTGCCCCTGCACGAGACCCACCCGGGGGGCTTTCAGATCTTCAACCCGGGAAGCCCGACCGAGCGCCGCCGCGCGCCCGCCCACACTATGGGGATCGCTCGCGTCGAGAACGGTCGCCTGACGTTCGAGCTGATCCGGCTGGAATAGCGTTCCCCACACCATGGACCTCGACGTCCTCTTCCTCGGCACGGCCGGCTCCTCGCCCGGGGCCCGGCGCGGGCTGCCCGCCACGCTCATCCGGCGGGGCGGTGACCGGCTGCTCGTGGACTGCGGCGAGGGGACCCAGCGGCAGCTCATGCGCTCGATCGGCCTCGTCGAGCTGGAGGACGTGTTCATCACCCACTTCCACGCCGACCACGTGCTCGGGCTGCCGGGGATGCTGAAGACCTTCGCCCTGCGGCAGCGGGAACGTCCGCTGACCCTGCACGGGCCGGTGGGCCTCGGACGCCTGCTGCGCACGCTCACGCCGGTGATCGGCAGGCTGCCCTTCACGCTCGAGGTGGTGGAGCTGGAGCCCAACGACGAGCTCGAGCGCGACGGCTACCGGATCGCCGCCTACGCCACCGATCACGGCGGCCCCGGTCTCGGCTATGCCTTGGTGGAGAGCGCGCGGCCCGGGGCCTTCGATCCCGATCGGGCGCGCGACCTCGGCGTCACGCCGGGGCCCGACTTCGGCCGGCTCCAGCAGGGCGAGACGGTCGACGGCGTGCGGCCTGAGCAGGTGATGGGGGAGGCCCGGCGCGGGCGCAAGGTCGTGCTGACCGGGGACACCGCGCCCTGTGACATGACGAGGCTGGTGGCCTGGGAGGCCGACCTGCTGGTGCACGAGGCCACCTTCGCCGACGACGAGGCCGAGCGCGCGGCCGAGACGCTTCACTCCACGGCTCGCGGCGCGGCCGAGGTGGCGTCGGCGGCGGGCGTGGCCATGCTGGCGCTCACCCACCTCTCGCCCCGCTATGCCGGCGCGGAGCTGCGCGACGAGGCGCGAACGGCGTTTGCCGGCCCTCCCGAGAACGTGATCGTGCCGCGCGACTTCGACCGCGTCGAGATCCCGTTGCCGGAGCGCGGGGGGCCGGTGCACATCCGGGCCGCCAAGGACCCGCCGGTCGCGGTCGTGGCCGAGCCGGGGAGCTGAGCTTCCGCTGGTGACCTACCGGCCGAGCCGGACCAGCTGCGCCGGCCCGCAGGCCTCGAGGTCGCGCAGCGCCTGCTCGGCGTAGTCCGGGCTCCAGCGCTCGGTCTCCATCAGCTTTGCCGCCAGGTCGTTCGCCCGGCCGAGGGCGTCGCGGGCCTCCGTGTCGCCGGCGATCTCGGTGGCGAAGAAGAGCGCGTCGGCGGCCTCCCGCAGCTGGGCCTGCTCGGACGGCTGGAGCTGCTCGTCGCCGTCGGCCGAGACGATCTGCATCACCCGCCCGTAGGCCTCTGCGCGCTCGGAGGTCACGATCCCCACAGTAGCGCTCCGCCCAGCCGGAGTCACTGCACGCCGGAGGCATCGAGGCCGGGTGCTAGTCTCGCACCCGGTTCCTTTAACCAGGTCCGGAGAGGCCAGGAAGGGGCGGTGACGTGACGGAGAAGACGGTTCTCGACCGCGAGGATGTGCGACGCACGCTGGTGCGCATCGCCCACGAGATCGTCGAGAAGACCGGGGGAGAGGGCGTCGCCGTCGTGGGCATCCACCGTCGCGGCGCCGTGCTCGGCGCCCGGCTGCGCGACCTGGTGGCGGAGCTCGTGGGCGAGCCGGTGCCGCTCGGCGACATCGACATCAGCTTCTACCGGGACGACGTCGGGCTTCGCGGTCCGGACTACCAGCCGGTGGTCCACGCCTCCCACGTCGACTTTCCCGTCGAGGACACCACCATCGTCCTCGTCGACGACGTGCTCTACACCGGCCGCACCGTGCGCGCTGCCATCGACGCGCTCTTCGACTACGGCCGGCCGCGGCGCGTGCAGCTCGCCGTGCTCGCCGACCGAGGCCATCGCGAGTTGCCGATCCGGCCCGACTACGTGGGCAAGAACCTGCCCACCGCTCGAGGCGAGCGGGTGAACGTGCGCGTGGAGGAGCTGGACGGCATGGACGAGGTGGCGATTGCCGCCAGCGAGCTGGAGGAGGCACACGATGCGTAGGCACCTGCTCTCGGTGGACGACCTCTCGCGCGAGGACATCGAGCGCATCCTGGGCCGGGCCGAGAGCTTTGCCGAGGTGTCCGGGCGGGAGATCAAGAAGGTGCCCACCCTCCGCGGCCGGACCGTGATCAACCTCTTCTACGAGGCCTCCACCCGCACCAGCTCGAGCTTCGAGCTCGCCGCCAAGCGGCTCTCGGCGGACCTGGTGAGCGTCAAGTCGAGCGGCTCTGCGGTCGAGAAGGGCGAATCGCTGAAGGACACGGTGCAGACGCTCTCGGCCTACGACCCGGCCATGATCGTCATCCGCTCTCCCCACGCCGGGGCTGCGGGGCTGGTGGCCCGCTGGACCCGCGCCTCGGTGGTGAACGCCGGCGACGGCAAGCACGAGCACCCCACCCAGGCGCTGCTCGACCTCTACACCCTCAAGCGCCGGGCGGGCTCGCTCGAGGGGCTCAACGTGTGGATCGTGGGCGACGTGCTGCACAGTCGTGTGGCCCGCTCCAACGTGCTCGCGCTCACCCGCATGGGCTGCGCGGTGACGGTCTGCGGCCCGCCCACCCTGATCCCCCGCGGGATCGAGGCGCTGGGCTGCGAGGTGCGCTACACGCTGGATGACCTGGGGGAGGCCGACGCGGTCTACGCCCTGCGCATGCAGCGGGAGCGCATGACGGGCTCGTTCGTGCCCTCCCTGCGCGAGTACGCCGCGCAGTACCAGATCGACGGCCGCCGCCTGGGTCCAAACCAGTTGCTGATGCACCCCGGCCCGGTCAACCGCGGGGTGGAGCTGTCGGCCGAGGTGATCGACTCGCCCCAGGCCCTGATAACCGAGCAGGTGGAGTCGGGCGTGGTGGTGCGGATGGCGGTGCTGTACGAGCTGCTCGCCGGAGGCGGAGCGCCGACCGGTGCGCGTTCCGTGGTCGAGACCGGGGAGCCCCAGCCGGCGTGAGCCCGTCGCCCACCCTCGAGGGAGACGGCACCCGGATGCCGGCTCCGCTCACAGAGCGCGCCCCGTCGCCGCCCGCCTCGGTGCTGATACGGGGCGCCCGGCTGCTCGACCCGCGCGCGGGCCTGGACGGCCGGGCCGACCTGCTCGTCCGCGAGGGTCGGGTGGCCGAGCTCGGTGACGAGCTGGAGGCGCCCGAGGGCGTGGAGGTGGTCAACGCCGAGGGCCTGCACGCCTTCCCGGCCTTCGTCGACCCACACGTGCACCTGCGCACGCCGGGCCGGGAGGACGAGGAGGACATCGACTCCGGCACCCGGGCCGCCGCGGCCGGTGGGTTCTGCGCGATCCTGGCACAGCCCAACACCGAGCCGGTGGTGGACTCGGCGCCCGTGCTGCGCTCCCTGCGCGAGCGGGCCCGCGCCGGGGCCCGCGTGCCCACCGGCTTCATGGCCGCGATTACCGTCGGGCAGCAGGGAGAGCGCCTGACCGAGATGGCCGAGCTGGCCGAGGTCGGCGCCGCCGGCTTCACCGACGACGGGCTGCCGGTGCGCTCCGGCCACGTCATGCGGCAGGCGCTCCAGTACCAGCGCCTGGCCGGCCGGCTGCTCGCCCTCCACGAGGAGGACCCGTCGCTCTCCGGGGACGGCGCCATGCACGAGGGGGAGGTGTCGGCCCTGCTCGGCCTCAGCGGGATCCCCTCGGTGTCGGAGTCGACGATGGTGGCCCGTGACTGCGAGCTCGCCGACTACGAGCGGGGCCGGATTCACGTTCAGCACGTGTCCGCTCGCGAGACCGTGGCGGTGATCGAGCGGGCCAAGGCGGGCGGCACGCACGTGACCTGCGAGGCCACCCCGCACCACCTGCTGCTCACCGACGAGGACGTCCGCAGCCTCGACACCAATCTGAAGATGAACCCGCCTCTGCGCTCCCAGGCCGACCGCCAGGCGCTGATCGAGGGCATGCGCTCCGGCGTGATCGACTGCGTCGCCACCGACCACGCGCCTCACGCGCGCGAGGAGAAGGAGCAGCCGTTCGAGCTGGCCCCGATGGGCGTCACGGGTCTCGAGACCGCCTTCGCGGCGCTGCATACCGGCCTCGTGCTGCCCGGCCTGCTGGACCTGGCGCGGCTGGTCGAGCGCATGACGGCCGGGGGCGAGCCGTTCGGCCTCGGCATCCCGTCGCTGGCTCCCGGGTCGACGGCCGACGTGTGCCTGGCGGACCTGGAGGCGGAGTGGGAGGTGGGGGAGGCCGGGTACGAGAGCCGCTCCGCCAACTGCGCCTTCGCCGGCCGCCGCCTCACCGGGCGGGTGCGCATGACGCTCGCCGACGGCGCGGTGGCCTACCGCGAGCGCTCCTTCGCGCTGGGGGCGGTGGCCTGATGCCGGGTGGGGCCGGCTACCTCCTGCTGGAGGACGGCACGAGCTTCCACGGCGAGCTGGCCGGCGCGCCGGTCGACGGTCTCGGCGAGGTGGTCTTCAACACCGCGATGTCCGGCTACCAGGAGGCCGTCACCGACCCCAGCTACGCCGGGCAGATCATCGTCTTCACCTACCCGCTGATCGGGAACTACGGCGTGGCCCAGGCTCACATGGAGTCGGACCGCGTCCACGCCCGGGCGGTGATCATGCGCGAAGGGGTGGACCGCGAGGACTCCGCCGGGGCCGAGGGCGGCTGGCTCACCTGGCTGGCCGACTGCGGCGTGCCCGCGCTGACCGGCGTGGACACGCGGGCGCTGGTGCGCCACATCCGCGACAAGGGGGCCATGCGTGGCGGCGTCTTCGCCGGCTCCACCCCCGAGCGGGAGGCGCGGGACCGGGTGTTGGGCGAGCCGCCCATGGCCGGCCGCGACCTGGCCCGTGAGGTGAGCCCCGCCGAGCTCCAGGTCCTCGGCGGCGAGGGGCCTCTGGTGATCGGGATCGACACCGGGATCAAGGGCTCGATCGTGCGCAACCTCACCGAGCGCGGGGTCCGGCTCGAGCTCCACCCCTGCGACGTGTCCGCCGAGACGCTGCTGGCCCGCTCGCCCGACGCCGTGTTCCTGGCCAACGGCCCCGGCGACCCGGCGGCGCTCGGCTACGTCGTCGACACCGTGCGTTCGGTGGTGGGAAAGGTGCCGGTGTGGGGCATCTGCCTGGGCCACCAGCTGCTCTGTCGCGCCGTGGGCCTCGAGACCTTCAAGCTCCCCTTCGGCCACCGCGGGGCCAACCACCCGGTCAAGGACCTGGAGACGGGGCGCATCGAGATCACCTCGCAGAACCACGGCTTCGCGGTGGCCGGCCCGTCGGGGGAGCGGACGATCGCGTCCGACGAGCCCGTCCGCTGGGAGACCGACTTCGGCACCGCCGAGCTGCAGCAGCTGAACCTCTACGACCGGACGGTCGAGGGGCTGGTGCTGCGCGACGTGCCCGGCTCCACCGTCCAGTACCACCCCGAGGCCGGCCCCGGCCCGCACGACAGCGTTCATCTCTTCGACCGCTTCATGGAGCGCCTGGTTGCCGCGTAGGGAGGACATCAAGAAGATCCTGGTGCTCGGCTCCGGCCCGATCGTGATCGGCCAGGCGGCCGAGTTCGACTACTCGGGCGCCCAGGCCTGCAAGGTGCTGCTGGAGGAGGGCTACGAGGTGGTGCTCGTGAACTCCAACCCGGCCACGATCATGACCGACCCCGAGTTCGCCACCGCCACCTACATCGAGCCACTGCTGCCGGCGTCGGTGGCCCGGGTGATCGACCGCGAGCGCCCGGATGCCCTGCTGCCCACCCTGGGGGGCGGCACCGCCCTCAACCTGGCCCGGGCGCTCACCGACGACGGCACGCTGGCCCGCTACCGGGTCGAGCTGCTCGGCGCCGACTACGACGTGATCCGCCGGGCCGAGGACCGCGACCTGTTCCGGGCCACGATGGAGCGGACGGGCCTTCGGGTCCCCCGCAGCGCGGCGGTGAAGTCCATGCGCGAGGCCGAGCGGGCCCTGCCCGCGGTGGGCCTGCCGGCCATCGTGCGGCCCGGGTTCACCATGGGGGGCGCCGGCGGGGGCATCGCCCGCAGCGAGCCCGAGTACCGCCAGGTGGTGGCCGAGGGCCTGGCCGCGAGCCCGATCGGCCAGGTGCTGGTGGAGGAGTCCGTGATCGGCTGGGGCGAGTTCGAGCTCGAGGTGATGCGCGACAAGAACGACAACGTCGTGATCGTGTGCTCGATCGAGAACGTCGACCCGATGGGCGTGCACACCGGCGACTCCGTGACCGTCGCGCCGCAGCAGACCCTGTCGGACGTCACCTACCAGCGGCTGCGCGACCAGGCGCTGCAGGTGATCCGCGCAGTGGGGGTGGAGACCGGCGGCTCGAACATCCAGTTCGCGGTCGACCCGCGCAGCGAGGAGATCGTGGTCATCGAGATGAACCCGCGGGTGTCGCGCTCATCGGCGCTCGCATCGAAGGCCACCGGCTTCCCGATCGCCAAGATCGCCGCCCGCCTGGCGGTGGGGTACGCGCTGGAGGAGATCGACAACGACATCACGCGCAAGACGCCGGCGAGCTTCGAGCCCACCATCGACTACGTGGTGGTCAAGTGGCCCCGCTTCGCCTTCGAGAAGTTCCCCGGCGCGGACGGAGCGCTGCACACCTCGATGCAGTCGGTGGGTGAGGCCATGGCGATCGGGCGCACCTTCAAGCAGGCGTTCGTCAAGGCGATGCGCTCGCGCGAGCTGGACGTGGAGCCGTCCTATGCCGGCGAGGACGAGCACGCCCTGCTGACTCGGCTGGAGACCCCGTCCCACGATCGCTACGAGGTGCTGTTCGAGGCGGTGCGGCGGGGCGTGGGGGAGGCCGAGCTGTGCCGGCGGACGGCCATCGACCCCTGGTTCATGGCCGAGATCGCGGCGCTGGCCACCGGCGAGGACCCCGAGGCCGGGCTGCAGCGGTCCTTCAAGTCGGTCGACACGTGCGCCGCGGAGTTCGAGGCCGAGACGCCCTACTTCTACTCGGGCTGGGAGCGCAGCCGCGCCCACGAGGTGCGGCGCGGTGAGCGCGACTCGGTGGTGATCCTGGGCGCCGGGCCGAACCGGATCGGGCAGGGCATCGAGTTCGACTACTGCTGCGTGCACGCCGCGATGACCGTCCGCGAGCTCGGCCGGGACGCGGTGATGATCAACTGCAACCCGGAGACGGTCTCCACCGATTACGACACCTCCGACCGGCTCTACTTCGAGCCGCTCACCCTCGAGGACGTGCTGGCCGTGGTCGAGCTCGAGCGGCCGGAGGGCGTGATCGTCCAGTTCGGGGGCCAGACCCCCCTCAAGCTGGCCCAGGGCCTGAGCGACGCGGGCGTCCCGCTGCTGGGCACGCCGGTGGAGTCGATCCACCTCGCCGAGGACCGCCCGAGCTTCGGCGCGCTGCTCGCCGAGCTGGGCCTGAGCGGCCCGGCCTACGCCACCGCGGAGTCGGCCGAGGAGGCGCTGGAGGCGGCGTCCTCGGTCGGGTACCCGCTGCTGGTGCGGCCCAGCTACGTGCTCGGCGGCCGGGCCATGGAGATCTGCTACTCGCGGGACGGCCTGGCCGACTACCTCGCGCGCGCGCGAAGCAACGGCGCGCCGAACACCATCTTCCTGGACCGCTTCCTCGAGAACGCGATCGAGATCGACGTGGACGCCCTGTGCGACGGCGAGCGGGTTCAGATCGGCGCGATCATGCAGCACGTCGAGGAGGCGGGAGTGCACTCGGGGGACTCGGCCTGCGTGATCCCGGCGATGTCGCTCGGGCCCGACATGCTCGAGCAGGTGGAGCGAGCCACGTCGGCCATCGCGCTTCGCCTGGGCGTGGTGGGCCTCATCAACATCCAGTTCGCCGTCTACGGCGACGAGGAGCTGTTCGTCATCGAGGCGAACCCGAGGGCCTCGCGGACGGTGCCCTTCGTCTCCAAGGCGGTCGGGGTCCCGCTGGCCAAGATCGCCTGCCGGCTCATGCTCGGCGCCCGCCTGGCCGAGATGGAGCTGGACATCCCGCGCGTCCCGCGCCATGTCTCGGTGAAGGAGGCGGTCCTGCCCTTCGGGCGCTTCCCGCACGCCGACTCGCTGCTGGGCCCGGAGATGAAGTCCACCGGCGAGGTCATGGGGGTGGCCTCGGACTATCCGGCCGCCTTCGGCAAGGCGCAGGCGGCGGCGGGCGCCGAGCTACCCCCGTCCGGCACCGTCTTCATCTCGGTGACCGACGGGGACAAGCCCGCGGCCACCCAGCTGGCGGCGAGCTTCCACGACATGGGCTTCGCGGTGCTGGCCACCGGCGGCACCGCCCAGGCCATCAGGCGAATGGGCGTGCCGGTCGAGCGGATCAGGAAGCTGTCGGAGGGATCGCCGAACGTGGTCGAACGAATCGACGCGGGCGAGGTGGCGCTGGTGATCAACACCCCCACCGGCTCGGGTGCCCGCGCGGACGGCTGGGAGATCCGCCGGGCCGCGATCGGGCGCGGGGTGCCCTGCATCACCACGATGTCCGGGGCCAGCGCCGCCCAGCGCGCGATCCGGGCCCGGCGCTCGGGCGAGGTCGACGTGACCTCGCTGCAGGAGCTTCACGGCCTGGTCGCCGGCCCGCGGCCCGCGCCGGCCGTCGAGCGCGCGGGATGACGCGGCCCGCTCTGCCCACAGAGCCCCGGACCCAGGCGCCCCCGGAGCGCCGCACGGCGGGTGTGACCGCGGTGAAGAGCCTGGGCGACTATCGCCTGCTCAGCGCGCTCGACGAGCGGGGCCCGGTCGATCCGCGGCCCGGCCAGTTCTACATGCTGGCCTCCGAGCGGGGCTGGGGCGGCGGGGCCGGCGAGCGGCCCTACCTTCCGCGCGCCTTCTCCTACGCCCGCGCCCGGCGGGCCGCGACCGGCGTGCAGCTCGACTTCCTGCTCGAGGCCGTGGGCCCGGGCACCGGCCGCCTGGCCGCGCTCGAGCCGGGCGACGGCCTCGGCCTGGTCGGGCCGCTCGGGATCGGCTTTCGCCCCGCGGTACCCGGCACGCGCCCGCTGCTGGTGGGCGGCGGCATCGGCGCCGCGCCGCTGGTGTGCCTCCAGGACGAGCTGGCCGCCGCGGGCACCCCGGCGAGCGTGCTGCTCGGGTTTCGCTCCGCCGCCTATGCGCCTGCCGCCCGGCTGTTCGCGGGCGCCCCACCGGCGCTGGCCACCGACGACGGCTCGGCCGGCCGGGCCGCGCTGGTCACCGAGCTGCTGCGCGAGGAGCTGGACCGCGACTCCGCCGTCACGCTGTTCTGCTGCGGGCCGCCGGCCATGCTCGAGGCGGTGCGGGCGCTCAGCGCAGAGCGGGGCGTGTCGGCGCAGCTGGCCCTCGAGGCGGGGATGGCCTGCGGCTTCGGCGCCTGCTTCGGCTGCGTGGTGGCGACCACCGAGGGCTACCTGCGGCTCTGCGTCGACGGCCCGGTGCTGGAGGCCGACCGGCTGTTGGTGCCGGAGGCGTGAACCTCTGCGGCGTGCCCCTGGCCGGACCGGTGCTCAACGGCTCGGGCACCTTCGACGCGATCGCCGCCCGGCGCGCGTTCGGGGACGCCCTGCTGGAGCGCTTTCCCTTCCACGCCTTCGTCTCCAAGACCATCACCGTCGAGCCGCGGGAGGGCAACCCGCCGCCGCGCCTGTGGGAGACGCCGGCGGGGTTGATCAACTCGATCGGGCTGCCCAACAAGGGCATCGACGGCTTCCTGGCCCGCGACCTGCCCCTGCTGTCCGAGTTGCCGGTGCCGCTGGTGGTCTCGGTGATGGGCTTCAGCCGCGACGAGCTCGCCCTGCTGGTGGCACAGGTGGCCGAGCGCGACGAGGTGGCCATGGTGGAGCTCAACGTCTCCTGTCCGAACGTCGAGACCGGGCTGGTGATGGGCGCCGACCCGGCCGAGACCGCCCGGGCGCTGGAGCGCGTCCGGCCGCTGAGCGCGAAGCCGCTGATCGTGAAGCTCACCCCGAACGCCGCCGAGCCGGAGCGGGTGGCCGCGGCCGCGGAGGAGGCGGGTGCCGACGCCGTCTCGCTGATCAACACCCTCAAGGGCATGGCCCTCGACCCGCTGACCCGCACGCCCTGGCTGGGTGGGGGCGGCGGCGGGGTGTCCGGGCCGGCCGTGCGTGCGGTGGCCCTGCAGCAGGTGCACGCGGTGGCCGCGCGGGTCGCGATTCCGGTCGTGGGCATGGGGGGCATCGCGAGCGGCGCCGACGCGGCCGATTTCCTGGCCGCCGGGGCGGCCTGCGTGGCGGTGGGGACCGAGAGCTTCCGCGATCCGGCCGCGGGCGCGCGAATCGCGGCCGAGCTGGCCGGCCGGGGCGAACTGGCGCACGCGCGCTAGCCCGCCCGGATGGGATCATGCGTCCGCGAGGTGGCCGTGGCCCTCGGCTTGCCCTCGGTGCGCTCGAGACCGGTTGGTATCGGGCCTCTTTTTCCGTAACGTGCGGGATCTTGACCGACCTGCGCGACGGGGTTGCTCCGAGCCCCGGCAAAATCCCTGCAAAAGCAGGACAAAACGCTCAAGCACCCGCAAGCATCCTCAAGCTAAGGTCGAGGTCGAGGCAAATTCGCGGGTTTTTTGCGTTTCGGGGCTCGGCGGCCCCGGGTTTATGTGTACTATCGCCGCTCGATGTCGGCCGCACCCCAGTCTCCGACGAAGACCGCGACCGGCGGACTCGCCCCCGAGCGCTCGCTCACCCAGCGAATGGACGCGCTCAGGCGAGCCAACGAGATCCGCAGCGAGCGAGCCCGGTTGAAGCGGGATCTCAAGGCCTCACGGACACAGATACAACCGCTGCTGCTCGACCCGCCCGACTACCTGCTCACCGCCAAGGTCTTCGACCTCCTGCTCGCCGTTCCCAAGTACGGGCGGGTGAAGGTGAACCGGATTCTCACGCACTGCCGCATCTCGCCGAGCAAGACCATCGGCGGCCTTTCCGAGCGGCAGCGCAACGAGCTGGTCTCCTACCTGCGGCGCTAACCACACGGGTGCCGTGAGTGGCGGCCCGATCCTGGTGGTCACCGGTCCCTCGGGGGTGGGCAAGGGCACCCTGGTGCGCCGGCTGCTGGAGCGGACACCCGGCCTGCGCCTGGCCGTGTCCGCCACCACGCGGCGGCCGCGACCAGGAGAGCTGGATGGTGTGGACTATCATTTTCTAAGCGAGGACGACTTCGATTCTCGGGTCGCCGCGGGGGACTTCGCAGAGCACGCCGCCTACGCGGGAAACCGCTACGGGACGCTGCGCAGCGAGCTCGCCCGGCCCGGCCGGGGGGTGGTGCTCGAAATCGACGTCCAGGGCGCCCGCCAGGTCCGGGAGACCCTGCCGGACGCCATCCGGGTCTTCATCGAGCCGCCGTCGCCCGAGGCGCTGGCCGAGCGCCTGGCCGCCCGCGGGTCCGATTCGCCGGCTGCGATCGAGTGCCGCCTGCAGGCCGCGGGGCGGGAGTTGGCTGCGAAAGACGAGTTTCCCCACCGCATCGTCAACGACGACCTCGACCGCGCCGTGCAGGAGCTGAGCGAGCTGGCCGCTACCATGTCTTCGCGATGACCATGATCAAGCCGCGCCTCGACAAGCTGCTCGACCGGGTTGACTCCGATTACGCCTGCGTCCTCGTTGCCGCCAAGCGCGCCCGGCAGATCAACTCCTACTACCACAACCTCGGCGAGGGAACCTTCGACGAGTACCCGCCGCCAATGGTGGACACCGGGTCGAAGAACTACCTCAAGATCTCGCTCGACGAGATCGCCGCCGGGAAGATCAAGTACCGCTACCGCTAAGGGCCCGGATCGCATGGCCCGGATCCTGGTCGGCGTTTCCGGCGGGATCGCGGCCTATAAGGCTGCGGAGCTGGTCCGCCTGGCCACCGGCGCCGGCCACGCCGTGCGGGTCGTGCAGACGACGACGAGCCTGCGCTTCGTCGGGCGCGCCACCTTCGAGGCGATCACCGGCGCGCCGGTGCTGGTCGACGAGTTCGAGCGCGATCCCGCGCGCGGCGCGTTCCCGGGCGACCCGGCGCCCGAGCACGACCCGATCTCGCACCTCGAGCTCGTGCGGCGCTGCGACGCCTTCTGCGTTGCTCCGGCCTCGGCCAACACGGTGGCGAAGCTCGCTCACGGCCTGGCCGACAACCTGCTGACCGGCGCCGCGCTGGCCTGTACCGCGCCGCTGGTGGTGGCCCCGGCGATGAACACCCACATGTACGAGCACCCGGCCACACAGGACAACCTCGACCGGCTGCGCCGGCGCGGCGTGCGCGTGGTCGATCCCGAGAGCGGCCGCCTCGCCTCCGCCGGCGAGTGGGGCACAGGACGGCTGGCCGAGCCGGCCGTGGTGCTGGAGGCCATCGAGGAGGAGCTTCTCGGCGGAGAGAGGACCCGCTTCGTCCCGCGCTCGCTCGATGGCCTGCGCGTGCTGGTGAGCGCCGGCGGGACGCGCGAGCCGATCGACTCCGTCCGCTACGTGGGCAATCGCTCCTCCGGCCGGATGGGCCTGGCGCTGGCCGAGGAGGCCGCCCGCCGCGGTGCCGAGGTGACGCTGCTCGCCGCCAACGTCGCGCTGCCCGCACCCGTGGGCGTGAGCGTGGTCGAGGTGGCCACCGCCGCGGAGCTGATGGAGGCGGCCTCCGACGCGTTCGACCGGACCGACGTGCTGCTCATGGCCGCCGCGGTGGCCGACTTCCGGCCGGCGGAGGCGCTCGACGACAAGATCGCGAAGGCCGGTCGCGACGGGCTCGCCCTGGAGCTGGAGCCCACCGAGGACGTGCTGGCCGCCCTGGCGGCACGGCGGCGGCCGGGGCAGACCCTCGTGGGCTTCGCGGCCGAGCACGGGGCCGGCGCGGTCGAGCGCGCCCGGGACAAGCTGCGCCGCAAGGGCCTGGATGCGGTGGTGGTCAACGACATCTCGAGGGCCGACATCGGTTTCGACAACCGGCACAACGAGGTGACGATCCTGAGCGCCTCCCCCGGAGAGGAGCGCGTCGAGCGCGCGACCAAGGCAGCCGTGGCGGCTGCGATCCTTGACGAGGTGGAGCGAATGCGAGCCGCCGCGCCCAGTACCGTGGAGAGTGACCGATGACCGAGGGCGGATACGAGGCCTACGACCTGTTCAAGAAGGGCAGCGACCTGCTCGAGCGGGGGGACTTCATGGCCGCGTCGGTGCCCCTCGAGCGGGCGCGGTCGCTCGAGCCGGACAAGAGCTCGATCCGAGAGGCGCTCGGACGCGCGTACTTCCGCTCGGCCCGCTTCGAGCAGGCGGCGGTGGAGTTCGCGGCGGTGGTCGAGCGCCATCCGGTGAACGACTACGCGCACTTCTGCCTCGGCCGCTCGCTGGAGAAGACCGGTCGCAGGCTGGAGGCCCGTCGCCACGCCGCGCTGGCCGCCTGCATGCGGCCCGACCGGCGGGACTACCAGGCCTTCCGCGAGCGGCTGCTGGCGGCGTAGCGGGGCGGCGCTCCGCCCCGTTCTGGCCCCGGGTCCGAGGCGGGCCGGCTGGCTGGGTAAGGAGGCGGCTCGAGGGACTGCGCCGGCTCGTCTGGAGGTCGCTTCTGTCACGGAACCGTCACACCCGTCGCTCTGTCTGTCGCACTCGCGACCGCCCGCGCGAGAGTGTGGCTTCCACAACTCGCGCATATGCGCGACTTTGGAAGCCACACTCGGGCCGGCCGGACCACCGCCCGGCCAGTGAACCCAGCCGCACCCGAGCCGTTCACGCTTCGTCCCGTCGGCGCTGAGTGCAGGAGCGCAGCAACACGCGCCCGCCAGCTGCGGTCGCTCCGAGAGGTGTGGGCCCTTCTGATGCTCGTATGCGGCATTGAAAGGGCCCACCCCCTTCCAGGCCCGCCGGTTGCCGACTCCGCACGCCGGTGCTGGCGGTTCAGCCCGCCGCGCGAAGCGCCGCCGCGTGCTCGCGCACGGCCACCGCGGCCTCCGCCACCAGCCCGAGCAGCCGGTCGAGTGCCTGCTCGTCCAGGCCGGCGACCGGCAGGTCGGCGTGCACCCATAGCTCTCGCCCGCGCGTGCAGCCGAAGCGCACGTGCCGGGTCTGGCGGTTCCACCACAGGAGCATCCAGGGGTCGACCCCGTCCGCGGAGGCCAGCACCGGCGCCTTGGCGGTCAGGAGCCCGTCGGCCACCGTCAGCCCCACATCGAGCGGCTCGGTGCCCAGCCGCTCGCCCGGCACGGTGAGGCCCCACTCGGCGTGGGCGAGCCGGCGGACCCGGAGGTCGGGCACCGCCACCAGAAAGGCCTCCACGACGTCGACGGCGGCCATGTCCTTCAGAGTACGGCGGCATGCGCGCCCTGGTGCAGCGGGTCGGCGAGGCGGCCGTGTCGGTGGACGGCCGCGAGGTGGCCCGCATCGGGCCCGGGCTGCTCGTGCTCCTCGGGGTCCGTCGCGGCGACACCGGCGCCCAGGCCGATCGCATGGCCCGCAAGCTGCTGGCCCTGCGGGTCTTCGAGGACGAGGACGGGCGCATGAACCGCTCCGTGGCCGACGCGGGCGGCGAGCTTCTCTGCGTGAGCCAGTTCACCCTCTACGCCGACACCGCCAAGGGCAACCGGCCGAGCTTCGTGGACGCAGCCCCGCCCGCCGACGCGGAGCCGCTCTACGAGCAGGTGCGCAGCGCTCTCGGGGCGCCCGGCGGGGTGTTCGGGGCCCGGATGGCCGTGTCGCTGGTCAACGACGGTCCGGTGACGCTGCTGATCGAGACCTGAGGCCGGCCCGCCGCCGCAGTGGCATGATCATCCGACCGACCAAGGAGAACGCACATGGATGAGACCCGCCGCGAGGTGCTGCGGGCGATCGCGGACACCGTCGTGCCGGGGATCCAGCGCAGTCCCGACCCGGATGGCTTCTGGGCGCTGCGCGGCAGCGAGCTGGGCGTCGACGAGGCCACGGCCCAGGCGATCGAGCAGCTCCCGGGCCTCCAGGGTGTGGATCGGCGACGGCAGCGCCTTTCCCACCGCCTCGGGCACCAACCCGATGATCACGATCATGGCACTCGCCCGGCGCACGGGCGAGGCCATACTGGCGGCTGAGCACGCCCCGCCGGCCGCCGCGACCACCATCGCCTGAGGAGAGAACCCATGGCCATCGCAGCAGAACCGATCGTCCGCGACCGCCTGTACATCGGCGGCGAGTGGGTGGAGCCTTCCGGCGAGGGGACGATCGACGTGATCAACCCCTCCAGCGAGGAGATCGTCGGGCGCATTCCCGAGGGGACGGTCGAGGACGCCGACCGCGCGGTGCGGGCCGCGCGAGCCGCCTTCGAGGACTGGTCGCAGCGCACCCCCTACGAGCGCGCCGGCTTCTCCGCCGCCATCGGCGCGAAGCTCAACGAACGCGGCGACGAGCTGGCCGCACTCTTCAGCACCGAGCTGGGCATGCCGCTCACGCTGTCCCGCATGGTCCAGGTCGGCCTGCCGTCGGTCACCTTCTCCTCGCAGCCCGAGCTCGCGGAGCAGGTGCAGTGGGAGGAGGAGGTGGGCAACTCCCTCGTCGTGCGCGAGCCGGCAGGGGTGGTGGCCGCGATCACGCCCTGGAACTATCCGCTCAGCCAGACCGCCAACAAGGTGGCGCCGGCCCTCACCGCGGGCTGCACGGTGGTGCTCAAGCCCAGCGAGGTCGTGCCCCTCAACGCCTTCGTGCTCGCGGAGATCTGCGAGGAGGTCGGGCTCCCCGCCGGGGTGTTCAACCTGGTGACCGGCTACGGCCCGGTGGTGGGCGAGGCGATCGTGGTCCACGAAGAGACGGACATGGTGTCGTTCACCGGCTCGACGCGCGCGGGCCGGCGGGTGTCCGAGCTGGCGGCGGTCAAGCCCGTGTCGCTCGAGCTCGGAGGAAAGTCGCCCAACGTGATCCTCGACGACGCCGACCTCGAGCGCGCCGTGACCGACGGCGTGGCCAAGTGCTACCTCAACTCGGGGCAGACCTGCAGCGCGCTGACCCGGATGCTGGTGCCGCGGGAGCGGCTCGAGCAGGTCGAGCGGATCGCGGCCGCCGTGGCCGAGTCCTATGTGCCCGGCGACCCGTTCTCCGAGGGCACCCGCCTCGGGCCGCTGGTCTCGGAGGCCCAGCGCGAACGCGTGCGCGGCTACATCAAGCAGGGCGAGGCCGAGGGGGCCCGGCTGGTCACGGGCGGCGCGGAGGCGCCCGAGGGCCTCGACGAGGGCTACTTCGTGCGCCCGACCGTCTTCTCCGGCGTGACCCCCGAGATGACCATCGCCCAGGAGGAGATCTTCGGGCCGGTGCTGGCCCTGATGCCCTATGAGGACGAGGAGGACGCCGTCCGCATCGCCAACGACTCGGCCTACGGGCTCGCGGGGGGCGTGTGGTCGGCCGACGAGGAGCGGGCGAAGGGCGTGGCCCGGCGCATCCGAACGGGCCAGGTCGAGATCAACGGCGGCGCCTTCAACCCGATGGCGCCGTTCGGCGGCTACAAGCAATCCGGCCACGGCCGCGAGATGGGCCGCTACGGGCTGGAGGAGTTTCTCGTGGCCAAGTCCTTGCAGCTGTAGGCGGACGGCCGGGCCACAGGCGGCGCGTCTATACTCGCGCTAGGACTTCTAGTCGTACGCGGCCCCGAGCCGCGCCTGGAGGTGGGCTTCGCAGCCCACCTTTTTTTTCGACCCGACCGGCACACCGATGCAGACAGATCCCGTCACCAGCGACATCGAGCAGCGAATCTCCTCGACCGAGCACGAGGTCGAGCTGCTGTCCGTGGAGCGGGTGGCGGCGGAGCGGCTGCGCATCGTGATCGACAGCCCGGGAGGCGTCGATCTCGCGACCTGTGAGCGGGTCACCCGCCACCTGCGCGACCTGCTGGTTGACTACTCGCTGGAGGTCTCGTCTCCGGGGCCTCAGCGGCCGCTCACCAAGCCCGACCACTTCCGGCGTTTCCTCGGCCGGCGCGCCCGCGTCCGGCTGCGCGAGCCGAGGGAAGGGCACCGAAGCGTGACCGGCGAGCTGGTGGGCGCCTCCGAGGACGAGGTGACGGTGGCCGCGGACGGCGGCCTGGTCTCGATTCCGTACGGGGACATCAACCGGAGCAACCTGCTGCCCGACGAGGCCGGATCTGAGGGGGACCGATGACGAAGGAGATCGTCGAGGCCGTGGGGGTTCTCGAGCGGGAGAAGGGAATCTCCGCCGACAAGCTCATGGAGGCGCTGGAGGACGCGCTTCTCTCCGCCTACAAGAAGACCCAGGACGCGGCCAAGTACGCCCGTGTGGAGGTCGACCGCGACAGCGGTGACTTCCGCGTCTACGAGCTGATGCTGCCGGCCGAGCTTGAGGACCAGCTGCTCGACGAGGTCGAGGAGGAGCTGGGCGAGCCCACGGTCGACCCCGAGACCGGCGAGCTCGTCTATCCGGAGCCGCCGGAGATCGATCAGGCCCGGCTGGCGCAGTACCGGGATCAGATCGACGAGCGGGACGTGACGCCGCACGACTTCGGGCGCATCGCCGCCCAGACGGCCAAGCAGGTGATCCTGCAGCGCATCCGCGAGGCCGAGCGGGACATGATGTTCGACGAGTACCAGGACCGGGTGGGCGAGCTGATCACCGGCATCGTCCAGCAGTCCGACTCCCGCTACACCCTCGTCCAGCTGCGCGAGCGCGTCGAGGCGCTGCTGCCGCGCAGCGAGCAGGTGCACGGCGAGCGCTACGACCACGGCGCGCGGGTGAAGGCGATCATCACCGACGTCTCCAACCAGGCCAAGGGCCCGAGCATCATCGTCTCGCGCCGCTCTCCGGAGCTGATCCGCTCGCTGTTCGAGCTCGAGGTGCCGGAGATCGCCGACGGGCTGGTCGAGATCCAGAACGTGGCGCGGGAGCCCGGCTACCGCTCGAAGATCGCCGTGGTCTCGCACGCGTCGGGCGTCGACCCGGTGGGGGCCTGCGTCGGCCCGCGGGGCTCACGGGTCCGCATGGTCGTGTCGGAGCTGCGCGGCGAGAAGATCGACATCATCCCCTTCAACGAGGAGCCGGCCCGGTTCGTGGCCAAGGCCCTCTCCCCGGCGCGTGTGCGCGAGGTGCTCGTCGAAGACGAGGCCAAGCAGGCCACCGTGATCGTGCCCGACGACCAGCTCTCCCTGGCCATCGGCAAGGACGGCCTGAACGCCCGGCTCGCCGCCCGGCTCACCGGCTGGCGGGTGGACATCCGCTCCGAGACCGAGTTCGCCGAGGACGAGGCGGAGATGGGCTACGACGAGGAGGAGGTGTCCGGCCGCTGCGCCGCGATCCTCGCCAACGGCAAGCGCTGCCCGAACGCGTCGCTGCCCGGCTCGCGCTACTGCGGGATTCCGGCCCACCAGGAGCTGGAGGGCACCGACACCGACTACGTGGTCCCGCCCGAGGAGGGCGGGGAGGAGGCCGAGCCGGACGAGGAGCCGCTCGAGGTCGACGCCGCTGCCGAGGAGGTCGCCGAGGAGGCTGCCGCCGAGGAGGAGGTGGAGCTCGTTGCCGAGGAGGCCGGCCCGGACGAGGTCGCCCCCGAGGAGGTTGCCGCCGGCGATGACGGCTCCGCGCCGCCGCCCGTGCCCGAGACCAGCGCCGAGGCCCAGCTGGAGCAGCAGGCGGCCGAGGACGCGCCGGGCGAGGGGGAGGCGAGGGCGCCGTAGAGTCGCGCCGCCGCTGCGTCGGCTGCCGGCGGTCGCTTCCCAAGGGCGACCTGCTCCGGCTGGTACGCAGCGCGGACGGTCGGGTCCGGCCCGACCCCGAATCGTCCGCCCAGGGCCGTGGGGCCTACCTCTGCGGCCGGGCGGACTGCGCCGATAGTCTCGGTGGCGGGCGCCCGCTCGCGCGTGCGTTCCGGGCGCCCGTGAAAGTGCAACAGGAGACCTTAGACTTCATAAACGAATGGCAAAGAAGCGCGTCCACGAAATAGCGAAGGAGCGGGGGATCACCTCCAAGGAGGCCCTTGCCGTCCTTCAGCAGGCCGGGCTCGGGGTCACGGCGCCCGCCTCCAGCGTCGAGGAGGCCGAGGCCGCGCGCGCTTTCGAGAACGGGGCGAAGGCCCAGAGCGCCTCCCCGGGGGCGGCGCAGACCGACGGGCAGGCGGCGGCCCCCGACCCGCCCAAGCCCCAGACGCGGCCCGAGTCCGGCGGCAAGCCCAAGACCCGCCCCGAGTCGGGCGGCAAGCCGCAGACCCGCCCCGAGTCGGGCGGTGCCCCCCAGACCGGACCCGCCCGCCAGGGCGGCCCGCAGCGCCCCGCGCCGGAGGCGCCGGAGCCCCCGCGCACGGGCGAGGAGGTCCGCCGCGCCGGCCCGGCCGGCCGCGGACCCCGGATCCTTCAGGACGCACCCCCGCCGCAGGAGCGCCCGCCCCAGGGCGGCCCTCGCGCCGGCGACCGCAGCGGCGGACGGGCTCCGGGCGGCGGCGGCCCTCGTGGGGATCGCGGGCCGCGACCCGGCGGTCCCCCCGACCGCGGACCCGGTCAGGGAGGCCCCGACGGGCCCGCCCCCGGCGGCGACCGGCGCGACCGGCCGCGGCCCACGCGCGGCGCCCGCGGCGGCGAGGGCGGCGGTGGCGGTGGCGGAGGCCGGCGGCGGCGCGTGGTGATCGATTCGCAGGCCTCCCGGCGCGAGCGCACACCTCCACCGCAGCAGTCGCAGCCTCCTCGGCGCGGGCGCGGTCGCCGGCGCCGGCCCCAGTGGGTCGAGCCCGACCTCGAGGCCGAGGCGCGGGCGCGGCTGGAGGCCGAGCAGCAGGAGGACCCGGCGGTGCAGGTGCGGTCGGGCTCGACGGTCAAGGAGGTGGCCGAGTCCCTGCAGCTCTCGTCGCCGGAGGTCATCAAGAAGCTGATGGAGCTGGGGGAGATGGCCACGCTCACCCAGACCCTGTCCGACGAGGCCATCGAGGTCCTCGCCGGCGCCTTCGACAAGACGGTCGACATCGTTCGCGCCGCCGAGGAGGTGGCGCCGGAGCCCGTCTACGAGGACAGCGAGCAGGATCTGCTCGATCGCCCGCCGGTGATTACGGTGATGGGCCACGTGGACCACGGCAAGACCTCGCTGCTGGACGCCATCCGGGAGACCGAGGTGGCGGCCGGTGAGGCCGGTGGCATCACCCAGCACATCGGCGCCTACCAGGTCCACCACGACGACCACACGATCACCTTCCTGGATACGCCCGGCCACGAGGCCTTCACGGCCATGCGGGCCCGCGGCGCGAAGGTCACCGACATCGCCGTGATCGTGGTCGCTGCCGACGACGGCGTGATGCCGCAGACGGTGGAGGCCATCGACCACGCGAAGGCCGCCGAGGTGCCGGTGATGGTGGCGGTCAACAAGATCGACAAGGAGGGCGCCGACCCCAACCGGGTCCGCGGCGAGCTGGCCCAGCAGGGTCTCACCCCGGCGGACTGGGGCGGGGACACCGAGTTCGTCGACGTGAGCGCCAAGACCCACCAGAACCTCGACGACCTCCTGGAAACCCTGGTCACGCTCTCTGAGCTGCAGGAGCTCAAGGCCAACCCCGACGCCGCGGCCTCCGGCTACGTGATCGAGTCCCGGCTCGACCCGGGACGGGGCCCGGTGGTCACCCTGCTGATCCACCGCGGGCGCCTGACGGTAAGCGACGCGATCGTGGCCGGCGAGCACTGGGGCCGGGTGCGGGCGATGAGCGACTACCGCGGCCAGAGGGTCGAAGAGGCCACGCCCGGTGAACCCGTGGAGATCCTCGGCTTCGACGGCGTGCCCGACGCCGGTGAGCAGTTCCGCGTCGTCGGCAACGAGCGCGAGGCCCGGCGGGTGGCCAACGAGCGGGCCATCCGCGTCAAGCAGGAGACGCTGGCGCGCCAGGCCGGCCGGCGCGTGTCGCTGGAGGACGTGCTGGCCCGCGCCGAGCGCGGCGAGAAGGAGCTCAACCTGGTCCTGAAGGCCGACGTGGCCGGCTCGCTCGAGGCCCTGGCCGACGAGATCGCCCGCCTCCCGCAGGAGCGGGTCACGGTCAACGTCATCCGCGAGGGCGTGGGCGGCATCGCCGAGTCGGACGTGATGCTCGCCTCGGCCTCCGATGGCGTGATCATCGGCTTCAACGTGCGCCCGGTGGGCAACGCGGCTCAGGTGGCCGACAGCGAGGGCGTGGAGATCCGCACCTACTCGGTGATCTACAACATCGTCACGGATCTGCGCGACGCGATGGAGGGCCTGCTCGAGCCCGAGGAGGTCGAGGAGACGGTGGCCACCGTCGAGGTGCGCGCCACCTTCAAGGCCTCGCGGGTGGGCACCATCGCCGGCTCGTACGTGGCCGAGGGCACCGTCCGCCGCGGGGGCCGCTCCCGGCTGGTGCGCGACGGCACCGTGATCTACGACGGGCGAATCGGGTCGCTGCGGCGCTTCAAGGACGACGTCCGCGAGGTGACCGCCGGGATGGAGTGCGGCATCGTGCTCGAGAACTACCCGGACGTCAAGGAGGGCGATGTGATCGAGGTCTACGAGACCAAGCAGGTCGAGCAGACCCTGTCGTAGGCCGTTCGCGCTCCGAAGCGGTTGGCGTGAGCTTCATCTGCCTCCTCGAGATCCGCCTGCATTTCCCGGAGACCGGGAGCCTGAAGGGCAAGCGCAAGGAGCTCAGCTCGCTGAAGGCGCAGCTCCAGCGGCGCTTCGGCGCGACCGTGGCCGAGACCGACCATCACGACCTCTGGCAGCGGGCGACGCTGACGGCCGCGCTGGTGGCGCGGGACGCCGGTCCCCTGCGCGACCGGGGAGCCGGAATGGCCCGCTTCGTGGAGTCGAGGTTTCCCGAAGGCTCAGATGTGGAATGGCATGTTGTGTCCTGCGCGGACGTTCTCGAGGGCTAGCTACGATGGCCGCCGACCGCATGCGCAGGGTTAATGAAGCGGTTCGCGAAGTCCTATCGGCACGGATAGCCGAGGGGCTCAAAGACCCGCGCATAGGATTCGTGACCGTGACCTCCGTCGAGACCAGCCCCGATCTGCGCAGCGCCCGCGTGTACGTGAGCGTGCTCGGCGACGATGCCGAACGCTCGGCCTCGCTGGAAGGTCTCGCCTCCGCGCACGGCGTCCTGCAGGCCGCGATCGCGAGCGAGCTGCGCATGAAGCGCACGCCCACCCTCGAGTTCGTGTTCGATGAGTCGGTCGACCGGGGCATGCGAATCACCGAGATCCTGGAGCGGGAGGAGTGAGGGCCCCGCTGGAATCGTCGGTCGGTATCGCGGTCCAGACCGAGCACGACCAGGCACTGGCCGAGCTGCGCCGGGCCGACAAGCTGCTGCTGACCACCCACGAGAACCCCGACGGCGACGCCCTGGGCTCGCTCCTGTCGATGCACTGGACCCTGGAGCAGCTCGGCAAGGACTCGCTCATGTACATGTCGCCGGACGAGTTCCCCTTGCCCTGGGAGTACCGCGACTGGACCTTCGACGGCCTGGTGGGCGTGCCGCCCGACGACGTGGACGAGCGCACGATCGTCTTCCTCGACTGCGGCAACATCGACCGCATGCCGGTGGACTTCCTCCAGCAGGCCGGGCTGCACATCCTCAACATCGACCATCACCACGACAACACCCGCTTCGGGACGGTGAACCTGGTCAGCCCGTCGGCGTCGTGCACCGCCGAGATCGTGTGGACCCTGGCCCGGGACCTGGGCGCGGAGATCACGCTGCCGATCGCCGAGGCCATGTACACAGGCCTCGTGACCGACACCGGCCGCTTCATGTACGAGAACACGTCGCCGATGGCGCACCGGATGGCGGCCGACCTCATCGAGGCGGGGGTCGAGCCCCACGAGATCTACCGCCGGCTGTACGAGGACCTCCCGCTCAACCGGCTGGAGCTGCTCCAGCGGGCACTGGCCTCCGTCGAGCGCTACGACGACGGGGCCATCACCGTCGCCCAGCTCACCAAGCGGGACTACGAGGAGACCGGCGCGCTCGAGACCGACTCCGAGGGCGTGGTGGACCACATGCGCTCCGTGCAGGGCACCGCCGTGGCGATGCTCGTGCGCGACCTGCTTTCCCGCGAGCGCCAGGGCCTGCGCAAGGTCAGCCTGCGCGCCACCGACCGCCGGGTGGACGTCTCCAGCATCGCGCGCGAGTTCGGTGGGGGAGGCCACCCGCAGGCGGCGGGCTTCTCCACGCCGCTGCCCTACCCGGAGCTCATGCAGGAGCTCCGCCGGCTCATCCGCGCCCAGCTCGAGTCCTGACCGGTCCTGGCGTACTGCTGGCGGCCAAGCGGGCCGGAGGCACATCGCACGACGTCGTAGCCGCCGTCCGGCGGCAGCTTCCGCGCGGCACCAAGGTCGGGCACGCTGGGACGCTCGACCCGTTCGCCACCGGCCTCCTGCTGGTGCTCGTCGGCCGGGCGACCCGGGCCCAGCGCTTCCTCATGGGTCTGCCCAAGACCTACCGCGCGGTGGCGCGGCTGGGGTGGACCTCCGACACCGGCGACCCCGACGGGACGCTCGAGCACACCGGCCGGCTGCCCGAGCAGATGGCGCTGCCGACAGGCGACCTGATGCAGCAGCCGCCGGCGTACTCGGCCCTCAAGGTGTCCGGCCAGCGGGCCTACCGGCTCGCGCGCCGGGGCGAGGAGCCCGAGCTCGCCCCTCGCCCCGTGACCGTCCATCGGGCTGAGCTCCTCTGGCACGACGGCGAACGGGCGGCGTTCGAGATCGAGTGCTCGTCGGGCACGTACGTGCGCAGCCTCATCACCGATCTCGGTGACGCCTACTGCGAGGAGCTCGAGCGCACCGCCATCGGACCGTTCCGGCTCGAGGACGCCGATCCCGAGCGGCTGGTCCCGCTGGCCGAAGCCCTGGGCTTCCTGCCCGTGCGGAGGCTCGAGGCCGGCGAGGCGGTTGCGGTACGTCACGGCCGGCGGGTTCGGAACGGCGAGTCGGGCGAGGGCCCGGTGCGCCTGGTGGACGGCGCCGAGCTGCTCGCGATCGCCGAGCCGCGGTCGGACGAGCTCCAGCCCGTCGTAGTCTTCGCGCCCGCATGATGAAGGTCAGCCTGCTCACCGAGGTGGAGCCCGGCTCACGTCCTCGCAGCGTCGCCATCGGCACCTTCGACGGGGTCCATCTGGGGCACCGCGAGGTGATCCGCGGCAACGACACCGTGCTCACCTTCGATCCCCACCCGCTGGCGGTGATCCACCCCGAGGCGACCCCGAAGCTCCTGAACACCTTCGCGGTCAAGCGCGACCTGATCGCCGCCCTGGGCGTCAAGGAGCTGGTGGTGATCCCCTTCGACACCGAGTTCGCGTCCCGGAGCGCCGAGGCGTTCGTGGGCGACGTGCTCGTGGACCGCCTGGGCGCCGAGCGGGTGTCGGTGGGAGAGAACTTCCGCTTCGGCAGCGGCGCCCAGGGAACGGCCGAGTTCCTGCGGGAGCGGCCGGAGTTCGAGACGAGCGTGGCGCCGCTGGTGGAGGTGGCCGGCGAGACCGTCTCCTCCAGCCACATCCGTGGCCTGGTCGCCGCCGGGGACGTGAGCGCCGCCGGCGACTTCCTCGGCGACCCCTTCCTGTTCGAAGGCGAGGTGGTGCCCGGCGATCGACGGGGACGCGAGCTGGGGATGCCGACGGCCAACCTCGTTCCCGACGACGCGCTGGTCACGCCGGGACACGGCGTGTACGCCGCGCTGACCGGCGACGGACGGGCCGCCGCCGTGAACGTGGGGGTGCGGCCCACGTTCGAGACCGGCCGCGGGCTGCTCATCGAGGCCCACCTGATCGGCTTTCAGGGCGACCTCTACGGGCAGACGCTGCGGTTGGCCTTCCTCGAACGGCTGCGCGGGGAGAAGCGGTTCGACACCGTCGACGCGCTCGTCGAGCAGATGCACCGCGACGTCGCCCAGGCCGAGGCGATCTGCCGCGCGGCCGGGCCGCGCGCCCCCGCCTCGTAGCGCAGCCCTGCTGCTACGGTGTTCCGTCGCATGTCACTGACCGCAGAGGCCAAGCGCGAGATCGTCACCAAGTACGGACGGGGTGACGCGGACACCGGCTCGACCGAGGTCCAGGTCGCCCTGATGACAGCGCGGATCAACGAGCTCACCGAGCATCTTCGCGCACACAGCAAGGACCACCACTCCCGCCGCGGCCTGCTGATGCTGGTGGGCCGCCGTCGCCGGCTTCTGCGCTACCTCCAGCGCGACGACATCGACCGTTACCGGACGCTGATCGCGGAGCTCGGCCTGCGCCGATGATCGAGCCCGGCACGCCGGCGCCCGACTTCACCCTCCCGGACCAGGACGGCAACGAGGTCTCGCTGGGGGACCTGCGCGGGCGCCGGGTGGTGCTCGTCTTCTATCCCGCCGACTTCAGCCCGGTCTGCACGGACCAGCTGAACGTCTATCAGGAGGTCCTTCCCCAGTTCGAGGAGCAGGGCCTGATGCTGCTGGGCATCTCGGTGGACGGCGCCTTCTGTCACAAGGCCTTCCGGCAGCACCAGGGCGTGACGATCCCCCTGCTGGCCGACTTCCACCCCAAGGGCGAGGTGGCCAGGCGCTACGGCGTATGGGCCGAGAAGTACGGGGTGGCAAGCCGCGCCCTGGTCATGATCGGGCCCGACGGGACCGTCGAGTGGGCCTATCAGTCGCCCCCGCTGGAGATCCCGGGTGCCAACCTCATCTTCGACGCCCTGGAGCAGCGCACCGCCGCCTGAGCCCGGCCCGGAGGACCACGTCCGAGGCTCGGGACCGGTGGTGATCGAGTACGCCGACCTGGAGTGCCCGTTCTGCGCGAGGGCGCACCTGGTGCTCAAGCGGCTGGCGGTCACCCGGGTGTTCCGCCACTTCCCGGTGACCTCCAAGCATCCGCGGGCCCGGGTGCTGGCGGCCGCCGCCGAGGCCGCCGGGAGGCAGGGCCGCTTCTGGGAGATGCACGATTCGCTGCTGGAGGACCAGGGCCACCTGGACGACCCCCATCTCTGGCAGCGCGCGGAGCGGCTCGGCCTCGACCTGGAGCGCTTCGAGGCCGACCGGCGCTCCGAGGAGGCGGCGGCCCGCGTGGAGGGCGACTTCAAGGGCGGCATCAGGGCGGGGGTGACCACGACGCCCACGCAGTTCGTGGGCGGGGAGGCCCACCCGGGGGTGCCGTCGGCGGAGCTGGTGGCTCGGCTGGGCTGACACCCGTTGCTAGCATCGGCGGGGTTCGTATCGAGAGGTACACGTATATATGCCGCCAACCGGAGGCGGCCGAAAGGAACGTATGAGTAATGACGTGAGCCGGGTCTCACTCGAGATCGGGAACGCCTCGATCCAGTTCGAGACCGGCAAGCTCGCCCGCCAGGCGAGCGGCGCCGTGGTCGTCACGGCAGGGGAGACACAGGTGCTGTGCACCGCGACCGCGGGCAACGTCCGCGACGTCGACTTCCTCCCGCTGACCGTCGACGTGGAGGAGCGCATGTACGCCGCGGGCAAGATCCCCGGCAGCTTCTTCCGCCGCGAGGGCCGCGCCGGCGAGAAGGCCACGCTGACCGCCCGCATGATCGACCGGCCGCTGCGGCCGCTCTTCCCCAAGGGCTGGAACCGCGAGACCCAGCTGGTCTCGATCCCCATGTCGATCGACCACGAGCAGCCCTACGACATCCTGGCCATGAACGGCACCAGTGCCGCCCTCATGATCAGCGACATCCCCTTCCCGGCGCCGGTCGGCGCCGTGCGGATCGGCCAGGACGCGGAGGGCAACTTCCTCGTCAACCCCGACGAGGAGTGGCTGCTCGAGAGCCCGCTCGACCTGGTGGTCGCGGGCACTGAGGAGGCCATCCTCATGGTCGAGGCCGGCGCCAACGAGATCACCGAGGCCGAGATCCTCGATGCGCTCGACATCGCCCACGCCGAGATCAAGCGGCTCTGCGAGGCGCAGAACGACCTGCGCCGCCAGGCCGGGAAGGACAAGGTCGAGATCACGCCGCCCGAGGTCGACCCGGCCGTGGCCGGCGAGGTCAAGGAGCGCTTTGGCGCAGCCCTCGACGAGGCCACGCAGGTGGTCGACAAGCTCGAGCGCCAGGACGCCACCAAGCGCGTGGAGGAGGAGACCCTCGAGGCCCTGTCGGGCGACCCCGACGAACCCGAGAGCTACGCCCTACGCCGTGGCCAGGTGCAGCTTGCCTTCGACCAGCTCGAGAAGGAGATCATCCGCAGGCGGATCGCCGTGGACAAGAAGCGTCCCGACGGCCGCGCGGCGGACGAGCTCCGTGAGATCTGGATCGAGGTGCCGGGCGCGCCCCGCACGCACGGCTCGGCCATCTTCACCCGTGGGCAGACGCAGGCCTACTCGGTCGCCGCGCTCGGCACCACGCGGGACGAGATGCGCCTCGACACGCTCGGTCTCCAGGAGACCAAGAACTACTTCCACCACTACAACTTCCCGCCGTTCTCGGTGGGTGAGGCCGGCTTCATGCGCGGCCCCAAGCGCCGGGACATCGGCCACGGCGCGCTCGCCGAGCGGGCGCTGGTGCCGGTGGTGCCCAAGGTCGAGGACTTCCCCTACACCATTCGCGTGGTGTCGGACATCCTCGAGTCCAACGGCTCGAGCTCGATGGCCTCGGTCTGCGGCTCGACGCTGTCCCTGATGGACGCCGGCGTGCCGATCAAGGCGCCGGTGGCCGGAGTGGCCATGGGCCTCATCAAGGAGGGCGACGACTACGTGGTCCTGACCGACATCGCGGGGGTGGAGGACCACCTCGGCGACATGGACTTCAAGGTCGCCGGCACCTCCGAGGGCATCACGGCGCTGCAGATGGACATCAAGATCACCGGGGTCACGTTCGACATCCTGCGCGACGCGCTCGCCCAGGCCAAGGAATCGCGCCTGACGATCCTGGGCAAGATGAGCGACGCGATCGCCGAGCCGCGCGCCGAGCTGTCGCAGTACGCCCCGCGGATCTCGCAGATCCAGATCGACACCGAGAAGATCGGAGCGGTGATCGGCAAGGGCGGCGAGACGATCCGGGCGCTGTCGGAGGAGTTCGATGCGCAGATCGACATCGACGACGACGGCACGGTTCGGATCTACGCCCAGACCGGCGACCAGGGCGACGCGCTCACCGAGCGCATCCGCTCGATGACCAAGGAGGTCGAGGTGGGCGACGAGTTCACCGGAAAGGTCGTGAAGACGACCACCTTCGGGGCCTTCGTCGAGCTGGCCAAGGGCACCGACGGCCTGCTGCACATCTCCAACCTGAAGCCCGGCGAGCGGGTGGACACGGTGGAGGACGTCGTCAACCGCGGCGACGAGGTGGAGGTCAAGGTGGTCGAGGTCGACCGCGAGCGGGGCCGCATCGGCCTGCGCCTGGCCGAGGACCCGGAGATCGCCGGGAAGTCGGCCGAGGAGCTGTCCTCGATGGGCACGGGCGACAAGGGCCCGCGCGGCGACCGCGGCGACCGTGGCCGTGGCCGGCGCGACCGCGACAACGGCGGCCGGCGCGACCGTGACCGGGACCGCCCGCGCTCCCGCGACCGCGACCGCGATCGCCGGTAGACGAGTGAGCACCGAGCCGGCCCGGCTTACCAGCCTGGACTCGGGCGTACGAGTCGTCACCGAGGCAATGCCCTCGGTGCGCTCGATCGCGCTCGGCTTCTGGATCCGGGCCGGCTCACGCAACGAGGCCCACGAGCAGGAGGGCCTCACGCACTTCCTCGAGCACCTGCTGTTCAAGGGAACCGACCGCTTCAGCTCGCGTGAGATCGACGAGGCGTTCGACGCGATGGGAGCGGAGGTGAACGCCGGCACCGGCAAGGAGACCACCTCGGTCTTCTCCCGCTTCCTCGACGGGCATCTGGAGCGGGCCTTCGACGTGCTGCAGGACATCGTGCTGCGGCCGGCCTACCCGGACATCGACTCCGAGCGCCAGGTGGTGATCGAGGAGATCGCGATGTACGAGGACGAGCCCCAGGACAAGGTGCACGACGTGCTGGCCGAGGCCATCTTCGGAGCCCACCCGCTCGGAAGGCCGATCATCGGTCGGGCCGAGGTGGTGTCGTCGGTGCCCGTGCCCTCGATCGCGGGCTGGCACGACCAGTGCTATGTGCCCGGCAACATGGTGGTGGCGGCTGCGGGCAACCTCGAGCACGAGCGGATCGTCAGCCTGGTCGAGGCGGCCATGGACCGAACCGGCCAGGTGCCGTCCCAGCCCGGCGCGCCGCAGGGGGGAGAGCCCACCCTGCGCTTCCACGCCAAGGAGACCGAGCAGTACCACCTGTGCGTCGGTGGGCCCGGCATCCCGCGGGGCGACGACCGCCGCTTCGCGCTGCGCATCCTGGACACGGTGCTCGGCGGGTCGACCTCGTCGCGGCTGTTCCAGGAGGTGCGCGAGAAGCGCGGCCTGGCCTACGCCGTCTACTCCTACGCCGGCCATTACGCCGATTCCGGGCAGGTGGCGGTGTACGTGGGCACCCGCCCCGACAACGTGGCTCAGGCCATGGACGTGATCGGCACCGAGCTGCGCCGCGTGCACGCCGAGGGTGTGACCCCGGAGGAGCTCGAGCGAGCCCGGGAGAACGTGAAGGGCCGGACCGTGCTGTCCATGGAGTCCACGCTCGCGCGTATGAACCGGCTGGGCAGCGCCGTGCTGATGGGAGTGCCTCTGATGAGCCTGGACGAGGTGCTGGCCGCGCTCGACGGGGTGACCCTGGACGACGTGGCCGGGCTGGCCGACGAGCTGTACGCGCCCGAGCGCCTGTCGGCGGCCGGAGTCGGCGCCGACGAGGACGTCTTCCGAGCGGCGCTGAGCCCGGTCACACCCGCTCTGGCGGCATGATCAACGTCGCGGTCTCCGGCGCCGCCGGGCGCATGGGAGAGACCGTGTGCGCGGCGGTGAACGCGGAGGACGACATGGCGCTCGTCGGCCGCGCCGACCCGCTTCTGGACACCGCCCTGGTGGACGTCCTCGGCGACGCCGACGTGCTGGTCGACTTCTCGGTGCCCGACTCCGCCGTCGCCAACGCCCGCGAGTGCCTGGAGGCCGGGGTGCACTGCGTGGTGGGCACCACCGGCGCCGACTTCGGCGAGCTGGCCGGGGTGGGCACGGCCAACCTCTTCGTGGCCCCGAACTTCGCGATCGGCGCCGTGCTCATGATGGAGCTGGCCCAGCGGGCGGCCCAGCACATGCCCGAGTGCGAGATCGTCGAGCTGCACCACGATCAGAAGGTCGACGCGCCCTCCGGGACGGCCAAGCGCACCGCCGATCTGGTGCGGGCCGCGGGCGGCAACGTCCACGAGCCGATCCACTCCCTGCGGCTGCCCGGCCTGGTGGCCCACCAGGAGGTGGTCTTCGGCGGGCCCGGCCAGACGCTCACCATCCGCCACGACTCCGTGGCCCGCGAATCGTTCATGCCCGGTGTCCTGCTGGCGGTGCGCCGCGTCCCGACGCTCGAGCGCTCGCCCACGGTCGGCCTCGAGCACCTGTTGTGAGAAGCAGGGCCCTGCTGCTGGGCGGCGCCGCCCTGGCCGCCGTGGTCGTGGTGGCCGTGGCCATCGCGGTCAGCCAGGGCGGGGAGGACGAGCCCGCGGGAGACGGTGGCGCGCCCGCCGCGAACGGGCAGGCCGGACAGGCCACCGACGTCGGCTCGCGCTTCGAGGGCATTCCGCAGAACGGCGTCTCGCTCGGCGACCCCGATGCGCCGGCGACGCTGATCGAGTTCGCCGACCTGCAATGCCCGTTCTGCGCCGAGTACACGCGCGAGGCGCTGCCGGCGGTGATCGAGCGCTACGTGCGAAGCGGGCGGGTCCGGCTCGAGCTCCAGCTGCTCAGCTTCATCGGCCCGGACTCCGAGCGGGCCGCTCAGCTCGCCGCGGCTGCGGCGCAGCAGGACCTGATGTGGCAGTTCAGCGACCTCTTCTTCGCCGAGCAGGGAGCCGAGAACTCGGGCTACGCCACCGATGCCTTCCTGCGCGGGGTGGCCCGGCAGACGCCCGGCCTGGACGTGCCCCAGGCCTTCGCGGACCGCGATTCGCCGGCGGTGGCGCGGCAGCTGCGCCAGGCGCAAGCGCAGGCCACCGCCCTGGGCGTGGAGTCGACGCCCTCCTTCCTGCTGCGTCAAGGCGCCGCGCCCCCGGAGCCGCTGCCGCTCCAGGCGCTGGACGCCCAGACCGTGACCACCGCCCTGGACCAGGCGCTCATCGGCGAATGACCGAGCGCCGGCTGCGGCGCGCGGTCGCGGCGCTGGCCCTGGCGGGGCTCGCGGTCGCGGGCTATCTGACCTACGTGCACTACGCGGGCATCGAGCCGGTCTGCGCCGGCGGGGGAGGCGGCTGCGAGCGGGTGCAGACCTCGAGCTACGCGGAACTGGCCGGGGTGCCGGTGGCCCTGCTCGGCCTGATCGGGTATGGCCTGATCCTCGGGTCCCTGGCGGTCCCCGGCGATCCGGGCCGCTTCGCCGGGGCGCTGCTGGCGCTGGTGGGCTTCGGCTTCAGCGCCTACCTCACCTGGGTCGAGCTGGTGGAGATCGAGGCGATCTGCCAGTGGTGCGTGGTCAGCGCGATCCTGATGACCGGGCTGGCGCTGGCGACGGCGGCTCGGGCGCTGCTCGACCCGGCCACCAGGCTCGATCACCCAGCCGGTCGGTGATCGCACCGACCAGGAGCGCCCGCACCAGGAAGGTGTCGAAGCTCAGCGCGGCGCTCTGCGCGCCGACCGCCGCGCCTTGCGGCGGTCCTTGCGGGTGTCGGCCGCGGCGGCGGCGGCCTGCTCGGCGATCGTCTCCAGGGCCACCGTGTTGCCCTCCTGCTCGTAGCCGGCCAGGGACTCGTCGAACTCGTCGAGCCGGCCGATGAAGGCGTCCAGCACCTCGGATGTCACATGGGTGGCACACATGCCGAAGCGCTCTCGCTCGAGATAGCGGGCGTTCATGAGCTGCTCGAACTGGCCCTGAAGCGGTACCGAGAGCGCCGGCTTGCCCAGGTAGACCGCCTCGCTCAGCAACGAGAAGCCGCCGCCGGTGACGATGGCGCGGGCGGTGCGGAGGTCTTCGATGAAGCCCTCGTTGGAGCGGGGACGGAACTCGATGTTGCCCTCCACGGTGTCCTCGGCCGGCCCGCCTCGCATCCCGTAGACCTTGCAGGGGAGCCCCGTCTTCTGCAGGGCCTCCATCAGTTCGTGCTCTCCGCTGGAGTAGACCAGGAGGTGCTCGCCGCGCTCGGCGACCGAGGCCACGATCTCGGGCCGCAGGATCGGCGGGACCAGGGTGGTGCGGCCGCGGGCAATCGGGGGACGGAAGAAGGTCAGCACCACGTAGTCACCGGCCGTGGGCACCATCGCCCGGGTCACCGCCTTGGCGATCATGAACTCGTCCCGCTCCTTGCCGATGATCTCGCGGTCGTGGCGGCAGCGGTCGAGCATGTGGATGTTGTCGACGCATACGAGCGGGGTGCGGCTGCTGCGCGCGTAGATGCCGGCCAGCGGCTCGAAGTCGGTGATCACCACCTCCGGAAGCCACTCGTCGATCACCCCCATCCAGTGGTGGAGCGTGTCCGGCAGCTCGCGCGGGGCGGCGGTGAGGTTCTGGCGCACGGTGGCCCAGCGACGGATCTCGCCGTCCTCCATGGCGAAGCTCGGGCCGAGGATCTCGTCCACGCGGGGCAGGCGATCCTGCAGGAACTTGTAGGCGGCGCCCGAGGCAACGACCCGAACGTCGTGCTCGGCCGCCAGGAGCGACTCGATCACCACGTAGGAACGGGTGGCGTGCCCCATGCCCTCCCCGTTGACCCCGTAGAGAATGCGCACGGGCTCAGGCCGCCGAGCGACTGTTTCCGCGCAGGGAGCGGGGGATCACGAAGCGGATGCCGGACCGCTCCTCGTCGATCGAGCAAGTCTTGTTGTCGATCAGGCCCAGGAGCTTGGCGTGCGGCACCAGCAGCATCTGGTTGAGGTAGCGCTCGTGACCGCGCTTGCGCGTGATCAGCCAGAGGTAGCCCGTGTCCCGCAGGCGGTCGCGGTAGCGCGCCAGCGCCTCCTGGCCGTCGGCCTCCGACTCGACCAGCACGATCGCCCCGTCGAGATCGCCCGAGCGCACGAGGCCCCGGCCCAGCGCCGACTTGAGGTCACGCCGCAGGCCCGGCCCCACGTCGCCGCTGACCTCGATCCGCTCGTCCTCCTTCACGCCGAGCTTCTCGACGGTGGTGCGGTGGCTGTAATCACGCTCCTTCTGCATGGTGCGGGAGGCCATTCTGCCATCAGCGGGCCGTGTTACGGAAGGGCTGGGCGCGCGCTATCGTGCCCGCGGTGAGCATCGGCGGCATTCTCACCGCCATGGCCACGCCGTTCGACCAGGACGGCGACCTCGACGAGGACGCGGCCGTGCGCCTCATGCACCACCTGCTCGAGCACGGCTCGGACGGGCTCGTCCTGGCCGCGACCACAGGTGAGGGGGCGACGCTCACCGACCACGAGAAGGCCCGGCTGTGGGAGCTGGGAGTGGCCGAGTGCGGCGACGCGTTCGTGGTCGCCGCCACGGGGACCTACGACACCCGCCACAGCGCCGAGCTGACCGCGCTGGCCACCGAGATCGGGGTCGACGCCGTGCTGGTGGTCACCCCCTACTACAACAAGCCCAACCGGCGCGGGATCACTGCCCACTTCGAGACCGTGGCCGCCGCCACCGACCGCCCGGTGATCGTCTACAACATCCCGTCCCGCTCCGTTGTCGACATCTCCAACGAGCAGCTGGCCGAGCTGGCTGAGATCGAGAACGTCGCCGCCGTCAAGCAGGCCCGCTACGAGGACCTGGCCGCGATCGACGGCCTCGACCTGCTCGCCGGCAACGACGACGTGCTGGCCGACGTGCTCGACCTGGGCGGCACCGGCGGCATCTGCGTCTCGTCCCACCTGGTGGGCACCGAGATGCGGCGCATGATCGACGAGCCGGACCAGCGGCGTGAGATCCACGAATCGCTCCGGGACCTCTTCAAGGCGCTGTTCGTCACCACCAGCCCGATACCGCTCAAGGCCGGGCTTGCCATGGCGGGCCACGACGCCGGGGGCTTGCGCCTGCCGCTGGTGGAGGCCTCGGAGGAGGAGCGCGAGGTCGTCCGCGCGGCTCTCGAGCGGCACAACCTGCTGGCGGCGGTTTGAGCCCCGGCAGCCTGCGGGTCCTGCCGCTCGGCGGGCTCGGCGAGATCGGCAAGAACATGATGGTCGTCGAGTACGCCGGCCGGATCGTGGTGGTGGACACCGGCCTGATGTTCCCCGCGCCCGATCAGCTCGGCATCGATCTGGTGCTGCCGGACTTCACCTACCTGCGTGAGCGCGCGGACGACATCGACGCGATCGTTCTCACCCATGCCCACGAGGACCACGTGGGCGCGCTGCCGTTCGTGCTGCGCGAGCTGGGGCGCGACCCGGTGATCTACGGCGGCCCGCTCACCGCCGCCATGGTCCGCTCGAAGCTCGACGAGCACAAGCTGCGCGACGCCACGGTGGAGGATGTGCTGGCCGGTCAGAGCTTCGAGGCCGGACCGTTCGCCCTCGAGATGGTGAAGATGGCCCACTCCATCCCCGACTCCTTCGCGGTCGCGCTCACCTGCGAGCTGGGCACCATGCTGGTCAGCGGGGACTACAAGTTCGACCAGACGCCCGTGGACGGGGTGCCGGCGGACGTCTCCCGGCTCGCGGAGCTGGGCCGGGAGGGGCTGCTGCTGCTCTGCGGGGACTCCACCAACGCCGACCGCTCCGGGATGTCGCCCTCGGAGTCGAGCGTCGGGCCGCGACTGAACGAGGTCTTCGCCCGCTGTCCCGGCCGCATAGTGGTCACCTGCTTTGCCTCCAACATCCACCGGGTGCAGCAGGTGGTGGACGCCGCCGCGGCGCTGGACCGCCGGGTCGCGCTGGTGGGCCGGTCGATGCGCAAGAACGTGAACATCGGCCGGATGCTCGGCCACATCGACATTCCCGAGGGGATGCTGGTGGGCGCCAGGGAGATCGAGGACTTTCCCGACGAGCGGCTGGTGGTGATCTCGACCGGCAGCCAGGGCGAGCCGCTGTCCGCGCTGCGGCGCATGGCCCACGGAGACCACCCGAACGTGGACCTGCACGAGGGCGACACCGTCATCTTCTCCGCGACCCCGATCCCGGGGAACGAGCGGGCCGTGAACGAGACCATCGACCGGATCTACCGCCTGGGCGCGACCGTGTTCACCGCCCGCGACGTGCCGGTTCACGCCTCGGGCCACGGCTACGCGGAGGAGCTCAAGCTGATGCTGAACCTCACCAAGCCCCGGTTCGTGATGCCCGTCCACGGCGACCACCGCCGGCTCCGGCTGCACGGCGACCTGGCGGAGGCTGTGGGGATCCCCCCCGAGGCGATCTTCCGGGGCGAGAACGGGCGTCCGCTCGAGATCAACGCCCGCGGGGCCCGCTTCGGCCCCGAGGAGCAGGCGGGGATGATCTTCGTCGACGGGGTCGACGTGGGGGACATCGAGGATGTGGCCCTCCGCGACCGACGGATGCTCTCCGCCGACGGCATCTTCATCGTCGTGGCCACCATCTCCGAGCAGGACGGCCGCTCCGTGGCGCCGCCCGAGATCATCTTCCGCGGGGTGCCCTTCGTCGAGGAGAGCAACGGCCTCCTGGAGGACCTCCGCAACGCCGTCGACGATTCGCTGGCCCGCTCGGCCGAGGAGCAGATCAGGGAGATCGACCTGCTCCAGGACCATCTCCACGACGACATCGCGGCGTTCGTGTACGAGCGCATGCGGCGGCGCCCGATGGTGCTGCCGGTGGTGGTGGAGGTCTAGCTGGCGCGGCTGCGCCCGCTCGCGGCGGGCATCGCCTGTCTGCTGCTGCTGGGCGCCTGCGGCGGCTCGGACGACGATGCCTCTCGACCCCGGCGCCCTCGGGAGAGAAGAAGGCCGCGCAAGACAAGCCGGCCGGGAACGACTTCTGCGAGCAGGCCGAGGCCAACGGCGCCGACGCCACGAGCTTCGGCGAGCTTCAGGCCCTTCTGCCCAAGGAGAATCTGGCCAAGGAGGTCGACTCCGCGCGGGTGATCTAGCGGACCTTCCGGCTCCAGCCGGGGTCGGGCTGGGTAGGGGACCGGGAGCTGTGTCGTCGCAATTTCCGTCACACCGCGACGGCGCCGTTACACCCGCGGACCCACGACGGGAGTGTGGCTTCCAGAAGTCGCGGATAGCGCGACTTTGGGAAGCCACACTCGTTCCGGTGGTGGAGGACTAGGCTCACCGTTCGCCGCAGCCTTGACCGCGGGCTTGGGACCGGCGAGGATCGGTCGATCCCTCCGGATGGCTCGCGGTGTCACACCGATATCGCCGGCGGCCGATCGTTCCGACCAGAAGTCGGCGGCTGAGAGCAAGCCCGAACGGCAGCAGGTGCTGGCGGTGGTGGCTGCTGCCGCCGGGGGTGCAGCCTGGGTTTCCGTCGTAGGCAGCGCGGTGGTGGGACTTCGGCTCGACAATGCGGGCCTGCCAGTGGAGTCGGTGGTTGCGCTCATGTCCGCGGAACACCGGTTCGCCATAGGGGCGGGCTACCTGGTGGCGCCGTTGTTCGTCGGGCTGCTCGGTTTCAGCGTCGACTGGTGGTTCAACCGGACGGCTGCGGAGGACGAGAAGCCCGGCGACCCCCCGAGCACGGACCGGGCCGCGGGAACCGAGGAGCCCACAAAGACCAACGATCAGGCGGACGGACGGTTGTCCTGGCGGCAGACGCTGGTGGCGTACCTGACCATCGTCCTCGCAATGAGAAAGGGGCTGGCGGATGACCGGCATACCGTGAGCCGAGCCGTGTTGGCGGTTGGAACCATCTTCATCGGCTCGGTGGCAGGGGCCTTTCTCCTCTCGCCGCCGATTCTGCTCGTGTTCTGGGCTCAGTGCGCTCTCCTGCTCCTCATCGTGTTGTTCGCCATGCTGGTCGCCTATCGGGACCCCGACCCCAAGCAGCACCGCGTCCCGGAGCGGCTTTTCGTGTTCGTGGGGGTGCTCATAACCGCTGGCGCCGTTGCCCTGGGCTATGAACAGCTGTTCGCCGGGGCCAGCTTCGACGCCGCTGACGTCCGGCTCCAACAGGGCGAGACGGTCCGAGGCGCCTACATCACCACCACGGACACGGCCGTACTGCTGGTCACCCGTGGTAGCCGGGGTTGCCCCGCGATCACCGCCCTGCGACGCGATCAGATCGAGCAGGTCCGGATCCGGCCGGCGAAGCTCGAGGTGAGCAGCGAGGAGCCCGGGACCTGCGCAGGGACCGCGGACTGGCCCACCGCTCGCGCCGCGGGCCGCTGATCCGGCGAGCCGAGCCCGCTCGCTAGCCGCTCACCACCGCGTAGCCGCTCACGATGCAGTTGTTTGCGCCCAGGTCGTCGTCGGTGATGATCTGTGCGGTCACGTCGGCGCCGGTTCCGCTCAGGTAGTGCAGCTGGAAGATCCGGTCGTCGGCGGCCGTGGGCCCCGCCTGCAGGTCGAAGTCGTCACCGGGGCTGAAGCTGTCGTCGAGATCGTTGACGATGTCGCCGGCCGCGGCGTCCGCGTCGTCGGAGGTGACCGCGATCTCGCCTCCCGCCACCGTCGTGCTCGCCCGCAGCTCCTCGTCGCCCGCGGCGCAGGTCACGCCTAGGCGCAGGCCGGCGGCGTTGAGCACGGCCGCGTTGGTCACGTTGGCGCTGCGGTGCTTGATCGGGACCACCCGGAGGCCGCCAAGGCTCTGAGCGCTGGTGGCGTTGGCGGCGCTCGCGGCCGTATCCGCGCTGGTGGCGCTCGGCACCTTGCCCAGCTTGGACTCCACGACGTCGTTGCCATCGAGGGCGTTGAGGGCCACGTCGCTGCCCTGGATGGTGCTGCGGCGGATGTCGAGGCCGCGCACCTCGTTGTTGCGCAGGTCCTTGGTGCGGATGTCGTTGTTTCGCAGGTCGCGGGTGCGGACCTCGTTGTTCTTGATCTCGCGGCTGTCGATGAAGCCGGTGGCGACGCCATAGGAGACGCCGCTCAGCGACACGAACAGGGCGATGAGCGAGATGACCAGGGCCGGCGAAGGGCGCCGGCGCAGGAACGGCTTCAAGGTTGTCCCTCCCCAGGACCGGGTTTGCAGCTACAACACGCTAGCGGCGAGAACGGAGCGCCGTCCCCCCGGGAACGGGAGCCTCGGCGGCCCCGGGCCTGCCGGCGGGGAGGGTGACCACGAAGCGGGCGCCGCCGCCCTCGGCGTCGGTCAGCTCCACGCCGCCGCCGTGCGAGTCGGCGACCGCCTTGACGATGGCCAGGCCCAGGCCGCTGCCGCCGCGGGGGGCGCTGCCGTCGCCGGTGCCGCGGGCAAAGCGCTCGAACACCCGCGGGCGAAGGGCGTCGGGCACGCCCGGCCCGCGATCGGCCACCTCGAGCACGGCGTCGCGGCCCTCGGAGCGCACCGACACGGTCACCGGCGTGCCCGCCGGCGTGTGGATCAGGGCGTTCTCCACCAGGTTGGCGGCCAGGCGGTGCAGGTCGTCCGCCACCCCGGTCACCGTCACGCGGTCGGGGGCGTCGACCACCACCGGGTGATCGTCGGAGAGCGCGCTCGCTTCCGCGGCGGCCTCGCGGGCCACGGCGGCCAGGTCCACCGGCGCCATCGTGGCGTCCCGGCCGGCGTCCGCGCGGGCCAGGAGCAGCAGATCGGCCACCAGCCGGCGCATCCGCCGCGAGGAGCGCAGCGCCGAGTCCGCCATCTCCTGCTGCTCGCCGGCGAGCTCGGACTCCAGCAGCTCCAGGTTGGCCAGGATGCTGGTGAGCGGGGTGCGCAGCTCGTGGGAGGCGTCGGCCACGAACTGGCGCTGGCGCAGGAGCGCGGCCTCGGTCTCGCTGCGGGCGGCGGTGAGCTCCTGGAGCATGTCCTCAAAGGTGTGAGCGAGCTCGGCGACCTCGTCGTTGGCGCGCGGCTTGGGCAGCGCGATGTCGGGGTCGCGGGTCCGGGCCACCTCGCGGGCTGCGCGCGTGAGGCCGGCGATCGGGCGCATCCCGCGGCGGGCGACCACCAGGCCGCCCAGGAAGGCCAGCAGGGTGCCGCCGATCACGCCGAAGGTCAGAAAGGCCCGCACCTTGGCGATGGTGCGGTCCAGGCTGTCCTGGGGCTTGGCGTACTGGACGTAGCCGATGGTGGTGGCCACCGGGCCGGGGATCGGCGACAGGGCCTCGGCCGAGTCGGGGGCGATCACGAGGTCACGCGACACCACGCGCAGGCCATCGATGCTGCTCACCCCGGAGAACGGCGGGCCCAGGTTGGGCGCGTCGGCCGATGGCCATTCCAACTCGCCGCGGCGGTTCAGCACCTGCACGCTGGCATCGCCGGTGGCGAAGCCCTCGAGCCAGCGCTCGTCCTCGTCCTCGATCACCAGCCTGCCGTCGGGCCCCAGCTCGATCGTCAGTAGCTGCTCGAGGTCCGCGGCGGTGGCCCGCAAATCGTCGTCGAAGCCCGCGACGATCCGCTGCTCGGCCACCGCCCCGATCACCACGGCGAACAGGCACAGGATCCCGAAGGTCAGCGCGGCGCTGCCCACGGCGAGCTTCAGCTTGATCGGCAGGCGGGTCCTCATGCCGACCGCACCACGTAGCCGGCGCCGCGCACCGTGTGCAGCACGCGCGGCTCGCCGCCGGCCTCGAGCTTGCGCCGCAGGTTGGACACGAACACGTCGACGGTGTTGGTCTCGGCGAAGGGGTCGTAGCCCCAGACGTCGTCCAGCAGCGCCTGACGCGAGACGACGATGCGCTCGTTGCGCATCAGGTGCTCCAGCAGCTCGAACTCCCGCGCGGTGAGCTCCAGCTCGCGCTCGCCGCGGAACACCTGGCGGCTGTCCGGGTTCAGGCGCAGGTCACCCACCACCAGATAGGCGCTGCCGCGGGGCGGGCGCCGGCGCAGCAGCGAGCGTATGCGGGCCAGCAGCTCCTCCCGCTCGAAGGGCTTGACGAGGTAGTCGTCGGCGCCGGAGTCGAGCCCCTCGACGCGCGACTCGAGGGCGTCCCTGGCCGTGAGGATCAGGATGGGCACGTCGCCTTCCTCGCGCAGGCGCCGGCACACCTCCACCCCGTCCAGACGGGGCAGGCCGAGGTCGAGCACCACGGCGTCGGGCTCGTAGTCGGCGGCCTCGCCGAGGGCCTGCTCGCCGTCGCCCGCCACCCGCACGTCGTAGCCCTCCTTGTCGAGCGCACGGCGGAGCACACCGGCGATGTCGGTGTCGTCCTCGACCACCAGCACCCGGGGCCGTCCGGCCATGGCTCTCATGGTAGGGGGAGGGGGAGCGCCCGGCGCGTCGAAGACCCGGGGGTCAGCCATGGCTGCCCGCCGGACGAGATCAAGAAGCCGTGCCGGCCGGCGCTCGCGCCGGCTCTGGCCGCCCCTGGAGCTACCCCCGCTCGAGCAGCGCCACCAGGACCTGATCGGGCTCGGTCTGGTGGGCTGCGCGGCCTTCTTCGGCTGCGTCTTCTACCTGGGCTGGGACGGCGGCGAGGCGGGCGCAGCGGTGGCCGACGGGGTGCGGTTCGTGCTCGGTGGCGTCGCCTACGTGGCCCCGGTCGCGCTGTTCGCGGCCGGCGCGCTGCTGGTGGTGCGCCCGATGCTTCCGGCGGTCCATCCGCTCAAGGCGGGCGCCGCCTGCCTGATCGCCGGGCTCACCCTCGGCCTGGCCGCCGGCTCGTTCGGCCTCGGACCCGGGGACACGCCCCGTGACGGCTTCCTCGACCCCTTCTATCTCGAACGACACGGCGGCCTGCTGGGCGAGTCGCTCTTCTGGGTATCGAGCAAGCTCTTCTCGGTGGCCGGCGCCCATATCCTGTTCGTCTTCCTCCTGCTCGCCGGCATCCTGCTCCTTACGGGCGCGTCGATCGCCGGGGTGGTGGCCGCCACCGGGCAGGCGGCCACGCAGACCGGCCAGCGGGTGCGGCGCACGGCGGCCACCCTCAACCTCCCGACCGAGACGCTGGCCCCGTCCGGCGCCCCGGCCCATCCGCCGGCCGGGCCCGAGCCGGAGCCTATGGAGCCGCCCGAGCCCGAGGATCGGGAGCCGGTGGTGCGCGCCACCCACGTAGAGGCTCCCGCCCTGGACGCCGCGACCCGCTACCCCGACATCTACGATGAGCACCCGCCGGAGCCGGAGCCGGCGCCCGAGCCCGACGAGCCGGCCGCGCCCGGCGAGGAGCAGGAGGAGGGCCCGCCCGCAGAGGACCTGCCCGCCGAGGCCGAGCTCACCCCGATGGGCCATCGCCGCTCGGCGGTGACCGAGTCGGACGACCTGGACTACCGGATGCCGAAACCGGGCTTCCTCAAGCGGAGCAACGGCGCACAGAAGGTCGACACCAAGGGCATCGAGAAGGTGGGCGGGCAGCTCACCGAGGCGCTCAGCCACTTCAGCGTCGAGGCACGGGTAATCGGCACCGTCACCGGCCCCCACGTGACCCGCTACGAGCTGCGGCTGGCGCCCGGCATCAAGGTGTCGAAGGTCTCCCAGCTCAAGGACGACCTGGCCTACGCGCTTGCCGCCGAGCAGGTGCGCATCCTGGCCCCGATCCCCGGCAAGCAGGCGGTGGGGGTCGAGGTGCCGAACCGGGTGCGCAGGATGGTCCACCTGGGCGACGTGTTCCAGGACACGCCCAAGGGCTGGTCGCCGCTCTCGGTCTGGCTCGGCAAGGACATCGCGGGGAAGGCGATCGGCACCGACCTGGCCAAGCAGCCCCACATCCTCATCGCCGGCACCACCGGCTCGGGCAAGAGCGGCTGCGTCAACGCGATGCTGTCGTCCGTTCTCCTCCGCTCGTCGCCCAACGAGATGCGCATGGTGCTGGTCGACCCCAAGCGGGTGGAGCTCAACCACTACGAGGGCATTCCTCACCTGCTCACGCCGGTGGTCACCAGCCCGCGCCTGGCGGCCAACGTGCTGGGCAACCTCATCAAGGAGATGGAGGAGCGCTACGGCGTGATGAGCCGGGCCAAGACCCGCAGCCTCCCCGAGCTCAACCGGGTGCGGGCGGCAGCGGGCGAGCCACCGCTGCCCTACATCCTCTGCGTGATCGACGAGCTGGCCGACCTGATGATGGTGGCCCCGGCCGACGTGGAGGACTCGATCATCCGGCTGGCGCAGAAGTCGCGCGCCGTGGGGATCCATCTGGTGCTGGCCACGCAGCGTCCCAGCGCGGACGTGATCACCGGCATGATCAAGGCCAACGTGCCGGCGCGGATCGCCTTCGCGGTCTCGTCTCAGACCGACTCGCGCGTGATCCTGGACCAGAACGGCGCCGAGTCGCTGCTGGGCCAGGGCGACATGCTCTTCCGGCCCGCCGGGGAGTCGCGCTCCGCGCGCATCCAGGGGGCCTTCATCACCGAGGAGGAGATCGAGCGCCTCACCGACCACTGGCGCCGCCAGGGCGAGCCCGAGCTGCACGAGGAGCTGCTCGAGGCGGTGGAGCCGGAGGCCGAGGAGGGCGGGCCCGAGGGGGACTTCGATCCCGATCAGGACGAGCTCCTTCCCGACGCCGTGGCCACGGTGGTGCAGATGGGCACGGCCTCCACCTCGATGTTGCAGCGCCGCCTGCGCGTGGGCTACACGCGGGCGGGCCGGCTGATCGACATGATGGAGCGGCGCGGTGTGATCTCCGGCTACGAGGGGTCGAAGGCGCGTCAGGTCCTCATCACCGAGGGCGACCTGCCGCGCGTGCTGGAGCAGCTGTCCGAACCGGTCGTTGCAGGACCCTCGGACGACTAGCGCGTCCGCCACAATACGCGCCCGATGGCCGGCATTGGGGAAACCCTGCGCGAGGCACGGATGCGGCAGCAGCTCGACATCGCAGACGTCGAGTCGCGCACCAAGATCCGGGCCAAGTACCTGCGCGCTCTGGAGAACGAGGAGTTCGGGATGCTCCCCGGCCCCACGTTCGTCAAGACGTTCCTGCGCACCTACGCCGAGGCGCTGGGGCTCGACCCCTACAGGCTGCTCGAGGAGTACAGGGTCTACTACGAGAAGCGTGAGGAGGTCGAGCCGGTGCAGACCTTCGCGCCGCCCACGCGGGGTCGCAGCGACCGCCGGCGCCGGCCCTCGGTCCCTCGCCTCGGCCCGGCCGGAGCGCTGGTGCTCCTGGCGCTCGTGGTGGTCGGCGCGCTTGCGGCCGTGGGCGTGATCTTCGGCGGCGGCGGCGACGGCAACGAGGGCGACTCGGCCGGCGACCAGACCACGGCCACCACACCCCCGGAGGCCGGGCGGGATCGCGACCGCAAGGCGGCGCCGCGACGGGTGAAGCTGCGGATAGCCCCCATCACGCCCACCTACGTCTGCGTGGACCGAGGTGCGGGCACGCCGGTGGCCTTCGAGGACACGCTCGCAACGGCGCGCACGTTCCGGGGGCGGATCCTCCGCGTGAACCTGGGCAAGACCGACGTGCGGCTGACCGCGAACGGCCGGGCGATCCCCGTCGAGGTCGGGCCGGAGCCGATCGGCTTCCGCTTCACGCCCCGGTCCCACCGCGCCGTGCCGCCGGCCAAGCGTCCCTGCGTGTGAGCTGTTGAGCGCTCGCGCGGGCATCGTCATCACCGGCACCGAGGTGCTCACCGGCAGGATCAGCGACCGCAACGGTCCCTGGCTCTCCGACCGGCTGCTCGAGATGGGGGTTGAGCTGGCCCACATCACGATCTGCGGCGACCGGACCGAGGACATCGAGGCCCAGCTGCGCTTCCTGGCCGCCGAGGGCGTCGACCTCATCATCACCAGCGGCGGGCTGGGGCCCACCGCCGACGACATGACGGTCGCGGTGGTGGCCGCGTTCGCCGGGCGCCCGCTCGAGCTGGACGAGGCGCTGGAGGCGCGGATCGCCGAGATCCTGCGGCCGCTGATGCGACGCTTTCGCCACTGGGACCCCGAGGCGGCGCTGGCCGCCAACAGGAAGCAGGCCCTCGTGCCCGAGGGCGCGTTGGTGATCGATCCGGTGGGCACGGCGCCCGGGGTGGTGGTGCCGGGAGAGCCGCCCGTGGTGGTGCTGCCCGGTCCGCCGCGCGAGCTGCAGCCCATGTGGACGGTGGCGGCAGCCACGGACGTGGTCTCCGAGGCCCTGGCCGGGCGCACGAGCTACGTGCAGCGCACGGCCCGGCTGTTCGGCCTGCCGGAATCCGGGATGGCGGAGACGCTGCGCGAGGCCGAGGCCGGCCTCGAGGGCTTCGACCGCCTCGAGATCACCACCTGCCTGCGGCGGGGCGAGGTGGAGATGGTCACCCGCTTCGAGCCGGACGCGGCCGCCACCTACGACGAGCTGCTCGAGCTGGTGGCCCGCAGGCACCCGCGCGAGCTGTTCTCCACGGACGGGGCCCGGGTGGACGACCAGCTGGCGGAGCTCCTCCAGGGGCGCCGGATCGCCACCGCCGAGTCCTGCACCGCCGGCCTTATCGCGGCCCGCCTGACCGAGCGGCCGGGCTCGTCGGCCTACGTGGCCGGCGGGGTGGTGGCCTACGCCAACGAGGCCAAGGCGGAGCTGCTGGGGGTGGACCAGCACCTGATCGAACGGCACGGCGCCGTGTCCGAGGAGGTGGCCGATGCCATGGCCGAGGGAGCCCTCGAGCGCTTCGAGGCCGACACGGCGGTGTCGGTCACCGGGGTGGCCGGTCCCGACGGCGGCACCGACGAGAAGCCGGTGGGCACCGTCTGCTGGGGGGTGCGGCTGGGGGAGGGGCGGTCGCTCACCCGCACCGTGCTGCTGCCCGGCGACCGGGCCGACATCCGCGACCGGGCCACCACCGTGGCCTTTCACCTGCTGCGGCGCGTGCTCCGCGGCGACGAGGACGACGTGCTCTGAGCGGGCCTCGCGCGCGCATGTTCGTCGCCCTCGACCTCCCGGAGCCCGCGCGTGAGGCGCTGGCCGGTTGGCGCGACCGGCTGACCGACGGCCGGGCCGACCTGCGCCCCGTGGCCCCCGAGGCCCTGCACGTGACGCTGGTCTTTCTGGGCTGGCAGGACGAGTCGGCGGCTGAGCGGATCGGCGCCGCGGCCCTCGGCGCCGCGGAGGCCTTCGAGCCGCCTCGGCTCGCCCCCCAGGGGGTTCGGGCGGTCCCGCCGCGCGATCCGCGCCTGTTCGCCCTCGACCTCGGCGACGCGGACGACCGGGCCACGTCGCTGCAGGCAGCCGTGGCGGGCGCGCTCGAGGCCGGGCGCTGGTACAAGCCCGAGAAGCGGCCCTTCTGGCCCCACGTGACGCTGGCCCGCGTCAAGCGCGGTGTACGGCGCGCACCGCCGCTGCCCGGCGAGCGGGCGCCGGAGGATCCCTTCGACGCCCGAGAGCTCACCCTGTACCGCTCGACGCTGCGGCCTCAGGGAGCCCTCTACGAGCCGCTCGCGCGCGTCACCATCTGACCATGCCGGCCCTGTCGCTGCCCGATCCGCCCCTGGGCGACGGTGAGATCCGGCTTCGGGCCTGGTCGGCGGCTGACGTGCCGGCGCTGGTGGAGGCCTGCCAGGACCCCGAGATCCCGCGCTGGACGGTGGTGCCGGCGCCCTATACCGAGCAGCACGCGCGCGACTTCATCGGTGCCGGCGCCCAGGATCGCGAAGCCGGTCGTGAGCTGGCGCTGGCCGTCGTCGACGACGACGGCCGCCTCCTGGGGTCGATCGGGCTGGCCGAGCTCGACTGGGAGGACCGCCACGGCGAGATCGGCTACTGGATCGCCCGCGAGGCGCGCGGGCGGTCGGTGGGGACGCGGGCCACGCGCCTGCTATCCGAGTATGCGCTCGGCGAGCTTGGCCTGGAGCGGCTCGAGCTGCTCGCCCACCCCGAGAACGTGTCCTCCCAGCGGGTGGCACTGAAGGCGGGCTACACCCGCGAGGGCCTCCTGCGGTGCTACAGGCGCCGGCGGGGCAGGCGCGAGGATCTGATCATGTTCTCGCTCCTGGCGGAGGAGCTCGGTTGACCGGAGTCCATCCGACTGCCTGGGCGGGCTTCACCCGCTCGGCGGCCGCCTACGAGCGCGCCCGGCCGGACTACCCGGCGGGCGCGCTGGGCTGGCTGGCCGAACGCCTCGGTCTCACCGCCGGCGCCACCGTGCTCGACCTGGCCGCGGGCACCGGGAAGCTCACCCGGCCGCTGCTGGCCGCCGGGTTCGAGGTGATCGCGGTGGAGCCGGTGGCCGAGATGCGCTCGGCCCTGCCGACGGAGGCCACCGTGCTCGACGGGCTGGCCGAGCGGATTCCGCTGCCCGCCGCGTCGGTGGACGCGGTGACGGTGGCCCAGGCCTTCCACTGGTTCGCCGGCGACGCCGCCTTGGCGGAGATCCACCGGGTGCTGCGCCCCGGGGCCGCGCTCGGGCTGATCTGGAACCGGCGCCGCATGTCCGACCCGCTCAACCAGGAGATCGAGGAGCTCATCCGCCCGCACCGCAAGGCGACGCCCGCCCACCGCGGCGGCCACTGGCCCCAGGCGTTTGAGCAGCAGCAGCACCTGTTCGGGCCGCTCCAGGAGCGCGTTTTCGGCGAATGAGCAGGAGCTGGACGCCGCCGGCCTCGCGGACCGCTTCGGCTCGGTGAGCTTCATCGCGGCGCTGGACGAGCCCGAGCGCAGCCGGCTACTGGGCCGGATCAGGGCGCTGGCGGGCGACGGCCGGGTGACGCTCCGCTACGACACCGAGGTGCACGTAGCGGAGCGCCGGGATTAGTTTCGCCCGCTCCGGCCTCGGGTAGCGCCGCAGATGCGCTCTCGCCCTCCCTCATCAATGACCCTCGCCGGGCTGCTACTCGGCCTCCTCGCCGCTGCAACCGCTGCGGCCCAGACCGGCAACGCCCCCGGAGCTCCGGGCAAGGCCTCCACGTGGGCGCCCGGCGACAAGGACGGCTTCGGCACGTCGAAGACCCGGGCCAGCAAGACCTGGTACACGATCAACAACGGCGCGCTGACCGAGGTGTTCTTCCCGCGGATCGATACGCCCGCGACCCGCGACACCGTGCTGGTTGTCTCCGACGGCGAGACCTTCGCCGAGCGCGAGGACGAGGCGACCGACAGCGAGGTACAGCTGCTGCGGGCCCGCAGCCCGATCTACCGGCAGATCAACACGGCCAAGTCGGGCAAGTACCGGATCACCAAGACCTACGTCACCGACCCTGACCGCTCCGCGGTGCTGGTGGACGTCACCTTCGAGTCGCTGGACGGCAACGCCTACGAGGTCTACGTCCTCCACGACGTCGGGCTGGGGCTGAACGCCAATGACGACACCGGCCGCACCGCCGGCGGCGGGCTGGTGGCCACCGACGACGTGCTCAGCAGCGCCGTGCTGGCCTCGTCGGGCTTCACCAAGACCTCGAGCGGCTACCTGGACCGCAGCGACGGCTTCACCGACGTCCGGGACGACTACACGATGGACTGGTCCTACACCGCCCGCGAGCGGGGCAACGTCGTCCAGATGGGCGCAACCCGGCTCACCGGCCTGGCGGGCGGGCGGCGCCTGACCCTCTCGCTCGGTTTCGGGCGGGGGACGGGCGCGGCCCTGCGCAACGGCCAGGCGGCCCTGGGCCGCGGCTTCGCCTCGGCGCGCGGGGAGTACTCCGCCGGCTGGCGCGGGTACTTCCGCTCGCTCGAGCGGGTGCCGGACAGCGCCGCCGCCTCGCGTGACAGCTACCTCGCCTCGGTGATGCTGCTGGCCGCGCACGAGGACAAGACCTTCCGCGGCGGCTTCGTTGCCGCCCCCGGCCGCCCCTGGGCCTGGGCCGACGAGCTCCAGCACCTGCCGGTGTACATCGCGGTCTGGTCGCGCGACCTGTACGAGATCGCCACCGGCCTGCTGGCGGCAGGCGACCGGGCCGCGGCCCGTCGCGCGCTGAACTACCTCTGGAACGTGCAGCAGGCGCCCGATGGGTCGTTCCCGCAGAACTCCCGCCTCGACGGGGAGCCCGTGTTCACCGGGCTCCAGCTCGACGAGGTGGCCTTCCCGATCGTGCTGGCCTGGCAGCTGGGCCGCACCGGGCCGGGCGACTGGGACAACGTGCGCCGCTCGGCCGACTTCCTGGTCGAGAACGGCCCGCGCACCGACCAGGAGCGCTGGGAGAACATCGGCGGCTACTCGCCGGCGACGATCGCCGCCGAGATCGCCGGGCTCGTGACGGCCGCCGACATCGCCCGCGAGAACGGCGCCGCCGCGAGGGCCCGCCGCTACCTGGCGACGGCCGATGAGTGGCAGGACGACCTCGAGCGCTGGACGCTCACGACGAACGGGCCGCTGTCCGCCGAGCCGTACTACCTGCGGATCACCGACAACGGGGACGCCAACAGCGGCGCGCAGATCCAGATCGCCGACGGCGGCCCGCTGGTCGATCAGCGCCGGGTGGTCGACCCGAGCTTCCTCGAGATGGTGCGCCTCGGCGTGAAGTCGGCCGACGACCCGAACATCGCCTCGACGCTCGAGGTGATCGACCGCGTGCTCGGATACCAGACCGACAACGGCCCCTTCTGGTACCGCTCGAGCTTCGACGGCTACGGCGAGAAGCCCAACGGGGACCCGTGGGCGCCCGTCGACCCGGGGTCGGGCGAGACCAAGGGCCGCGGCTGGCCGCTGCTCACCGGCGAGCGCGGCGAGTACGCGCTGGCCGCCGGCGAGGAGGCGCAGCAGTACCTGGACACGATGGCCAACGTGGCCGAGGACTCTGGCGGTCAGGTGATGGCCGAGCAGGTGTGGGATCTCACCCCGCCGGCCGGCACCGGCCCGCGCTTCGTGCCCGGTGAGAACACGCTGTCGGCCACGCCGCTGGCCTGGTCGCACTCCCAGTTCATCCGGCTGGCCCACTCCATCGATGCCGGAGCGCCGGTGGAGACGCCGCAGATCGTGGCCTGCCGCTACGAGACGACGCTTGTGCGAGGAGTGAGCACCGGGTAGAGCGCCCGCAGCCTGGAGCCGGGTATTCCGCCCCGCAGGGGGGCGAGCTTACCGTCCGATCGCACTCCTAGCGTGTGGACCTCAAGAGCTTCGAGGAGACACGGCATGGAGAAGGAACAGGAAAAGGCCGCCAAGGCGCGCGAGTCCGCGCTGAGCGGTGCGATCACCCAGATCGAGCGCCAGTTCGGCCAGGGCTCGATCATGAAGATGGGCGACGAGGCCGCCGCGGTGCGGGTGGCCGCGATCCCCACCGGGGCGCTCTCGCTCGACCTGGCGCTCGGCGTGGGCGGCGTCCCGCGCGGGCGGATCGTCGAGGTGTTCGGGCCCGAGTCGTCGGGGAAGACCACGCTGCTCTACCACGTGCTGGCCAGCGCCCAGCAGATGGGCGGCATCTGCGCCTTCATCGACGCCGAGCACGCCATGGACCCGGCCTACGCCAAGCGCATCGGCGTCGACGTCGACGAGCTGCTGGTCTCCCAGCCCGACCACGGTGAGCAGGCGCTCGAGATCGCCGACCTGCTGATCCGCTCCGGCGCGGTCGACGTGGTGGCGATCGACTCCGTGGCCGCGCTCACCCCCAAGGCCGAGCTCGAGGGCCAGATGGGCGACCAGACGGTCGGCCTCCAGGCCCGCATGATGTCCCAGGCCATGCGCAAGCTGGCCGGGAACCTGAACCGGGCCAACACCCTCTGCATCTTCACCAACCAGATCCGGGAGAAGGTCGGCGTCATGTTTGGCTCGCCGGAAACGCAGCCCGGCGGCCGCGCGCTCAAGTTCTATTCCTCCCAGCGGCTCGACATCCGGCGCATCGAGACCCTCAAGGAGGGCACCGAGGCCGTCGGCAACCGGGTGCGGGTCAAGGTGGTCAAGAACAAGGTGGCGGCGCCCTTCCGCCAGGCCGAGTTCGACATCGAGTACGGCCAGGGGATCAGCGCCGAGGGCTGCATCCTCGACCTGGGGATCGAGCACGGGATCGTCCAGAAGTCGGGCTCGTTCTTCTCCTACGGGGACGAGCGGCTCGGCCAGGGCCGCAACAACGTGAAGGGCTACCTGCGGGAGAACCCCGCGGTCGCCCGCGAGATCGAGCAGAAGGTCTACGAGGCCCTCGGCGTCGAGCCCGTCTCGGTGCCGCTGGCCGCGGTGCAGCCGGCGGACGGGACCGAGCCCGAGGCGGAGGCCGGCGACGGCGAGCGACCGGAGGAGCGGGCCGCCTGAGCGCCTCGCCTCCCTGAGGCGGTCGGTCGCCCCGGCACGTCATGGCCCACGCGCTTCCCGACCAGGCCGAGCTGGAGCGCGCGCTTGCCCTGGCCTACGGGGCCGTCGGGCGCCGCGACCGCACCATCGCCGAGCTGCGTGCTGTCCTCGAGCGCAAGCGAGTCGATCCCGCTGCGATCGAGGAGGCCGTGAGCGAGCTGACCGAGGCCCAGCTGCTCGACGACGGCCGCTACGCGCGCCGCTTCGCCGAGGACAAGCGTGAGCTGGAGCAGTGGGGAGGCGAGCGCATCGCCCGCGAGCTGCGCCGCCGGGGCATCGCCCCGAGCCTGATCGCCGGCGCGCTCGAGCTGCAGGGCCCGGAGGCCGAGCTCGACACCGCCCTGCTCCTGCTACGGCGCCGCCTGCCCCAGCCGCCGCGCGACGATCGCGAGCGCGATCGGGCCTGGCGGCTGCTGGTGCGCCGCGGGTATTCGAGCGAGCTGGCCTACGAGGCGGTGCGGGTCCACGAGCGCCGGGCCGAGGAGCAGCAGGGCGCTGCCTGATCTCCGGGCTCGCGACGGCGATGGATGACGCCGAGCTCCGGTCGCTGCTGGGGCGCGAGCGCCTCCACCAGCGCTACTACGAGCTCTGTCGCACGTATCCGCGCCGGCCGGGCGTGAAACGCGCCGCGGGCCGGCGGGTGGTCGAGGCCTCGCTGCGCGGGCTCGGGGTCACAGGGGCGCAGTGGATGGGAGCGGAGCGCGTGTTCCGGCTCACCGAGGGCGAGGCGGAGCTGCGCTTCGTGGTTCGGGGCGACGGTTCCGTGGAGTTCAGCTTCCTCGGCCTCGTCGCCGGCGACGAGTACCTGGGCGGAACGGTGCAGGGGCTGGCCCTGGAGCTGGCCCGCCTCGCCGGGGAACCGGATCCCCAGCCGCACTATCCGCTGCCCTACGCGCTCGACGATGACGCTCTCCACCAGGTGCTGGGCTTCGGCGTCGGGCTCCTGGGAGCGATCGCTCGGGCCGCCCGGCGGTGAGTACCCTCAGTGCGGTGGCGAGCCCCTCCGGCCAGGTCCTGTCGAAGTCCCAGCTCGAGCTGCTGGCCGAGCACGGCGAGGAGCGCACGGCGGCCGTCGGCGAGCGGCTGTTCGGCGTGGGCGACCAGCGCTACCCGTTCATGGCCATCATCGAGGGTGAGGCGGCGATCCAGGACGCGACCGGAGCCGAGATCGTGCGCCACGGGCCGTCGGGCTTCCTGGGGGAGATGAACCTCCTCTCGGGTCAGACGGTCTTTCTCAATGCGGTCGTCACCCAGCCGATGCGCTACATCGCCGTAGACCGCGACGTGCTGCGCCCGCTGCTGTTCGAGGACGGTCCGCTGGGCGACCTGCTCCTCTCCACCTTCATCAGCCGCCGGGAGCTGCTCCAGAGCCGTCAGGGCGTGGGGATCGAGATCCTCGGCCCGGCGTCGTCGGCCGCAACCCGGCGGCTGGTGGACTGGGCCAAGCGCAACCGGCTCCCGCACACATGGCGTGATCCCGAGCACTCCGATGACCACGAGGCGGCCGATCTGGTCGCGGCGGTCGAGCCCGAGCGCCTGCCGCTGGTGCGCCTGCCCGGCGGGGAGGACCTGCACAACCCCTCGAACGGCGAGGTGTCGCGCGCGCTGGGGATCGGCCTCGCGCTCCAGCCGATCGAGGAGGTCGACCTGGTGGTGATCGGCGGCGGCCCGGCCGGTCTCGCCGCGGCGGTCTATGGCTCCTCCGAGGGTCTGAACACGCTCGTGGTGGAGAGCACCGCCCTGGGTGGACAGGCCGGGGCCTCCCGGCGGATCGAGAACTACCTGGGCTTTCCCGGCGGCATCACCGGCAACGAGCTCACCAGCCGTGCCGTAACGCAGGCGCGCAAGTTCAACACCCGCACCGCGACGCCCTACCGCGCGTTGGCGCTCGAGCCCGGCGATGGTCGCCACACCGTGCGCCTGGAGGAGGATCACGAGGTGTCCGCCCGCGCCGTGGTGCTGGCCACCGGAGCCGAGTACCGCCGCCTGCCGGTGGCGGGCCTGGAGGAGTACGAGGGCCTCAGCGTCTTCTACGCCGCGGGCCCGCCCGAGGCCCAGCGCTGTGGCGGCACGCGAGTCGCGGTCGTGGGCGGCGGCAACTCGGCCGGGCAGGCCGCCGTCTGGCTGGCGCGCGGCGGGGCGCTGGTCACGCTGCTGCACCGTCGCGGCGACCTGCACGAGACCATGTCCCACTACCTGGTGGGCGAGCTTGAGCGCCACGGCGTCGCGGTGCGGGGGAGCAGCGAGGTGGGCGAGCTGCACGGCTCCGGAGGGGAGCTCGAGGCAGTCACGCTGCTGGACGGGGAGCGACTGCCGTTCGCGTCCCTGTTCCTGTTCCTCGGGGCCGAACCCTGCACCGACTGGCTCGGCGACACCATCGCCCGCGACGGCAAGGGCTTCATCCTCACCGGTCCCGAGGCGGGCGCCGACGGGCTGCTGGAGACCAGTGTCCCGGGGATCTACGCGGCGGGCGACGTGCGCTCGGGCTCGGTCAAGCGCTGCGCCACCGCCGTGGGGGAGGGGGCGATGGTCGTCCGCTTCGTCCACGACCGCTTCACCGAGCCGGCCGCGGCGCCGTCAGTCGATTAGCCGCTTCTCCATCCGCCAGATCGCCAGGCGCCACATGACGAGGGCGAAGCCGATCAGCACCGCGAGGTGGGCCAGGTCCGCGGTCTCGAAACCGAAGACCGCGTCTCGCACCAGCTGGACGCAGTGATAGAGCGGGTTGAGATTGGCCAGCACCTGGGCCCACTGCGGCAGCTCGCTGATCGGGAAGAAGGTGCCCGAGACCAGGAACAGTGGCGTGATCACGGTCGTGGTCACGTAGTTGAAGCTGTCGATCTTGGACACCGTCGCGGCCATCAGCACCCCGAAGGCGGCGAACCCCAGGCCGGTGATGAAGCCCACGAACGGGACGACGAGCATCCCGAGGGCGGGATCGAGCCCGAAGAGCATCGCCACCAGCAGCGGAGCGCAGCCGTAGACCCCCGCGCGCATGGCTATCCACAGGATCTCGCCGGTCACCAGTTCCTCGGCGTCGACCGGCGCGGCCATGATCGCGTCGTAGGTGCGCTGGAAGCGCTGCTTGACGAAGGTGCCGAACATGGCCGTGAGCGCCGAGGCGAACAGCACCGAGGTGGCCACCATCCCCGTGCCCACGTACTGCACGTAGTCGAGGCCCTGGACGCTGGTGATGAGCGTGCCGACGCCCAGCCCGAAGGCCAGCAGATAGATCGTGGGCTCGATCACCGACGAGAACGTGGTGGCCTTCCAGAAGGTGCCGAAGTTGGTGACGTCCCGGCTCATCACTCCGAGGATGGCCCCGGGCTCCAGGCGATGAAGGCGCCGGCGCCTCACGCCACCTCCTCGCCGGTGAGCAGGACGAAGACGTCCTCGAGCGAGGCCGCGCGGCGCACGCCGTCGGGCAGCTCGCCGTCGCCCTCCTCGCTGCCCAGGATGGCCACGGCGGTGCCCGTGCGGCGGGTGCGAAAACCACCGGCCTCGGCCGTCTCGCGGACCTCGGCCAGCCGCGGCGGCGGGCCGTAGACCTCCAGCGTCTCGACCCCGGCGTGCCTGCGCACGAGGTCGAGCGGCCGGCCGCGGGCGACCACCTTGCCCTCGGCCATGATGGCCACCGAATCGGCGAGGCGCTCGGCCTCCTCGATGTAGTGGGTGGACATCAGGATCGTGGTCCCCTCGCTGCGCAGGGCGTCGATCAGCGCCCACAGCTCCTGGCGCACCTGCGGATCGAGACCGACCGTGGGCTCGTCCAGCAGGAGCAGCCGTGGGCGGTGAACCAGGGCCCGGGCGATCAGCAGGCGGCGTCGCATGCCCCCGGAGAGCTCGTCCACCGGGTCGTCCGCCCGCGCGGACAGGTTCACGATGCCGAGTGCCCGGTCGACCGCCGGCCTGCGCTCGGCCCGCGGGATGCGGTAGAGCCGGGCGAACACCGCGAGGTTCTGGCGGGCGGTGAGCTCGACGTCGAGGTTGTCGAGCTGCGGCACGACGCCGCACAGGGCCCGGGCCTGCTTGGAGTCCTGCGGGAGCCGGTAGCCCAGGACGTCGATGCCGCCCTCGTCGGCGATCGCCTGGGCGGTGAGCATGCGCATGGTGGTGCTCTTGCCGGCCCCGTTCGGCCCGAGCAGCCCGAGGCAGCTGCCCTCGGGCACGTCGAGATCGAGGCCGTCCACGGCCACGATGTCGCCGAAGCGCTTGGTCACGTCGCGCAGGGTGATGGCGGATGCGTCAATCACTGCTCTGAGGATGACGAATCGGCCTGCTGGCATAGACGTCCCGCCGCTTGCCACTGCCCCGGCGCGGAGTTACCCTCCTGTGAACGCGGACGCCAGCTTCGCCCGCGGGACCGAAAACACGTGCAAACCGGCAGCTTTCGAACAATCATGATCTCCATGCTCAGACCTGACCGAGGCGGAAGGAGCGTCCGGGAGGGTCCCTAGCCGCATCAGCGCGCGCCGTCAGCCGGCGTGCGCGCCGTTTTGACACACGTCTGGTGTCTCGCGCGGGGTTGCGCCGCATCGCTCAAGCGAGGATGACCCCGGCGCTTCTCGCGCCGGTGCGAGGAGACTTCGGACATGGAAATCGTGTTGGCGGCGCTGGTGGCGGCGGCGGTGGCCGTGGTCGTGGTGTTGGTCGCCCAGCGGCCTCGGGCGGTGCCCGCAGCCGGGGCCGCGGTGGCGGCGCGCGAGCCGGGCACCGCGGGTGACGGGCAGCCCGCCGCGTCTGCGGGCGTGCGTAGCGACGAGGAGATCGTGGCCCGCAGAGCGGAGATCGCTCGGCTCGAGGAGCGTCTCAGCGCCAAGGAGCAGTCGCTCGAGCTTCAGACCGGCCGGCTCGTCGAGCGAGAGCGCTCGTTCGAGGATCGCCAGCGCAATGCCGACCGGGCCCGGGAGGAGCTGAAGGAGGCCAAGCGCGAGCAGGTGCGTGAGCTGGAGCGCCTGTCCGGGCTCAGTGCCGGGCAGGCAAAGCAGCTGCTCATGCGCGAGCTCGAGGACGGGCTCCGGCACGAGAGCGCCCGGCTGGTGCGCCAGATCGAGGAGGAGACCCGCCAGGACGCCGACCGGCGCGTGCGCAGCATCCTGTCGGCGGTCATGCAGCGGGTGGCGTCCGGCCACGCCGTCGAGACCACCGTCTCGGTGGTAGAGCTCAAATCGGACGAGCTGAAGGGCCGCATCATCGGCCGCGAGGGCCGCAACATCCGCGCGCTCGAGACGCTCACCGGCATCGACTTCATCATCGACGACACCCCCGGGGCGGTGCTGCTCTCCGGGTTCGACGGCGTGCGGCGCGAGATCGCCCGCCTCACCCTCGAGCGGCTGCTGCAGGACGGCCGGATCCACCCGGCCCGGATCGAGGAGGCCTACCAGCAGGCCAAGTCGGAGATCGACCAGCACATCGTGGAGGTGGGCGAACAGGCGGTCTTCGAGGCGAACGTCGGCTCGATCCACCCCGAGCTGGTGAAGCTCCTCGGCAAGCTCCGCTTTCGCACCAGCTACGGGCAGAACGTCCTGCATCACTCGGTGGAATGCGCCCGCCTGGCGGCGATGCTGGCCGACGAGCTGGGCGCCAACCCGCGGGTGGCGGCCAGGGCGGCCCTCATGCACGACGTGGGGAAGGCGGTCTCGCACGAGACCGAGGGCCCGCACGCTCTGGTCGGCGGAGAGATGGCTCGCCGCTACAAGGAGGACGAGGGCGTCGCCCACGCGATGGAGGCTCACCACAACGAGGTGGAGCCGCAGACCGTCGAGGCGGTGATCGTGCAGGTGGTCGACTCGCTCTCCGGGGCTCGCCCCGGCGCTCGCGGCGAGTCGCTGGAGCACTACGTCAAGCGCCTGCACGACCTCGAGGCGATCGCCGGCCGCCACGAGGGTGTGGAGAAGGTCTACGCGATACACGCGGGGCGCGAGATCCGGGTGCTCGTCCATCCCGACACCCTCGACGACGACGCCGCCGCCCTGCTCTCGCACCGGATCGCCCGCGACGTGGAGAAGGAGCTCGACTACCCGGGCCAGATCAAGGTCACGGTGATACGCGAGAGCCGCTCCACGGACTATGCGAGGTGACACGACGCTTTGTCGCCTGGCGCGGGACCGACGAGTGGCGCGCCGAGGCCTGCGCGATCGAGCTGGGTGAGCCCGGGCTGGTGGCCAGCGGGGTGCAGCTCGCGCCGGGTTACCGCCTCGACTACGAGCTGGCGACCGGCCCGGAGCTGATCACCGAGCGCCTCGATCTCCGGGTGTCCGAGCCTGACGGGGATCGCAGCTTGAGCCTGCGCCGCCACCCCGACGGTGCCTGGACGGCCGGCGACCAGGCGGTCGAGCACGTCCGGGGCGCGCTGGACTGTGACCTGGCGCTCTCCCCGTTGACGAACTTCATGCCCGCCGCCCGGCTGACCGGGGAGCCGGTGGACCACGTCATGGCGTGGGTCTCGGTGCCCTCCCTGGAGGTACTGCGGTCCGAGCAGCGCTACGAGCCGGCCGGTCCGGGACGGGTCCGCTACGTGGGGCTGGACCACGATTTCACCGCGGTGCTCGAGCTCGACGAGGACGGTCTGGTCACCCGCTACCCCGGGCTGGCCGAGCGCGTGTAGAGCTATCCTCGGCCACCGATGAAGCGGTACCACCTCACCACCTTCGGGTGCCAGATGAACGAGCACGACTCCGAGCGGATGAAGGGCATGCTCGACTCGCTCGGCTATCGCGAGTCGGACAGCCGCGAGGACGCGAACCTCATCCTGTTCAACACCTGCTCGATCCGGGAGAAGGCCGACAGCCGGCTCGCGGGCCATCTCGGCGAGGCCAAGCGGCTGAAGGGGGAGGACCCCGAGCGGGTGATCGGCGTCGGCGGCTGCTGGTCGCAGTCGATGAAGGAGCGGGTTTTCGAGCTGTTCCCGTTCGTCGACGTCGCCTTCGGCCCGGGCCAGGTGCACAAGCTGGCCGAGTTCCTCACCAGCGACAGCCTGACCGCGCAGGGCTACTTCGAGTTCGAGGGCTTCACCGGCCACCTGCCGATGAAGCGCGAGCGGGAGTTCCAGGCCTGGGTGCAGATCTCGGTGGGCTGCAACTGCGCCTGCTCCTACTGCATCGTGCCCTCCACCAGGGGCCGGGAGGTGTCCCGGCCGGCGCCCGAGATCGTCACCGAGGTCGAGCGGCTGGCCGCCGACGGCGTCCGCGAGGTCACCCTGCTCGGGCAGAACGTCTGCTCCTACGGGCGCGATCTGCCCAGGGGGGCGAAAACCAGCTTCGCCGAGCTTCTCCAGATGGTCGACGCCATCGACGGACTGGAGCGCATCAGGTATACGAGCCCACATCCCAAGGACATACGCGAGGACGTGATCGCCGCCCACGTGGAGCTGCCCAGCGTGTGCGAGCACATCCACCTGCCGCTGCAGTCGGGGTCCAGCCGGATCCTGAAGGCGATGCGGCGCACCTACAACCGCGAGCGCTATCTCGATCGCGTGGCGATGATCCGCGAGCTGGTGCCCGATTGCGCGCTCACCACCGACATCATCGTGGGCTTCCCGGGTGAGACCGAGGAGGACTTCACCGAGACGCTGGAGGTGGTGAACGAGGTGCGCTACGACTCGGCCTTCACCTTCATCTACTCGCCCCGGCGCGAGACCGAGGCCGCCGTGCTGGAGAGCCAGGTACCTCACGAGGTCAAGCGGGAGCGGATGGAGCGGCTGGTGGAAATGGTCCAGCGGCACGCCACCGAGCGGGCCCAACGCTTCGTGGGCCGCTCGATGGAGGTGCTCGTGGAGGGCCCGTCGCGCACCGACGCGTCGAAGGCGCGCGGGCGGATCCGCCACGGCAAGACCGTGAACTTCCCCGGGGTGGCCCGGGCGGGTGAGCTGACCGGCGTCGAGATCGCCTCGGCCACAAGCACCACGCTGGCCGGCGAGGAGCTGCTCGTCGCGCGCTTGGGCTGAGGGTCGGCGGGCGGCCGGGCTGCTCAGGCCGACGCCCGGCGCCAGAGCGCCTCTGCGAGCACCGCGTCCTCCCAGGACATGCCGGTGCTCTTGAACAGCCGCGGGCGGTCCGGGGGCACCTCGGCCTGTCCTCGCACCAGCCGGTCCAGCCCGATCAGCTGCTCGGGGGCGCAGGCTCCGGCCTCGATGGCGAGCACGATGTCGCCCGCCTCCCGCAGGGCGGCCGACACGGCCTCGACCACGACGGTGGAGCGTCCCACGATTCGCTCGTCGACCTCGCGGGCGTCGGGCTGATGTGAGCCGACCGCCACCACGGTGCAGTGCGCCGGGGGACGATCGCCGTCGAACAGCGGCTCGGCCGAGGTGGTGCAACAGCAGACCAGGTCGGCGTCCGCGACGCTGCGGGTCGTGCCCTCGGCGGCGTCGAGGCCGGCCTCGCGCACCCGTTCCAAGAAGCCCGACAGCCGGGTCTGGTCGCGGCCGATCACCTCGACCTGCTTCATCGGGCGCACCGCGGCCAGCGCCTCCACGTGCGCCCAGGCCTGGGGGCCGGTGCCGAACATCACCAGCCGGTGCGCCGCCGGTACGGCCAGGTGGCCGACCGCCAGGGCCGACACGGCGGCGGTGCGCACGGCGGTGAACGCGGCGCCGTCGATCACCGCCACGGGCGCCAGCGTGCCGGCGTCGAAGACCACGTGCAGGCCCTGCACCCGCGGCAGGGTCCGCTCGGGTGTGTCCGGGGCGACGGTCACGAGCTTCGCTCCCGCCGCGGCGCCCCAGGCGGAGGGCATGATCAGCAGTTCGCCGTCGCCGGCCGGCGTGCTCGCGCGTGGCGGGTCGGCGTCCGGGTCGAGGCCGGAGCGCAGCGCGGCCTCCAGGGCGCCGACAGCGACCGCCGGCGGCAGCAGGTCGGCGACGGCAGCGGCGTCGAAGAAGCGCGGTGCGCTCGCCGGCCCGCTCATCGCAGCAGGAACCCGGAGTCCAGCGGGTCGCGGGGATCGAGGGTGAAGCGGTGCTCGCCGGTGCGATATGCCGTCCCCTCGATCTCGGTGGCCACGGCCTCGCCGGCGTGGCCGGGTCCGATGAGCGTCTCGGTGATCCTGACCAGGAAGCGTGTGTCCACGATCGAATCGTGGACGAGCACCCCGCCGGGCTCCAGCCTGCCCTCGGCGGCCAGCAGCGCCGCGCGCGCCGAGCTGCCCGAGCCGCAGGGGCTGCGGTCCACCTGGCCGTCCGCGAACACGGTCACGTTGCGCTGGTGGGGGCCCTCGGGTGTGTCGCCGAGATCCTCGTAGAGGATCGTCCCGTACACCCCCGACAGGCGGCTGTCCTCGGGGTGGTCGGCGTGCCCGGTCCGGTTCAGCGCGTCGCGGATCTCGCGTCCGGTCCGGATGAGCTCGGTGTAATCCTCGGACAGCGGGCGCAGGCCCGCCTCGGAGGCGGACAGGCAGGCGTAGATCGCGCCGCCCCAGGCCAGGTCCACGTCGAGCTCGCCGCGGGCCGTCGCCACCGGCACGCCACGGGCCAGCACGTAGCTGGGCACGTTGGCAAAGGCGACCGAGGTCACCGCGCCCTGCTCGCGGCGCACCCGGGCTCGCACGCGGCCGGAGGGCACGTCCACCACCAGCTCCGCCTCCCCGTCGCCGGGGGCGAGCCTGCCGGCCTCCGCTGCCCAGGCGCCGAGCGCGATCGTCCCGTGCCCGCAGGCGGTGGAGTAGCCGTCCCGGTGCCAGAACAGCACGCCGAGGTGGGCTCCGGGGTCGTCGGGTGGAACGAGAAAGCAGCCGTACATGTCGGCGTGGCCCCGAGGCTCGTGGCACAGAAGGCGCCGCACCCGGTCGAGCTCCGTCCCGGCGCGCGCCGACTCGCGCCGCTCCCGGACGTCGGCGCCGGGCGGCTCGGGCGCCCCGGAGGTGACGATGCGAAAGGGCTCGCCCGCCGTGTGGTAATCGGTGGCGGTGACCTCGAGCGCCGGGCCGGTCACGAGCCCAGCGCGCGCCTCAGGTCACGCAGCGCAGCGCCGGCTGCGAGGAGGCCGCCGCCGGACCACCACGTGCCCTCTTCGACTCGCACCACACGGGCCCCGCGCCAGGGTGGGCTGGCCGCGAGCTCCCGCCCGCGGGCCCCCGCGCCGGGCGCGACCGACAGAAGCACGACGTCGGCGTCGAGGGCGGGCGGCCGGCCGGAGCTGAAGCTGCGGTACTCCTTGCCCTCGTCCTCGCCCGCCTCGGACAGCGGCACGCCGAGGTCGCCGATCACGCTGCCGGGAAAGGACTCCTCGGCCGCCACCCGCACGGCGGCCGGTCCCACGCGCACCACCGCGACCTTCGTCCCGCGAGCGCGCGCCCCGAGGCTCTCGCGCACCTGGCCGGAGCGGCGGTCGTACTCGATGAGCAGGCGCTCGGCGTCGTTGGTGCGACCGAGGGCCTCGCCGTGCAGGCGGGCGTTCAGCTTCCAGCCCACGTCGCCCGCGTCGTCCATCACGGTGGGGGCGATCCTGCGCAGGCGGTCGTACAGAGCGACCTGGGCGGGCACGCTGGCCAGGATCACGTCCGGGTCCGCCGCCCGGATCGGCTCCAGGCTCGGGGGCAGCGGCGGCCCGAGCACCTTCAGGCCCCGCGCTCGGGGACGCAGGTAGGCGGGCAGCCGGCCTCCGGGCAGGACGGCCAGGGGAGGCCGGAGGCCCAGGGCCAGGGTGTCGTCCAGGGCGTCGGCGGTGAACGCCACCGGCCGCTCGGCCCGGCCCGGGACCTTCGACTCGCCCTTGGCGTGCTGGACCTTGAGCGGCTTCTCGGTCTCCTTCGCCTCGTTGAAGCCGGATTCCTGGCAGCCGGCGACGGCCGCCCCGAGGAGCGCCAGCAGCAGCAGGGAGATCGCGCGCATCCCGCTATTGGTAGCGGGTCGGGCCGCGCGATACTGCCCCGCGTGCAGGTGATTGCGCTCTTCGGGCCCACCGGCGTGGGCAAGACCGCCGTGGCCATCGCGCTCGCCGGGCGGCTGCGCGAGGCGGGGGAGAATCCGGTCGCGATCTCGGCCGACGCACTCCAGGTCTACGAGGGCCTGGAGATCCTGACGGGAGCCGCCACGGCCTGCGAGCGGCAGCGCCTCGAGCACCGGCTGCAAGGGTTCGTGCCGATTGAGAAGACCTTCTCCGCGGGCGAGTACGCCAGGCTCGCCCGGACCGAGATCGATGTCGCGCTGGAGGCCGGCCGGCGTCCGCTCGTGGTCGGCGGCACCGGCCTCTACCTCCAGGCGGCCCTCACCGACCTGGAGCTGCGTCCGCCGCCGCCGCCGGAGCTGAGGGCCCGGCTCGAGGCCCGGGTCACGGCCGAGGGGGCGGAGGCCATCCACGCCGAGCTCGCGGCCCGAGCCCCGGCCACCGCCGCGGCGATCGACCCGGGCGACGCGACCAGGGTGATCCGCGCGCTCGAGCTCATCGAGATGGGGGAGGAGCCGGCGCCGCGGGGTGAGGCCTCGCGGCTGTGGACGGCGGCGCTGCGGCGCCCGACACTGATGTGCGGGCTGGTGATGGCCCGCCAGGCGCTGTACGAGCGGATCGACGCCCGGGTGGAGAACATGGTCTCGGCCGGGGCGGCCGAGGAAGTCCGTGGCGCCGACCGCGCCGGCGCCTCCCGCACCGCGCGCAAGGCGCTGGGCTTCGAGGAGCTGCTCGCGGGCGATACCGAGGCCATGAAGCGCCGCAGCCGGAACTACGCCAAGCGCCAGCTCGGCTGGATGCGCAAGCTGGCGGGCGTCACCCTCATCGACGTGACCGCGACCGCCCCGGAAGCCACGGCCGCACAGATCGCAGCCGCGCTGCGGTAACGGGGGCTAGAGTGCCTCGCCGTGCGCTTTGAGAAGTGGCAGGCCCTGGGCAACGACTACGCGCTCGTGGAGGAGCGCGAGCTGCCCTTCGAGCTGACCCCCGAGCGGATCCGCGCGCTGTGCGCGCCGCACACCGGCATCGGCTCTGACGGGCTCCTGCTGCTGCGTCCCAGCGACGAGCGCGGCTTCGTGGCCGACCTGCGCATCTACAACCCCGACGGCTCCGAGGCGGAGCTGTCGGGCAACGGCGTGCGCCAGGCGGTGATGTACCTGCGCCGCTCGGGCTGGGCCGAGCACGACAGCTTCAGCCTGCGCACCGCCGCCGGCGAGGTGCGGCCGCGGATCAGCGGCCCCTCGACCTGCACGGTGGACATGGGCCGCGTGCGCCTTACCTCCGAGCGCGATTTCCCGAGCGGCGGCGAGGACGGTGCCGGCGTGCTCAGCGCCGCCGGGCGCGAGTTCGGCTTCCAGTTCGTGCAGGCCGGCAACCCGCAGTGCTCGATCGAGGTGCGCGAGGGCCTCGAGGAGCTCGACCTGACCGCATACGGCCCCGCCATCGAGCACCACGAGCTGTTTCCCAACCGGACCAACGTGTCCTTCTGGCGGCGCACCGGCGAGGACTCGATCCGGGCCCGCATCTTCGAGCGCGGGGTGGGGGAGACCATGGCCTCCGGCACGGGCGCGATCGGCGCGGCGGTGGCGGCCGTCCTCGTCGGGGTGGACAGCCCGGTGAGGGTGGCCCTCGACGGCGGCGAGCTCGAGGTGGCGGTGGGAGAGGACATGCACACGGAGCTGACCGGCTGGGCCCTGCCCGTCTACCGGGGCGAGCTGAGCGGCGAGCTGGTCGAGGAGCTGCAGGGCCGGTGAAGCCCAGCGAGCGCGTGCACCGCCTGCCGCCGTACCTCTTCGCCGAGCTCGAGCGCAAGGTGCGGGAGAAGAAGGCCGCCGGCGTCGACGTGATCAGCCTGGGCATCGGCGACCCGGACACCCCCACGCCGCCCGGCGTGGTCGAGGCGCTGGCCCACAGCGCCGCCGATCCCGGCACCCACCAGTACCCCGCGAACCGGGGCCGGCCCGAGCTTCGCCAGGCCTTCGCCCGCTTCTACGAGCGCCGCTTCGGGGTGAGCCTCGACCCAGAGACCGAGGTCATGCCCGCGCTCGGGGCCAAGGAGTGCGTGTTCAACATCAACCTGGCCTTTCTGGACCCCGGCGACGTGGCCCTGGCCGCCGACCCGGGCTACCCCGTGTACACGGGCGGCCCGCTGCTCTCCGGCGCTGAGCCCGTGTTGATGCCGCTGCTGCCCGAGCGCGGCTTCGCCCCCGATCTCGACGCCGTGACGGCCGACGATGCTCGCCGCGCCCGGCTGATGTTCCTCAACTACCCCAACAACCCCACCGGCGCCGTGGTGCCCGACGGCCTCTTCGAACGGGCGGTGGCCTTCGGGCGCGAGCACGACGTGCTGGTGGTCCACGACGCCTCCTACACGGAGACCACCTTCGACGGCTACGTGGCCCCGAGCTTCCTGGAGACGCCGGGAGCACGCGAGGTGGGCGTGGAGATCTTCTCGCTCTCCAAGGGCTGGAACATGACGGGCTGGCGGACGGCGGCGCTGGTGGGCAACCCCAACGCCGTGGCGGCCTACTGGCAGCTGAAGACCAACATCGACTCCGGCATGTTCGAGGCGCTGCAGCTGGCCGCGGCCGAGGCGCTCGACGAGGGGCCGCCGGAAGAGATGAGCGCCATCTACCAGCGGCGACGCGACCTGGTGTGCGACGCCCTGCGCGAGATCGGGGTGGAGGTGCCGGTGCCCAAGGGCACGATCTACGTCTGGGCCCCGGTCCCCGACGGGCATACGTCGGCCTCCTATTGCGAGCTCGTGCTCGAGGAGTCGGGGGTGGTCATCTCGCCCGGCGGGGCCTACGGCCCGAACGGCGAGGGCTTCTTCCGCATCTCGCTCACGGTGTCCGACGATCGTCTGGCCGAGGCGGTCGAGCGCCTGCGCGGGAGCCTGGCCGCCTGATGCGCTACTGCGGCGTGGTCCCGGTCCTCGGTGCGCTCCAGCTGGCGATGCTGGAGGAGGTGCGCACTCCCGAGCCGCCGATCCGGCTGAGCGCCATGTTCTTCGAGCCCGGCCCTCCCGAGCAGGTGGCCGCCGAGATCGCCGCGCTGGACGAGGTGGTGGTGGGCCTGGGAGCGCCCCCTGAAGGGACCTCCGAGCGGCTGGCCGACGACCTGCTGCAGCAGCTCGGCCTTCCCGCCCGTCCCGCCGACGCCGCCACCGGGCAGCTCGTCGAGCTGCTGGACCTGCCGCTGTTGCGCCCGGGGGATGGCGCCGGCGAGGGCCCGGTGGGGGAGGGCGACTACCGGGCCTTCCCGCTCTTCGAGACCAACGCCGATGGGGTGTTCTGCGCCCTTCAGGGCCGTCTGCTGCCCGCCAAGCGCCACCCCCTCGGCATGCAGCTGCGCATGGAGGAGCTCGACGGGGACCACGTGGTCGACGAGGGCGGCGACCTCTGGCACCGCCGGATCGAGGAGGTCGACGCCGCGGCCTGCGCGCTCTGCGCCCACCGCTACGCCGTTGGCCACGCCTCCTGGCTCGGCGATCCCGACCAGGGTGTGATCGTCCTCCCCGGCAGCGCCCTCCCCGAGCAGTTTCCGCGCCAGGGCGTGCTGCCGCCGGTGGAGCGCCTGCAGCTGCGCCAGGGCTAGCCGCAAGCAGCCGGCTCGGCCGGCTGCGCGCGGATGCTTCTCCTGGCAAGCGCGCCGGTCGGCTTCGCACGCGATCGTCTCCTGGCCGCGCGCGCCTAGACTTGACGCCGATGGAACGAAGCCAGAACGGACGCCGAGCGCAAACACGCTACGGAGACGGAATCGCCAACCCACGGGCGCGCCAGCGTGCCCTGTGCATCGCCGCCACCCCCGGCGAGCCCGACCTCGCCGAGCTGCGCGAGCTGCTGCGCACCGCCGGCGCCGCCGTGGCGGGCGAGATGGTCCAGCGGCGCGAGCAGCCCGACCCCGACCGCTATTTCGGCCGGGGCAAGCTCGGCGAGCTCAAGCGGGCTGTCGCCGCCGCCGACGCCAATCTCGTGGCCTGTGACGACGAGCTGCTGCCGCGCCAGGAGCGCAACCTGGAGGAGGCGCTCGGCGTGCCGGTGATCGATCGCACGGCGATCATCCTCGACATCTTCGCCGACCATGCCCACTCGGCCGAGGGCAAGCTGCAGGTCGAGCTCGCCCAGCTCGAGTACAACCTCGCGCGCATGCGCGGTCTGTGGACCCACCTGGAGCGGCTCGGCGCCGGCCGCGGTGAGGGCGGCATCGGCACCCGCGGCCCGGGTGAGACGCAGATCGAGACCGACCGCCGGCTGGCCCGCGACCGGATCGCGGCGCTCAAGCGCCGGCTGCGTCACACCAAGGCCACCCGCTCGACCATGCGGGCCGAACGCGAGCGGGCCGCGCTTCCCAGCGTCGCGCTGGCCGGCTACACCAACGCCGGGAAGTCCACCCTGCTCAACTCGCTCAGCGGCGCTGAGGTGGGGGTCCGCGAGCGGCTCTTCCACACGCTTGACCCGACCACGCGCTCGTTCGAGATCGCCGGCCGCACCTACCTCCTCACCGACACCGTCGGGTTCATCCGCAAGCTGCCGCACCAGCTGGTGGAGGCCTTCTCGGCCACCCTCGAGGAGGCGCTCGGCGCCGATCTGATCGTGCACGTGGCCGACGCGTCGGTGCCGGAGGGGGCCCTCCACGAGATGCTGGCGGCGGTGGACGAGGTGCTGGAGGAGACCGGCGCCGGCGAGCGCCCGCGGCTGCTGGCGCTCAACAAGATCGACCTGCTCGACGCCGAGCGCAGGCGCGAGCTGTCCTTCCGCTTTCCGTCGGCGGTGCACGTCTCCGGTACGACCGGCGAGGGGCTGGAGGAGCTGGGGCGCGCCATCGAGGGCCGCTTCGTGGCCGCCCTGCGCCCGATGGAGCTGCTCGTGCCCTACGAGGAGGGGGGCAGCCTCTCCGAGTTGCATGACCTCGCGGGGGAGCTCGAGCGTGAGGACACCGCGGAGGGTGTGCGGGTGAGCGCCCGCGTCCCCGCGGCCGCCGTGCCGCGCTTCGAGCGTTTCACGGTAAACGGCGCCCGCCCTTGATCCTGCGCTATCGCCGGCTGAGCGGGAGCGCCCGGCCGCCGGTGCGCGCCCACGACGGCGATGCCGGCCTCGACCTTCATGCCGCCGAGGACGCCCGGCTGCTGCCGGGACAGCGCGCCAGCGTAGGCACCGGCATCGCGGTGGCCGTCCCGCCCGGGCACGCCGGCCTGGTGCTGGCCCGGTCGGGCCTCGCCGCCCGCCATGGCATCGCGCTCGTGAACGCGCCCGGCCTGATCGACGCCGGCTATCGCGGCGAGCTGCGGATCCTGCTGCTGAACACCGACAACGAGCAGGCCTTCGAGCTCGCCGCGGGCGACCGGATCGCGCAGCTCGTGCTGGTGCGGGTGGAGGAGCTCGAGCTCGAGGAGGCGCACGAGCTCGACGAGACCGGCCGCGGCGAGGCCGGCTTCGGATCCAGCGGCCGCTGACCCGCTGTCCCCAATTAGGGTACGCTGGCGGCGGTTTGGACTTGCTCGCCGTTGATCATTCGGCGTCCGGCGGCTGCGCGTTCCTGGCGGTGCGCGGCGAGATCGACATCGCCACGGCCCCGCGGCTGATCACGGCGCTCAACGACGCCGTCACCGACGGCGACGGCGACGTGCCACTTGTGGTCGATCTCACTGAGGTGGCCTTCATGGATTCGACCGGGCTGGCGCTGCTCATCGACACCCAGCGCCGGCTGGCAAGCCGTGAGCGGGGTTTCGCGGTCATCTGCCCGCCCGGGCCGCTGCTGCGGGTCTTCGAGACCACCGACATGGTGGAACGGCTCGGGGTGCGCTCCGACCGCGGCGCCGCGCTGCAGGCCTTCAACGGCGGCTGACGCTCACACGCCCGCCGCGCGCCGAGCCGACTGGTGGGCCGCCCGCTCCAGCTCGTCACCGGGGAGCGGCTCAAGAGCCGTGTCCAGGGCCAGCTCGATCAGGCGGTCCGCGAGCCAGACGTTCTTCGGCAGCAGCGGGCCGTGCAGATACGTGCCGATCACGTTGCGGCGCCGCACCCCCTCGAAGCCGTCGCGGTCGTTGTTTCCGTGGCCGCTCAGCACGCGGCCGAGCGGCTGCTCGCCCGGCCCGAGGTATGTGCGCCCGCCGTGGTTCTCGAAGCCGGCGATCACGCGCGGGCCGTCGCCCAGGTCGGCCTCGATGGCGCAGTTGCCGATCAGGCGCGGGCCTGGTTCGCGCACCGTGCACAGATCGACGAGACCCACGCCGGGGAGCTCCTCGCCCCCCAGCTCGTAGAAGTGCCCGAGCAGCTGGTAGCCACCGCACACGGCCAGTACCACGGCGTCCCGGTCGGCGGCCGCGTGCAGGGGTTCCCGCTTGCCGGCGGCCATGTCGTGCGCCACGGTCACCTGGTCGCGGTCCTGGCCCCCGCCCATGTAGAAGAGGTCGTGGGCGTCGGGGTCGAGCGGCTCGCCGAGGGAGGACGAGCTGAGCTCGAAGCCGAGCCCGCGCCATTCGCAGCGCGCGCGCAGCACCGCGATGTTGCCGCGGTCGGCGTAGATGTTCATCATCTCCGGATAGAGGGCGCAGACCCTCAGCGCCGGCACTCGATCACCACGCTCCCGATGTGATCCGGGGTCTCACCGATCACGTGGCGGGCCACCGGCTCGAGCCCTGCGGCCCGGGATTCGGCCTCCAGCTCGTCGGCGCTCACCAGCTCCAGCGCGAACGGCGCGATCTCCTCCTCCAGCGCACCCTTGGGTGACACCGCCTGGCGCCGGCGCTCCACCACCACCCTGCCGGGCTCCTCGCGCACCCAGACCGGCTGGCTGGAGAACACCCAGCCGTCGCGCTCGATCATGTCCGGGTACGGGGGCGAGCGGTCCTCCTCGATCACGGCCTCATAGGGGTCGGCCAGCGCGGCCGCGAAGCGACCGCCGGGAAGCAGGTGACGCGTCACGCATTCCAGCATGGCGATCCGGTCGGCTTGGCCGCCCAGGATCTGGACAAGCTGCATCGGCGCCAGCACCAGCGCGAAGCGCTCGTCCAGCCGGAACGACCGGGCGTCGCCGGTGACCACCGTTACCTCGGGCGAGCGGCTTCGCAGGACGTCCAGGAGCTCGCGGTCGCTGTCGAGGGCGGTGACCGGCCGGCCCTCTCGGCTCAGGTCACCTGCCACTCGCCCCGTTCCGGCGCCGAGGTCCAGGATCGGCCCGTCGGCCTGAGCCGCCAGCCGCCGCCACAGCGGCAGGTCGGCGGAGTAGGAGCCGTTCTCCACGTCGTGCCAGATCGCGCCCTTCATTCCGACCAGCGCCTCGCCAGCCCCCGCTGCGCCAGCAGGTCGCGGAGCTCGAGCAGCGCGGTGTAGGTGGGCAGCGCGTAGACCCGCTCCTCGGCGGCGCTCCGAACGGCGGCGTCCAGCGAGGCGCCCACGTTGCGCTCCACGGCGATGGCCCCCGCATCGAGGCCGGCGTACTTCAGGCGCAGCGCCATCTCCTCGGCTCGCGTGCCGGAGCAGGTGGCGCGCCGGACCCGGCCGGCGAGGACCTCGAAGTCGGCGTCCCAGATCCAGGAGACGTCGCGGCCGTCCGCGATGCGGTCGTTCAGGGCCAGCCAGAGGTCGAGCTCGCCGTCCTCGAGCGTCAGGGTGCGCAACACCTCGTTCGCCCCCGCGGGATTCTTGATCAGCAGGATCGACAGCAGGCGGCCCTCGACGGGGATGGTCTCCACCCTGCCGAACGAGCCGCCGAACCCGGCCAGGGCCTCGCCCACCGTGGCGAGCGGCACCCCCAGACCGAGGGCCGTCGCGGCGGCCGCGACCGCGTTGTAGACGTTGTAGAGACCCGGGAGCGGCAGCCGGACGGTCAGCTCGCCCGCGGGCGTGCGCAGATCCACCTCCGAGCCCCGCATGCCCTCGAGGCGCACCCGGGTGGCGGCCACCTGGGGGTGCGGGCGCTCGCGACCGCAGTTCGGGCAGCGGTAGCGGCCCAGGTGGCCGAGGTAGACGGCGTCGTAGACGTAGGGGGCACCGCAGTTGCGGCAGTGCTTGGAGTCCGCGGCGTGCTGGAGGCCCGGGAGCGCCTGGCTGTCGTCCTCGAGCCCGAAGTAGGTCACATCCCGCCGCTCCCGGCCGAGGTCGGCCACCAGCGGATCGTCGGCGTTGAGCACCAAGCCGGCGCGAGCGTCGAGCTCGGCCACGGTGGCCGACCAGCGGTCGGCCAGCAGCTCCAGCTCTCCGTAGCGGTCGAGCTGGTCGCGGAACAGGTTGGCCAGCAGCAGGAGCCGGGGCGGCACGTCGCGCGCCACGCGCGGGAGCCAGGCCTCGTCCACCTCGAACAGCCCGAGCTGCCCCGGCTGGGCACCGGCGTCCAGCAGCGCGGTGGCCACGCCCCAGGCCATGTTCGATCCGGCCCGGTTGTGCACGATGGGGCGCCCGTCCCGCTCCAGGGCGGCCGCGATCATGGCCGCGGTGGTGGTCTTGCCGTTGGTGGCCGACAGCAGCACGGATCCGCTCTCCAGCTCGGCCGCCATGCGCCTCAGGGCGTCCGGTGACAGCCGCAACAGCAGCCTGCCCGGCGCCGTGGTGCCGCCGCTCTTGCCGCTGCGGCGGCTGGCGGCCTGGAGCGTCCGGGACAGCAGGCGAGCCGCGCGGAACATCAGCCGCGGGGGACGATCACGCGCAGGCAACGTCGCTCCACCCGCATGGTGACCGGGGTGGCGCCGATCGGGTCGCCGTCGGCGTAGACGACGAAGGGGCGGTCGGAGGTCACCTCGACGACAGCGCCTCGCAAGACCTCCACGTAGGGCGAGTCGAGGTGGGCGCCCTTGAAGACCCGGGGCAGGCTGCGCAGGAACGTCAGCTTCGAACAGCGCTTGGTGATCAGAACGTCGAGGAGCCCGTCGTCGAGCTCGGCCTGGGGGAGGAGGTACATGCCACCGCCGTAGGCCTTCGAGTTGCCGACGGCGACCGAGTAGCCGCTCACCTCGCGCCGCTCGCCGTCCACGGTCACGCTGAAGGCTGCGGGTTCCCAGGCGGCCAGCGCCCGCAGCGCTGCATAGAGGTAGACGGCGTTGCCCCTGACCAGCCTGGCGTCGTTGGCGATGCGGTTGGCGTCCGAGTCGAAGCCCAGGCTGGCGATCCCCATGTACGGGATGCCCCCGGCGCCGGCGACGTCGAGGAGCCGCTCCTCGCCCTCCACCGCGATGCGCGTGGCCTCGCCCACGTCGCGGGGGATCCCGAGCACCCGAGCCAGGTCGTTGCCACGCCCGCACGGGATCAGGGCGAGCGGTGTGCCGGTGTCCTTCAGGGCGCCGGCCATCGGCCGCAGCAGGCCGTCACCGCCCACGGCGACGACGGTCTCGTCCTGCTCCGCGGCGCGAGCGGCCTCGACGCCCGCGTGCTCGATGCTGCGGGTGGTCACGGTCCTGTGGGCGGCCCCGAGCCCATCGAGCACCGCATGGATCTCGGGCAGGGCCAGGAGGGCCCTCCCGCCCGCCGAGGCGGGATTTACCAGCAGCGCGAAGCGCCGGCTCACTCGGCGATCGCGGCTGCCTGGCGCGCCCGGGCCTCCGCGGCCTCGCCGCGCTCGGCGCCGCGCAGGTGCGGCTGGAGGTCCACCTTGCCGATGCTCGCCTCGGCCACGATCTCGTCCCCGAGCAGACGTTCGGCGTGCGGTTCCTCGAGGTCGTCGGGGTCGAGCACCAGCAGCACGTCCTGCTGGACGCTGTGCCAGGCCTCGTCGGTCACCTTCTCTGACGCCACCAGGAGCTGTCCGGGCCGAGCCAGCCAGTGCAGATCGAACAGCCCCAGGCGATAGGCGTAGAGCCGCTGGCCGTCGGAGAACAGGAAGTTGAGGCCCGAGAAGGGCGAGCGCTCGACGGTCGTGCGCACCGCGTGGCGCAGGCAGTGGACCGGATCGGCGGGGTCGTACCCGGACATCAGCAGGTTGAAGAAATGCTCGGAGTCGGTGTCGCCCACCGGCCGGCTCACGCCGTCGTTGAGGAGGCGCGGGTAGCGCACGATCGTGCCGTTGTGGCCGAAGGAGTAGGTCCCCAGGCAGAACGGATGGGTGTTGACGAGCGACAGGCCGCCCATCGTCGCCCGGCGCACGTGCACGTTGAACATCCGCCCGCGCATCGCCGTGGCCCGCTGGAAGGCGCCGTCGCGGTGGGCGGCCTCCGGGAAGCGCACCAGCTTGAGATCGCTCGCGTCCGGACGCTCGTACACGGCCATGCCCCAGCCGGAGTCGTGATCCTCCGACTGACGAATCAGCGGGTTCTCCGCCTCCAGCAGCTCGTGTTCGATCGAAACGGGCTGCGCGGCGACGCAGCCGAACACCCGGCACATGACGAACCACCTTACCGAGGGGGGCGAAGTTTTCTCGCCACCGCCTCAGAGGGGCATGAGCACGATCGCAAGAGAGCCACTGCGCATCTGGTGGGCCCGCCCGGGCAAGCTGTGCGCGCTCGAGCGGCCCGGGGGAGGGGGCAGGAGCCACCGCCCCGTGCGCCGGGCTGGCGAGATCGCCTGGCTCCAGACCCACGGCGTCCGCCTGGTGGTCTCCACCATGCCCACCCGTCACAACCTCGACGCCTACGAGGAGGCCGGCCTCCGGTGGCGCCACGCGCCGGTGCCGGATGCGGCCGTGGGCGCCGACGCGCTGGAGGACCTCCTCGCGCTGCTGCGCCGGGAGCTACGCCGGCGCGGAGCGGTGGCCGTGCACGGGAACCGCCACACAGACTTCGTGGCGGCCGTCTGCGCGGCCCACCTGCACGCCCGGCACGACGTGGACACGGCGACGGCGCTCGCCGAGGCGGCGGCGGCTGGACTGATGGTCACGCCGGCTTCCTGCGCTCTGCTCGGGCTCGACCCGGAGGAGGTGGGCGCCCGGACTGCCGTGACGACATAGGGGCCGGCCCGGTCGACACACCCGGCGCGAAGCAGCACCGATCCGGCGGGGGTAGCCTCCCGCGCGGGCACCGATGAGCACGCACCTCAGCCACCATCACCGCCAGACGGTCGAGAAGATCTTCGGACATCCGGCGAGCGGCAACGTCGAATGGCGTCAGGTGCTCTCGCTGGTGGAGCGAGTGGCCACGACGACCCAGGAGCACAACGGCAAGGTCAAGGTCGCCCTGGGCTCAGAGACAGTGGTCCTCCACCCGCCACGGGGCAAGGACATCGACCGTCAGATGGTGGTCGATCTGCGGCGCATCCTGACCGAGGCCGGGCTGCAGCCGAAGGGCCACTGACCTGTGGGCGGGGCGCCCCCGGGTCCTACGGGCGGGCGCCGACCAGGTCGGCCAGCGTGTCGGCGATCGCCACCGGCGGCGTCTCGAGCCCGTCCGCGTCGGCCGCGGTGGCCCCGCCGCTGAGGACGAGTGCCGCGTCGAGCCCCGCGGCCGCCGCGGCGCCGAGGTCGGTGTCCACCCGGTCGCCGACCACGAGCGTCCGGCCCTCGCCCAGGCGGTCGAGGGCGGTCTGCATCAGCTGAGGCTGCGGCTTGCCCACGATCTCGGCGCTGCGTCCGCTGGCGTACTCCACCGCCGCCAGAATGGCCCCCGTGCCGGGCCACAGCCCGTCCTGCTGCGGGTAGGTCGGATCGCGGCCCGTGGCCAGGAAGTCAGCGCCTCGCCGGACCGCCAGCGTGGCCTGTCGCAGGTCGTCGTAGACGAGGTCCTCGGTGCCTGCTACCACCACCACCTCCGCGCGCGAGGCCAGATCGGTGTGGTTGAGCACACGCAGGCCGGCGTCGGAGACGTGGCGGTGCATCGAGGGGGTCCCGATCACAAACGCCGTGCGCCCGGACCGGGTCTCGGCCAGCAGGTGCTGTACCGCTCCGCCCACGGTCACCACGTCGCCTAGCGATGCCCGCACACCGAGGCCCCACAGGCGGGTCACGTAGTCCTCGGTCGCGGAACGGGGGTCGTTGGTCGCGAACGCCACCCGTTTTCCGGCCTCGCGGAGCCCCGCGAGCGCCTCGACGGCCCCCGGCGTGGCCTTCGCTCCGATCCAGACGCAGCCGTCCAGATCGAGGATGAACTGGTCGTAGCCGGCGGCCAGGGGGGAGAGGAGCACGTCGCTAGCCTACGACGCGGTGGTGGATGGAAATGCAGTCGGCCTGACCCCCGAGGCGGCGATCGCGGACGTCGGCGAGGCCGAGTTCGAGCAGCGGGTGGTCGAGCGCTCGCGCGAGCTGCCCGTGGTGGTCGATTTCTGGGCCGAGTGGTGTGGGCCCTGCAAGCAGCTGACACCGGTGCTCGAGCGGGCGGTGGCCGCCCGGCCGGGCAAGGTGGAGCTGGCCAAGGTCGACGTCGACGCCAACCAGCGGCTCTCAGCCACCTTCGGCATTCAGGGCATCCCGGCGGTGAAGGCGTTCCGCGACGGCCGGGTGGCCGCAGAGTTCACCGGCGCGCTGCCCCCCGCCGAGGTGGAGCGGTTCTTCGACTCACTGGTTCCCTCGGAGGCGGATGATCTGGCCGCGGCCGACGACGAGGATGCTCTCCGCCGGGCCCTCGAGCTCGACCCCACGCAGGCCCTGGCACGGCGCAAGCTCGGCCGCATCCTGCTGGAGCGCGGCGAGGAGGGGGAGGCGCTGGAGGTGCTCGAGGGGGCGGCGGGCGACTTCGTCGCCGACGCCCTGGTGGCCCGCACTGCCCTGGGCGACGCCGGCCTCGGTCCCGCGTTTGCGGCCTGGGACGCAGGCGACCACGAGCACGCCCTCGAGCTTCTCCTCGCGGCACTGCCCGACCGCGAGCGGCAGGACCTGATCCGGCGGGTGATGGTCGGGATCTTCACCGAGCTCGGTGCCGACGACCCGGTCGCGCGCGACTACCGCCGCAGGCTCAGCTCCGCGCTGAACTGACTCCTCGCGTCGGACTGCTGCTCGCTGGTCTGGGCAGGCTCAGCCTGGTCCGGCGCTGCGCGCCGCCCGGGCTCTCGACTGACGGCGCCGGCCGAACAGCACCAGCACGCCGATCACGGCGACCAGCAGCAGGAAGCCGAAGAAGATCGCCGGGCCTGTGCCGATGCCCCCGAAGGGCAGCGCGATCAGGGTGACCAGCCCGTAGCCGACGGCCAGGAGAACGATCACGAGCAGGATCAGAAGCACGATGCCCCGGATCCGGGCCACGATTCCCGCGCTCCCGGACGGGATGAACAGGCCCATCATCCGGAGCATGAACAGCTGACGGCCCGACGGGGCCTCCTGTCCGAGGCGCTCCATCGCGTCGCGGAGCTCGTCGGGACGGCGCTCGGCCAGTGCGAGCGAGGCCTTCATCATCTGCCTGAGCGCCGGCCGCTCCTGCGGATGACAGCCGGCGAGGGCCTCGTTGAAGTACGCCCGCGCCGCCTTGACGTCGTAGCGCTCGGCCGCACGAGCGCCCAGGATGGCCTTGGCGGCCACCCGGTGCTTCGACTCGCTCTGCAGCTGCTCGTCCGTGCGCGACTCGAGCTGCGGGATCGCCGCGAGCGCCCCGACCTGCATCTGCATCTTGATCTGCTTCTGCTTGGCCACCGTCATCCCAGTCTGCCAGACGACGGCTGCGACCTACGTCCGATTCTCAGCCCGCCGCTTGGTTTCCGCCCCGGCCTCGGGCGGGTAACGGGAAGCCATGATAATCGGAGCGATCATCGCCGTCTGCATCATCCTGTTGATCCTGGCCTTCCTGCTGCCTCGGCTGTCGAGCGGGCCTCAGAAGGGAGTGGACCGTACCCTCGGCGTGGGCCAGCGAGCGGGGGGCAAGGCCCCCGGTCCGATCGGCAAGCTGTTCTCGAAGTCCTTCGGCACCTCGCGCAAGGCGACGAACAAGAGCGCCTCGACGGGCCGCAAGGGTCGCAGCAAGCTGCCCCTGTAAGCGCCTGAAGCCCGGGGCGGGCTAGGCGTCGCTACCCGGCGTGGGCCTGCGGGTGTCGTAGACGGAGGGCTCGCCCGCCGCGTCGGGCGGATGGAGCCCCCGCGGAGGTGCGGCTCCGGCGGGCGTCTGCGGTTGGGTGCCCGGCATGGGCGGCGGGGCGGGCGCTCCGCCGCCACGGCGGTCCTCGCCGCGGGGCTGGTCGTCGGGTCCCGGCGGTTCGTCGCTCTCGACCAACCCCGGGTCCGCCGCCGGCGGCTCCTCGTCCGCCAACTCGGACTGGTCCGGCAGCGCGGGCGACTCTTCGGTGCCGACCTCATCGGGCAGGCCGGCGTCCTCGGGCAGGCCGGGCTCGGGCAGGCCGGGCTCGCCTTGGGCGGCGCCGCCCGGCAGAAGGTCCAGCTCGACCTCAGCCGTCGGGGGATCGGCCGGCGCCGCTTCTGCCTCGGCCTGCCGCAGCGGTTCGGGCAGCTTCACGCGCTCGATGGCGTCGTCGGCCGTGGCCAGCACCTCGTCGGCCAGCTGGCGGACGTCCTCGATGAGTCGCTTGCGCTCCTCCCACAGGATCCGGGTGTCGACGACCACCTGCTCGGCGTAGGCGTCGGAGTCGCGCCGGGTGATCTCGGCCTCTCGGTCGGCGCGCTGGATCCGGCCCTCGGCCTGGGCGCGTGACCGGGCGGCGATCTCGTCGGCGGTCTCGTGGGCCCGCTGCAGGATCCCCGCGGTCTCCTCGCCGACCTGATCGAGCGCCCGCTGGATCACCGCCTCGCGGCTCTGAAGCCCCTCGAGCTCGGTGATGAGCTGGGCCATCTCCTGAACGAAGTCGTCGACCGCCTGCCGGTCGTAGCCTCGCACCGCCACGGGGAAGGTGCGCTCCCGGATCGCGTCGGCGGCGCCGGAGGGCCGGTAGAGGTGCTCGGTGGGGAACTCGTTCGTATGTGGGTCGGACATGCCCAGGAAGTATGCCCGGGGCACCCGATGGCATACCTCAGCCGGGCCGAATCCCGTAGGCCTGGTGGATGCGCGGGGCGCTGAGGAACAGGCTCAGGCACGGCCGCGGCGGTGCCGGCGGGAGCAGCTCGGGCAACTCCGGCGGCCTCGGCACCTCCGCGACAGCGTGAGGCGAAGCACGCCTTTCGGGCTAGGCCGGGATGACCGCGCGCACTACCGTCCCGCGGCCCGGACGGCTCTCGACCTCGAGCGAGCCGTCGAGCGCGGCGACGCGGTCCGACAGCCCGCGTAGACCGGAGCCTCCGTTGGAGTCGGCGCCGCCCCGCCCGTCGTCGCGGATCTCGACGCGCAGCTGTCCGTCGGCGCGGTCGACGCGCACGAGCGCGTGCTCGGCCTGGGCATGACGGGCCACGTTGGTGAGCGCCTCGGACACGACGAAGTAGGCCGCCGCCTCGGCGGATGCCGGGGCGCGCTCGCCGTCGTTCGCCTCGACCGTGATCGGCACCGGCGAGCGCGTGGCCAGCGCCTCGACCGCCGCCACGAGCCCGCGGTCGGTGAGCACCGGCGGGTGCAGGCCGCGGGCCAGCTCGCGCAGCTCCTCGGTCGCAGCGGCGAGCTCGCGTGTCGCGCTCTCGAGCAGCTCGGCCGCGGCGGAGGGATCGTCGTCGAGCTTGGTCCGGGTCATCCGCAGGTCGAGCGCGAGCGCGACGAGGCGCTGCTGCGCGCCGTCGTGGAGGTCGCGCTCCACGCGGCGACGCTCCGCGTAGCCGGCCTCGACGATGCGCGCCCGCGACTCGCGCAGCTCGACCAGTCGGGCCTGCAGCTCCGCGTCGAGGCGTAGGTTCTCCCGCTCCACCACCTCTGCTTCCGAAAGCCGTGAGCGCAGCAGGCCGAGCCAGAACGCGTACGGGAGGGTGGCCAGCACGGCCCCCGCGCTGTAGTAGATCCAGTCGTCGTACGTGCCGTCCTCGGGCGCGAAGTTCGTCAACAGCAGCGCGATGACGAACAGCAGGGTCACGCCGCCCGCCCACCACACGGGCGCGTCGCGCCGGCGCTCGGCGGGATCGGTGGACTCCCGCGCGCGGCGCACGAAGTGCCAGATCAGCGCCGTCATCACCGCTATCCCGGCCAAGTTCTGCACCGCGACGAGCGCGTTGTAGAGGTCCTGGTTGTCCCACACCAGCAGCGGATTGGCGGGACACCCGTCGCAGTCGTCGGTGGCCGCGGGGTCGACGAAGGGAGTCAGCAGCCACGGGTAGACCACCGTGAGGAAGTAGCCAAGCGCGACGCAGCGGCGATCGACCGGCCGCTCCAGCGTCCCGTCCGGAAACGCGAACAGCAGGTGGATCAGGATCGCGAACGGGATGCCGGTGATGTTCACTCCGATCACGAACAGCGCGGGCACGTCTGAGGCCGACAGCTGTGCGAGCAGCCAGGTGAACCCCACGGCGACCATCAGCGGTCCGGTGAGGTTGTCGGGCCGCCGGTCCCACGAATAGAGGCCGGTGCCCAGGAACGACCAGGCGACGATCAGCGTCAGGGCCGCCTCCAAGCCCGGGGTGGTCTGGTGGTCGCTTGTCGCGGCCACGACAGCCATCACCAGGCCGAGCACCACACCGACGGCCGCGAGCCCGATCAGCGCACGCCGCAGCGAAGTCAGCCGGCCGGTACTCATCGCTGACATTGTCTCGCAGGGTTCTTGGTGCTGCTCCGGCGGTGAGCTCGGGACGGCGCAGCTTGGTCTCCCAATAAAGAGCCCCTTCCGGAGTCCCGACGCTAGGCAGCGCGCCGGACACTCCAGATGGGGTGTCCTCGCCTAGAGAACGATTTCAACGCTCGATAACCACCGTTATGTCAACTTGGCCGTGATCCGTTCCAGAACGGCCGCCGCCGTCTCCACCCTGCCGAACTTCATCTCCAGGTTGCGCAGGGTCGCCCCGGCCAGCTCGTCGTCGAACGAGGACACACCGTCGCGGACCACGACCACCTCGAACCCGCGGTGAAAGCCCTCGCGGGCCGTCTCCTCGACGCAGATCTGGGTGACGGTCCCGGTCACCACGATCTGGCTGACCCCGTGGGCCTGCAGCACGTCCTCCAGGTGCGTGTTGTGAAAGCCGCCGTAGCCGTACTTGTCGATCACGGGCTCGCCGGCCAGCGGCCGAAGCTCGTCGATCACGGCGTGGCCCTCGAGCGGCTCCGCGCGGTCGCTGTAGCGGCGGACCTCGCCCGGCCAGCAGGATCGCTGCTCGGGGCCGCATTCGGGCGACCAGGTCCAGAGCAGCGTCCGCTCGGGGCCGGCCGTGAAGCGGGTATACATAACCGGCCGCCCCGCCGCCCGCCACGCCTCGATCAGCGAGGCGATCACGGCCATGGTGTCCCGGGCCGCCGGCACCTCCTGAGGCGCGCCCTCCCGCACGAAGTCGTTCTGCATGTCGACGACCACGAGCGCCGACCGGTCAGGGTCGAGCGGGAAGGGCTCCACCGCCGGCATCAGTCCAGGAGCTGCGCCTCGACCTCGATCGACTCCACGCCCGCCAGCGCCTGGGATACCGGACAGCCCTCCTTGGCGGCCTCGGCCTGCTGCTGGAACTCGGACTCCTCGATGCCCGGCACCCGGCCTTGCGTGTGTAGCGTGATGCTGGTGATGGCGAAGCCCTCGTCCACCTTGTCGATCTGCACCGTGGCCTCGGTCTCGATGGTCTCGGGGTCGTGGCCCGCCTGACCGAGCGCGAGCGACAGCGCCATGGAGAAGCAGGCCGCGTGCGCGGCGGCGATCAGCTCCTCAGGGTTGGTTCCCTCGCCCTCCTCGAATCGCGACTGGGCCGAATAGGCCCCCTCGTAGGCGCCGCTCCGCATCCGGATGCTGCCCGCACCCTCGGTGAACGATCCGTCCCAGCGCGCGCTGGCCTTCCTCTTCGGCATTTCTCTCCCCCTCGATCGCCTGCGATGGGGCGCAGCATACGATGACCCGGTGAGCACGCCCCCTGACCTTCCGCTGTCGGAGCGGGAGCTGGATCCCGACCCGCTGGCGCAGTTCACAGCCTGGTTCGGCGAGGCCGTCGACAGCGGCCAGCACGAGCCGGAGGCGATGGCGCTGGCCACGGCGACCGCCGACGGTGCTCCCTCGGCCCGCATGGTGCTGATGAGGGGCGTCGACAGCCGCGGGATCGTCTTCTTCACCAGCTACGCCAGCCGCAAGGCGGCCGAGCTCGAGGAGAACGGGCGGGCCGCGCTGATGTTCCACTGGGCGCTCCTGGGGCGCCAGGTGAGGATCGAGGGCCCCGTCACCAGGGTGGAGCGCGCCGAGACCAAGGCCTACGCGCACAGCCGCTCGCGCGCCAGCCAGCTGAGCGCGCTGGCCTCCCCGCAGAGCCGCCCGGTGGCGAGCCGGGCCTGGCTCGAGGAGCGGGCGGCCGCGCTGGACCGGCCCGGCGAGCTCCCGGTGTCCGACGAATGGGGCGGCTACCGGGTCGAGCCGCTGGCCTGGGAGTTCTGGCAGAACCGAGCCAACCGGCTGCACGACCGCTTCCGCTACACCCCCGCGGAGCCCGGCGACCCGAGCCGCTGGACGATCGAGCGCCTCGGCCCCTGAGTCAGGCGCGAGCGGCGCGCCAGGCCTCGACCAGCTTCAGCGGCCGGCCCATGCGCAGCACCGCGCCCTCGTAGACCCGCGCCACCAGCGGCACCAGCAGCACGATGGTCCCCACCAGGAGAACCAGCGACAGCGCGACCTCCACCGGGCCGGCCTCGCCCAGGGCGACGCGGCCGGGCATGACCAGGGGCGACGAGAACGGCACCAGCGAGGCGATGCGGGCGAGCCCGCCCGACGGGTCGTCGAGGGCCGGGAAGACCAGCAGGAACGACAGGATGATCGCCATGGTGAGCGGGGTGGTCGTGCTCTGCACGTCCTCCTGGCGGGAGACCAGCACCCCGGCCATCGCGAACAGCCCCGGCGTAGAGCGCGAAACCGAGAACGAACCAGACCAGGACGATCGCCAGGATCCCCAGCTTGGTCGAGTCGAGCTCGATCGCACCCGTGGCGGCCGCGATGGCCAGGCCGACCACGCCGAGCAGCGCGAACTGAGCGAGCCCGAGGAGCCCGAGGCCGATGATCTTCCCGGCGATCAGCGCCCGCGGAGGGATGGCGGCGAGCAGCACCTCCACCACCCGGGAGGACTTCTCCTCCACCACCCCCATGGCGACCCAGAAGCCGTACACCAGCAGCTGCCCGTAGAGCAGGAACGACGCCGCCACGGCGACGCCGCGGCGCTCGTCCTCGTCGCCGCCCGGGTCGAGCGAGGCGGCGCGAAGCGGGGGCGGGTCGAGGCTCTGGCGGACCTCCGCCCCGCTCAGTCCCTCGCCCGCGGAGGGCCTCCGCCGACCGCACCTGGCGCGCCGATACCTGCATGAGGCGCTCCAAGGCCACCGGCGGCTCCTCGGCGGTGAGCAGCTCGCCGTCGGCCGTCAGCACCGCGTCGAGCTCGTCGTCCTCCAGGGCCGCCCTGGCCGCCGCCTCGCTGCCGACCGCTCGGGCCTCCACGCTGATGTCCTGCTGCGAGCCGATGGCGTCGACGGCGCGCGCGATGGCCGCCGCCTCCGCTCCCTGCGTGCCCACCTCGAAGGACTCGGAGTCGTCCCCGCCCGTGAGCCCGGCCAGGATTGCAACCACGGCGACGATCAGCAGCGTCACGGCGGTGGACACCTGGAACGAGCGCTGTCGCACCCGCTCGCTGAACTCGCGCCGCGCCACCAGTGCTACCGCCCGCCGGCCGCTCATCGCTCCACCACCTCGCGAAGAGCTCGGCCAGCGTCGGACGCTCGGCGCCAAGCACAGACCCGCCCCTCGGCCCGGCGGCTCCAGAAGCTGCTCGTCATCAGTGCCGTCCTCGAGCTCGAGGAGATGGCCGCGTTCGTCGGTCCCCAGCAGGGAGACACCCGGAGGCGCTCGTGCCAGCCCTCCCCCGCCCCCTGCACGGCCACGCGCATGCGCGCCGCCTCCGAGCGCTGCGAGCGCAGCTCCTCCACCGTGCCGGCGGCCACCACACGCCCGCTGTCGATGATCGTCACCCGATCGCAGATGCGCTCCACCAGGTCGAGCTGTGTAAGAAACCACCCGCCCCCTGACGGGCGCGCTCGAACAGCACCTCGGCCATCAGGTCGGTGCCGATCGGATCGAGACCCGAGAAGGGCTCGTCGAGGATCAGGACATCCGGCTGGTGCACCAGCGCCACCGCCAGCTGCACCCGCTGCTGGTTTCCCAGCGACAGCTCCTCCACCCGGGCCTCGGCCCGCTCGGCCAGCCCAAGCCGCTCGATCCAGGACCGGGCCGCCTCGTCGGCCTCGGCCGGCGGGACCCCGTGGAGCTCGGCCATGTAGCGCAGCTGGCGGTCGACCTGCATCTTGGGATAGAGGCCACGCTCCTCAGGGAGGTAGCCGAAGCGGTTCTGCGCCTCGCGGTCCACCGGGCGGTCCCGCCAGCGGACCTCGCCGGAGTCCGCCTCCAGCACGCCGAGCGCGATCCGCATGGCCGTCGTCTTGCCTGCCCCGTTTCGCCCCACGAAGCCCACGACCTCGCCCTCCGGGACCTCGAGCGACAGCCCGTCGAGGGCAACGGTGTCCCCGTAGCGCCGGCGCAGGTCCGTCAACGCGAGCACCCTTCCGGTGTTCCCGTCGAGGCCGTCGACTACACCCGGTTGCGGTGGCCGGGCGCATTCGGGGTAGGCCGGTCCCGGTGGTCCCGGCTGATACAACCCCGCCCGTGCCCGACGAACCCGTCCTGGTCATCACCGGCGCGAGCACCGGCATCGGCGCCGCCACGGCGCGCCGGGCGGTGGAGTTCGGCCACCGGGTGGTGCTGGCCGCCCGCTCGGAGGACAAGCTCACGGCGCTCGCTGACGACTTGGGCGGCGAGGAGACGGCGTTCGCGCAGCGCTGCGACGTGACCAGCTGGGAGGACCAGCAGGCCCTCGTGGCGACCGCGCTCGAGCGCTTCGGCCGCCTGGACGCCTACTTCGCCAACGCCGGGTTCGGGGCCAAGCGCGGCTTTCTCGAGGAGTCGGTGGAGCACTGGAAGGCGATGATCGACACCAACGTGCTCGGCGCCGCGCTCTCGATCAGGGCCGTCCTCGGCCACTTCAAGGAGCAGGGAAGCGGCCATCTCATCCTCACCAGCTCCATCGCCGGCCGGCGTGCCCTGCCCGGCTCGCTCTACTCGGCCACGAAGTTCGCCGTCACGTCAATGGGCGAGGGGTTGCGACAGGAGGTCGGCGACAGCGACATCAAGGTGACGCTGATCGAGCCGGGCATGGTGGACACGCCCTTCTTCGAGAACGCGGTGAGCGGCGCCCTGGAGGCCGATGACGTGGCCCGCGCCGTGCTCTTCGCGCTCACCCAGCCGCCGCACGTGGACGTGAACGAGATCCTCGTGCGCCCCGTTCGCCAGTCGAACTAGTACACCCGTCCTCAAGTTCTGGCGGTTTCGGCGGCGCCTGGACGCGCCTGGCTGCGTCCGGCGGACTCGCCGATGCCCTGGCATCGACTCCGTCCACCGGACTTGCCAGCCACGCCCAGTCGCTCGCCGATTCCCACCAGACCTCTCGGCCGGATGTACGAGCCGTCCCGGCCGGGCGCTAGCGTCGATGAGGTGGAAACCCGCGCCATCGCGCACTTCGACTGCGATGCGTTCTACGTGTCGGTGGAGCTTCAGCGGCATCCCGACCTGCGCGGGCTGCCGGTGGTGGTGGCGGGCAGCGGACCACGTGCGGTGGTCACCACCGCAAGCTACGAGGCCCGTCGCTTCGGCATCTTCTCCGCCACCCCGGCGGAGCGGGCGCGGCGGCTGTGCCCGGACGCGGTCTTCCTGGCCCCGGACTTCGAGCACTACCGCGCGCGCTCGCGCGAGCTGATGACGGTGCTGCGCGAGCACGTGGAGATCGTGGAGGTGGTGGGCCTCGACGAGGCCTACCTCGACCTGACCGGCTTCGAGCGTCCCCGGGCCGCCGCGGCACGGGTCAAGGAGGCCGCGCGGACGGCCACCGGCCTCACGTGCTCGGTGGGGCTGGGACCGAACAAGCTCGTGGCCAAGGTGGCCTCGGATGCGGAGAAGCCCGACGGCTTCGTGGTGCTGTCGGCCGCCGAGGCGCGGGCGCGCTTTGCCGGCGCCTCGCCGGGATTGGTGCCCGGCATCGGCCCCAAGACCCTGGCCCGGCTCGAGGCGCAACAGATCACGAACCTGGAGGACCTCGGGGCCACGGCCGACGAGCGCCTCGCGGAGCTGTTCGGCACGCGGCTCGGCCCCTGGCTCGGTCGCCTCGCCCGCTTCGAGGACGATCGCCCGCTGGAGGTGGCCAGGGCGGCCAAGTCGGAGTCCCGGGAGACCACCTTCGACCGCGATCTTCGCGGCCGCGACCAGCTCGAGCCAGAGCTTGACCGCCTCACCGAGCAGCTCTGCGCGGCGCTGGCGCGGGACGAGCGCAAGGGACGGACGATCGGCATCAAGGTGCGCTACGACGACTTCCGCACGGTCACCCGCGCGCACACGCTGGAGGCCCCGGTCAACGACCTCCAGACGGTCGGCGCGGTGGCTCGCGACCTGCTGCTGCGGCTGGCGCCGCGGCGCCCGGTCCGCCTTATCGGCGTCCGGGTGGCCGGACTCGACGAGGGCGCCCGCGAGGTCCCGGCAACCGACCAGCTCAGCCTCTCGCTCTGACGCGCTAATTTGGGGTGAGTGCCCGCTGAGCGCCTGACCGGACTGGACGCCTCGTTCCTCCACCTGGAGGACGCCTCCGCCCACATGCACGTGGCCTCGGTGATGCTGTTCGAGGGACCCCCTCCCCCCTACGACGAGTTGATCGACGCCATCGAGCGCCGGCTGTCGCTCGTGCCCCGCTACCGCCAGCGGCTGGCCTATGTGCCGCTCGGGCAGGGGCGGCCCAAGTGGGTCGACGATCCCCACTTCAACCTGCGCTACCACGTGCGCTACACGGCGCTCCCCTCCCCCGGCTCGGAGGATCAGCTGCGCGACCTCGCCGGCAGGGTCTTCGCCCAGTCGCTCGACCGCGACAAGCCGCTGTGGGAGCTGTGGCTGGCCGAGGGGCTCGAGGGCGGGCGCTTCGCCCTGCTGGCCAAGACCCATCACGCGCTGGTGGACGGGATCTCGGGGATCGACATCGTCTCGGTCCTGTTCGACACCTCGCCGGAGCCCGCCGCGCCGACAGACCCGGGCGATCGCTGGCTGCCCCGCCCGCTTCCCAGCCAGGCCCAGCTCCTGGGCGAGGCGCTGGTCGAGCGGGCCACGGTGCCGGCCGAGGTGACCCGGTCGGTGCGGGCGGTGCTGCGCGGCCCCCGGCGTGTCCTGGCCGGGCTCAAGGACGCCGCGGTGGGCGTGGGCGCCATGGCCTGGGCCGGGCTCAACCCGGCGCCCGCCAGCCCCTACAACCAGACGATCGGGCCTCACCGGCGCTACACCTGGGTGCGGGCCGAGCTCGCCGACATCAAGGCGATCAAGGACCGCCTGGGCGGCACGGTCAACGACGTGGTGGTGGCCACGGTCGCCGGCGCGCTGGGCAAGCACCTGCGCGGGCGCGGCGTCAAGACCGACGGCTTGGAGCTGAAGGCGATGGTGCCGGTCAGCGTCCGCTCCGACACCGAGCGCGGCGCCCTGGGCAACCGGGTGGCGGCGATGATGGTCCCGCTGCCGGTCTGGTGCCAGGAGCCGGTGGCGCGCCTGGACATCGTGCGTGAGGAGCTGAAGCACCTGAAGGCCGGCGGGCAGGCGGTGGGCGCCCAGGTGCTCACCGAGCTCACCGGGTTTGCCCCGCCGACGATCATGGACCAGGCCGCCCGGCTCTCCTCGCGCCAGCGCTTCTTCAACCTGGTGATCACCAACGTGCCCGGTCCTCAGTTCCCGCTCTACCTCCTGGGCCGGCGCATGCTCGAGACCTTTCCCATGGTCCCGTTGGCCAAGAACCAGGGCCTGGGCGTGGCGCTGCTCTCCTACGACGGCTCGATCAACTTCGGGCTGGTGGGCGACTACGACGTGCTGTGGGACCTCGACGAGGTGGCCGCCGACGTGCGCGAGGCTCTGGAGGAGCTCGCGGACGCCGCGGAGGTCGAGCTGTCGGCCCAGCCTGAGCTCGCGCCCGAGGCGGTGCGGCCGTGAGGGACAAGGTGGCCGACTGCGCGCGCGATCTCGGGATCCCCGTGCACGTCCAGCGGCTCGAATCCTCCACGCGCACCGTGCGTGACGCCGCGCTCGCGGTGGGCTGCCAGGAGGCCGAGATCGCCAAATCGATCGTGTTCGTGGCCGACGGCGACCCGGTGGTCTGCGTCGCGTCGGGACGGCACCGGATCGACACCGAGAAGCTCGCCGATGCCCTCGATGTCGCCGAGGTCCGGCAGGCGGGCGCCGACGAGGTCCGCGCCGCCACCGGCTTCGCCATCGGCGGCGTGCCTCCCTTCGGCCACGACCTTCCGGTGGTCTTCGACGAGGAGCTGCTCGGGCACGAGCGCGTCTGGGCCGCCGCCGGCGATCCTCACAGCCTGTTCTGTGTGGACCCGCGCGAGCTGTGCCGCTGCACCGGCGCTCGGGTGCTCGCCGTCGGCGAGGCGCAGGGCGCTCAGTCGGCTAGCTGAGAGGCCCCGCGAGGCGCTTGTGGAGCCTCGCGGTGACCGGCAGCGCCTTGATCGCGAGCGCCAGGGCGGAGCCCAGAATGGGCCACGCCGGCCAGAAGTAGCCGCCTCCGGCGGCCAGCCAGACGCCGACGATGACGGCGTTCACCATGCCGAGCGCGCCCGCGCTGAGAACGAGCGAGCGGCGCCGGCGCAGCGCGGCCAGGTCGGCGCCTTCGGCCAGGTCGGACTCGCGCCAGGGAGGGCTCGCGAGCGTCAGCCAGGCGTCGAGGCCGCCTACCAGGCCGAGGCCGAGCAGCGGCCACACCGGCCAGAACGAGGGCGACGGCGTGACGTACCAGATCAACACGAGCACGAACGCGATCACGCCCAGCGCGGCCAGCCGGATCCGCAGCAGACGGCGACGGGCGGCCATCCGCTCGGCCGCGACCTCGTCGGGCAGGACCACACCCGTCGCGAGCGGATCCCCCGACTGCGAGGGCAGCGCCAGTGGAATGAGGGCCCGCACGCGGGTCCCGGCCCCCGCCGGGCTCTCCACTCCCAGGCGGCCGTCCAGGGCGCCCACGCGGTCGCGGAGGCCCTGCAGGCCGCTGCCGCCGTCGAGGTCGGCGCCGCCGGCGCCGTCGTCGGCCACGGTCACCGCCACCCGACCCGCGTCGACGCTGACCGCCACCGTGGCGTGCGTGGCCTGGGCGTGCTTGCCGATGTTGGCCAAGCACTCGGAGACCACGAAGTAAGCCGCGGCCTCCACCTCGTCGGGGAGCCGGGCCGAGGGCGCCTCCACCACCTCCACCGGCACGGTGGCCCGCGCCGCCAGGTCGTCCAGCGCGGCCGCCAGCCCGCGGTTGGTCAGGATCGCCGGATGGATGCCCCGGGCCAGGTCGCGCAGCTCCTTGAGCGCCAGGCCCGCCTCGTCGCCGGCTCGTCGCATCAGCTCCGGCGCCTGGGGATCGCCCTCCGCCGCCCGCTTCTCCGCGGTCCGCAGGGTGAGGGCCAGCGCCACCAGGCGCTGCTGGGCCCCGTCGTGGAGGTCACGCTCGATTCGCCGCCGCTCGGCGTCACCGGCGGCGATGATGCGTGAACGGGCGTCGCGCAGGTCGGTCACCTCGGCGGTGAGCACCGGATCGGCGTTCGAGCCGAGCAGCACGCCGGCCAGCTCGCCGTAGAGCCTGCCCAGCGCGCCCAGCGCAGGGATGCCCACGAACGTCAGCAGGACTCCCACCGGCACCAGGGCGAAGGCTTCCCACGCGGTGTCGATGTTCAGCACCCCGAAGTCGAGACCGCCCTCCACCGCCCAGAACCAGGCCGGGGCGGTCAGGGTCTGCAACGCCGCGCCCAGGACCGCGGCGGTGACCGTGAAGGAGACGATCCCCAGCGGCAGCTGCAGCAGGAGGAACACGAGGTCCTTCCAGGTGGCGGGATCGGCCAGGCGGGCGCGCAGGCGGTCCCACCACGAGCCCGCCGGGTCGGGGCGGTACGGCCGCGGGATCGCCCGGCCGGTGAGCAGGCCGATCAGCTGGCGCTCGAGCTGCGCGATCCAGCGCCAGACGTAGACCACGGCGATCAGGATGGGGATCCCGACGAGGGTGACCAGGAGGCCCACCCCGAGCGAGATCGTGGTGACCAGGAAGGTGAACTCGGCGATGCCCAGCGGAAGCGCGAGCAGCAGGTAGAGGATGCGCCCGTAGGTGCGGGGATCGAACAGGTCGCGCGTGAGGCGGGCGAGCATCCCCCACCAGGCTAAGCCTCGCAACGGCCCGCGTCGATACGGGCAACCGCACTGGCGCGCGCGTGCTGCCACCATCGAGCTGTGCGCACCGCTCTGGCAGCCACCGTCCTGGCGCTCGCCGCCCTGTGGCCGGCGTTGCCGGCCGGTGTGGCGTCGGCGTCGGAGGCGGCGGCGCGCCCGGCGGTGCCGTCCAAGCAGCAGGTCCGGTCCGCACAGCGGTGGCTGAGGACGCGCCAGGGGGTCACCTCCTTCGCGTTGACCGACTCCCGTGGCCGGTTGCGGGGGTTTGCCCCGCGGCGGCGCTACGTGTCCGCCAGCGTGGTGAAGGCGATGCTGCTCGTGGCCTACCTGCGCCGCATCGGCAACCGGCGACCGGGCCCCGGCGAGCGGGCCTTGCTCGGCCCCATGATCCGGATCTCGAGCAATGCGAACGCCACCGCGATGTTCGGGCGGGTCGGCGCGGCCGGGTTGTACCGGCTGGCCCGGCGCGCGGATCTGCGCGATTTCCAGGTGCCCGGAGACTGGGCGTCGGCGGTGATCACCGCGGCCGATCAGGCCCGCTTCTTCTCTCGCTTCGACCGCCTGACGCCGCCCCGCTCGCGCCGCTATGCCCGTCGGCTGCTGGCGTCGGTCGACGAAAGCCAGCGCTGGGGCTTTCCCACGGCTGCGCTGCGCGGCGGCTTCAGGGCCTTCTTCAAGCTGGGCTGGCGCTCCACGTCGCGTGGGCAGCTGGTGCACGCCGCGGGGCTGTTCGAGCGGCGGGCCCTCAGGGTGTCGCTGGCGGTGCTCACCGACGGCAACCCCTCTCACACCTACGGCACCGCGACGATCCGCGGGGTCACCCGGCGAATCTTCCGCCGGCCGCCCACCGCCCGGCCGGCGCAGGCGGGCTCGCCCGCGCACCGGCGTGCCGGGCTGCTCGACATCCACGAGTACGGCCCGGGGATCGCCCTCGATCTCGCCTACGCCGGTCCCGACAACCTCACCGGGCGCCGCCTGCCCGGCTACTGCAGGCCCTGGGCGCTGCTCCTGCGCCGCTCGGCGCGTGACCTGGGCCGCGTCCAGCGTCACCTGCGCCCCCGTGGCCTCGGCCTGCTGGTGCTCGACGCCTACCGGCCGGCCCGCGCCTCGCGGGCGCTCGTCCGCTGGGCGATCCGGTCGGGGCGTCCAGACCTCGTGGGCACCTACATCGCCCGCAGGAGCCGCCACAACACCGGCAGCGCGGTGGATCTGACGCTGGTCCGGCTCTCGGACGGCCGCCGGCTGCCGATGGGGCGCTACGACGCGCTCGGTCCGGGAGCGCACACCCTCGACGCGACGGGCCGGGTGCTGCGCAACCGCCTGACGCTGCGACGGGCCATGAACCGGTTCGGGTTCGAGGACTACTGGCGCGAGTGGTGGCATTTCGAGCACCGCGAGCGCGGCGCGGCCTATCTCGACCTGCCGCTGGGCTGCGGCACGCGATAATCAGGACGTGGCCGAGAACGCACTGCTCCGCGTCGCGCTCGCTCAGATCAACCCGGTGGTGGGCGACATCACGGGCAACGCCCGCGCGATCGCCGAGAACACCGCCCGGGCCCGGGAGCAGGGCGCCGCGCTGGTGGTCTTCCCCGAGCTCAGCCTGACCGGCTACCCGCCCGAGGACCTGCTGCTGAAGACCGGCTTCCTCGACGCCGCGGCGCAGGCGCTCGACGAGCTGGCCGCGCAGGTGAACGGCATCGTCGCGGTGGTGGGCTTCCCCGAGCGGGCCGGCGACGTGTTCAACTCCGCCGCCGTGCTCGCCGACGGCGAGGTGGCGGCCGTCTACCGCAAGATGTACCTGCCCAACTACGGCGTGTTCGACGAGCAGCGCTACTTCCAGACGGGCGCCGAGGCGGCCATCTTCGAGCTCAACGGGGTGCCGGTGGGGCTCACGATCTGCGAGGACATCTGGGAGCCCGGCCCGCCGGCCATGACGGAGACGCTGGCGGGCGCGCAGGTGATCCTGAACCTCTCCGCATCGCCCTACCGGGCCGGTTACGGCCGCGGCCGGGAGCGCATGCTCGTCCAGCGGGCGATCGACTACCTGGCCGCCGTGGTGTTCGTGAACACGGTGGGCGGGCAGGACGAGCTGGTCTTCGACGGGCACAGCCTGGCCATCGACCAGGACGGCAGGGTGATCTCCCGCTGCGCCCAGTTCGAGGAGCAGCTGGCGATCTGCTCGATCGACCCGCGCCAGGTGGTGGCCGCGCGGCTGCGCGACACCAGGCACCGGGTCAACGTGCGACGCCAGCGCCGAGCCGCACCCGAGGACGAGCCGCCGGTGCGCACGCTGGCCCGGCTGCATGCCCCCGGGCGCGCGAACACCGTGTCCGGCGAGACGGCCGAGCTGCTCGAGCCCGAGGCCGAGGTGTACGCGGCGCTTCGAACCGGCGTGAGCGATTACGTGCGCAAGAACGGCTTCGAGCGCGTGGTGCTCGCTCTCTCCGGCGGCATCGACTCCGCCCTGACCGCCCTGGTGGCCGTGGACGCCCTCGGGGCCGAGCGGGTGACCTGCGTGTCCCTGCCCTCGCCCTACTCCAGCGAGGGCACCCGCGCCGACGCCCGGGCGATCGCCGAGAACCTGGGCGCCGATTTCCTCGAGCTCTCCATCGAGGAGGCGATGGGCGCCTTCGACGCGCTGCTCAGCGAGCCGTTCGCGGGCCGGGAGCCCGACATCGCGGAGGAGAACCTGCAGGCCCGCATCCGAGGCAACACGGTCATGGCGCTGTCGAACAAGTTCGGCTGGCTCGTGCTCACCACCGGCAACAAGTCCGAGCTGTCGGTGGGCTACGCCACGCTGTACGGCGACATGGCCGGGGGCTTCGCGGTGCTCAAGGACGTGTTCAAGGGCTGGGTCTACCGGTTGACGCGCTGGCGCAACGCCCAGGGCGACGGCGATCTGGTGCCCGCGTCCGTGCTCGAGCGCCCGCCGTCGGCGGAGCTTCGCCACGAGCAGCTCGACGAGGACTCGCTGCCCCCGTACGAGGTCCTGGATGCGATCCTGGAGGGCTACGTCGAGGAGGACCTCGACGCCGCCGAGCTGGTGCATCGCGGGCTGCCCGCCGAGGAGGTGGAGCGGGTGATCCGCATGGTCGACAAGGCCGAGTACAAGCGGCGTCAGGCACCGCCCGGGGTGAAGATCTCCACCAAGGCCTTCGGCCGCGACCGGCGCCTGCCGATCACCAACCGTTACGAGGGCCGCGCCGAGCCGGCCGAGCGCCGGCTGCGAGCGCTGCAGTAGTGGCGGGCGGGCCGGGCGCGGCCGGCCGCCTGCTCGCCCCCTCCCCCGACAGCCGGACCCGCGTGGTGGCCTGGGCTGCCCTGGTGGTGCTGCCACTCGCGGGCCTCGCCCTTCTCCTGGCCGCGCCCTCCGCGGACGTCACCTGGGAGCACCATCCCTCGCACTTCTGGCTGGTGCTGGGCACCGCGGTGGTGAGCGCGACCCTGGCCTTCGTGACCAGCGAGACCGCCCAGCGGCGAGCGGACGCCCGCCTGCTGCTGGTGTCGCTCGCTTTCCTCGCCGCCGCGGGCTTCCTCGGCCTGCATGCGCTGGCCACCCCGGGCGTGCTGCTCGACGACCCCAACCAGGGGTTCGTGATCGCCACCCCGGTCGGGCTGCTCATCGCTGCGCTGCTGGTGGCGGCCTCCGCGCTGCCGCTGCCGCCCGCGCGGGCTCAGGTGCTGGTGGAGCGGGCCGGGCTGCTGCGAGGCGGCCTGCTGGCGCTCATGGCGGTCTGGGCGGCGCTGTCGCTGGGCTCGGTGGGGCTGCTGGACGACGCCACCCCTGCCGAGCGGGCCAGCGGGGCGCTGGTGGTCCCCGCGGTGGCCGCGGTGGGGCTGTACGCGTTCGCGGCCTGGCGCTACCTGCGGATGGCGCTCACCAGCGGCTCCCCCATCCTGCTGAGCGTCGCCGGGGCCTGCATCCTGCTCGCCGAGGCCATGGTCGCAGTGGCCTACGCCCGCAGCTGGCGCCTGACCTGGTGGGAGTGGCACCTGCTGATGCTGGTCGCCTTCGGCGCCATCGCCTACAGCGCCCGACGCGAGGACCGCGAGGAGCGCTTCAGCGACCTCTATCTCGACCACACCGCGGCCGGCACCCGCGAGGTGAGCGTGCTGTTCGCCGATCTCGCCGGCTTCACCCGCTTCTCCGAGGGGCGCGACCCTCACGAGGTGACCGAGATGCTCAACACCTACTTCGAGGTGGCCGTTCCCCCGATCGTCGGTGAGGAGGAGGGCCAGATCGATCGCCTGATCGGCGACGCGCTCATGGCCACGTGGGGCACGCGCGGCGACCAGCCCGACCACGCCGAGCGGGCGGTGCGCGCTGCCACTGCCCTCCAGGCCGAGACCGCGCGCATCGCGGGCGAACACCCCGATTGGCCCCGCTTCCGCGTCGCCGTGAACAGCGGCGAGGCGCTGGTGGGCGTGGTGGGCGCCGAGAGTGGGAGGAGCTACACGGTCATCGGGGACACCGTCAACGTGGCCGCCCGCCTGGAGGGCAGGGCGCCACCGGGAGGAGTCGTGGTCGGCGGTGCCACCCTGCGGGCGGTCCCCGGCCTGCGGGCAACGTCGCTGGGCGGCGTCGAGGTCAGGGGCAAGCGCGAGCCGGTGGACGCCTACCTCCTGGAGACCAGTCCGGAATAGATCCCGGCGCTGGGCGGCGTTCGGGGGCTAGATGATTGGGGGGTTGCCTACGTTGCGTCCCTATGTGGGACGTTTCGTGCGCAACCCCCTGCCCCGGGCACCACGCTCCGGCGACGGACTAGCCGGCCTCGCGGACGGCCAGCGTCACCCGCGAGATCGCGCACACGCGGCCGTCGTCATCGGTGAACTCGACGTCCCAGATCCAGGAGGTCCGGCCCCGGTGGCGAGGGCGGCCCTCGGCGTGCACCGTGCCCTCGGTCACGGGGCGCAGGAAGCTCGTGTGGTTGCTCTGTCCCAGGGCCAGCCGGCCGTTCCCCGCCACGGCCTCGTGGGTGGTGAGCGAGACCATCGACTCGGCCAGCGCGGCGTAGGCCCCGCCGTGCACCAGCCCGGCCGGCTGGCGCACGTGGTCCTCCACGCGGAAGCGCGCGCGACAGCCCTCGGCGCTGGCCTCGAGCATCTCGAAGCCGAGCCGGTCATCGAGGGTGCCTGCGGCCGGGTAGGCGCTCACAGCCGGGGATTCGCTCACCGCGGGCACACTACAGTTCGGCCTGCACATGGCCACGTTCGACCAGCTCACAGCCGAGCAGCGGGCGATCGTCGAGCTCGTCCTGCAGCAGGGTAAGCGCTACGAGGAGCTCGCCGACATGCTCGGCCTGTCCGAGACCCGCGTCCGCGAGCTGGCCCGGGACGCGCTGGTGGACCTCGCGCCGATCAGCGCGCGCGGCGTGGAGGAGGACTGGCGCGGCCAGCTGGCCGACTACGTCCTGGGCCAGCAGGCGGGTCCCGAGGCCACCGCCACCAAGGGACACCTGCGGCGCTCGGAGGCGGCCCGCAGCTGGACCCGCTCGCTGCTGGACTCGCTTGAGCAGCTGTACCCGAACGGTTCCCTGCCGGCTATCCCGGAGGGCGAGCGCGGGGCGCGGTCGCGCCGCGCTGCGGCTCCCCCCGCCGGGCCGTCCGCGGACGCCGGTGAGCGGAGCCTCGCGGCCGACCCCGCCGTCCGGCGCCGCCGCCTGCTGACCGGCGCCGGGGCGCTCGCGCTGGTGGCCCTCGTCGCCGTGCTGCTGTGGCCGGTGGGGGTGCTCACCGGCGGCGATGACGAGGAGCCCGCGACCCAGGCGTCCAACTCTGAAGCGGCGGGCGGCGCCCAGGCCCAGGGTGGCGGCGCCCAGGCCCCGAACGGCGGCCGGCCGGCCGGCGTCGCGGTGGTGGCCGAGCAGAACGGCCAGCGGCAGCTGGTGGTCCAGGCGGCCAACCTGCCCGCCAGCAACCAGCGTCAGGCCTACGAGGTCTGGCTCTACAACACCCCCCAGGACGCCAGGTCGGTGGGCGCCCAGGTGACCGACGCCCAGGGCAACTACCAGGGCGCCGGCCCCTTGCCCGACGACTTCGAGAAGTACCGCTTCATCGACGTCTCGCGCGAGCCGGTGGACCGCGAGCGGGCCCACTCGGGCGACTCGGTGCTGCGAGGGCGCGTGCCGGCCCTGAAGCAGGCCCAGGCGCGGCAGGGCCAGCCGGCCGTGCTGGGCCAGGTCGTGCTCACGCCCCCCGCGGGCTAGCCCGAAGCAGCCGCAATCCCCTGTTCAGTACGCTCGGCCGCGATCTGAACCGAGGGAGGGAGATCGCATGATCGAGAACTCGTTCTACTCGCCCGAGTTCCACGGGGAATACGAGCACGCATCGATCGGCAGCTTGGACCTCGAGGAGGGCGGGTCGATCCCGGACTGCCGGCTCACCTACGCCACCTTCGGCGAGCTCAACGCCGCGAAGGACAACGCGATCCTGATCACCACCTGGTTCTCCGGGACGCACCAGATCTGGCGCGAGGTCTACATCGGCTCCGACCACGCTCTGAACCCCGAGCAGTACTTCATCGTGTGCGTCAACCAGATCGGCAACGGGCTGTCGGTGTCGCCGCACAACTCCGAGGGCGACATCGCGATGTCGAAGTTCCCCAAGGTGCGGATCGGCGACGACGTGGTGGCCCAGGAGAGGCTCCTGCGCGAGCACTTCGGCATCGAGCAGCTCGAGCTGGTGGTCGGCGGCTCGATGGGGGCCCAGCAGACCTACGAGTGGGCCGTCCGCTTCCCGGACAAGGTCAAGCGGGCGGCGCCCATCGCCGGCACCGCCCAGAACACCCCCCACGACTTCCTCTTCACCGAGACCCTGAACGAGGCGATCTGGTCCGACCCGGGCTGGAACGGAGGTGAGTACCAGTCCAACGAAGACGTGGTCGAGGGCCTGAAGCGACACGCCCACCTGTGGGGGACCATGGGCCTGTCGACCGAGTTCTGGAAGCAGGAGGGCTGGCGGGCGCTCGAGTTCGAGTCCAGGGAGGAGTTCCTGACCGGGTTCCTCGAGCCCTACTTCACGGTCATGGATCCCAACGCGCTGCTGGCGATGGGCTGGAAGTGGCAGCGCGGCGACGTGGCCCGGCACACGGACGGGGACCTGGCGGCCGCGCTCGGGCGGATCACCGCCAAGACCTTCGTGATGCCCATCGACGAGGACATGTTCTTCCCGCCGCGTGACTGCCAGCCGGAGCAGGAGATGATCCCGGGCAGCGAGCTGCACGTGATCGAGGACGTCCAGGGCCACCTGGGCCTGTTCGGGGTGGCGCCGACCTTCATGCCGCAGATCGACGAGCACCTCGGCGACCTGCTCGCAACGGACGCCTGACGGGATCGCTAGGGCAGCAGCTTCCCCGGGTTCATGATCCCGGCGGGATCCAGCCGCTCCTTGGCCGCGCGCAGCAGCTCGACCCCCATCTCCCCCACCTCGGCGGTCATCCAGCGGGCGTGGTCGCGCCCGATCGCGTGGTGGTGGGTGATCGTGCCGCCGCCGGCGACGATGGCCTCGGAGGCGGCGGCCTTCGCGGCCTGCCACTGGCCCATGGCGTCGTCCTCCTGGCGGGCGAAGAAGGTGAAGTAGAGCGAGGCGCCGGAGCGGTACAGGTGGGAGACGTGGCAGAGCACGAAGGCCGGCGTGCCTCGCTCCTGCAGCGTCGAGCGCAGTGCGGCCGCCACCGCCCGGTACAGGGCGTCCAGATTGCTCCAGGTGGTGGCCGTCTCCAGCGTCTCCGCCATCACCCCGCGATCGAGGAGGGTGTCGCGCAGGTAGGGGCCCTGGTAGCGGGTGCGCCGCCAGGCGTCGCCGGGACGCCGTCCGAGCGCCACCCCGCCGCCGCCGCGGAGCAGTGCCGTGCTGCGCTGGCGGCGGCGCTCCACGTCGTCGGCCGTTCCGTCGAAGCCCACGATCGCGACACAGCCGCCCTCGTGTCCGCGGGCGCGCAGGTAGCGGCGGGCCAGCCCCACCGCGGCGCCTCCGGGGCTGGCCAGGGCCAGGCCCAGACGGGTCTCGTTCTCGTCCGACAGGCGGGCCACGTCGGGCGACGCGTCGGCCTGCTCCATCACGCGGAAGGCCTCGCAGCCCTCGGTGAAGCTGCGGAAGGACCAGCCCTCGTAGCGCTGCTCGGCCGGCAGCGGACGGACCCTGAGCGTGGCCTCGCAGATCACCCCCAGCACGCCCTCGGATCCCACCAGGAGCTCGCGGAGGTCGGGGCCGGCCGCCGTGGCCGGCAGCGCCCGGGTATCGAGACGGCCGGCGGGCGCCACCAGCCGCAGGCCCTCCACCAGCTCGTCGATCCGCCCGTAGCCGGTTGAGGCCTGGCCGGCCGAGCGGGTGGCCACCCAGCCACCGATCGTCGAGTACTCGAACGACTGCGGGTGATGGCCGAGCGTGAGGCCCTCGGCGCCGAGCCTGCGCTCGGCGTCCGGCCCGCGCAGGCCCGCCTCCATCGTCGCGGTGAGCGAGGTGCGGTCCACGCCCACGAGCCGGTCGAGCCGCCCCAGGTCGAGCGACACCACGCCGCTGAAGCCGTCCCGGATCGGCTCCACCCCGCCGACCACGCTGGTGCCGCCGCCGAAGGGCACGACGGCCACGCGGTGCTCGGCGCAGGCCCCCAGCACCGCGCCCACCTCCTCGGTCGAGCCGGGCAGGACCACCGCGTCGGGCGCGCTGGCGCCGTCGCCGGCTCGCAGGCGGATGAGGTCCGGATAGGAGCGGCCCGCGGCGTGGCCGAGGCGGGTGGCACGGTCGTCGCGGACGTGTTCGGCCCCCAGGGCCCGCACCAGCGCGTCGCGCGCCGCAGCGGGCAGTCCCGGCTCCCCCAGCCGCACGTCCGTTTCGGCGACCGGCGGACGGTGAACGGTGGAGTCGAAGCCGATCTCGTCGGCCAGGAGCTGCGCGCCGGCCGCCGGCAGCTCGACGTCGGCGCCGTCCTCGCCCCAGCCCCACCAGCGCATCACTAGCGCTCCTCCCCCGGTCCGGTCACGCGCTCCAGGCCCTCGAGCGCTCCCTCCACCTGACGGGTGGCCGCCGCCCGCAGCTGGAAGGGGCTCAGGCGGGCCCAGCCGCGCGGGCTGTGACTGATCGCGACCGACACCAGCGTGCCGCCGTCCTCGGGGGCGAGCACGATCTCGGTGCTCGACTCGGCCAGGATGCGCTCGAACGGGGACTCCTCGAGCTCCTGGCGCCACAGCAGCCGCTGCCCCTCCTCGGCCGCTTCGAGGCTGTAGTCGGCGCGGACCACCTTTCCCTTGGGCGAGGTGAGCACGTTCGTCCAGGCCTCTGGAGAGGCGTCCTCGACGCGGGTGACACCGGGCCACCACAGCGGCAGCCGGGCCGGGTCGCTCACCAGCCGCCAGACATCCGCGGGCGGGGCCCCGAGCCGGCGTTCGCGCCGCACCACCACTAGATGGTTGATTTCGAATCCGCGTGCCCTCGGGGGCGCGCCAGACCGAGCTGGGCGGCGAACGCGGACGAAGCCGATAGTCGCAGCACTATCGGCGAGGACGTGGGTGCCGGTCCAGCGACGGTATGGCGCGTCATCCGTGGGTGCGGGGGTTTGGAATCAGTCATCTAGTCGTAGACGACCAGGCTGTGGACGTCGTGGCCCTGGAGGCGCTCGCGCCCCGACAGGAAGGCCAGTTCGATCACGAACGCGCATCCTGCCACGACTCCGCCCGCCTGCTCGACGAGGCCCGTCAGCGCGCCCGCGGTGCCGCCGGTGGCCAGCAGGTCGTCGTGCACCAACACCCGGGCGCCGCCCGACATCGCGTCGGCGTGGACCTCGAGCGCGTCGACGCCGTACTCCAGCTGGTACTCGACCGAGGCCGTCTCCCGCGGCAGCTTGCCCGGCTTGCGGGCCAGGATGAAGCCGGCGCCGGCCTCTGCGGCCACGGCGCCGCCGAGCACGAACCCGCGCGCCTCGGCCGACACCACGAGGTCCACCGCCGCGGCCCGGGCGTAGTCGGCCAGGGCGCCAACCGTGTACCGCAGCGCGTCCGGGTCGAGGAACAGCGGGGTGATGTCCTTGAACACGATCCCCGGCTTGGGGAAGTCGGGGATGTCCCGGATGTGGTCCTCGAGCCGCACGCTCAGCGGGCGAGCTTGCGCAGGTCCCGGATCAGCAGCAGGTGCTTGAGGTGCGAGGCGATGGCCGCGAGGTTCTCGAGCGCCTCCACGGCCTCCTTCCGCCGCTCGGGATTCCGCGAGCGCAGCGCGGGCGCGAGGATCTGCTCCAGCAAAGCTGCCTCGCGGTCGGCGGAGGTGCGAAACACGCGCAGGTTGCGGCCCCCCACGCCGAAGCGCTTCAGCTCGGTGACCGCGCGGATGATCTCGCGCTCGGTGTCGTCGTACACGAGCTCGCCGTTCACGCTCTCGCCCTTGATCACGCCGAAGTCCTCCAGCTCCTTGACGAGCGCGCGATCCGCCCCGGTCTCGTCGAGCACCTCCTCCAGCGGGAACTGGGAGCCCGGCCCGCGGAGCCCGAACGAGGAGCGCCTCATTCCGCGCGGCTCCGGCTGCGGGGCCTGGGCGACGTCGGGCTCCGAGCGCCCGGAGGCCAGCTCCTGGCGGATCACCCGCAGGGGAAGGAACTCGTCGCGCTGGAGGCGCAGGATGGTTCGCAGCCGGTCCACGTCGGCGGGTGAATAGAGCCGGTAGCCGCCCGGAGTCCGCCGGGGCGCCATCAGCTTCTGGTCCTCCAGGTAGCGGATCTTGGAGATCGAGATGTCGGGGAACTCACGCTCGAGCTGCTTGCACACCGCCCCGATGGTGAGCGCCTTCTCCTTGCGCGGCGCCTGGTTTTCGGTCTCCGGGCTCACCGCTCGTCGAGATAGGTCAGCTTGTACTTGCCCACCTGCAGCTCGTCGCCGTTCTGCAGCCGGTGGGACTCGATGCGGCGCCGGTTGACGTACGTGCCGTTGAGCGATCCCAGATCGTCGATGTAGAGACCGTCGCGGCGGCTGACGAGCAGGGCGTGGTTGCGGGAGACGGTCACGTCGTCGAGGAACACCTCGGCGTCGGGGCTGCGCCCGATCGTCATGCGCTCGCCGGCCACGACGAAGGCTTCACCGGAGCGCCCGCCTCCGGAGCGAATCACCAGCGTGGCCCCCTCGTGGGTCACGTCCTCGAGATCGACCGGACGCAGATCGCCGGCCTCGTCCACCTGGTAGACCTCGGTGGTGTCGCCGCTCTCCTCGCTTTCACCCAGGAACGCGCCGCACTTCTGGCAGTAGTTCGCGCCCTCCGCGTTGACGAAGCCGCACTCCGAACAGTGCACGCTCACTGCGGGTCTCGTCCTTTCCGGGCCGGGGACGCGAGTATATCCCCGTCTCTCAAGCTCAGGTTCAGTGTTCGGCCGCCAGGGCTCGGAGCCCGTCTCTCACGTAGATCGCGGTCGCGCCGAGCGTCATCGCCAGCCCCACGTAGAGCAGCCAGTCGCTGACCCAGGTGTCGACCAGCATGCAGAGCGCCAGCGCTCCCATCACCGGCCAGACCGCCCATCGCCCCAGCATGTTGAGGTTGAGGTCGAAGCCCTTGCGCAGCGCGATCTGGGTCAGCAGGAGCATGAACGCTTCCCGGGCCGCCAACACCAGCAGGGCCCAGCGCGGCAGCAGCTCGAACTCCCAGGCCACGATGGCGCCGGCGAGCACCAGCAGGCGGTCGGTGAGGGGATCGAGCAGCGCCCCCAACCGGCTGTACTGGCCGGTGATCCGCGCCGCAATGCCGTCCAGGTAGTCGGTGCCGGCGATGAAGGCAAAGAGCACGAAGGCCACGGTGTCGCGCCCGTCGTCCGACCTCAGAGCCACCACGAGGAACACCGGGATGAGCGCGATGCGCGCGAAGCCGATGGCGTTGGGGATGGTCCAGGGGTGCAGCGCCTCGCCGCGGCGGGTCTCGGGCGGCGGGCCGCCGGAGCGGTCCAGGCCGGTGAGGCGGCGGAAGTTGAGCGGCTGCCGCTCGGGGCTCACGGCAGAGAGCGCCACAGCTCGACGGCCGCCTCGGCCGCCTCCTCGAGAGGCAGCGCGCGCTTCTCCTGGCCGCGGCGGATCTGCGCCTCCAGCTCGCCCGCCTCGATGCCCTTCTTCCCCACCGTCAGGCGGAGGGGGCAGCCGAGGAGCTCGGCGTCGGCGAACTTCTGCCCGGGGCTGGCCTCGCGGTCGTCGTAGAGCACATCGAGGCCGGCGTCGCGCAGGTCCTCGTAGAGGTCCTCGGCCAGGTCCCGTGCCGGCTCACCCTCCTTTCCCAGCGTCACCACCTCGATGTCGAAGGGGGCGACCGCGCGGGGCCAGGCGATGCCCTGCTCGTCGTGGTACTGCTCGATCGCGGCCGCGACGATGCGGGCGGGCCCGATGCCGTAGGAGCCCATCCAGATCAGCTGCTCCTTGCCCTCCTCGTCGAGGTACCGGGCCCCGAGCGGGTCGGAGAAGCGGGTGCCCAGCTTGAAGATGTTGCCCACCTCGATGGCGGGCTCGATCCGGATCGGGCTGCCGCTGGGGCAGGTGTCGCCGGCCTCCACCTGCCTCACGTCGGCCCAGGTGGGCTGGAAGTCGCGTCCCGGCTCGACCCCCACCAGGTGCACGTCGGGCTCGTTCCCGCCCGCCACGAGGCCGGAGAGGCCGCGCAGGGCCTCGTCGGCCACCACCTCGACGGGGCTCCCGACCGGCCCGATGAACCCGGGCTGGGCGCCGAACTGCTCACGGACCTCGTCCGGCTGAGCCGCCCGGAAGGGCGCGCCGAGCGCGTTCTGAAGCTTGATCTCGGCGAGCCTGTGGTCGCCTCTGGTGACGATCAGCAGGGGCCCTCGCTCCTCGACCACCACCGGGAACGCCTTGATGAGCGCGCCCGGAGGCACCTCCAGCGCCCGGGCGACAGCCTCGATCGTAGTGGCGCCCGGCGTCTGCTCGGGCCGGGGCTCGGGCAGCCCCTCGGGCAGCCCGGGCACCGGCTGGGCGGTGGCCGAGGCCACCTCCACGTTGGCGGCGTACCCGGCGTCGGAGAGGGCCACGTCGTTCTCGCCGGCGGGGCAGGGCGCCATGTACTCGTGTGCGCCGAAACCGCCCATCATCCCGACGTCGGACTCCACCCGGTACCACTCCAGGCCGCTGCGGTCGAAGATCCGGTCGTACGCCTCCACGTGGAGCTGGTAGGAGCGGTCCAGGCCCTCGCGATCGCGGTCGAAGCTGTAGGCGTCCTTCATGATGAATTCGCGCGTGCGCAGCACCCCGGCGCGCGGCCTCGGCTCGTCGCGCTCCTTGGTCTGGAAGTGGTACAGCAGCTTGGGCAGGTCGCGGTAGGAGCGGACCTCGCGGGAAATGTGGAAGGTGAGGTTCTCCTCGTGCGTCATCGCCAGCACGAGCTCGGCCCCGCGCCGGTCCTCGAGCTTGAACACCTCGTCGATGTCGTAGCGCCCGCTGGTCCTCCACAGCTCAGCGGGCTGGAGCACCGGCATCAGCATCTCCCCGCTGCCGATGGCGTCCAGCTCCTCGCGCACGATCTGCTCCACCCGCCGGTGCGAGCGCCACCCGGCCGGCAGCCAGGTCCACAGGCCCGCGCCCACCTGCCGGGCCAACCCGGCCCGCACCGTCAGCCGGTGGGAGGCTGCCTCGGCGTCCGCGGGCGCCTCACGGGTGGTGGGCAGGAAATAGCGCGAGAGGCGGGTCATCGCGGGCGAGTCTAGACGCGTGTCCACGAGTAGCCGAACCTAACGGTGCGTGAGAGAATGGCCTGCGGAGGGATCAAACGTAAGCCCACATCCTGGACTCGGGATGGGGGTGTGCTCGTGTTTCGCGTCCTTCGCAGCGGTCTTGGTTGGCCTCGGAGGGACGGCCGCACAGCCCCGTCCGCTGCCTGTTCCCGGGGCGCGACCGCACGTCGTCGTCCTCATCATGGACGAGTTCCCCGGCGACCACATGCTCGGCCCCGACGGCCGCATCGACGCCGTCCGGTTCCCGGCCCTGGCCCGGCTGGCTTCGCGCTCGCACTGGTTTCCCAATGCGTCCACATGGGCCCCGTCCACCCAGGGCGGGGTTCCGGCTATTCTCGACGGCCGCCGTTCCCGCGCGGGCGCGGCGCCCACCCGGCGCGGCCATCGCGTCTCCCTCTACGACACGCTGGGCCGGGCGGGGTATCGGATAATCAACAGCGAGGAGATCACGGCGCTTTGCCCGCGCCGCCTCTGCGCCCGGTTGGCCGTCCCGGCGCCGCCGTGCCGCGCGATCAGCTGCCGCTTTATCGACCCCGGCCGCCTGCAGCGCTTCAACTACTGGTTGCGCACCATCCGCCCCGCGCGGAGGCCGACGCTCTGGGTCAAGCACCTCCCCCTCCCCCATCGCCCCTGGATCTATCTTCCCTCGGGGCTGCGGACCCAGGCCGTCGGGCACATCAAGGCGCCGCTTCGCGGGCTCAACCGCCTCGGCGGACCGCCCGACGAGTTCGTGCGCCGGCACAACTACCAGCGCCATCTCCTCCAGCTCCGCTTCGCCGATCGCCTGGTCGGGCGGCTGGTCGACCGCCTCGTCCGCCGCCGGATGCTGAACCGCACCCTGCTGGTGGTCACGAGCGATCACGGCTACTCGTTCATCGGCGCCCGGGCGGAGCACCGCCGGCTGCGTCCCGCCAACGTGCATCAGATCGCCCCGGTGCCGCTGATGGTGAAGCTGCCGGGGCAACGGGTGGGGCGGCGAGACGACACCTACGCCGCCAACGCCGACGTGACCCCCACGATCGCCGACGTGCTGGATGTACCGCTCGGCTATGCCGCTGACGCCGCGTCGGTGTTCAGCGAGGCCGTCCGGGACCGCCGAACCTACGCCCTCGCTGAGCACGTGGGCCTCTCGACGGGCGACTTCGAGGCCCAACGAGCGGCCTGGAACGAGCAGCGGCTGGAGCTGTTCGGCTCCGGACGACACGGCTTCTGGGACGGGATCGGCCCCAACAGACACCTGGTGGGCCGGTGGGTGGCTCGGAGGGGGCCCCAACGGGCCGGCGGGCTGCGAGCCGAGATCCTCCAGCCCGGGCGATTGCGCCGGGTGCGGCGGGCCTCCGGGTCGCTGCCGGTCGAGGTGCTCGGCCACCTGCGCGGAGCGAGCGCTCGCCGGGACCTGGCGCTGGCGGTCAACGGCCGCATCCAAGCGGTCGGCACGAGTTTCCTGCTGCCCGACAGCCGCATACGGCACTTCGCGCTGCTGGTGCCGCCCAGCTCTCTCCGTGAGGGCCGCAACCGCGTGCAGGTGTTCGTGGTCCGGCGAGGCGACCGGCTGCAGTTGGTGGGCCGGGTCTGATGCGATCTCAGGCCAGCAGGAGGCTCCCAATCTGGCGCGCCACCGTCTGGGGTTCCCGCTCCAGGCGGCGGTGGGTGATCCGCACCACCCGCCAGCCGGCGACCACCAGGTCCGCGTCCCGGGCGCGATCGCGCTCGAAGGCCCGGCGGGTGCCGTGGGCGGCCCACCCGTCGGTCTCGACGACCAGGCTGTGCGCGCGCCAGACGAAGTCCACCTCGCGCTCCTCGGCGTAGTGGTTGACCTCGGGCGGCGGGAGGTCGTTCTGCCGGCACAGCGCCAGCATGCGCTCCTCGAGCTCGGAGCGGGTGAGGGTCGTCCCAGCCTGGTGATCGCTCATAACTGCAGCAAGTAAGGGAGCACCCTTGCGGTGAGGCACCACCCGCAGGCCGCTGCAGTCCAAGCGCAGGTACTCGGCCTTGTCGAAGGCGCGCTCCAGCGAACGGCGGGAGACGAGGTCGGCATAGGTCCATCAGCGTCCGGGCGACGGTGGTCACGGAGATGCCGTCCACGATGGTGACCTCCTCGGCCTCCAAGGCCGGCCGATGGACCGTAATGCCGGCGTGCTTGCGGCCCCGCTGGCCGGGCACGGTGACCTCGGGCTGGGCCCGCCCCCAGGGGATCAGACCCCAGAGCATCGCGGCGCTGCGGTGGCTGAGCACCGCCCCCTCGCCGCAGGCCAGAACGGCAGCCATAAAGCGGCCCCTGCGGGTGGGCGGCGCCTGCCCCACCAGGCAGACATTGCGATGCATTCGGGTGAATCGCCCGGACCGAACACGCTTCGAGATGCCGCCCGACCCGAGCCCCAGCTTTCTCAGCTGCGCGTGGCTGACCATGCCGTGCTGGCGCCGGGCGACCGCCGCGAGACGCTTCTCGAACGGCACCGTGGTTCGGCGGTGTCCCATATGGACACGAAGGAACCAACGACGTCGATTTCGCCCCCTCGATGCTGCTTTTCCGAGCCCTACGCCCGCGAGAAGCGGCGGCCGCTCACCGGCGAGGTGTCCTCGTCCAGCGTTATGCGCTTCGCCTTGGCCGCCCCCGCCATCGGCAGCGCGCCGCCGTTGTCGAGCGCGTCCGCGCTCGCCGCGGCCGCCTCCAGGGCGGCGATGCGCTCCGGGGTGAGCTCGCCGGCGTTCTCCTCCTCGATGCGCTCGAGCCACTCCGCGCCCTCGGCGGCCTTGGTCTCGTCCACCAGGACGCGGCCCACGTCGATGGACTTGTCGATCTCCGCGAACAGCTCGTCCACCAGGCGCTCCTGGGGCACTTTGCGTAATGGTTTCCCGTGAGCGAAGATCAGGCCCTCGTTCTTGGCGCCAGTGATGCCGAAGTCGGCGTGCGAAGCCTCGCCGATCCCGTTCACCGCGCAGCCCAGCACCGCGACCTCGATCGGGTCGTCGTAGCGGCGCAGGCGCTCCTCGATGTCGGCCACCACCGTGTCCATGTCGAACTGCAGCCGGCCGCAGGTGGGGCACGCGATCAGGACCGGCCCGCGCTCGCGCAGCTTCAGGGCCTTGAGGATCTCCCAGGCCACCTTGACCTCCTCCTCCGCGTGGAAGGTGGAGAGCGAGATGCGGATGGTGTCACCGATGCCGTCGGCCAGCAGGGTGCCCAGGCCGACCGCGGACTTCAGCGACCCCGACCATTTCGTTCCCGCCTCGGTGATCCCCAGATGCAAGGGGTAGTCGATCCGCTCCGACAGCAGGCGATTGGAGGCGATCGTGTTGGGCACGCTGGTGGACTTCACCGACACCTTGAAGTCCTGGAAGTCCAGCTCCTCCATCAGGCCCACGTACTCCTCCGCGGCGGTGACCAGCGCCTCCACCGGGTTCTCCCGCTCCAGCGCGTGCAGGTGCTTGGGCAGCGAGCCGGAGTTGACCCCCACCCGCATGGGCACGCCCGCCGCACGCGCCCGGTCGACCACCAGGGCGGTCTTGTCGTGGCCGCCGATGTTGCCCGGGTTGATGCGGATGCAGTGGGCGCCCGCCTCGATCGCCTTGAGGGCCAGCGTGTAGTTGAAGTGGATGTCCGCGATCACCGGGATCGGGGACTCGCGCACGATCCGCTCGAGCGCCCGGACGTCGTCGTCGCGGGGCACGGCGCAGCGCACCAGATCCCCGCCGGCCTCGGCGATGGCGTGGATCTGGCGCATGGTGGCGTCGTAGTCCGCGGTCTCCGTCTTCGTCATCGACTGCACGGCGACGGGAGCCCCGCCGCCGATCTTCACCCCGCCGACGTCGATCTGTCGCCTGGAGGCCACTACCCCTAAGGGTATCTACGCCACCTCAGCGCACCACCCGGATCGCCTGCCGCATGTTGTCGGGGTGCAGCGAGCAGATGATCGTGTAGCGCCCCCGCTTGCGAAACGTGCGGCGGTACGAGTAGTCCGACGCCGCCAGGTCCGACTGGAACTTCTTGGCGCCCCTCGGGACCTTCGTGGCCTTCACGTCATGCGGCTCGCCCGCCGTGCTCGGCCAGCGCCAGGTGACCTTGCCGCCCTGCTTGACCCGCAGCCGCGGCGTTGCGCAGGTGGACCTTCAGCACGTCCCCCACCTCGGCGAACAGCGTGGGCCCCGGCATGCGCGCGGGGCCGACCGCACGGGCAAAGCCGGCGGCGAAGCGCTGGTAGACGAGCGCCCGGAAGCGGGTGCGCGGCACGCGCCGGTTCATCCACTCGTCGCGGCCGCCGGGCGTCACCGTCCACGACACGTCGCGGGCGGCGATCCAGTACTCGCGCACCCGGCCCCCCGGAGCGGGCACCGGCTGCGGGAACTCGTCGCCCGGCCCACTCGCCTCGACGGAGGCGGGCCGGGCCACGGCGGCGGCGGCCTCGTCGGCGCGCTCGACGTCCGCGCTGGTCCTCACCGCCACCTGTGTGCCTCCCAGCGTGCATATCAGCGGAGCGCCGGCCGCGACCTGCAGAAAGCCGCGCCGGCCCAGACCGGCCGGCGCGTCGCGGTCCTCCAGCGGCGCGTCATCCCCCTCCATTCGCGGCGGGTGAGACTACTAGGGGCCGCAGCCCCTAGCGCTGGTACAGCTTCTCGATCTGCGCCTGGTACTTCTCGTGGATCGGCTTGCGCTTGAGCTTCATCGTGGGGGTCAGCTCGTCGCCGCCGGGCTGCCACTCCTCGTCCAGGATCGTGAACTTCTTGATCTGCTCGACCCGCGCCAGGTGCTCGTTGGCGGCGTCCACGCCGCGCTGGACCTCGGCCTGGACCGCGTCGGCGCCGTTCTGCTCGATGAAGCCCGGTCCCACGTCGGGGTCGAGCGTGATCAGGCCCACGTTGAAGGGCCGCCCGTCGCCGATCGCGATCACCTGCCCGATCAGCGGGCTCGAGGCCTTCATCTTGGCCTCGATGTTGGCCGGCGACATGTTCTTGCCCCCGGCGTTGATGATCAGCTCCTTCTTGCGGTCGACGATCTTGAGGTAGCCGTCCTCGTCGAACTCGCCGACGTCGCCGGTGTGCAGCCAGCCCTCGTCGTCCAGCGCCTCGCGGGTCTTCTCGGGCTGGTTCTTGTAGCCGCCGGTGACCACCGCCCCGCGAATGAGGACCTCGCCGTCGTCCTCGGCCAGCACGATCTCCACCCCGGGCGCGACCGGGCCGACGGTGCCGATCTTGATGCGCTCCGGCGGGTTGCACGCGCCGTAGCCGCAGGTCTCGGACATCCCCCACAGCTCGGCGAGGGGGATGCCGATGGCGTGGAAGAACTCGATCACCTCGTGCGGGGTGGGCGCGGCGCCGACGTTCACGGACTCCACGTCGTCGAGGCCCAGGCGGGCGCGGATCTTCGACAGCACCAGCTCGTCGGCCTTGCCGTACTCCTCGGCCAGCTCAGGCGGGATCTCCTCGCCGGCCTGCTCGGCCCGGACCTTGCGCAGGCCCACCTCGAGCGCCCAGTTCGTGGCCTGTTTCTTCGCCTCGTCCTGCTCGGCCGCGATGCCGGCCTCCATGGCCGCTTTCAGCTTCTCCCAGATGCGCGGCACGGCGAAGAACCAGGTGGGCCGCACCTCGGGCAGGTAGGCCACCACCTGGCGCGGGTCGGGACAGCAGGTGGTGGTGAAGCCCAGCATGATCGGGAGGTAGTGGCTGCAGGCCCGCTCGGCGATATGGGCCATCGGCAGCCAGGAGACCACGCGGCCGTCGGCGGGGAAGGCGATCACCTGGTCGAAGCCCTGCACCGCCGCGATCTGGTTGGCGTGGGTGATCTGCACGCCCTTCGGCGGCCCGGTGGTCCCCGACGTGTAGATCAGGGTGAGCATGTCGTCGGGCTTCACCGCCCGCCAGGCGGCCTCGAAGTCGAAGTCGGCCGCGCCCGCCGCCTCCACATCGGCGATCGTGAGCGTGCCGTCCTCGCCCTCGCCGTCGACCACCACCACGTGCTCCACGCCCTCCAGCGACCCCACCCGGTCCAGGAAGGCCCGCTCGGTGACCATGATCTGTGCGCCGGCGTCCTGTACCTGGTACTGGATCTGCTCCGGGGCGTAGGTGTTGTAGACCGAGAAGGGCGTGGCCCCCAGGTGGAGCGCCGCCGAGTCGAAGAAGTGGAACTCCGGCCGGTTGGTGAGCATGATTCCGAGCGCCTGCCCGGGCTCCAAGCCGAGGCCGGCCAGGCCGGCGCACACCGCGCGCACCTTCTGGGCGTAGTCGCCCCAGCTCATCACGAACTCGTCGTCCTTGGTCCGCAGCGCCGGGCGGTCGGCATGGGCCGCCGCCGTGAGCTGGAAGGCCTCGGCGAAGGTGGATGCGTCGAGACCGACGGGACGCTCGGTGCGGTTGCGTTCTGACGTGGCGCTCATGAGCGCCCAGCCTATCCCCTCAACGAGCGCTCAGCGCACGTCGAAGCCCTCACCGGAGAGCCGCCCGATGTCGTTCGATAACCCGACCAGGAAGATCAGGATCACCAGCATGAACCCGACCACGCCGGCCCGCTCCATCACGCTGAATGCCACCGGCCGGCCCCGCACCTTCTCGACGATCGCCCAGAAGATGTGGCCGCCGTCGAGCGGCAGGAACGGGAACAGGTTCACGATGGCCAGCGAGAGCGAGATGATGGCCAGGATGCCCACCACCTCGGCGATGTTGTTGAGGATGGTCTGGCGGGTGACCTCGTAGGAGCCGACCACTCCCGAGATCTCCTTGCGCTGCTCGGCGTTGATCAGGCGGGCGGGCAGCTCCAACGTCGCCTTGGTGACGAACCAGAAGCGGTCTGCTGACACGTCCAGCGACTGCCCGAACGGCAGCGGCTCCCGCGGCCCGGCGGCGTAGGCGAAGCCCACCCGGGTCCGCCCAGTCTCCTCGCTGTCCGGGATCGGCGCGTCCGGGTCGTAGATCGGCGTGATCTCGAAGGTGAGCTCACGGCCGTCGCGGACCACCGTGACCGACGCGGGCTCGCTCGCCCTGCAGCCCTCCACCGGGGGCTGCTCTGAGCAGGTGTGGCCCGCGATCAGGTTCGAGAACCGCTCGGGCTTGCCCCGCTTGCCGTCCACCGCCACCAGGCGGTCGCCCGGTTCGAGCACCGCGGCGGCCGGATAGCCCTTCTCCAATGACCCGACCCGGCTGGTGCCGGTCTCCGGGCCGATGAGCGAGAAGTAGACGAACAGCAGCACGAAGGCCAGCACCAGGTTCACAGCGGGCCCCGCCGCGATCACGAAGATCCGCTTCCACACCGGCTGGGCGTAGTAGGCCCGGGTCCGGACCTCGTCGGGCAGGTCCTCGTCCGGGTTCATCCCGGTGATCTTCACGTAGCCGCCCGCGGGGATGGCCCCGATCGCGTACTCGGTCTCCCCCACCTTCTTGGAGGCCAGCGTGGGCGGGAAGAACAGCGAGAACTTCTCCACCCGCATGCCCACGGCCTTGGCGGCGGTGAAGTGGCCGAGCTCGTGCAGGATCACCAGCACGGCGAAGCCGACGAAGGCCAGCAGCGCGCTGAGCGCGGTCACGCGGCCACGCCCCGTGCCACCTCGCGGGCCGAGGCGTCGGCCGCGTAGAGGTCGGAGAAGTGATGCAGGGGCTGCGCCGGCAGCTCCCGCAGGGTGCCCTCGATCACCCGGGGGATCCCGGCGAAGGAGAGGTCGCCCTCGAGGAACGCGTGCACCGCCACCTCGTTGGCGGCGTTGAGCACGCAGGGGGCGGTTCCGCCGGCCAGCGCGGCCTCGCGGGCGAGGCGCAGGCAGGCGAACGTGGTTGCGTCCGGCTCCTCGAAGGTGAGCGCGCCCACCTCGGCGAGGTCGAGCGTCTTCACAGGAACGTCGGCCCGCTCGGGATGGTGGAGCGCGTAGGAGATCGGCACGCGCATGTCGGGGTAGCCCAGGTGGGCCAGCGAGGCGCCGTCGTTTAAGTGCACCAGGGCGTGGATGATCGACTGGGGGTGGACGACCACGTCGATGCGCTCGTAGGGCACACCGAAGAGGTGGTGGGCCTCGATCAGCTCGAGCCCCTTGTTCATCAGCGTGGCCGAGTCGATCGTGATCTTCCCGCCCATGCTCCAGGTGGGATGGGCGAGCGCCTCCTCTGTCGTCACGCCCTCGAGGTCGTCCCGGCCCCGGAAGGGGCCGCCGCTGGCGGTCAGCACCAGGCGCTCGACGGTCCCGGGCCGCTCACCGGCGATCAGCTGGTGCAGGGCGGAGTGCTCGGAGTCGACCGGGATGATCTGCGCGCCGGTGGCCTCGGCCAGAGCGGTCACGAGCTCGCCGCCCACCACCAGGCTCTCCTTGTTGGCCAGCGCCAGGTCGATCCCCTCCCCCAGCGCGGCCACGGTGGGACCGAGCCCGGCGGAGCCCACCAGGGCGTTCAGCACCAGGTCGCAGTCGCCGGCCGTGATCAGCTCGACCAGGCCCTCCGGCCCGGCCAGCACCTCGAGCTCGGAGTGCTCGGCGGCCCGGGCGGCGGCGTCGGGGTCCGCAAGAGCCACGCGACGCACGCCGAAGCGGGCGGCCTGCTCGAGCAGGAGCTCCCGGCTGCCGGCGGCGGCGAGGCCCACGACCTCGAGATCGGCGCTGCGCTCGACCACGTCGAGCGCCTGCGTGCCGATCGAGCCCGTGGAGCCCACGATGAGGATGCTGTCGCACCGGATTGAGTCTAGGGAGAGCCTCCCCACCGCTTGGGCCCCTCGGCGAGCGGGTACAACGGCCACCATGCGGAAGCAATACAGATCCCTGGGCTTTGCCTTCATCGCCGTCGGCATCGCCATCGGGGTGACCACGACCTGGATCGCCGGCGCGCTGATGGGGCTGGCCGGAGTGCTCTTCCTCGTGACGTCGCAGCGCCGCTGAGGGAAGCCCGCCGATAGAACCGGGCGAGCAGGGACACGTCCGAACCTCGCGGGGCCGAGTGTGGCCCCCGAAAGTCGTCATATGGCGGGTGGTTTCCATTGGTCATCGCAACAGTGTTGTTGTGAGTTGACCGAAATGGAGATGGGCGATGAGGAGAGGCAGCGGCCCGCAGGGCAACCGCTTCAGCCGCCGGGAGCGGCTGGTGGTGCTGGATCAGATCTCGCTGGGTGCTTCTCAGTTGGAGGCGGCGGCGGTGGTGGGGTGTTCGGTGCGTACCGTGAAGCGGATCCTGGCGGCGGCTGGGGGGACGCCGTCGCGGCGTTCTCGGCGTCGGCCCAGGTCGCCGCTGCGGCTGTCGTTGGGTGAGCGGGAGGAGATCCGGGCTGGGATCGCGGCCGGTGAGTCGTTGCGGCTGGTCGCCCGGCGGATCGGGCGGGCACCGTCGACGGTCAGCCGCGAGGTGGGCGCCAACGGGGGCCGTGGTGGCTATCGCGCGACGTTGGCCGACGATCGGGCCTGCCTGGCGGCCAGGCGCCCCAAGCCGGCCAAGCTGGCCAGCAACCCGCGGCTGCGGCGGCGGGTGCGGGAGCTGCTCTGTGAGCGTTTCTCGCCGCAACAGATCTCGGCCAGACTGAGGCTCGACTACCCCGACGATCCGGAGCTGCGCATCGCCGCCGAGACCATCTACCAGTCGCTCTATGTCCAGTCCAGAGGCCGCTTTCGCCAGGACTTGACCAAGTACTTGCGCAGCGGCCGCTCCCGCCGCCGGCCGCGAGGCGGCGGCGCCGGGCGGGGCCAGATCAAGGACATGGTGCCGATCTCCAAGCGCCCGGCCGAGGTCGGCGACCGGGCCGTCCCCGGCCACTGGGAGGGCGACCTGATCGTGGGCGCGAACAACCGCTCCTTTATCGGCACCCTGGTCGAGCGCCAGACGCGGTTCGTGCTGCTGACCTACCTCGGCGCCGACGCCACCACCGAGACTGTCTGCGCCCAGATCGCCAACCAGATCGGGCGGCTGCCCCAGCAGCTGCGGCTGTCTTTGACCTGGGACCAGGGCAAAGAGATGGCCGGCCACCTCAACTTCACCGTCGCCACCGGGGTGCAGGTCTACTTCTGCGATCCCCACTCGCCCTGGCAGCGCGGCTCGAACGAAAACACCAACGGCCTGCTGCGCCAGTACTTCCCCAAAGGCACCGACCTAGCCATCCACGACCAGAACGAACTCGACCGCGTCGCCGCTCAACTCAACCGACGGCCACGACAAACCCTCGACTGGCGCAACCCAGCTGAGAAGATGGCCGAACTACTGTTGCAATGACCGCCTGAAGCCGCCGCGACTTATGGAAGCCACACTCCCAGCGCGACTGCCCGGGTGCAACGGCGGGGTCGCCTGCGTGACAAAGGAGCGACGCCCTGCCGTTCTTCGTCGCCGCACCGGCGTCGGTAGGAACGCCGGAGCTTCTACGCTGGCCCGAGTGTCCGCCCTGCCACTGCTCGCCGAGTCGAAGATCCGCGCCGCGATGTCCCGGGGCGAGTTCGACGATCTGCGCGGCCGCGGCAGGCCGCTTCCGCCGGACGGGCTCCAGCGCGTCCCGGCGGAGCTGCGTATGGGCTACAAGCTGCTGCGCAACGCCGGCTGCCTCCCTCCCGAGCTCGAGGCACGCAAGGAGCTCGCACGGCTCGGCGCCCTCGTCGGCGCCAGTGGCGACCCCGGCGAGCGGGCACGGCTATCCAGGATGAGGGCGGACGCCGAGCTGCGTTACGAGCTGCTCGTCGAGGGCCGGCGCCGCTAGACGTAGCCCAGCGCCTGCGCCACCAGATAGCCCGTCGGGATGGTGAACAGGATCGCGTCGAAGCGGTCCAGCACCCCGCCGTGCGCGCCGAAGAAGCGCCCGGTGTCCTTGACCTCGAGGTCGCGCTTGATGAGCGACTCGAACAGGTCTCCCACCGGCGCCGCCAGCGCCACCGCCACGCCGATCAGCAGCGCGTGCGGGCCGGTGAGCCAGTCCTGGTAGAGCCCCGCGAACCAGAACGCCGCGGTGGCGCCCACCACCCCGGCCACGAGGCCCTCGAGCGTCTTGTTGGGGGAGATCAGCGGGGCGATCTTGGTGCGCCCGTAGAAGCGGCCGCCGAAGTAGGCGAAGGTGTCGCCGACAAAGGTGGCGATCAGCACGTCCACGATCAGGCCGTCCCCGTGCGGGGACTCGCGCAGCAGCACCGCGTAGACCATGGCCAGGCCGATCCAGAGCGCCCCGAACATGGTCGCGGCGACGGCCCACGACACGTACTCGCGGCGCGGGCGCAAGAGCGCGAAGTAGAAGGTCACCGGAAAGGAGATGGCGAGCGCGAGCAGCACGTGGCGCGCCTCGCCGTACAGGGCCGCCGCGATCATGCCCGCCAGGGTCAGAAAGCCGGCCAGGGCGGCCGGGCGCACCCGGCCCATCAAGGTGTACAGCTCCCCGAGGGCCACCACGCCCAGCACGTAGATCCCCAGGGCGAACACCAGCCCGCCCTGCACCACGATGAAGATCGCGTAGATGGCGGCGGGGATGGCGATCAGCACCCGGGCGCTCAGGTCGCCCGCGCCGCTGGCCGGCTTGGCCGCCGGCGGCTCGGGGGGTTCGGCTTGCGCTCCCTCGCGGTCGTAGGCCACGCCTATCGTCTCCCGAAGCGACGTCGTCGCGCGGTGTACTCCGCGAGCGAGTCGGCGAACGCCTCGCGGCCGAAGTCGGGCCAGAGCTCGTCGCGGAAGACGAACTCGGCGTAGGCGAGCTGCCAGAGCAGGTAGTTGGAGATCCGAAGCTCGCCGCTGGTGCGGATCAGGAGGTCGGGGTCGTGCATGTCGGGCGCGTACAGGTGCCGGCGGAAGTCCTCCTCGGTCTCACCGCTGAAGCTTCGCGCCGCATCGAGGATCTCCGCCCTCCCGCCGTAGTTGAAGGCCACGAACAGCGTGATGCGGTCATTGGCCCGCGTCAGCTCCTCGGCCCAGTCCATACGGCGCAGCAGCTCGGCGTCGAGCCCCTCCCGGCGCCCGACGAAGCGCATCCGGACGCCCTCCCCGTGAAGCTCGGGGGTCTCGCGGTCGATCCGGGCGCCGAACATCGCCATCAGCCCGCTCACCTCATCGGGCGGCCGCGACCAGTTCTCGGTCGAGAACGAGTAGACGGTCAGCTCGCGGACCCCGAACTCCACCGCGTCGCGCAGCCGGGCCTTGACCACATCCGCCCCCGCCTCGTGGCCGGCGAGCACCGGCAGGCCCCGGCGCTGCGCCCAGCGCCCGTTGCCGTCGGTGATGATCGCGACGTGGCGAGCGCGCTCGGAGGCGCCGTCGCTCACACCTCCAGGATCTCTTCTTCCTTGCCGGCGAGCGCGGTGTCGATCTCGCCCACGTGGGAGTCGGTGAGCTTCTGGAGCTCGGATTCGGCGCGATGCTCGTCGTCCGAGCCCACCTCGCCCTCGCTCTTGAGCTCGCGTAGGTCGTGCATCACGTCCCGCCTGATGTTCCGCACCGCCACCCGGCCCTGCTCGGCGATGTTGTGCACCACCTTCACCAGCTCGCGGCGTCGCTCCTCGGTGAGCTCGGGAATCTGCAGCCGGATCACGACCCCGTCGTTGTTCGGGGTGAGGCCGACGTCCGACTCGAGAATGGCTTTCTCGATCCCCTTGATGGAGTTCTTGTCGTACGGGGTGATGGTGAGCAGCCGCGCCTCGGTGGCCGAGACCTGCGCCAGCTGGCGCAGCGGTGTCTTGGCCCCGTAGTAGTCCACCTCGATGCGGTCGAGCAGGTGCGGCGACGCCCGGCCGGTGCGCACCGTCGTGAACTCGCCGCGCGTGGACTCCACCGACTTCTTCATGCGCGCGGTCGCCTCGGAGAGGAAGTCACTCAAGACGCTGTCGTTCACTGTGCAGTCCTCACGACGGTCCCCACCCGCTCGCCGCACACTATCCGGTCGATGTTGCGCTCGTCGTCCATGTTGAACACGTGAATCGGGAGGCCGTTGTCCATGCAGAGCGAGAGCGCCGTGGAGTCCATCACCTGCAGGCGCTTCTCGATCGCCTCGCGGTGGGTGAGGTCCGGGATGAACTCGGCGTCCGGATCGGTGCGGGGGTCGGCGCTGTACACGCCCTCCACCCCGTTCTTGGCCATCAGGATCGTCTCGGCGTGGATCTCGAGCGCCCGCAGCGCCGCGGCGGTGTCGGTGGTGAAGAACGGGTTGCCGGTCCCGCCGGCGAAGATCACGATGCGGCCCCGCTCGAGATGGCGCATCGCCCGCCGGCGGATGTAGGGCTCGGCCACCTCGGAGATCGAGATGGCCGACTGGACGCGGGTGACCGCCCCGGTCTTCTCAAGCGCATCCTGCAGCGCCAGCGCGTTCAGCACCGTGGCCAGCATGCCCATGTAGTCGCCGGTGGCCCGGTCCATTCCCGCCGCGGCCCCCTCGAGCCCGCGGTAGATGTTCCCGCCGCCCACCACGATCGCCGTCTCCACGCCGCGGTCGGCCACGGTCTTGACCTGCCGGGCGATGGCGGCGATCCGGTCGGCGTCCGCGCCGTAGGCGAGGTCGCCCATGAGCGCCTCGCCCGACAGCTTGAGGAGGATCCGCTCGAAGGCGGGCTTCACTCCTCGCCGACCCGGAACTTCGCGAAGCGCCGTACGACGATGTTCTCCCCGGTGTTGGCCGCCAGCTCGGCCCGCAGCTCCTCCAGGGTCTTGCTCTCGTGCTTGTCCTCGTTGACGTGACGTTGGTTGAGCAGGACGATCTCGTCGAGCCATTTCGCCAGGCGGCCCTCGACGATCTGCTCTTGGACGTGTTCCGGCTTGCCCTCGGAGGCCGCCTGCTCGCGCAGCACGCGCAACTCGGCCTCGCGCTCCTCCTCCGGGACGTCGTCGGCCGAGACGTAGAGGGGCGAGGCGGCGGCCACGTGCAGCGCCACGTCGCGGGCGAACTCCTGGAACTGGTCGGTGCGGGCCACGAAGTCGGTCTCGCAGTTGACCTCGACCAGCGTCCCGATGTCGGAGCCGGCGTGGATGTAGCTGGCCACCGCGCCCTCGGCCACGGCTCGGCCCCCTCTCTTCGCGGCGCTGGCCTGGCCCTTCACCCGCAGGACCTCGATCGCCTTGTCGAAGTCGCCGCCCGCCTCCTGCAGGGCGCCCTTGGCGTCCATCATCCCCGCGCCGGTGCGGTCGCGCAGGGCCTTCACGTCCTGTGCCGAGATGCTCACGTCGGATCTCCTAGGACTCGTCGTCCGGGTCGAAGGTGCGGCGCTCGCGGGGCGCGGCCGCCGCGGGCTGGGGTGTGGCGGGCTCGTCGGGCGAGAAGCCGGCCTCCTCCGCCTCCCGGCGAGCCCGATCCTCGGCCTCGCGGCGCTCCTGCTCCTCGGCCTCCCGCTGGGCCTTCTCCTCGGCCTCGCGGCGCTCCTGCTCCTCGCGCTCGCGCCGGGCGGCCTCCTCCTCGGCCCTGAAGCGCAGGGCGCGGTCGCGCACCACGTCAGAGATGCCCTCGATGACCAGCTTGCAGGAGCGGATGGCGTCGTCGTTGCCCGGGATCACGTAGGTGACCGGGTCCGGATCGCAGTTGCTGTCCACCAGCCCGATGATCGGGATCTTCAGGCGCACCGCCTCGCGGACGCCGATCTCCTCGGTCTTCATGTCGACCACGAACATCGCGTCGGGCGGGCGCTGCATGTCGGCTACGCCGCCGAGGTTGATCTCGAGCTTGTCCCGCTCGGCCATCGCCCCGATCCGCTCGCGCACCGGCAGCAGCTCCATCGTGCCGCTCTCGGTCCAGTCGCGCAGCTCGTGCAGACGCTTGATGCGCTTCGAGATGGTCTGGAAGTTGGTGAGCAGCCCGCCCAGCCAGCGCTGGTCCACGTAGGGCATGCCGCAGCTGTCGGCGGCCTCCTTGATGGTGTCGCGGGCCTGCTTCTTGGTGCCCACGAAGAGCACCGTGCCGCCCCGGCCCGCCAGCTCGCCGGCGAACTCCTGGGCGTTGTGCAGCAGGCGCTCGGTCTGCTCCAGGTCGATGATGTGGATCCCGCTGCGCTCGCCGAAGATGAAACGGCGCATCTTGGGGTTCCAGCGGCGGGTCTGGTGGCCGAAGTGGACTCCGGCCTCCAGCAGGTCAGTGAGACCGATCTCTGTGGCCAACGAGGTGCTCCCTTTGTTTGGTGATCTGTCCTCCCGCCGGGCCGAACGCGGACCCGGGCTGTGTCCCGGGCAGGGCCGCGCCGATAGCCGGCGGGTTCGAGGTGATTGGGTACGACGCTGAAGGATAGACGCCGGACCGAAAGGCTCCAGACACGAGACGAGGCGGCTCGAAAGCCGCCTCGCTCGTATATCAGCCTCCGTCTGGCCCTCCGGAGACTGGCTCCCGTCGTGCCGCGTCGAGTGCTCGACGCAGATCGACGGGTGGTTTGGACTCGCACTGCACAAATTCCCCGGTCTCCGGGTGACTAAACATAAGTCGCTCGGAATGGAGAAACTGGCGCGCCAGGCCAATCCGCCTGCCACAGCCGGCCCCGGAATACTGGCGGTCGCCGCACACCGGATGGTTGATCGCAGCCAGATGCGCCCGGATCTGGTGCGTGCGCCCGGTCTCCAGCCGCACCCGCATCAGCGCGGTCCGGGGGAGCCGCTCGAGCACGGTGAAATGCGTCACCGCCCGGCGCGGACGGTCGGTGCGGGTCGACATCACCGTTCGCCGCGCCCGGTCACGTCCGATCGGCGCGTCGATCGTCCCGCTCTCGGCGCCGGGATGGCCGGCCACGAGCGCCAGGTACTCGCGCCGGATCTCGCGCGCACGCAGCATCCGCTGAAGCGCCTCGTAGGTCGCCGCCGTCCGCGCCACCACCATCAGCCCCGAGGTGTCGCGGTCGAGCCGGTGCACGATCCCGGGCCGCTCCGGGTCCGGCCCGCCCGCCGCCTTGGCCGCCAGGGCCTCGGCCAGCGTCGTTCCGCGGTGTCCCGGCGCCGGATGCACCACCACCCCGGCGGGCTTGTCGACCACCAGCAGGTGCTCGTCCTCGAAGACGATCGCGAACGCCACCGGCTCGTCGGCGTCCGCATCGCCGGCCGGCGCCGAGGCGAGCGCCACCTCCTCGCCCGAGGCCAGCCGGTGGCTCTTGGGCCGGCCCACCCCGTCGACCGTCACCGCGCCCGCCTCGATCAGCCGCTCCGCGGCCGCGCGGGAGGCCACCGCCCCGCGCGCGGCCAAAAAGGCGTCGAGCCGCAGCCCGGCGTCAGCGCTCCCGGCGGTCAGGCGCTGCGCCGCGATCGGAGCTCCACCACCCACAACAGGGCGAAGACTCCCACGACGATGCAGGCGTCGGCCAGGTTGAAGGCCGGCCAGGCGACGGGGTCGATGAAGTCGATCACCGCCCCCTCGCGGGCCCGGTCGAGGAGGTTGCCTGCGGCTCCGCCCAGCAGCAGCCCGACGGGCAGCCAGAGCCAGGGAACGTCGCGGTTGACGATGAAGTAGGCCAGCAGCAGCGCCAGCGAGAGACCGATCAGCACGGCCACCAGCAGCCCGGCTCCCTGGAGGGCTCCGAAGGCCACGCCGGTGTTTCGGGTGTTGGTGAGCATGAGTCCCGGGAAGACGTCGACCTCCGCGCTCCGCTCGATCCGGCTGTTCGCCAGCTGCTTGCTGGCCTGGTCGAGCGCAACGACGATCGCCGCGGTCAACGCGGCGCGCGCCGGGGCGGAGGCGATCGTCACCCGCGGATGAGGTTGGCCACGATCGAGCTGAGGATGATCAGCACGAAGGTGGCCACGATCGGGCTGAGGTCGAGCCCGCCCCCGCCGATCCGCACGGGCGGCAGGATGCGCCGGAAGAGGTTGAGGTAGGGGTCGGTCACGTCGGAGACGAACTTCAGGGCCCCGGAGAGGTAGCGGTTGTAGGGCATCCGCGGGATCCAGCTCATGATGATCCGAATGAAGATGAGCACCAGGTACACCAGCGACAGCGTCTCGACGTAGTCCGCCACGTCGCCGCGGGTGAGGGCGATCCAGAAGGTCACCGGGCGCCCTCCACAACGCTGTCGACGCCGGCGCCGCACAGCTCCCGCAGCCCGCCGGCCTCCAGCGCCTTCAGGCCCCGCTCGGTGGCCCCGCCCGGGGTGGCCACACGGGTGCGGAGCTCCTCCGTCCCGTAGTCGTGCTCGCGCAGCCATGCGGCGGTGCCGGCCATGGTCTCGACCGTCATCCGGACGGCGTCGTCGGGATCCAGGCCGTGGGCCGCGCCGGCCTCGGCAAAGGCCTCGGCCACCAGCGCGAGAAACGCGGGGCCGCAGCTCATGATCGCCATGGCCGGCTCGATCAGGCGCTCGTCGGAAAGACCGAACACCATGCCCACCCGTCCGAACAGCTCCAGCACCTCGTCCTCGGGGCCCTCGGCCGCCCGCTTCCCGGGCGAGTAGCAGAGCACGCCGCGGCGCTCCTCGACCGGCAGGTTCGGGATGAAGCGGTACACCGGGACGCCCGGATAGGCGGCCTCGAGCTGCGCGGTGGTCACGGCGGCCAGGATGGAGACCACCGCCTTGGCGTGGCCGGCCACGTCCTCGGCCACCTCGGCGAGCTGCTTGGGCTTATGGCATAGCACCACGGCGTCCGCGCGCTGGGCGAGCTCGGCGTTCGACTCGACGGCCTCTCCGCCCAGGTCCGCCGCGAGCGCTCGCGCCCGCTCTGCGTCCACGTCGGCCACCAGCACCGGCTCGCCGATGCCGCGGGCAAGGGCCGAGCCCATGTTTCCCGCGCCGATCAGACCGAGCTTCATCGGCGGCGAAGCCTAGTCCGTCCCGTCGGCAACCTCTCGATCATGATGTACCGATGCGGCTGTGGCTCGCCCGCCATGGCGAAACCGACGAGAACGCGGAGGGACGGATTCTGGGGCGCCGCGATCTGCCGCTCCCGGCGTGAACGCCGGTCCTATCCGAGCCTGCCGGGGACTCAGGCGCGCTCGGCTCCGGGCCTCCCGTCCTCCACCTCGAACGACCTGTATGTGTACACCGGCGCGTTGCTGCGGCTGACGGTGGTGACCATTCGCAGGTCGGTGCGCCAACGCCGGCGATCGACCAGGCAGCGGACGTACCCGCGCCGGTCGCCGTCGAAGAACTTGATGTGGGGGTTGGCCGGAATCATGGGCCCGTAGTAGGGCCCGTAAACCGGCCCGTCGCCGTTCGAGGAGATGGAGGTGCCCACGAACTCGGTGGCCACGGTGGCCGAGTCCGGGTTGGAGAAGTCGGTCTTGATGTCGTTGACGAAGGTGGAGTGCCAGTCGCCGGTGATCAGGACCGGGTTGCGCACGCGGGCCTCGACGAGGTGGTCGATGATCCGCTGCCGGGCGACGGGATAGCCGTCCCAGGCGTCGTGCCAGTAGATGGGGGGATCGGGGTGGTCGCCTCGATCGTGGACGAGCTCACTCATCATCACCTGCTGGGCGATCACGTTCCAGCGCGCGTCGGAGCGATCGAGCCCGTTCAGCAGCCAGTTCTCCTGCCTCTCCCCCAGCATCGTCACCGCAGGGTCGAGCGACTCGGCGCAGCGCGGGAACTCGCCGTCGCCGCACGGCTGGTCGGACCGGTACTGGCGTTCGTCGACCACGTTGAACTGCGCCAGGTCTCCCCACCGCAGCCGCCGGTAGAGGCGTGACATCCCGCCGCTGGGCAAGGCCGCCGCACGCACGGGGATGTGCTCGTAGAACGCCTGGTAGGCGGCCGCCCGCCGTGCGGTGAAGGCGGGGTTCGGCTCGCCGCCCACGGGGGCGAGCCCCGCGTAGTCGTTCTCCACCTCGTGGTCGTCCCACGCGATGATCCAGGGGAACTTCTGGTGGGCGCGCCTGAGGTCCGGGTCGCTCTTGTAGAGCCCGTATTGGAGGCGGTAGCGCTCGAGGGTCTCGCAATTCGGCCGGAACTGGGCCGGCACCGGCACGGCGCGGAAGCCGCCGTTCGCCGGGATCCCGTACTCGTAGAGGTAGTCGCCCAGGTGGACGACGAACTCGATGTCCTCCTCGGCCAGGCGCCGGTAGGCCGAGTAGTAGCCCTCGTCCCAGCGCTGGCAGGAGGCGAAGGCGAAGGCAAGCGCGCGGACGTGGTCCCAGCGCGCCGGGGCCGTGATCGTGCGGCCCACGGGGCTGAGCGCGTCGCGGTACCTGAACTGGAAGAAGTACTCGCGCCGGGGATCGAGGCCCCCGACCTCGATGTGGACCGAGTGCGCGAGCTCGGGCACCGCGAGGGCCACCCCCCGGCCCACCACCCGGCGCATGCCCGGGTCCTTCGCCACCCGCCAGGCCACCGGCAGCCGCCGCGCGGGCATGCCGCCGTCGGGCACGAGGGGATCGGGGGCGAGCCGGGTCCACAACACCGCGCCCCGGGGCGCCGGATCACCCGAGGCCACGCCCAGGGTGAACGGGTAGCCCGACAACGGCGACGCCGCCTGCGCCAGGTCGCCTCTCACTTGGCAGAACGCGGCCGCGCCGGCCAGCGCCCCCGTGAACTGGATAAAGCGGCGACGCTCCATCGGTCCCGCCATGCCTCGCTCGAGCACCTCGAAGACATCGGTCATCCGCAGACCTCCTGTCCGGAATGGGCTGCCCAGCTATAGCCCCTGGGGCCCGCCGGGTCAAGGCGGCCCGAGGTTGACCCGCCTTGCGGTCTGCGGTAGACCAGCACTCGGCACCCCGACGAGGAGGCGTCCGATGAGGCGGCGAAGGGTCATTCTGGCGTTGTTCGGCTCGATCCTGGTGGGGGCGCTGCTCGCGGCGCCCGCCGTGCAGGCGGGCGGCTCCGAGCGGCCGTCGCGGGTACTGATCCTCATGCTGGACCAGGCGCGGCCCGACACCATCGAGCGCTACGGGATGAAGAACGTCCAGGCGCTGCATGCGCAGGGGCGTCAGCTTCCCCCGAGCACTCGTGGGGCACATGGCGGCCGAGACCGTGATCAGCCACAGCGTGATCACGAGCGGACAGTTCCCGAAGAACATGGGCTGGTCGAACGAGGTCCACCGCGACGTGGATGGCGTGCTGGGGGCCTCGGGCGACTACTACGTGACCTCGAGCATGTCCTGCGACCAGTTCAAGGCGCTGGTCGAGCACGGCGGCTACCGGAAGCTGCCCGACTACCTCGACGACCGCTTCGGCTCGAGCTCGAAGTTCGTCTCGATCGCCCAGAAGCGAACCGCGGTCTGCCCGGCGGGCGCGACCAGTTCGGCCGCCGACGGAACCCAAACGGACCCGGAGGACATCATCTTCCAGATCCGTGGCAGCTCGAGCCCGGAGGTGTGCGACCCGAGCTACGCGACCTCGAGCTGGCGCCAGCCCGAGTTTGTGAGCGGCAACCCGGCCCCCGCGTACCTCGGTCTGACCTTGCCCTGCAGCCGCTGGTCCACCTGGCAGGGCGCCGGGGCGTACGGCACCGGTGGCATTCTCCCCGGGGCCATCTATCCGCTGGAGGGGGACCGCTTCGTGCCCGGCCGCGACGACCTGCACGTGGGCGGCGACAACTGGTCGGCCGACGCCGCGATCCGGGTGATCGAGGCCGATTCGGACTGGCGCGGGATGCTGGTGAGCCTCGGGGCGATCGACAAGATGGGCCACATGTGGGGCCCCGAGGACGACGTGACCGGCCCGCCCGGCTCCGACCAACAGATAAGCCACCTCCCCTTCGCCGCGAAGAACGCCGACGCGCAGGTCGGCAGGATCGTGGACGCGCTGAGGGACAAGGGGCTGCTCGACGACACCCTGATCGTGATCACGGCCGACCACGCCGCACAGACCGGCGACCCCTTCCTCGGCCGTTTGGACGGGCCGGTCACGTCCGGCGGGATCCGCTGCGACGCCGTGAACGGCTCGAGCGGACTGCGCTCGGACTGCAACTGGTACTACGGCCAGGACGCCGACGAGACCTACCTCGACCCGAGCCCCTCGATCGCGGCCTTCAGGGACGCTCTCACTTCCGCCGGGGGAGCCACGAACCTCCGCTTCTCCTACCAGGATGGGCACGTGGCAGCGTGGCTCGAGGACAACTCCGGCGCGCGCAAGCGGGAGGCCGCGGAAGCGATCCTCGACCTGCCCGGCGTGATCGCAAGCTTCCGCCTGAACCGCGCCGAGAACGACTACCGGCTGCACGGCACCAACCGCATGCGGCTCGGCGAGCGCCTGTGGTTCCTGCGGCACGGCGAGGAGCTCGTCGACACGATGGCCGCCCCCTACGGGCCGGACGTCGTAGCACTCCTCGAGACCGACGTGACCTACGGCACCAAGGGCGATCACGGCGGCCACAACCGGCTGGTCCAGAACATCCCGATGATCTTCTCCGGGCCAGGAGTGGGCTCACGGGATTCCTACCGGGCCATGCGCCTGGTCGACGTGCTGCCGACGGTCCTGGAGACGATGGGCGTCGACTACGACGAGGACGACCTCGACGGAGAGGCGGTGCGGCTGCCTCGCCGGTAGTCCTCAGGACTGGTTGAAGAAGCCCTTCTCGATCAGGCGGGCCCGCTCCTCCGCCGAGACCTCGACGTTGCGCGGGGTGAGCAGGAAGACCTTGTCGGCGATGCGCTGCATGCCCCCGTCCAGGGCGTAGGTGAGCCCGGAGGCGAAATCGATCAGCCGCTTGCTCAGGTCGGTGTCGGTGCTCTGCAGGTTCAGGATCACCGGGAGCGAGTTCTTGAACTGGTCGGCGATCTGCTGGGCGTCGTTGAAGTTGCGAGGCACCACGAGGTGGACCTGGATGTCGCCCCCTGGGCCCCCGCCGCGGCCGTTGCCCCCCACCGGGCGCAGCGGCCGGGTCTCACGCGCCGAGCCGCGGGACTCGTCGGCGAAGATGTCGTCGATGTCGTCGCGGCGGCGCCGCTGGAGGCGGCGCACGTTCGGGCGCTCGCGGTAGCGGTCCTCCATCTCGCTCTCGGGCTCAGGCTCGGGGACGGCCTCGTAGCGAGGGTCCTCCTCCTCGGCCAAGCCGAAGTACACGAGGGTGCGGTGCCATGTGTCGCGGAGCGCCATCGCCAGAAGGTTCGCCCGTAAGCGGGAAACTCCTTGTGACAGTGTAAGGGGGTGGATGCCCGGCAGTTCGAGGTCCTCCGGCAGGTCCCGGGGGCCAGAAGCTTCAGCCTCGCCGGGGAGGCGGCCGGCGACGGCCCGCCGGTAGTGCTGCTGCACGGCCTGTCGGCCACCCGGCGCAACGTCGTGCAGGGCTCGCGGCATCTGATTCGCGCCGGATACCGGCTGATCGCCTACGACGCCCGCGGCCACGGCGAGTCGGATCCGGCGCCCCGCTACGAGTACTCCGACCTGGTGGCCGACCTGGAGGCGGTGCTCGCGCACGCCGAGCTCGAGCGCGCCGTGCTGGTGGGCAGTTCGATGGGGGCCGCCACCGCGATGGCCTTCGCCCTGGAGCACCCCGAGCGGGTGCCCGCCCTGGTGCAGATCATCCCCGCCTACACCGGCTACGCCCGCACCGGCGACGTGGAGGCCGAGATCTGGGACCGGCTGGCCACCGCGCTGGAGGACGGGGGCGTGGACGCGTTCGTGGAGGCGGCCCAGCCGGAGGGGATCCCCGAGCGCTGGCGCGAGATCGCCCGCGAGGCCACCCGCCAGCGCATGGAGCGCCACCGCCACCCCGAGGCGGTGGCCCAGGCGCTGCGCCAGGTGCCCCGCTCGGTCGCCTTCAAGGGCCTGGCCCCCCTGAGAGCGCTCGACCTGCCGGTGCTGATCGTGGGCTCCCGCGACGAGGCCGACGAGCTGCATCCGCTGGCCGTGGCCCAGGAGTACGCCGCTCGCCTGCCGAACGCCGAGCTGGTGGTCGAGGACAAGGACCAGTCGCCGCTGGCCTGGCAGGGCGCACGCCTGTCCGGGGTGATCCGTGGCTTCCTCGAGGGCTCCGGTTACTCGTAGAGCACGCTGCCCAGGCGCACGATGGTGGCGCCCTCCTGCACGGCCACCTCGAAGTCCTGCGTCGTGCCCATGGACAGCCGCTCGAGGCCGTGCTCGGCGGCCAGCTCGGCCAGGCGGGCGAAATAGGGCCGGCTCTGCTCGGGTCGCTCGGCGAAGGGCGGCATGGTCATCAGCCCGGTGACGGGCACGGGGCAGCGCTCGAGGTAGGAGCCGATCTCCGCCGGCGCGATGCCTTCCTTGGACTCCTCCCCGGCGACGTTGACCTGAATCAGCACCTCGGGCGCGGGGTTCTGCTCCAGCCGCCGCAGCGCGGACTCCGAGGCGATCGAGTGGATCAGCCGCACGTTGGGAGAGATGTCGCGCAGCTTGCGGCTCTGAAGCGCGCCGATGAAGTCCCAGGAAAACAGCTCGCGGTGGTCCTCCTGCTTTTTCAGCAGCTCCTGCGCCCGGTTCTCACCCACCAGCTCGATGCCCGCCTCGGCCAGCGCGGGCAGGTCTTCAGCCTCCACGTACTTGATGGCTGCACAGATTTCGACGTCGTCGCCGATGCGCTCTCGCACCGCCTCCAGGTTGGCCCGGACCCGCTCAGCGTCCATCGAGCACCACCATGCCGGCCTGGCGGCCCGTGAGGCCGCTGTCGCGGCGGTGGGAGAAGTACAGGTCCGGGCGACAGCTCGTGCAGTGGTCGAGATGCTGCACGTCGGAAACGCCGGCGGCCTCGAGCTTGCGGGCGATCACCGCGCGCAGGTCGAGCATGCGCCCGTCCGCTACCCCGTCCAGCCCCGAGAACGCCTCCAGCACCTCGGGCCCCACCTCGTAGCAGCAGCCGCCGATCCCCGGGCCCACCGCGGCCGACACCCGCCCCTCGAGGCGCTCCAGCGCGCGCTCCAGCAGGCCGCCGGCCAGCGGTCTCCAGCCGCAGTGGAGCATCGCGGCGCTGGACCCGTCGGAGAGCGCCACCGGGTAGCAGTCGGCCACCAGGACCAGCAGCGCCAGGTCGGGCTCGGCCGTGAGATGGCCGTCCACCCGGGGCAGGTCCTTGCCCCCGGGCTCCGCATAGGCCCGCTCGGCGGGTGGGGCCGTCCACTCGCGCAGGTCGGCGCCGTGCACCTGCCAGCCCATGGCCACCCGGGTGGGATCGACCTGTGCGGCCGCGGCGGCCCGCAGCCGGTTCTCGCCCACCCGCTCGGGCTCATCGTCGGTGAGGATGCCGAGGTTGAGCGACTCGTAGGGGCCCTCGCTGACCCCTCCACGACGGGTGGTGAAGAAGGCGCGGGCCCCGGGCAGTTCGAGCTGGAAACCGGCCTCGCTCATCGGCGTGCGGCCTCCAGCGCCGCCTCCAGCTCGTCGTGCCGGCCGGCGACCAGCCCGTCCAGCTTTCGCCGCAGAGCCTCCTCCAGGCCCCGGCCCACGGCGGGCCCCTCGGGCACCCCCGCGGCCAACAGGTCGGAGCCGGTGATCTCGAGCCGGACCCCGCGCAGCTCGGTGACCCAGCGCAGCACGGGCTCCGACGGGGCCTGGAAGGCCAGGGCGAGGGCCAGCGTCTCGGGCGGCTCGGCGGCCAGCAGCGCGCGCAGCTCGGAGGGCGTGTGGTCGCGCGCGCGAAGCTCACGCGCCACCCGGGGCGCCACCCGCGCCGCACGGCTCACCGCGTCCCGGTCGCGCGCCTCCAGGTGCAGATCGGCCAGCCAGAGGTCCAGCTCCTCCGGCGCGCCGGCGCACAAAGCGGCCAGCGCCGCGAGGGCGCGGTCGGAGCCGATCGCCGCGGCGCCCAGCGCGGCCGAGGCCACCAGCTCGGGATCGGGATCGAGCGCGGGATGCAGCGCGGCGGCGATCCCGAGGTCGGCCATCCGCTCGACGCCCCGCGGTGCGTCGGGCTCGGCCAGCAGATCCATCAGCTCGTCGCGGATGCGCCCGCCCGAGACGGTGGACAGGGCATCCTCGGCCACCGCCCGGCGCGCCGCCCGCTCGCTGTCCTCGTCGAGGGCGAAGCCCAGCCGCACCTCGTAGCGGACCGCCCGCAACAGGCGCGTGGGGTCGTCGAGGAAGCTGTGCTCGTGCAGGATGCGCACCACCCGGCGCTGGAGGTCCCGGAGGCCGCCGCAGGGGTCGTACAGGTGGCCCAGGTCGTCGCCGCTCAGGGCCACGGCCATGGCGTTCAGCGCGAAATCGCGGCGGCGCAGGTCGTCCTCGAGCGGCGCGCCCTCGACCAGCGGCAGCGCCCCGGGCTCCTCGTAGGTCTCGCGCCGGGTGGTGGCCAGGTCCAGGCCCACGCCGGGCGCCCGCACGCTGGCGGTGCCGAAGCGCTCGTGCTCGCGGGTCTGCCCGTCCAGCCGCTCGGCCAGCGCGCGGGCCGCTGAGCGGGCGTCGCCCTCGATGGCCAGGTCGAGGTCCACGGCCTCGGCCCCCCGCAGGAGGTCGCGCACCGCGCCGCCCACCAGGTAGACCGGGGGCAGCCCCTCGAGGGCGCCGAGCAGCCGCTCCATGCCGCGCAGGCGGCGCACCCGCTCGCGCAGGCCCGCGTCCGGCTGGGGCCTCACAGCCGGACCGGTATCCCGGCCGCCCGCATCCGCTCCTTGGCCTCGCGCACGCGGTAATGGCCGTAGTGGAAGATCGAGGCGCACAGCACGGCGTCGGCGCCGCCGCGGTCCACGGCGTCGACCAGGTGCTCCAGGGTGCCGGCACCGCCGGAGGCGATCACCGGCACGTCCACGGAATCGGCCACCGCGCGGGTCAGCTCCAGCTCGTAGCCGTCCTCGGTGCCGTCACGGTCCATGCTGGTGAGCAGTATCTCCCCCGCGCCGCGCTCGGTGCCCTCGACGGCCCAGCGCACGGCGTCGCGGCCCACCGGTGTGCGGCCGCCGTTGACGTAGACCCCGTAGCCGGCCATGTCCTGCTCCCGCCGGGCGTCGATGGCCAGCACCACGCACTGCGCCCCGAACACCTCGGCCAGCTCGGACACCAGCTCCGGGCGGGCAACGGCGGCCGAGTTGACCGAGACCTTGTCGGCGCCCGCGTCCAGCACCGCCTGGGCGTCGGCCACCGAGCGCACCCCGCCCCCGATCGTGAAGGGGATGAACACGTCGTCCGCGCAGCGCCGGGCGAGCTGCGCGACCGTCTCCCGCTTCTCGTGCGAGGCGGTGATGTCCAGGAAGACGATCTCGTCGGCTCCCTCGTCCTGGTAGCGCACCGCGAGCTCGACCGGGTCGCCCGCGTCGCGCAGGTTCACGAACTCGACTCCCTTGACCACGCGGCCTTTGTCCACGTCCAGGCAGGGGATCACGCGACGCAGCAGCATCAGCCCCGCTCCTCCAACGCCTGCTGTCCCTCGCGCACCCCGAAGCGCCCCTCGTAGAGCGCCTTGCCGGAGATCACGCCGGCCAGGTTGAGCAGCCGCAGCGATCGCAGCCGCTGCAGGTCGTCCAGCGAGCCGATCCCGCCGGAGTAGAGGAAGCGGCCCCGGACCGCGTCCGCCACCCGTCCCACCTCGTCGAGGTCGGGGCCGTCGAGCATCCCGTCGCGGTCCACGTTGGTGTACACGAAGCGGCTCGCACCTCGCTGCTGGAGGCGCTGGATCACGTCCTCGCCCCGCATCTGGGTCTCGCGCGTCCAGCCGGCCACCGACACCTGGCCTCCGCGCACGTCGACCGCCACCAGGATGCGGCCGCCGAAGGTGGCCAGGGCCTCGTCGAGCAGGTCGGGGTCGGTGTAGGCGGCGGTGCCCACCACCACCCGGTCGGCACCGGCGCCGAGCGCATCCCGTATCGACCCGAGCGAGCGCAGGCCGCCGCCGTACTGCACGGGCACGTCGAGGCCGTCGCGGATCTTCTCCAGGTGATGCAGGTTGGCCGGCCGGCCCTCTCGGGCGCCGTCCAGATCGACCACGTGGAGAAAGCGCGCCCCCGCCTCCACGAACGAGCGTGCCGCCGCCAGCGGGTCGTCGGCGTACACGGTCTCGTCGTCGAAGCGCCCCTGGCGCAGGCGCACGGCCTTCCCGGCGCGGATGTCCACCGCGGGCAGGAGGATCATGCGGCCAGGGGCACGCAGGCGCGCACGAAGTTGCGCAGCAGCGCGAGGCCGTGCGGCCCGGACTTCTCGGGGTGGAACTGGACCCCGTACACGCGGCCGTGGGCCACCGCGCTCACGAACCGGCCTCCGTACTCGACCGTGCCCAGCACGTCCTCGTCGTCCGCCGGCCGGGGGGCGAACGAGTTCGCGTGGTAGAAGGCACATGGGTCCGGCAGCTCGGAGTTGAGCGGAGAGTCGCGGCGCCAGGCCACCGGGTTCCAGCCGATGTGCGGCACCTTGAGCCCCGGCGCCTCCAGCTGCTCCACCCCGCCGGCGAGCAGGCCGATGCCCTCGGCGCCGCCCAGCTCGGTGGTGGACTCGAACAGGAGCTGCATGCCCATGCAGACGCCGATCAGGGGGACGCCGGCCTCCACCCGCTCGCGCAGCAGCAGGTCGAGGTCGAGGCGCCGCACCTGGTCCATCGCCTTGGGCATGGCGCCCACGCCGGGAAGCACCACGCCGTCGGCCTCGCGGACCCGGGCGTGGTCGCTGGTCAGCTCGGCCGCGGCGCCCACGTGCTCCAGCGCCTTGGCCACCGAGCGCACGTTGCCCATGCCGTAGGAGAGGATGGCCAGCCGGGGCCTGGCGGTCACAACAGCCCCTTGGTCGAGGGCACGCCCTGCACCCGGGGGTCGATCTCCACGGCCTCCCGAAGCGCCCGGGCGAAGGCCTTGAACACGACCTCGACCATGTGGTGCGGGTTGTGCCCTGCCTCGAGGCGCACGTGCAGGGTGAGCTTCGCCGTGGAGCTCACGGCGCGCAGGAACTCCTCCGCGAGGTCGGTGTCGAAATCGCCGACGCGCTCGGCGGTGAAGCCGGCGTCGAAGACCAGGAAGGGCCGCCCGGAGAGGTCGAGCGCGCACGCGGCCCGGGCCTCGTCCATCGGGACCACGGCGGCCCCGAAGCGGCGGATCCCCGCGCGGTCGCCCAGGGCCTCGTCCAGGGCCTGGCCGAGCGCGAGCCCCGTGTCCTCCACCGTGTGATGCGGGCCGGTCTCCAGGTCGCCCGCCACGCGGACGTCGAGGTCCAGCCCGCCATGGCGGGCCAGGGCGTCGAGCAGGTGGTCGAAGAAGCCCACGCCGGTCTCACGCTCTCCCCCGCCCTCGCCGTCGAGGTCGAGCCTGAGCTGGACATCGGTCTCGCCGGTGACGCGGTTGATCTGTGCGGTGCGGCTCACGCGCGGCGCTCCATCGACTCTGCGTGCACGGGGAAGCCCTCGGCCCGGGCCAGGGCGGCGCCGGCGGGGGCGAGGCGCCCGGGGGCCTCGCCGGGCAAGGATACGCGAGCCATGCGGCGGCGGAAGGTGGAGGCCGACAGTGCGCTCTGAAAGCGGGCCGCGCCGCCGGTGGGCAGCACGTGGTTGGTGCCCGCCACGTAGTCGCCGAAGGCGGTGCCCGCGCCCGGGCCCACGAACAGGCAGCCCGCGCGGCGGACCCTGCCGGCCAGCGCCTCGGCCTCCTCCCCCATCAGCTCGAGGTGCTCGGGAGCGATCTCCTCGGCCAACTCGACCGCGCGGGCGGCGTCACCGACCGTGATCGCCTCCAGCTCGGCGTCCGCGGCGCTCGGCCGCTCGGGTGACAGTCGCTCGATCGCCCCGATAACGGCGTCCAGCAGCCCGCCGTCGGGCGAGATCAGCCACAGCGGGCTGTCCTCGCCGTGCTCGGCCTGGGCCAGCAGGTCGAGCGCCACCAGCTCGGGGTCGGCCCCGGGAGTGGCCACCACCGCCAGCTCGCTGGGCCCGGCGATGCCGTCGATGCCCACGGTGCCCACCACCTGACGCTTGGCCTCCTGGACATAGGCGTTGCCGGGGCCCACGATCACGTCCACCGGCGCCACCGCCTCCGTGCCGTGGGCCAGCGCGGCCACCGCCTGGGCGCCGCCCATCCGGTACACCTCGGTCACGCCGCAGAGCACGCAGGCGGCGAGGATCACCGGGTGGGCCCGGCCCTCGGGGCCCGGCGGTGCGCACACCGCGATCTCAGGCACACCGGCGGCGCGAGCGGTCGCCGCGCACATCACGACCGTCGAGGGGTAGGGCGCGCGGCCACCCGGGACGTAGATGCCCGCGCGGCGCACCGGCAGCTCGGCCACCTCGATCCGCTGGCCCGCCTCGAGCTCCACCCTCACGGGCTCGGTGAGCTGGGCCTCGACCACGGCGCGCACGTTGGCGATGGCCGTGCGCAGGCCGGCGATCACGTCCGGAGCGGGGACGCCCACGGCGGCCTCGAGCTCCCGCGCGTCGACCCGCAGCTCGCTCGGGGCGAGCTCCGCGCGGTCGAAGCGCTCGGTCAGGGCCAGCACGGCCTCGTCGCCTCCGGCTCGGACCTCGGCGATGATCTCGGCCACCTGCTCGGTCACCGCCGGGGGCGGGGAGGGTCGCCGCCAGGCACCCGTTGTGCGCCGGACCCTCACGAGCGGATGCTCGAGATCAGGGCGTCCACCTGCTCGGCCTTCAGCTTGTGGGCGACCGGGTTGGCGATCAGGCGGGCCGTGCACACGCCGATCTCCTCCACCACCCGCAGGTGGTTCTCGGTCAACGTGCGGCCGGTGGCGGTGAGGTCGACGATCCCGTCCACGAGGCCGGTCAGGGGGGCCAGCTCCACCGAGCCCTTGACCTCCACGATCTCGGCCTGGCGCCCACTCTCGGCGAAGTGGGCGGCCGCCACGCGGGGATACTTGGTGGCGATGCGGACGCGCCCCAGGCGCCGCAGGGCGTCCGTGATCGGGTCGCCGCCCTCGCGCGAGGCCACCACCATCCGGCAGCGCCCGTAGCCCAGGTCGAGCAGCTCGTAAACCTTGCGCTGGGACTGCTCCAGCAGCACATCCTTGCCGGTGATGCCGATGTCGGCCGAGCCATGCTCGACGTAGGTGGGCACGTCGCTGGGGCGCATCGTCACGATGCCCGCCTCGGCGAACAGCAGCTTGCGCTCGTTGGCGCGCACCTCGCCGGTGTCGACCCCGATGCCGTCCAGCAGGTCCAGGGTGCCCTCGAAGAGCGCGCCGCGCGGCACGGCGATGGTCAGGCGCTCGCTCACGCCAGCGCCTCCTCGGCGGCCTGGGCGAGATGCACCCGCTGCACGTCGAGGGCCAGGCCGCAGGCCGGCAGGTCGCGCCCGAAGCGGCTCAGCAGCTCGTCGTAGCGCCCGCCGCCCCCGAGGGTGAAGCCCACCGCCGGGTCGTAGACCTCGAACACCGCCCCCGTGTAGTAGCCCAGCTCGCGCACGAGCCCGAGGTCGAAGATCACGCGCCCGGCCACGCCCCGCCGCTCCAGCAGGCCGTAGAGGGCCTTGAGGCCGTCGAGGGTCCCGGCCGGCAGGGCGTCGGCCCGCTCGAGCACCTCGGGGCCGCCGCGAAGCTGGGGCAGCCGCGTGAGGAGGCGGCGCTCGCTCGGCCCGAGGCCGAGGGCCTCGACCGCCATCTCCAGCGCCACCAGATCCCGGCGCGAGAGCGCCTCCAGCAGCGGGCGGTGGCGCTCCTCGGGCACCTCCAACGACCGCAGCAGGCCGCCGTAGAGCGCGGCGTCCCCCAAGCCCAAGCGGTGGCGCCGCAGGCCGGCGTCCTCCAGCGCCGCCACCGTGAGTGCCACCACCTCGGCCTCCGCCTCCGGCGCCGGCACGCCGATCAGCTCGATCCCTCCCTGGAGGAACTCGCGCGGCTCCCCCACCCCTCGGTCCACCGCGCGCCAGGCGCGGGCGAAATAGGAGAAGCGCAGCGGCGGCTCGACGTCGCCGTAGCGCGTGGCCACCACCCGGGCGATGGGGATCGTCATGTCCGACCGCAGCGCCAGCACGTCGCCGCGCTCGTCGAAGGTCCGGTAGCGCGCCCCGGCGGCGTGCTCCTCGCCGCGCCTCAGCACCTCCTCGTACTCGAGCGCCGGCGTGTGGATCTCGCCGTAGCCCGCGCTCTCGAAGCGGCCGCCCATTCGGTCGCAGATCGCGCGCAGCTCGCGCATCTCGTCGGGCAGCACGTCGCGAGTGCCCGGAGGAATCGGCGTCGCGCCGGAGCGATCGGCGCTGCGGAGGGCGCGGGCTGGCCCGCGCCGGAGCGATCGCTTCCCGTCATGCCGGCCTCCGCCCCGAGCTAGGCCGGAATGCGCTCGGACGCAACCCGCTCGATGCGCGCCCCGAGCAACCGCAGGCGCTCGTCGATGCGCTCGTAGCCGCGATCGATCTGCCGGATGTTCCCGATCTCCGAGGTGCCCTCGGCGCACAGCGCCGCGATGAGCAGCGCCATGCCGGCGCGGATGTCGGGGCTCTCCATGCGCTCACCGTGAAGCCGGCTCGGGCCGCTCACGACCGCGCGATGCGGGTCGCAGACGATCACCCGAGCGCCCATCGAGACCAGCTTGTCGACGAAGAACAGCCGGTTCTCGAACATCTTCTCGTGGATCAGGATGAGGCCCTCGGCCTGGGTGGCCATGGCCAGGGCGATGCTGGTGAGGTCGGCCGGGAAGGCCGGCCAGGGCCCGTCCTCGATCTTGGAGACCGCGTCGCCCTCGTCGCTCTTGACCCGCAGCGACTGTCCGGCAGGCACGATCACGTCGGTGCCGTCGCAATCGATCTGGCATCCGAGCCGCTCGAACGCCAGGCGGGTCATGCGCAGGTCGGCCGGGACGCAGTCGCGGATGCGAAGCTCGCCGCCGGTGCAGGCCGCCAGCGCGATGAAGCTGCCGATCTCGATGTAGTCGGGGCCGATCGCGTAGTCGGCGCCGCCGAGCTCCTCCTGACCGTGCACGATCATCAGGTTGGAGCCCACCCCCTCGATGCGAGCCCCCATCTGCATGAGCAGCCGGGCCAGATCCTGCACGTGCGGCTCGCCCGCGGCGTTGTGGATTACGGTCGAGCCGGGCGTGAGCGCCGCTGCCATCAGCGCGTTCTCGGTGGCCATCACCGATGGCTCGTCCATGAAGAAGTCGCACGCATGCAGACCGTCGGGCGCGCTCAGGTGGTACCAACCCTGCACGCGCACGTCGGCGCCGAGTGCCCGGAAGGCGTCGAGGTGCGGGTCGAGCCGGCGGCGGCCGATCACGTCCCCGCCCGGGGGCGGCATGTCGGCCTTGCCGAAACGGGCCAGCAGCGGGCCGGCGAGCAGGAACGAGGCCCGGATGCGCTCGGACCAGTCCGGGTCCACCGCGGTGTGGTTCACGTTCTGTGTGCTGATCTCCAGCGTGTTCTCGTCACGCCAGTCGGCCTCGGCTCCCAGCCGCACCAGCAGCTCGACCATCGCCTGCACGTCGCGGATGCGCGGGATGTTGCGCAGCACCACCGGCTCGCGGGTTAGCAACGACGCGGCGAGCGCGGGCAGAGCGGCGTTCTTGTTGCCGGCGGGAACCACGGTCCCCGAGAGGGGGGTCCCGCCCTCGATAATGAACTTCTCCATACGCGGATGGGTCCCGGGGCCGGGGTCGAGCGGCTCCGACAGCGTATCGAAGGCCATCAGGAGCGAAATTCGGGTCGGCGGGCGGATACCCTGCCGACGATGGCGCCCTCCCGAGAAGAACCTCGGTCCGGCGCGGGCCAGCCCGCGCCCTCCCGCGAGGCAGCATGGACGCTCGTCGAGGAATGGGTGCAGAGCGAATCACTCCGTAAGCATCTCCTCGGGGTGGAGACCGGCATGCGGGCCTACGCTCGCCGCTTCGACGAGGACGAGGAGCTGTACGCGGTCACCGGCCTCCTGCACGACCTCGACTACGAGCGCTACCCCGACCTCGAGACCGGCCACCCGCGAATGGCGCTCGAGCTGTTCGAGGAGCGGGGGTACCCCCAGGAGCTGATCGACGCGGTGGCAGGCCACGCCACCTTCCTGGGCGTCCCGCGGGAGACGCGCATGGCCAAGACGCTGTACGCGGTCGATGAGCTGTCGGGCTTCATCGCCGCCTGCGCGCTGGTCCGCCCCACCGGCGTGGTGGGGATGACGCCCAAGTCGGTCAAGAAGAAGCTGAAGCAGCCCAGCTTCGCCGCCGGGGTCAACCGCGAGGAGGTCCGGGCCGGCGCCGAGGAGCTGGGCGTCGACTTCGACGAGCACGTGGCCTTCCTCATTGCGGCGATGGAGGAGCGCGCCGACGAGCTCGGGTTAGCCCCAGCGTCCTCCTGACTTCGCCCACTCGGCCATGTGCCCCGCCGAGCAGAAGGCGTCCGGGATGCGGTGCTCACCCCTATGGCGAATCAGCAGCACCCGCACCTCGCCGAGCTCGGCGTCGCAGCGGGCGCAGCGGTCGATCGGGTCCTCCAGCCCAGAGGGCCGCTCTATCACGCCGGCCTCCCAGTGTGCACCCTGAAGCTCCCACGGCACCACGTGCTCCAGCCGGCAGAACGCGGCCCGCCGCTCGCCGGGGATCTCCTCGGCGCGCCAGCCGTCATGCGCCTCGACCGGGCGGTCGCACCAGCTGCATCGCGCTGTAGATTGCGCTGCCATGGCTGAGGGCGAGACGCTACGCATAATCGTCCTCGAGGGCGACGAGACCGGCCAGGAGCTGCTCGAGCAGTCCCTGCGCGTGCTGGACCCCGCCGTGACCCGCGTGCCGGTCGAGCTCGAGCACTACGACCTCTCGCTCCACAACCGCCGCCGGACGCAGAACGAGGTGGTGGACAGCGCCGCCGCGGCGCTTCGCGAGGCGAAGTTCGGCCTCAAGGCCGCGACCGTCACCCCCGAGGGCCCGGACGACGTGGGCAGCCCCAACCGGCTGCTGCGCGAGGCGATCGACGGCAAGGTCATCATCCGCACGGGCCGCCGCATCCCGGGAGTCACGCCGATCGCGGGCGTGCACTACCCGATCGCGGTGGTGCGAATGGCCGTCGGAGACGCCTACGGGGCCGAGCAGTGGCGCGAGACGCAGAACGGCGACGAGATCGCCTTCCGCACGGAGCGGATCTCGCGCAGCGTCTGCCGGGCGGTGTCCGAGTACAGCTTCCGCACGGCCGACCGCATCCACGGCCGCGTGTACGGGGGACCGAAGTGGACCGTGAGCCCGATCTACGAGGGGATGCTCAAGGAGGAGCTCGACGCCGCCTCCGAGCGCCACCCGGAGGTCCCCTACAGCCCGGTGCTGATCGACGCGACCTACGCCGGCCTGATCTCGGGCGCCGCGGACGCGCCGCTGGTCATCCCCGCGCTCAACCGGGACGGCGACTGCCTCTCCGACCTGGTGATGCCCATGTTCGGCTCGATCGCGGGCGCCGAGTCGGTGCTGCTCGCCTTCGACGACGAGTACGAGCCCTCGGCGGTGATGGCCGAGGCCCCCCACGGCACGGCGCCCGCGCTGCAGGGCAAGGACATCGCCAACCCGATGGCCATGATCCTGGCCGCGGCGGCGCTGCTGCATTACGCGGGGAGCCTGGGCCACGAGGGCTGCGAGACGGCCTCCCGGGCGATCTACGAGGGCGCGCTGGAGGCCACCGCCACCGGGGTGCGCACACCGGATCTGGGCGGCCACGCGGCGTCGAGCGAGTTCACCGCCGAGGTCATCGGCCGCGTGCGCACCAAGATCGACATCTGGTCCTCGCTCTAGGGGAGCTAGCCGCCGCTCATCGGCCGCGTGCCCGCCGGCTCGTCCGCCTTGTCGCCGCCACGGGTCTTGTGCTCGGCTCGCGCGCTGTGGCCCATTGGGAGGCCGGCCGCCTCCCTGGCCGGATCGCTCAGGTGCTTGCGGCGACGGGCGACGTAGTAGCGGCGCTGCACGAACAGCGTGACGACGCCGGCCGCCACGATCCCGCTCAGGTTGATGCCGAGCTGGGCGGCGGCCCCGCCGGCCCCGTCCCAGTCGCCGTAGGCGGCGGCCAGGCCGATGTTGGAGGCGGCGGGAATGGTGGTCACCGAGACCAGCACCCCCACGAGGGCCCCCGACTTGGCCGATGTGAGCGACAGCACCCCCGCGCCCCCGGCCACCATGGCCACGAACAGGCTGAGCGCGTCCGGGTTCGAGATGAAGTCGGTGAAGGGATGGGTCGTCTTCTCGTAGTCGACGAACGCATCCACCTCGATGGCGCGCAAGACCGCGGTGGTGGCGAACGCGAGAAGCGTTCCCACCGGGAAGCCCACGGCGAGCGCCCGCAGGGAGCGGCGGGCGAGCATGGGCCGCTTCTGCACGAGCGCCACGCTGATGGCCGCCAAGGGGCCGAACTCGGGTCCCACCACCATGGCGCCCACGATCAGGATCGGCGAGTCGAGCACGATCCCGACCACCGCGATCTGCATCGCGGCGACCATGAACATCACAAAGCTGAAGGAGAGCTCGGTGTCCTCCGAGGTGCGAGCCTCCACCTCCTCCCAGATGACCGCATCCGAGGGCAGCCCGGGCGCGGACTTCTCGGCCGCCACCGCCGCGTCCGAGATCGAGGTGTCGATGTGCTCGACGGCGATCGAGCCCGTCCGCGGGATCTCGAGCTCCTTCAGGTCGCTGATGATCACGCTGGCTTCCTCGCGGGCGACGTCGCAGAGGATCACGTCGCCCCGGGGCTTGCGGGCGGCGTCGTGGAGGTGCACCACGTTGAACACCGAGGGCGACGCGCACAGCAGGTCGAGGGCGTGGTGCGCGGCCTCTTGCGGGGCGACGATGCGGAGGTGGATCATCGCTCGACCGGGGCGGGGTCTGCAAGGAATGGCTCCAGCGCTCGCCGCAGCCGCTCCGGGATCGGGGTCTTCCGCATGGTGGCCAGCTCGACGAACACGTGTCGCAGCTCGCCTTCGGCCAGGAGCGCGCCGTCCTCCACTCGCTCGACGCCCAGCGACGTGGTCATCGAGGTGGAGCCCAGGCGCTGCAGGGAGGCGGTGAGCTCGACCTCGTCGTCGAAGCGGGCGGAGCCGCGATAGCGCAGGCCCGCCTCGGCCACCACCATGTCCACCCCGGCCGACGTCATGTCCCCGTAGGGATGGCCCCCCGCCCGGAAGAGCTCGGTCATGGCGATGTCGAACCAGGCCAGGTAGTGCGGATAGAAAACCACGCCCTGCTGGTCGCATTCCGAGTAGCGAACCCGGATGCGGTGCCGGAAGGGAGCGCACATGCTCTGAGCTTACGGCGGTCCCCGGCCGGGCGATGAGGGGCCGTGCACGAGAAGTTGCAGGATTTGCGGGCTTCCATCCGGACCCTGTCGTACCTTCTCGAACGCATGTTCCCCCGGTTCAGAGAGCAGCTCGGCACGGCGCTCGACCTCATCGTCGAGTTCTCCACCCTCGGCGAGTACCGCCTGGACGCGCATGGCGCCCCGGTGGCCGCGGGTGCCCCCGCCGAGCCTCCTGGCCACGCGCCGCAGTTGGGAGGCGCCGGCCCTCGGGCCGCGCGCGCTGCGGACCGCCGCACCGTCGCGGAAGGGCCGGCCGGCAACCTGCCGGTCGCGGCCCCCGCGGCCCGGCGGCCGCCGGCGGGCGACTGCCGCAAGCTCGCCGCCGCCACCCCCTGCGCGGAGCCCCCCGCTCCCCACCGGCCGCCCCGCGCGGGCGCCGCTGTGGCGCGCGAGCAGCTCTGTTTCGGGCTCTAGCCCGGGCTCACGCCTCGGCCGGGCCGGCGGGCCGTAGGCCGCGGCTTTCCAGCTCTTGCTCGAACCAGCGCACCGGCTCCGGGTTCTTGCCCTCGGTGGAGCAGTCCAGCCGGAGGAAGCGGACGAACAGGTCCAGGTCCGGCACCCGGTCGATCAGGCGCTCGATCTCGCGCTCGTCGAGGGTCCGGCGCCGCGGGCGCCGGCGCCAGAGGTTGTAGGGGCGGTCGTGCTGCTCGATGACCGCCAGCAAACGCTCGTCGCCGGTGTAGCGCTCGGCGAACCGCCGCGCGCGCGTGGCGTGATGGTTCTCGCCCGTCTTCGGCCGCCAGTTCGACACCTGGAACTTCAGGGAGTCATGCACCAGGGCCAGGAAGCGCAACTCGCTCCGCCGCTTGCCGGTCTCGCCCCACGTTTCGATGGTGGCCAGCAGGTCGCGCACGTGAGCCCCCACCGAACCCTCCGGATGGCCTCGTCGAGGCTGGCCCCAAGCGAGCCCCCGCAGCAGGGTGGGGTCCTCGGACAGCTTCCGCTCGAGGTCGTTCTCAGGCTCGAAGCCGGTGACCAGGGCGGCGGCTGTGCCGGCGGCGGCGCCGTCCCCTGGCACGGGCGCTAATCGACCTGCTCGGCGACCCAGCGATCGTTCTGGCGACCCAGCACCACGCGAACCTCGCGGTCGTCCGCGACGGCCATGAAATGGGCGCGGTCCTCCTCGACCCCGGGCCGATCGTCGACCAGCACGAGGTGCAGATCGCGGTAGGGCCAGTCCGGCCGCGATTCCTGAAGCGCGTCGCGCGCTGCCTGCTCCATCACCTCGCGGTGCCAGCCCCGGTCCGCGGCACGGGCCTGCTCGAGTGCCGAGTCGGCAGCGGCCACGTGCTCCTCCCAGTGCGGCGCGAGCTTGCGGTCGCGGGCGCGGGCGCCCGCGAGGCCGAGGACCAAAGCGATCAGGACGACGACCCCGAAGACGATCAGGACGATCCCCAGGGTCGAGACAGCGAGCGGAAGGGGCATGACGGCGCAGGAGTCTAGTGAGCGGCTCGACGTGCGCCCGGAGAGCTCGATCCGCCCACGAGAAAGGGCCGCCCCGGTGGGGGCGGCCCTTGAGAAGAACCGGCGGCGACCTACTCTCCCAGGACCGCGAGGTCCAAGTACCATCGGCGCTGAGGGGCTTAACTTCTCTGTTCGGAATGGGAAGAGGTGTATCCCCCTCGCTATCGCCACCGAAAGGCGGCGAGACCAGGCCCACGCCGGGCCCTTGAAAACCGCACAGCCGGCCGCACGACAGACACCCTGAGGCGTCCGGAAGATCAAAAATACCGTCAAGCCCTCGAACCATTAGTACCGGTCTGCTGAACACATTGCTGCGTGTACACATCCGGCCTATCACCTGGTGGTCTTCCAGGGGTCTTACTCCCTCAAGGGGATGGGAGAGCTCATCTCGAGGTCGGCTTCCCGCTTAGATGCCTTCAGCGGTTATCCGATCCGCACGTAGCTAACCAGCAGTGCCCCTGGCGGGACAACTGGTACACCAGAGGTGCGTTCGTCCCGGTCCTCTCGTACTAGGGACGACTCCCCTCAACTCTCCAACGCCCACGGCAGATAGGGACCGAACTGTCTCACGACGTTCTGAACCCAGCTCGCGTACCGCTTTAATGGGCGAACAGCCCAACCCTTGGGACCGACTACAGCCCCAGGATGCGACGAGCCGACATCGAGGTGCCAAACCGGGCCGTCGATGTGGACTCTTGGGCCCGATAAGCCTGTTATCCCCGGAGTACCTTTTATCCGTTGAGCGACGGCGCTTCCACTTGCTACCGCCGGATCACTAAGGCCTGCTTTCGCACCTGCTCGACATGTCTGTCTCGCAGTCAAGCTCCCTTGTTGCCTTTGCACTCTACGTACGATTTCCAACCGTACTGAGGGAACCTTTGCGCGCCTCCGTTACATTTTGGGAGGCGACCGCCCCAGTCAAACTACCCACCTGACACTGTTCACCGCCCGGATTCACGGCGCGGTGTTAGAAGCCCGAGACACCAAGGGTGGTATCTCAAGGGTGGCTCCACGAGGGCCGCAGCCCTTGCTTCACAGCCTCCCACCTATCCTGAGCGAGATAGCTCAGACTCCAATATCAAGCTGTAGTAAAGGTTCACGGGGTCTTTCCGTCTTGCCGCGGGTACTCGGCATCTTCACCGAGACTGCGATTTCACCGAGCCCCTCGTTGAGACAGCGCCCAACTCGTTACGCCATTCGTGCAGGTCGGAACTTACCCGACAAGGAATTTCGCTACCTTAGGACGGTTATAGTTACCGCCGCCGTTTACCGGGGCTTAGTTTCAAAGCTTTGCCGCCGAAGCGACTAACCTCTCCACGTAACCTTCCGGCACCGGGCAGGCGTCAGCCCCTATACGTCGTCTTGCGACTTAGCAGAGACCTGTGTTTTTGGTAAACAGTCGGTTGGGCCAATTCACTGCGGCCCCCTCGGGCTCCGCGAGCAAGTCGCTTCACCCTACCGGGGCGCCCCTTCTCCCGAAGTTACGGGGCCATTTTGCCGAGTTCCTTAACGAGGGTTATCTCGATCACCTTAGTATGCTCTACTTGTCCACCTGTGTCGGTTTTGGTACGGGCACGCGCATCCTGCCTAGAGGATTTTCTTGGAGGCATGGCGTCGGAGACTCGCCGGCCTTCCGGCCAGCTGGCATCGCACCTCACCGTAACGGGCTCCCGGATTTACCTGGGTGCCCTGGCTACATGCTTACCCCCGCGCAACCGTCGGCGGGTACTCTTAGCCTTCCTCGTCCCCCCATCGGTCATAACGGACGCGACGTGGTACGGGAATATCAACCCGTTGGCCATCGGCTACGCCTTTCGGCCTCGCCTTAGGTCCCGACTGACCCTGAGCCGAAGAGCGTTGCTCAGGAAACCTTGGACAATCGGTGGAGAGGATTCTCACCTCTCTTTCGTTACTCACGCCGGCATTCTCGCTTCTCAAGCCTCCACGGCTGGGTTTCCCCGCCGCTTCGCTAGCCTAAGAACGCTCTCCTACCGCGCCCGCGAACCCGAAGGATCGCGCACGCCCGCAGCTTCGGTGACTGGCTTGAGCCCCGTTACATTTTCCGCGCCCGAACACTTGACCAGTGAGCTGTTACGCACTCTTTCAAGGGTGGCTGCCTCTAAGCCAACCTCCTGGTTGTCTTCGCACTCGAACATCGTTTTCCACTTAGCCAGTACTTAGGGACCTTAGCTGGCGGTCTGGGTTGTTCCCCTCTTGCCTACGAAGTTTATCCCCCGCAAGCTGACTCCCCGGGTACGCCTAACGGTCTTCGGAGTTTGCCTGAAGTCGGTAACCTGGTAGGGCCCCTAGTCCAAGCAGTGCTCTACAGCCGTCAGGTAACGCCGGAGGCTATACCTAAATATATTTCGGAGAGAACCAGATATCTCCGGGCTTGATTAGCCTTTCACTCCGACCCACAGGTCATCCGCCCAGTTTTTAACCTAGGTCGGTTCGGCCCTCCACGGGGTCTTACCCCCGCTTCAGCCTGCCCATGGGTAGCTCGCCCGGTTTCGGGTCTACCGCCTCTGACTGAATCGCCCTGTTCGGACTCGCTTTCGCTGCGGCTCCGCTCATCGCTTAACCTTGCCAGAGACGAGTAACTCGCCGGCTCGTTATGCAAAAAGCACGCCGTCACATTCCAGAGGAATGCTCCGACCGCTTGTAGGCACGCGGTTTCAGGTACTATTTCACTCCCCTTCTGGGGTACTTTTCACCTTTCCCTCACGGTACTAGTCCGCTATCGGTCATCAGGGAGTACTTAGCCTTGGAGGGTGGTCCCCCCGGATTCAGACCGCGTTTCACGGGTGCGGTCTTACTCAGGAACATGCTCGAGAGGCCATCCGCTTTCGCCTACGGGACTGTTACCCGCTGTGGTGCCTGTGTTCCACGGGTCTTCGGCTAACGAACGGTTTTATGACTCCCGCCGGGTCGGACACGACCCGGAAAGCACGTCCTACAACCCCCGGCAGGCAACGCGTGTCCGCTTGCACCTGCCAGGTTTGGGCTGGTCCCCTTTCGCTCGCCACTACTCGGGGAGTCTCGGTTGATTTCCTTTCCTCGAGGTACTGAGATGTTTCAGTTCCCTCGCTTGCCTTCGCGCGCCTATGTATTCAGCGCGGGATGGCACCGCATTACCGGTGCCGGGTTTCCCCATTCGGGTATCCGCGGGTCAAAGCCTGTTCAGCAGCTCACCGCGGCTTATCGCAGCCGTCCACGCCCTTCTTCGACTCCTGATGCCAAGGCATCCACCGTGTGCCCTTCTTATCTTGACGGTGATCGTTGATAGCCGGCCGCGGCTTGCGCCACTGCCGGCGACAACGGTGATCTTCCGTTGTTGTTGTTTGGCCAACTATGCGGTTTTCAAGGTCCGGCGAGGGCGCAACCGGGGGAACTCCCCGGCTGGTCTCTCAAAACTCAGCAGTACGCGGGCCTCGCGCAAGGCGAGGACCCTGACCAGGTCCGGTCGACGTTCTAGAGGCGCCGCCGACCAGAAGGCCGGCGACCGGCTCCTATAAGAGCTCCCTAGAAAGGAGGTGATCCAGCCGCACCTTCCGGTACGGCTACCTTGTTACGACTTCACCCCAATCACGAGCCCCACCTTCGACGGCTCCCTCCCAAGGGTTGGGTCACCGGCTTCGGGTGTTGCCTGCTTTCGTGGTGTGACGGGCGGTGTGTACAAGACCCGGGAACGTATTCACCCCGGCGTTGCTGATCCGGGATTACTAGCAACTCCGCCTTCATGGGGGCGAGTTTCAGCCTCCAATCCGAACCGAGACCGGCTTTTTGGGATTCGCTCCGCCTCGCGGCATCGCAGCCCTCTGTACCGGCCAATGTAGCACGTGTGTAGCCCTGGACATAAGGGGCATGAGGACTTGACGTCGTCCCCACCTTCCTCCGGTTTGTCACCGGCAGTCTCGCATGAGTCCCCAACTAAATGCTGGCAACATGCGACAGGGGTTGCGCTCGTTGCGGGACTTAACCCAACATCTCACGACACGAGCTGACGACAGCCATGCACCACCTGTGATCCTGCTCCGAAGAGAAACCGTGTTTCCACGGCGATCAGGAACATGTCAAACCCAGGTAAGGTTCTTCGCGTTGCGTCGAATTAAACCACATGCTCCGCTGCTTGTGCGGGTCCCCGTCAATTCCTTTGAGTTTTAGCCTTGCGGCCGTACTCCCCAGGCGGGGCACTTAATGCGTTAGCTGCGGCACGGGAGGAGTCGACACCTCCCACACCTAGTGCCCATCGTTTACAGCGTGGACTACCAGGGTATCTAATCCTGTTTGCTCCCCACGCTTTCGCGTCTCAGCGTCAGTACCGTCCCAGCGAGCTGCCTTCGCCATTGGTGTTCCTCCCGATATCTGCGCATTTCACCGCTACACCGGGAATTCCACTCGCCTCTTCCGGACTCTAGCCCGACAGTATCGACCGGCATCCCAGGGTTGAGCCCTGGGCTTTCACAGCCGACTTATCGGACCGCCTACACGCTCTTTACGCCCAATGATTCCGGACAACGCTTGCCCCCTACGTATTACCGCGGCTGCTGGCACGTAGTTAGCCGGGGCTTCTTCTGGAGGTACCGTCACACGGGACGGCTATTCACCGCCCGAGCTTCGTCCCTCCTGAAAGGGGTTTACAACCCGAAGGCCTTCTTCCCCCACGCGGCGTTGCTGCGTCACGCTTTCGCGCATTGCGCAAGATTCCCCACTGCTGCCTCCCGTAGGAGTCTGGGCCGTGTCTCAGTCCCAGTGTGGCTGATCGTCCTCTCAGACCAGCTACCCATCGCAGCCTTGGTGAGCCGTTACCTCACCAACAAGCTAATGGGCCGCGGGCCCATCCCGATGCGGAGGCCGAAGCTTCCTTTCCACCTCTCACTCGCGTGAGAGGAGCATATCCGGTATTAGCCCGGGTTTCCCCGGGTTGTCCCAGTCGTCGGGGCAGGTTACCCACGTGTTACTCACCCGTTCGCGGCTCTGCCCCAGGCCGAAGCCTGGTTCGTCGCTCCACTTGCATGTGTTAAGCACGCCGCCAGCGTTCGTCCTGAGCCAGGATCAAACTCTCCATGAAAGTCTGTCGTGGTATCAATCCAGCCGGCACGGAGAAAACTCCGAAACGGCCGGTTCCACTGTCAGATCATTGAGAGTTGTCAAGTCCTAGTGCTCCCACGTACACCGTGAGATGCGGACTTGACGGGTCTGTTCAGGCCCCTCGCCGCTGCGCCGAAGCGTGGCGGTTCGGGGGTCGAACCTGGACGCGACCTCCGCTACGCAAACTTGCGCAGCGTCCATGGTCGCGCGTACTGCTGAGTTTTCAAAGACCGTGCGCCTTCGGGGGAGGGGTTACCACCCGCGCCGAAGCGCGACGTACCAGAGTAGCACCCCGGAGGGTGTCTCGCCAGCGCGCCGAACCGGGACTCTAGCTGGTGCGAAGGCGCCTGAAGCGCCGTCGGCCCAATTGGAGCACGGCACCGTCCACCCTGGCGACCGGCAGGTCGAGCTGATCCGGACCGAGAACCTCGCCATCGAGCTTCACGGCGGCCTGCCCCAGCAGACGACGTCCCTCGGAGCGCGAGATGCCAAAGGCCTCGGCGAGAACCGCCGGCACGTGCACGGTCTCCCCCGCCCCGTCGAAAACATGCTCCTCGACGTCATCCGGGACCTCGTGCCGCACGTGAACCGTGTCGAAGCGCCGCTCCGCCGCCTCCGCCGCCTCCTCGCCGTGAAAGCGGGCGACAAGCGCGCGGGCCAGCTCCCGTTTGGCGTCCCGGGGAACCAGGGCCGGGTCCGGGGGTCCGTCGAGAAGCAGCGCGTAGTAGGTGGGCATCACCGCGTCCGGCACCCGCATCAGCTTCCCGTACATCTCGTCCGGCGGTTCGTCCACGCCGACGTGGTTGCCGAGCGACTTCGACATCTTCTGCACCCCGTCGATACCCGGCAGGATCGGCATGGTGAGGATCGACTGCGGCTCGACGCCGTAGGCCTGCTGGACGTCGCGAGCCAGCAGCACGTTGAACTTCTGGTCGGTGGCCCCGAGCTCGATGTCCGAGCGGATGGCGACCGAGTCGTATCCCTGCAGCAGCGGATAGAGCAGCTCCAGGATCGAGATCGGCTGACGGGCGCCGTAGCGCTGCGCGAAATCGTCGCGCTCCAGCAGCTGAGCGACGGTGGAGGTGCGCGCGAGGCCGAAGAGGTCCTGCATCGGCATGTCGAGCCACTCGCCGTTTCTCCTGACCTCCGTCCGTGAGCGGTCGAGCACCTTGAAGGCCTGGGCGGCGTAGGTCTCGGCGTTCGTGTCGATCTCCCGTGGGTCCGCCTGAGGGCGGACCGAGGAGCGCCCGCTCGGGTCTCCCACGCGCGCGGTGTAGTCGCCGATGATCAGCACCGCCGTGTGGCCCAGGTCCTGAAACTCGCGCAGCTTCTTCAACACCACGGTGTGTCCCAGGTGGATGTCGGGAGTGGTGGGGTCGACGCCGAGCTTGACCCGCAGCGGCCGCCCCAGCCCGAGCTGGGCCTCGAGCCGGCCGCTCGGGAGCACGTCGACGGCATTGCGGCTGAGAAAACGAGCCGCCTCGACCCCCGAATCCGTCATCGGGGCAATGCTAGAGTGCGCCTCTCCAGGGGGCGCCCGTGACCGATGCGGGCGGGCGTTTCCGCGCCGCCGAGTTCGGCCCGCGGAACGCGGGCATCTCATGCCGGGGGCCCTTTGAGGACCATGCCAGAGCCGCCGACGCCAACTCTTCATCCCTCTGCCGCGCGCGGCCAGGCGGTGCTGGGCGACGGCCGGCCCCCCGTGACCGGCCCGCCGCGCCCGAAACCACGCATGAAGAAGCTGCGGCTCGGCCTGATCCTGGTCGGCTTGAGCGTGCTCGCCGGCGTGTCGACGGTCTTCGGGATGATGATGGCGGTCGCCAGCGACCTGCCCGCGCTCGAGAACACCCGGGAGTTCCGCGCGGCGGAGAACTCGCTGCTCTACCAGGACGGTCCCGGCTGCCGGGAGCCGGGGAGACGAAGCTGCCAGATCGCCAAGCTCACCGGCAACCAGAACCGCATCCTGGCCGACCAGCGCCAGATCTCGCCCTACATCAAGAACGCCGTCATCGCCATCGAGGATCGCCGCTACTACGAGCACGAGGGCGTCGACTACCTGGGGATCGGGCGGGCGCTGTGGCAGGACGTGCTGCGGCGCAGCGCCGTGCAGGGAGGCTCGACGATCACCCAGCAGTTCGTCAAGAACGCCCTCTCGGCCCAGGGCGATCGCTCGGTCTTCCAGAAACTCCGTGAGGCGGCGCTCTCCTACCACCTCGAACGCGAGTGGTCCAAGGACAAGATCCTCACCCAGTACCTCAACACCGTGTATTTCGGTAACGGCGCCTACGGCATCGAGTCCGCCGTGCGCACCTATTTCAGCGACGAGGACGATGACGAGAGCGTCTACACGCCCCCCGAGGAGGAGCTCGACCCCCTCCTGCGCGAGGCGATCGACGTGACGCCCGCCGAGGCGGCCCTTCTGGCCGGCATGATCGCCTCCCCCGGCCTCTACGACCCGGTGGAGAACCCCACCCTCGCGAGACAACGACGTGACCTGGTGCTTGCGCGCATGCTCGAGCAGCGGACGATCACGCGGACCCAGTACGAGGACGCGATCGAGCGGCCTATCCCAACGAAGCGGGACATCGAGCCGCCCGACGTCGAGTCCGAGCAGCCCTTCTTCACCACCTGGCTGACCCAGCAGCTCGTGGACCGCTACGGCGCCGGCCTCGTGTTCGGCGGCGGGCTCGAGGTGAAGACCACGATCGACCCGACGATCCAGCAGGCCGCCGAGGACGCGACCGCCCGGGTCAGCGGCGTGGGCCCGTCGGCCTCGCTGGTGGCCATCGAGAACAGGACGGGCGAGGTGAAGGCGATGGTCGGTGGCTCGGACTTCGACACCAGCCAGTTCAACCTGGCCACCAACGGCCACCGCCAGCCGGGGTCGGCCATGAAGCCCTTCACCCTCGTACGCGCGCTGCAGGACGGCGTGGACCCCAACAGCACCTGGGCCTCCCAGCCCAAGGAGTTCCCCGTCCCGGGCTCCAAGAAGGAGGTCTTCCCGGTCGCCAACTACGAGGACAGCTACTCGGGCGTGGCCTCGCTCTGGTCGGCCACGGCCACGTCGGACAACTCGGTCTACGCTGAGCTCGGCCTGAAGACCGGCACGCGGCGGATCGCCCGGATGGCCAGGCTGATGGGCATCCGCACCAGGCTCTCCACCAACCCGGCCATGACGCTGGGCGGCCTGGAGCTCGGGGTGACCCCGCTGGAGATGGCCTACGCCTACTCCACCATCGCGAACAACGGCCGGCGGGTGTCCGGCTCCCTGGGCGCGAACGGGAGTGACGGCCCCGTGGGCATCGCCAAGGTCCGCGGCAAGGGCTTCGAGGAGCGAAACAAGAGGAAGAGCCGGCGGGTGTTCGACGAGCAGACCGGCCAGACGGCTCAGGACATGCTCTCGCTCGTGGTGTCCAGCGGCACGGGCAAGGCGGCGCAGGTGGCCGGCGAGACGATCTGGGGCAAGACCGGGACCACCGAGAACTACGGCGACGCCTGGTTCGTGGGCTCCAACGGCGACCTGACCGTGGCCGTCTGGGTGGGCTATCCGGACAAGCTGATCCCCATGGAGTACGAGTTCGGCGGCAGCCCCGTGGCCGGCGGCACCTATCCGGCCGAGATCTTCGCCAGCTTCATGAGCTCCTGGGTGGGCATCCGCGAGACCCGTCAGGCGATGTCGGGCACGGACGAGGACGACACCGAGGACGACCCGGGCACCGCCCTGCCGGCCGTGCCGGTGACGCCGTCGGCCGTGCCACCGGCCGAGCAGCAGGCAGCGCCCGCGGAGACGGCTCCGGCACCCCAGACCGAGGCCCCCGTCCCGCAAGAGCCGGCGCCGCAGCAGCCGGCGCCCGAGCCGACGCCCGCCCCCACACCGGCGCCGGCCCCCACGCCCACGCCCACCCCTCCGGCCACGGGCGGCACGGGCGGGGGCGTGGCGCCGAGCAGCCCGTAGCGGGAGCCGTGCCGGGGAAGCCGGCTGGTTGCGGCTAGGCCGCCTGGCGACGCATCGCCGGCGGCCAGGGCCGCGACACGTGGCGGCTGTCGGCGTCGCAGAAGCGCCAGGGAAGCTCGGCCGCCTTGGTGATGCCGATCCGCTCTCCCGTCACGATTCGGGCCTCTCGCGTCGCCGGCAGGATCTCGATCGGTCCCTCGACCAGCGAGGAGCCGTTGAGGTCCAGGCCGATACCCAGCGCCTGGGTGAGCTTTCCTGGACCCGAGCAGAGGTCCTCCGCGCGGTCGAGGCCGCGCCGGGCGCGCATCAGGTCGAGGCCGCTCACGGGCTCGAGGGCCCGGATCAGGACGGCCGCGGCCGTGCCCTCCGGCTCGGCCACCGCGTTGAGCAGCGCGTGGACGCCGTACGAGAAGTAGACGTAGGCCCGCCCCGGCTCCCCGAACAGCGTGTGCGTGCGGCCGGTCAGCCCCACGTGGGCGTGGCAGGCGGGCTCGTCCATGTGGTAGCTCTCGGTCTCGACCACTCGCCCGGCGGTCGCCCCGTGGCGCACGGTGCAGCCGATCAGGTCGCGGGCCACCTCGTGCACCGAGCGCTCGTAGAAGGCCCGGCCCAGGCTCATGGCTGTGCCTCGGAGAGCAGGCGCCGTGCCCGCGCCAGCTGCTCGTTGACGCGGACGAGGGCCGTGCCGCCCTCGGAGACCTTCGACTCCAGCCACGCCCGTTGCTCCAGCAGGTCGTAGAAGCCGGAGTCGAGCTGGGGGGCGAGCCCGCGTAGCTCCTCCGGTGTGAGGCCCGAAAGCCCTACCCCACGCTCGAGTGCCGCCCGCACCAGCCCGCCCACGATCGCGTGCGCCTCGCGGAAGGGCACGCCCCGGCGCACGAGCAGGTCGGCGATGTCGGTGGCGGCGATCAGCTCGTCCGCCGCGGCGGAGGCCATCCGCTCGCGCCTGAAGCTGGTGCTGTCGAGCATCGCGGCGGCCACCTGCAGGCAGAGCTCGAGCGTGTCGATGGCCTCGAACAGCGCCTCCTTGTCCTCCTGGAGGTCCTTGTTGTAGGTGAGCGGCAGTCCGTGCAGCACCCCGTGCAGGCTCACCAGCCGGCTCAGGACCCGCGGTGCCTTGGCCCGCAGGAGCTCGGCGGCGTCCGGGTTCTTCTTCTGGGGCATGAGGCTCGAGCCCGAGGCGAAGCTGTCGGCCACCTCGCAGAACCCGAACTCCTCGCTCGACCAGAGCACGATCTCGGCCCCCAGCTGGGACAGGTGGGTGGCGCAGGTGGCGGCCGCGCCGAGGTAGTCGAGCACGAAGTCGCGGTTCGACACGGCGTCGAGCGAGTTCGGAGCCACGTCGGTGAAGCCGAGCTCGCCGGCCACGAAGCGGCGATCGGTCTCGAAGTTCACGCCGGCGAGGGCGCCGGCGCCGAGCGGCAGCTCGCGGGTGGCGTCCGCGCAGAGGCCAAATCGCCGGCGGTCGCGCGAGAAGCGCCAGAAGTGGGCCAGGAGATGGTGGGACAGGTACACGGGCTGGGCGCGTTGCAGATGCGTGTAGCCGGGAAGGGCCCAGTCGAGGTGGCGCTCGGCCAGGCCCGCGAGCACGCCCATGACCTCCAGCAGGAGCCGTTCGGCCCGCTCCGCGTGCGCGCGCACCAGCAGCGCCATGTCGGTGGCCACCTGATCGTTGCGCGAGCGGGCCGTGTGGAGCTTTCCCCCCACGGGGCCGGCGATCTCCGTGACGCGCCGCTCGATCGCCATGTGCACGTCCTCGTCGGTGGGATCGACCTCGAAGCGGCCTTCCTCGATCTCCGTCCGCACCCCTTCCAGGCCCCGCTCGAGGGCAGCCAGGTCGGCGTCGCTGATGATCTGTGTGCGGGCCAGCATCCGCGCATGAGCGAGCGACTGGCGCAGGTCGTAGGGCGCGAGGCGGATGTCGAAGCCGATCGACGTGTTCAGCGCGCGGAACAGCGGGTCTTGCGGGTCTTCGAAGCGGCCCATGGGGCCGCCAGTCTAAGCCTGGATCCACCGGAACTGGCATGCGTTTCCGCGCCGGGGGCCGAGACAGGGGCCGATGGGGAGCGGAGCGAGGGTGCACCCCCGCGAGCGAGCCGGTGGCGCCTGGCGAAGGCAATCCGGCGTGGAAACGCCGTCAGGATCGGTTGATCCAGGCTAAGCCGCGGGCCGCGGAGGGCTTCCTAGGATTGGTGGTCGTGACCACAGGGCCCCAGGTCAGGCGCGCGCGGCCGGCGGAGGCGGAGGCGATCGCCGCGATCCTCCACCGCAGCGCCGTCGACATGTACGACCGCTTCGCCGGCGGCCGCGAGCGGGCGGGGCGGACCCTGGAGCGGGCGGTGGGCGAGCAGGGCAATGTGGCCAGCGTCGAGGTGATCTGGGTCGCGGAGCTCGACGGGGCGGTGGCCGGCGCGATGACGGCCTTCCCGGTCGGCGAGGCGCGCGAGCGCTCGCGCGCCTTCCTGCGGCTGGCGCTGCGCTCGTCGCCGCCCTGGCACTGGCCGCGGGCGCTGCGGCTCTTCTGGCGCGGCGGACGGGCGGCCCCGAGGCCGCCGGCTCGGGCGCTCTACATCGACGCGCTCGCCGTCGACCCCGGCTTTCGCCGCCGCGGCGCGGCACGCGCGTTGCTCGCGGAGGCCGAGCGCCAGGCCCGCTCTCGCGGACTGCCGTGCGTGGCCCTTGACACCACCGTCGACAACACGGCGGCGCGGGCGCTGTACGCGGCCGCGGGCTACCGCGAGGTGGCCTCCCGGCCGCCGGTGGACGGGCTGCCCGCCTTCCTGGGGCTGGTCAGGCGGGTCGGGTAGGCGACACTCGAAAGCCATGGCTTGCGGGGTAGGGGGTTTGTCAAGGTGGCATCAGGAACTTCCCACGCGACGACCGTCGCCGGGAGAACGTGAAGTTTGCCGCCCCTGGCAGGGCAAACCTCCCGCGGAACGAGCTGGGGAGCGTCCGCGGGAGGTTGTTCATGCGCCTGGGCCTCTCGGGATGCGCTGGCGGGGCCTGGACCGGCTCCCCTTACCCCGCAATCAGCGGCGCCTGTGCCCGCCGGTCAGGCGGGTCGAGTAGACCCGGCCAGCGACAGGACCTCGGCCAGCGCCTCCGCCACCCGCTCGACCTCGCCCTCGGACAGCTCGGGATAAAAGGGCAGCGCCAGCGACCGGGACGCCACGTCCTCGCAGACCGGGAACTCGCCCTCGCGGTGGCCGAAGCGCTCGCGGTAGAAGCTGAGCAGATGGATCGCGGGCAGATAGGGCTTGCTGTCCACGCCCCGCTCGCGCAACGCGACGATGGCCTCGTCACGGTCGACTCCCGCCGGGAGCTGCACCACGTACACGAACCAGCTCCGCCGGTCGCCGCCGCTGTCGGGACAGGGGAGCTCCAGCCCGTCCAGCCCCGCCAGCCCCTCGGCGTACAGGGCGGCCGCCCGCGCGCGGGCGGCCAGCAGCTCGCCGAGCCGCTCCAGCTGAGCCAGGCCGAGCGCGCAGGAGAGGTCGTCCAGGCGGTAGTTGAAACCGAGCCGGTCGTGGTCGAGCCAGCCCATGTCCGGCGCCCGCCCCTGGTTTCGCTCCGAGTCGATTCGCTCCTTCGAGGCGGGATCCGGGCACACCACCGCCCCACCCTCCCCGGTGGTGAGCTGCTTGTTGGGATAGAAGCCGAAGGTGGCCAGGTGCCCCCGGGCGCCCACCAGCGGCCCGTCGGCGTGCACGGCGCCGAGGGCCTCGCAGGCGTCCTCCACGATCCACAGGCCACGCCCGGCGGCCAGTCGCTCGAAGCGCCGGCATGTCGGCCGGATAGCCGAACAGGTGCACCGGCAGCAGGCCGGAGGTACGCTCGCCCACCGCGGCGGCAGCCGCGGCCGGGTCGAGGTTCAGGGTGCGGGGATCGATGTCGCAGAAGACCGGCCGCGCGCCCTCGTAGAGCAGGCAGTTCGCCGAGGCCACAAAGCTCAGCGGGGTCGTGACCACCTCATCTCCCGGCTCGATTCCTGCCGCCCGGATCGACAGGTGGAGAGCCGCGGTCCCGCTGGAGACCGCCGACACGTGCTCGACGCCGAGCTGCCGTCCCAACCCCTCCTCGAAGGCGGGCAGCATGGGCCCGAGCGCCAGCCGCCGCGAGCGCAGGGCCTCGAGCACCAGCTCCTCCTCGCGCTCTCCGACGAGCGGCCGGGCGAGCGGGATCGGGTCGGTCACGTGACGGCGGCGCGGGTCCGCGACGGCGACGGGCGGCCGGGCAGCATGCCGGCCTCGAGCGAGTCGACGAGGGCCTCCCAGCTCGCCTCGATGATGTTCTCCGAGACCCCGATCGAGCCCCAGGTGTCGCCCCCGTCGCTGGCGTCGAGCAGGACCCGCGTGACGGCCCCGGTGCCCTTGCGCTCGTCCAGGATCCGGACCTTGAAGTTCACCAGCTCGATGTCGCGCAGGTGCGGGTAGCGCTCGCCGATCGCCGACCGCAGCGCCTTGTCCAGCGCGTTCACCGGGCCGTTGCCCTCGGCCGTTCGCACGTAGCGCTCGCCCTCGACCCAGATCTTGATGGTGGCTTCGGTCTCGACCCGGCCGTCCTCGCGCTTTTCCACGATCGCCCGCCAGGACTCGAGCCGGAACAGCGGCTCGTAGTCGCCGGTCTCCTTGCGGATGAGGAGATCGAACGAGCCGTCGGCGGCCTCGAACTGATAGCCGCGGCTCTCGAGCTCCTTGACGCGCTCGACCACGCGGGCGGCGGCCGTGTCGTCCACGTCCGCGCGGGCCTGGACGGTCCCCTTGCCCGAGAGCTCCGAGACCAGCACCCGCCGTCCGGCCCCCACCTCGCCCGGATCGATGTGCTCGAACGTGCGCGCGTCGCGGTTCACGCCGGCCACGTGCATGCCGCCCTTGTGGGCGAACGCGTTCGCGCCCACGTAGGGCTGGTTGGGGTTGGGGGTGACGTTGCACAGCTCGTCGACAAGGTGAGCGGTCTCGGTCAGCCGCTCCAGCCGCTCGCCCCCGACCGCGTGCAGCCCCAGCTTGAGCTCGAGCGCGGGCAGGATCGACACCAGGTTGGCGTTCCCGCAGCGCTCGCCGTAGCCGTTCATCGTTCCCTGCACCAGCCGCGCGCCCCGCTGGACGGCCACCAGCGTGTTGGCCACTCCACACCCGGCGTCGTCATGGGTATGTATGCCCACCTGCACGCCCTCGAGCTCGCTCACCACCCGCTGGGTGGCCTCCGCCACCTCGCTCGGGAGCGACGAGCCGTTCGTGTCGCACAGGGTCACGTTCTCGGCTCCGGTCTCGGCCGCCGCCCATAGACAGCGAAGCGCGTAGGCGGGGTCGGCGCGGAAGCCGTCGAAGAAATGCTCGGCGTCGTAGATCACGCGCTTGCCCTGCCCGACCAGAAAGGCCACGGAGTCGGCGATCATGCGCAGGTTCTCCTCGGGCTCAACCTGCGTGACCTTCTCCAGATGGAGCGACCAGGTCTTGCCCACCAGGGTGCAGACCGGCGCGAACGACTCGGCCAGCAGGCGCAGCCCGGCGTCCTCGGTCGCGCTGCTGCCCCGGCGGCGGGTCATCCCGAACGCCACGATCTCCGCTTGGTCGAAGCGCTCGCGCGAGAGGAGGTCGAACAACGCCTCCTCCTTGGGATTGGAGGCCGGGAACCCGGCCTCGATCAGGTGCACGCCGAGGTCGTCGAGGGCGTGGGCCACCCGCACCTCCTCGTCCACGGACAGGGACATCCCCTCCCCCTGCATCCCGTCGCGCAGGGTGGTGTCGTAGACGGTTATCGGCTCGCCCAGATTGCCCTCGCTGCGCGGCCGGCCGAGCCGGCCGCTTGCGCCCGGCGCGGTCACGCCTTGGACGCTACCGGCACCACGTCCAGCCACTCGGCGTACTGGGCCGCGCGGCCGTGCAGGGCGTCGTCGAACGTGCCCTGGATCTGCCGGGTGATTGGCCCCGGCGGACCGATCTCGATGTCGTCGATCTCCCGCAGCGGCACCAGCTCGGCCGCCGTGCCGGTCATGAAGACCTCGTCGGCCAGCGCGAGCTCCGCCCGGACCAGGTTGCGCTCCACCACCTCGTAGCCGAGGTCCCGGGCGATCTGGATGCAGGACTTGCGGTTGATGCCGTCGAGGATCGCCGCCGCCTGCGGCGGCGTGTTGATCACGCCGTCCTTGACCACGAAGAGGTTCTCGCCGCTGCCCTCGCAGACGTAGCCCTTGTCGTCGAGCAGAATCGCCTCGTCGTAGCCCGCCTTGAGCGACTCGATCTTCGCCAGCACGGAGTTGAGGTACTGCCCGGAGGCCTTGGCGTGCGGAATCAGCGAGTCGGCGGAAATGCGGCGGTAGGAGGAGACGCGTCCGCGCACGCCGTGCTTCTTGCCCTCCTCGCCCAGGTAGGGCGCCCACTCCCACACCGCCACCATCGCCTCCACCGGGTTGTCCAGCGGGTTCAGGCCCATCGGGCCGTAGCCGCGGTAGACCAGCGGCCGGATGTAGCAGCTTCGGAAGCCGTTGCGGGAGATCAGCTCGTGCGTGACCTCGCGCAGCTGCTCCCGGGTGAACGGCACGTCCATGTAGTAGAGCCGGGCCGAGTCCTCGAGCCGCCGCAGGTGGTCGGTATGGCGGAAGATGGCCGGGCCGCGCTCGGTCTCGTAGGCCCGGATCCCCTCGAAGACCCCGGTCCCGTAATGCAGGCCGTGCGTGAGTACGTGTACCTTCGCGTCCTCCCAGGCGACGAACTCTCCGTTCAGCCAAATGAGGTCGGCGGTGTCCACGTACTGCTCCTAGAGATTTGCGAGGACCGCCCGGGTGGCGGCCTCTGTTCCGGCGTCGCCGCCCAGGTCCGGGGTCCGAAGGCCATCCCCGAGCGCGCGATCGATGGCCGATTCTAGGGCAGATGCGTCGTGCTCTCGCCCCAGTCCGTGCCGCAGCATCAGGGCCACCGAGCCGAACATCGCCAGCGGGTTGGCCGTTCCGGTGCCCGCGATGTCCGGCGCGGAGCCGTGCACGGGTTCGAAGAGGCCCGGCCCCGAGTCCCCCAGCGACGCGCTGGGCAGCATGCCCAGCGAGCCGGTGAGCATCGCCGCCTCGTCGCTCAGGATGTCCCCGAACATGTTCTCGGTGAGGAGCACGTCGAACTCGGCCGGCTGCGACACCAGCTGCATCGCGGCGTTGTCCACCAAGAGGTGGTCGAGCGGCAGCTCCTCGCCGGCGGCCACCCGATCGACCACCCTCCGCCAGAGGCGGGAGGTCTCGAGGATGTTGGCCTTGTCCACGCTCGTGACCTTGCGGCGGGCCAGCCCGAACGCCACCCTCGTGATGCGCTCGACCTCGCCCTCCGTGTAGACGCAGGTGTCGTGCGCCGTGTCGCCGTCGGTGCCCCGGTCGCCGAAGTAGATGCCCCCGGTCAGCTCGCGCACCACCAGCAGGTCGGTGCCCTCGATCCGCTCCCGCTTGAGCGGGCTGGCGTCGAGCAGGGCCGGGCTGGGCCGTACCGGACGCAGGTTCGCGAACAGCCCCAGCCCCTTGCGCAGCCCCAGGAGGCCCTGCTCCGGCCGAGGGGCGCCCGGATCAGCGGCGGCGGCCGCGTCCCACCTCGGCCCGCCCACGGCGGCCAGCAGCACGGCGTCGGCGGCGCGGCACGCGGCCAGCACGTCGTCGGTGAGAGCCGTGCCGTGCGCGTCGATCGAGGCTCCGCCCACGAGCTCCTCCTCGATCTCCACCCCGCCCAGCGCGGCGAGCAGCTCGCGGGCCGCCGCCGAGATCTCGGGGCCGATGCCGTCCCCGGGGAGGAGCAGGATGTTCGCCGTCACGGCCGCCGCGCCTGCATGTTCAGGCGCACGTAGTCCAGCTCGGCATCCGAGCGCTCCAGGACGGCCTCCACGTAGCCGGGCTGCAGCTCCTCGGGCAGCCGCTCGAGGTGGTGGCCGAGGCAGACCGTGCGCAGATAGTGGGCCGGGTCCGGCGGGCGCACGGGCGCATCCTCGAGCCAGGTCTCCACCGCCTCGAAGCCCACGCCGCGCAGCAGCTCGGCCGTCTCCTCGGCGCCGGCGAAGTTCCACGGGCCCCGCCACCCGTCCAGATGCTCCGCGTACGGGGGCTCGGCCGCTGCGGCCGCCGCGGCGCGGTGGAAGCGCTCGACGTTGCCGGCCCCGCCGCACTGCGCGACCAGCCGCCCGCCGGGTCGCAGCGCAGCGAACAGCCGACCGAAGAGGCGCTCGTGGTCGGCGATCCAGTGGAACACCGCGTTCGAGAAGACTGCATCGACGTCGGCGTCGAGGTCCAGCTCGGTGAGGCCGGCCTGAACCACGGTGGCCCGCTCCCCGAGCGTCCGGCGGGCGTGCTCGACCATCGACGGCGCGGCGTCCACCGCCACTACGTGCCCGTCCGGCAGCCGCTCCAGCAGGAGGAGCGTCACCCGGCCCGAGCCGCAGCCGGCGTCGAGCACGGTCTCGTCGCCGCGGAGCTCGAGGCGCTCGAGCACGGGCCGGGCCAGCTCCACCAGCGGCGTCGGAGACGCGGTCGTAGGTCTCCGCGTCCCAGTCCCGGACGGTCATAGCCCGCTCGTGACGGGGCCGCTGCGCTCGCGCTCGGTCTCGTAGCGCTCGATCGCCTCCTGCTGCTGAAAGGTGACGCCGATGTCGTCCAGGCCCTTCGAGCAGCCGGCGTGCGGTCTCGGCATCGATGTCGAACGGCACCTGGCGCCCGGCGAAGGCGATCTCCTGCTCCTCCAGGTCGATGCGAGCGTGCCCGGCCGTCCATCAGCTCGCGCACGTCGGACTCCTCGAGCGTCACCGGGAGGAGGCCGATCTTGGTGCAGTTGGAGTAGAAGATGTCGGCGAAGCTCGGCGCGACGATGGCCTTGAAGCCGTAGTCCTCGAGCGCCCAGGGCGCATGCTCGCGCGAGGAGCCGCAGCCGAAGTTGCGGCCGGTGGCCAGGATGGGGTTCGAGGGCAGGTCCCAGCTGGGGTCCTTCGACCAGTCGTGGAAGAGGAACTCGCCGAAGCCGGTGCGCTCGACCCGCTTGAGGAACTGCTTGGGGATGATCTGATCGGTGTCGACGTCGTTTCTGTCCAGCACCGAGACCTGGCCGTCGATCACCTCCACCGGATCCATCACTCCCACCCCCTGATGTCGACGAAATGGCCCTCGATGGCCGCCGCGGCCGCCATCTTGGGACTCACCAGATGCGACCGGGCGCCGCGCCCCTGGCGGCCCTCGAAGTTGCGGTTCGAGGTGGAGGCCACCCGCTCGCCGGGCGCGGCGATGTCCGGGTTCATGCCCAGGCACATCGAGCAGCCGGCCGAGCGCCAGTCGAAGCCCGCGGCCCGGAACACGTCGTCCAGGCCCTCGCGCTCGGCCTCGGCCTTCACCTGCTGGGAGCCCGGGACCACCATGGCGTCGAGGCCGGCGGCCACCCGCCGCCCGCGCACCAACTCGGCGGCCTCGCGCAGGTCGCCGATGCGCGAGTTCGTGCAGGAGCCGATGAAGACCCGGTCCAGGCGGATGTCCGCCATCGGGGTGCCGGGCTCGAGGTCCATGTACTTGAGCGCGCGCTCGTCGCTGTCGTCCTGCGGATCGGGCACCGCGCCCGTCACGTCCACCACCATGGCCGGCGTGGTGCCCCAGGTGACCTGCGGCGAAAGCTCCGAGGCGTCGATCACCACCTCGCGGTCGAAGCTCGCGCCCTCGTCGGTGTGGAGCTCGCGCCAGTCGTCGAGCGGCAGGGGGTCGGGCGCGGCCGGACGCCCGGCCACCCACTCGAAGGTCGTGTCGTCCGGGGCGATGATCCCGGCCCGGCCGCCGGCCTCGATCGTCATGTTGCAGACGGTCATGCGGCCCTCCATCGACAGGCCCTCGACCGGCGGGCCGGCGTACTCGAGCACGTGGCCCACTCCGCCGGCGACGCCGATGCGCCCGATCGTGCCCAGGATCAGGTCCTTGGCCGTCACGCCGTAGCGCAGCTCGCCCTCGTAGCGGATGCGCATCGAGCGCGGCTTCCTCTGCTGCAGGGTCTGGGTGGCGAGCACGTGCTCCACCTCGCTGGTCCCGATCCCGAAGGCCAGCGTGCCGAAGGCGCCGTGGGTGGAGGTGTGCGAGTCGCCGCACACGATGGTCATCCCGGGCTGGGTCACGCCCAGCTCGGGGCCGATCACGTGGACGATCCCCTGTGCGGCCGAGCCCAGGGAGTGGATCGGCACGCCGAACTCGCGGCAGTTGCTCTCCAGCGTCTCCACCTGGACCCGAGACAGCTGGTCGCGGATCTGAGCCGCCCTCGTCGAGCCGTCGGTGGGCACGTTGTGGTCGGCCGTGGCCAGCGTCCGGTCGGTGCGGCGGACCGGCCTCCCGGCCAGGCGCAGCGACTCGAAGGCCTGCGGCGAGGTGACCTCGTGAACGAGGTGGAGATCGACGTAGAGCAGGTTGTCGGCCACCTCGTGGGCGGCCCAGATCTTGTCGAACAGCGTCTGCGCCATGGCGGTCAGCTCCTTCGCAGCCCGGCGGCCACGACCGCGTGGAAGCGGGCGTCGCCGGGTCCGGGATTCTCGAGATGGTGGGGCAGGTCGGCGTCGAAGGTCACGGCGTCGCCGGCCTCCAGGTCGTAGGCGATTCCCCCGCACAGGAGGCGCAGGCGCCCTTCCAGCACCACGGCGGTCTCCCTGCTGCCGGGCTCGTGCATCGGTGGGTCGTCCGGCTCGCCCGTCGCCGCACCGGGCGCAAGCGTGTGCACCGAGACCTCCGCTCGCAGGCCGGGAAACGCCGGGGTGAGCACCTCGTAGCGATGCCTTTCGCCTCCGTTGCGCAGGCGGCCGGCGGCGCGGACCACGCTCACGCCCTCGCTCTCGTCGAGCCGCAACAGCTGCGACAGCGTCAGCTCGAGGCCGCCGGCGATCCGCTCGGCCACCGCGAGGGTGGGGCTGGTCTCACCCCTCTCCACCTGGGAGAGCATCGGGGCGGACACGCCGCTGCGCTCGGCCAGGTCGCGCAGGGAGAGGTCCATGCCGTCTCTCAGGTTGCGGACGCGCGCGCCAAACGAGTGGCCGTTGACGGACACGCTGCGTACGTTATCACGTACGAACGTATGTTCAGCGACTTTGCCCGGTGGGGCGCACGACCACCTCGTTGACGCACACGTGCGCCGGACGGGTCACGGCGTGCACGATCGCCTCCGCGATGTCGCCGGGCGTCAGTGCCTCCCCGATCTCCTCACGGTTGCGCTCGATGGCGCGGCGCACCACCGGGTCGGTGTTGTGGCCCTGGAGCTCGGTCTCCACGAAGCCCGGGGCCACGGTGGTCACCCGGATGCCTGCGTGCAGAGCCTCCTGGCGCAGGGCCTCCGAGAACCCGTGTACGCCGAACTTGGTCATGTTGTAGACGGCCGCCCCGGCGTCGGCGCGAAGACCCGCGACCGAGGAGACGTTCACGATGTCCCCTCCCCCGGCCTCGCCGATCAGCGGCAGCGCGGCGTGGGTGCAGTACAGCAGCCCCAGCAGGTTCACCTCGACCATGCGCCGCCACTCGCCGGTGTCGGCGCCCGCCACCGGCCCGAGCAGCATGACACCGGCGTTGTTGACCAGGATGTGGAGGCCGCCGAGCTCGTCGGTGGCGGCCTGCATGAAGGCCCGGGCCTGGTCCTCCTGGGTCACGTCCACCTCGTAGACCAGCGAGGGGCCCTCGATTCGCTCGGCCAGCTCGCTGAGCCGCTCCGCACGCCGCGCGCCCAGCGCCACCGAGGCGCCGGCCGCGGCCAGGCCCAGCGCGGTGGCCTCCCCGATTCCCGACGAGGCGCCGCTTACGGCGGCCACTCGACCCTCCAGCGGTCCGGCCATCGCGGCGATCCTAGTGCTTTGCCGAGCTCAGTTCAGCGAGGCCTGGCGCATCAGGCCGTCGGCGGCCTGCACCACGCCCCGCACGGCGTCGATCGCGTGTAGGCCGGGAATCGTGCGCGCACCCTCGCTCACAGCCGCTCCCCCCGCTATGGCGCCCTTGACCCCGGCCTCGTGGGCCAGCCGCACCGCCGGGTCGAGCGTGACAACGCTGCTGGGCATCGTCGCGCTGAAGGCCACGAGGTCGGGCACGTGGTGCTCGAGCAGCGCGGCGAAGGCCGACAGCGGCAGGTCGCCGCCGGCGAACAGCACCCGGAAGCCCGCATCCTCGAGCAGGTCGGCCGCCATGGTGAGCCCCACGACGTGGCGTTCACCCTCCAGCGCGGCGAGCAGCACGCTCGCGTTCCAGCGCCGCTCTGTCACCGTCTCGGTCTCCCTCAGGAGGACGAGCAGCCGCAGCACGATCTCGGTGGCCACGTGCTCCTCGCCCGGCGTGATCTCACCTCGGGCCCAGCGGTCCCCGATGCGGATCATGGCGGGTCGGACCACCGCGTCGTCGATCACGCCGGTGGGCATCCCGGCCGCCACCGCGTCACGGGTGATGGTCTCGGCCGTGCGCACGTCGGCGTACAGCAGAGCCACCTCCAGAGTGCTCCGCGAAGCTCCTCGCCTGAGTCCTCAACCGCGGGTCCAAGCCGCTCGACCCTTCGTCGATGTCCGCGTGGCAGCGTTACAAATGCCGCGCGCGACCGCAAGCGGAATTTGAAGTCGGTCAGAGGGCCGCCCGCAGCACGGTCACCAGCTCGGCCTCGTCCGGCGGCTCCGGGGTGTTGGCCAGCAGCGGATGCTGCTCGACGGCGACTGCCACCGGCTCGAGCTGCTCCTCGGTGACACCGAGCGTGGACAGCCGGGTGTGGCCGCAACGGGCGGCCAGCTTGGCCACCCGGCCCGCCGCCGCGTCCGGATCCTCGTCCGGGTCCCCCACCGCGCCGGCGAACAGGCCCAGCTCCGCCGGAGCGCGGCTCGCCATCATGCGCGCGGAGTGAGGCAGCATCACCGCGTTGGTCTCGGCGTGAGGCGTGCCCGTGGTGCGGACAATGGTCTGGCAGACGGCGTGGTGCACGGCGATCCCGGTGGAGCCCGAGGCATATCCGGCCAGCACCGCCCCGAGGGCCAGCGCCTCGGTGTCCGGCGGATCGCGGGGGACGCCGGAGGCGATCAGCTCGGCGGCGCGCAGCGCGGCCAGCTCGGCCATCGGGTTGGCCAGCGGCGTGTACAGCGCCTCGAGCGCGTGGGCCAGGGCGTTCATCGCCGTCGCCGCCAGGCGCGGCGGCGGCGCCGAGGCCATCAGCTCAGGGTCGGCCACCACGAGCGCCGGGCGCACGAGCCTCGCCCCCTCCACCCCGGCAGGGGTGCGGTGAAACGGGGTCATCTCGGCGCCGGAGAGGGTGGTGGGGATGGCCGCGCACCGGCCCGCGCCGGCGCCGGCGATCGCCTTGGCGGCGTCCACCACGCGGCCACCGCCGAGCGCCACTGGGGGCCGGTCGCCGGCCTGGCCGAGCAGCACCGCCGAGATCTCGTCCACCCTGCCGGCGGGCACGTGCAGCGTGGCCGCGGCCGCGCCGACCAGCTCGGGAGCGGCGGCGGCCGCCCGCTCGGTGGTCAGCAGCACATGGTCGCCGAAGCCGTGATCGGCCAGCAGGGCGGAAGCCTCCGCCAGCGCCCCGGCGGCGAAGCGGACGGTCCGCTCCCCGTCACGCCAGGTGAAGTTCTCGCCGGTCAGGGCGTGGGAGCCTTCTTGGCCTCCTGTTCGAGGACCCGCTCGGCCTCGGAGACCGCGTTGTCCAGCGCGTTCGAGAGCGCCCGGAGGTAGGCCTTACCGGAGGCCTCGAGGATGTCGGTGGACACGCCCACGCCCGACGACAGCCGGCCGTCGAGCTCGAGCAGCACGGTCACCTCGCCGAGGGCGTCTCGCCCACCGGTGACCGCCGACACGTGGTACTCCCTCAGCCGCGCCTCGTGGTGGGTGGCGGCGTTGAGCGCGCTGAAGAAGGCGTCGATGGGGCCGTCGCCGGTGAAGCTGCCGGACTCCATCTCCCCGTCGGGCCTGCGCACCCGCACGTGGGCCAGCGGGGAGCGCGTGGACGACGCCTCGATGTCGAACGACACGAGCTCGAACGCCGCCCGCGCCTGCTTCATCTCGTCCGAGACGATCGCCTCGAGGTCCAGCGCCGTGACCTTCTTCTTCTTGTCCGCCAGCTCCTTGAAGCGCTTGAACGCGGTGTTGAGGGCGGCCCCGTCGACCTGGAAGCCGAGCTCCTCGAGCGCGTTGCGCAACGCGTGGCGGCCCGAGTGCTTGCCCAGGACGAGCGCGTTCGTCTCGAGGCCGATCGTGGTGGCGTCCATGATCTCGTAGGTGGTGCGCTCCTTCAGGACGCCGTCCTGATGGATCCCCGACTCGTGGGCGAACGCGTTGCGGCCGACGATCGCCTTGTTCGGCTGGACCTGATAGCCGGTGATGCGCGACACCATGCGGCTGGTGCGGGCGATCTCCGTGGTGTCCACCCCGGTCCAGAGGCCGTGCGCGGACTCACGCACGCGGATGAGCATCACGATCTCCTCGAGCGAGGCGTTGCCGGCGCGCTCCCCGATCCCGTTGATGGCGCATTCCACCTGGCGGCAGCCGGCGAGCAGCCCGGCGAAGGAGTTGGCCACCGCGAGACCAAGGTCGTCGTGGCAGTGCACCGACGTCGTGACCTCGGCGAGGCCGGGCACGAGCCGGTAGAGGGTGCGCCACATCTCGGCGTGCTCCTCCGCCATCGAGTATCCGACCGTGTCGGGCACGTTGATCGTGGTGGCGCCCTCGTCGAGGGCGATCTGCAGCACCTCCGCGGTGAACTCGAGCTCGGAGCGCGTGGCGTCCATGGGCGAGAACTCGACGTCATCGCAGTAGGCGCGCGCCTGGGCGACCGCGGCGCGGGCCTGGCCCTTCACGTCCTCGCGGGTGGTCTGGAGCTGGTGCTCGATGTGGATGTCCGAGGTGGAGATGAAGGTGTGGATGCGCGGGCGCTCGGAGTCCTTGACGGCGTTCCAGGCGGCGTCCACGTCCTGTGCGTTGGCGCGGGCCAGGCCACAGATCACCGGGCCGTGGACCTCACGGGCGATGGCCTGCACGGCCTCGAAGTCCCCCGGCGAGGAGATCGGGAAGCCGGCCTCGATGACGTCGGCGCCGAGACGGGCCAGCTGATGGGCGATCTCGAGCTTCTCGCCCTTGTTGAGCGAGATCCCCGGCGACTGCTCCCCGTCGCGCAGGGTCGTGTCGAAGATCCTCACCCGGTCGTTCTCGCTGCGGTCCATGTCCTTTCCTTCCTCCACCTCTGCCGTCCTACGTTCTCCTCGGTCTGCGGCTCCCGCGGCCGCCACGCGTTATTCCCCCCGAAGGGGGAGAAGAAGGAGAAGTCGCAGGTCGGTGCGGAACGGCATGGAGCAGGAAGCGTACACGCCTGGCGCCGCAGCGCACGAGGTCACGATCCGCATCCGCGAGCGGGCTACTCGTCCGAGCCGTTGCCCTTGCGGGCGCGGGCGCCGGTCTTGCGGGCCGGGCGCTTGTAGCCGGCCGCGGCCTGCACGCTGGACGGCCGCCACTGGGCCCCGCCGCGCAGCGTGGGCACACCCTCCTCGTTGAGCGTGTCGGCGATCGCCTGCAGGGTCATGCCTCCGGCGCGCATCTCGGCGATCCGGCGCCGCAGCGTGGGACGGTCGGCCACCGCCGGCCGGCCCGACGAGCGCCGCTTGTCGCGCGAGGCCTCCAGGCCCTTGCGGGTCTGCTCCTCGAGCTTCCTGCGCTCGAGCCCGCTGACCTTGACCAGCGCCCGGGCGGCCACCCGGCCTTCCTCGGTGCCGGTGTCGAGGTCGATGTCCACGACGATCAGGCGCGTCCGGCGCTCCTCCAGCAGGTAGATCAGGGTCCCGAGGTTGGCCGCCGAGCGGGTCAGCCTGTCGAGGCTCGTGACCACCAGGCAGGTGTACTCGCCCTTGGCCAGCCGCTCGAGGGCGAAGCTGAGGCCCGGGCGGGTGAGATCAGCGCCGCCATTGCTCTCGAGGTCCCGGACCAGCTTCTTCAGCGGAAGCCCGCGCTTCTTGCAGGCCAGCTGGATCTGGCGGGCCTCCAGCTTGAGCTGGCGCTCGGCGTCCTCCGGCCTGGACACGGTGGTGTACCCCAGCGCGCGCTCGTTCTCCGGCGCGACCTGGCGGGCGCGGCGGCCACCGGCCGCCTCGGACGGCTCCCCCTTGGCCTGGGCCGGCGCTCTGGCGGCGTCGGGAACGGGGGCGATCGGGTTCGAGGGATGGTGTCCGTTGCCGGGGACCGGCGTCGGCCGAGGCGGGCCTGGCGCGTCCCTCGCCGGGGGCGCGGGCTCAGCGGGCTCCGGAGCCGCCTTTGGCTCGGGCTTCGCCGCAGGCGGATCGGGCTTCGCCGCAACGGGCTGCGGCTCCGGCTTCGGCTCAGGCGGCTCCGCCTTGGGCGCCGGCGGCTCGCCCTGCGGCGCGGGGGGCTCGGGCTTCGCTCGGCGCGGGCGGCGCGGCCTTCGGCGCAGGCGGCGGAGCGGCCTTGGCTGCGGCCGGCCGCGCCGTGGCGGCCGCGGCGGCCGAAGCGCCGTTCGCCGCCGGTGCAACGGCCGGCTTGGGCGCGGGCGTGCGCCGGCGTTCCTGCGCGGGTTCGGCGCGGCCGGCGCGGGCCTTTCGGGAGCGGCGGGCGCTTAGGCCCAGACGGGCGATCCCGGCGCTGGCCACCAGGACCAGCAGGACGATGGCGATCAGCGCGAACGTCGCCATGCCGCCATCGTCGGACTCGGAGGCGCCACCGGCCGCGGGCTCGCTGCGCTCTTGCTGCGCTGGTGGCTGGCCGCCGCCCGCCTGGTCGTCGCCGGCCGGAGGCTGCTCCTGGCCGGTCGACGGATCCGAGGGCACGGTCTCGAGCGGGTACTCCTGCCACAGCTCGGTGGGAGGCGCGTCCTGGGTCCCGCCGTTCTGCTGCGACGCAGCCGGGGCCGCCACCCCCAGCAGTACCAACACCAGCACCAGCAACATCCGCCTCATCAGATGATCCTAAGCGGGGTTCCCACAAAATGGAGGCGGGAGAGCCGCAAAATGTCGCGATTTCGCATTCGAATGCACCCGTGCGAGACGGCGCCGGGCAGCAGATCCGGGCGGTCAGTGCCGTGGATGCCCACGAAACCGCCGCCCGGCCAGTCGGTCAACACGGCCGAGCGGGCGCTCGTGCCGAAGGCCACCGGCCCGTAGAAGGCGCTGCGGAATCGCACGAGCTTGTTGCGGATGAAGAAGCTCCCGCGTGGGGTCGGCCACTGGGCCATCCCCACGCCCACGGGCGCACTGAACACGCGCTCGCCGTCGCGGAACAGCGTCGCCCGTCGCCGGTCGACATCGACCACCAGCCGAGTCCGGACCGTCCGATAGCCGCCGACCGATCGGCGCGGGACCCACCCGGTGGTCCCGTTCGGCAACGCCGCCAGCCGGACGCGCAGCCAAGTGCGGCCCTCCTCGTCCGCCGGAACGGTCCAGCACGAGCAGCGGGTTCGGCGTGCCCTCGGGCGTCTTCGTTCCCAGCCGGGCCACCGTGCCGGCCGCAGCGGAGGGCGCGCTACGGGCGACCACCGCGTTCCGCACCGTCGTCCAGGTGGACACGTGACGCTCGCCGCTCAGCCCGGCCGGCGCCCCCACGTCGAGCGCGGGCTCCGGAGACGCGGGCAGCGCTGACTGGCCGCCCCCGGTGGAGGGGCGGGACTCGGCCCCGGGCCACAGCAACATGGCCAGCAGACCCAGCCCGACAGCGGCGGCGATCATCACCACCACCGGCCGGCGCCTCGGCGAGGCGGTCATCGATCCTCAGCCCGTGAACCGCGGAGCGCGCTTGCGCTTCATCTTCGGGGCCGTGGTGATGAAGTTGGTCGACTGGACCAGCTTGTTGACCTGCTTCTTGGACTTCGGCTCATCGAAGGCGGTCTTCGCCGGGTTGGCACCGACGAGGTAGCGCATCCAGGCCGCGTGACGGGCCTCGACGGAGTGGATCGCCACCGCCGCCGCCACGGCGGAGTTCGCCTTCAGGCGGCCGGCCTGGCCCTTGTAGGCGGCCACCGCCAGGTCCTCGAAGGCCACGGCCGTCTTGAGGAAGGCGTCCGGGTTCTCCGTGGTCCCCTGGAAGTCGAAGGCCGGCTTCTTGACCGCGTTCTTCTTGAGCACGTCGCGGAAGGCCTGCACGTGAGCCCGCTCGACCGCTCCCACCACACGGGCGGCCCGCTCGGGGTCACCCTTGAGCGCCTTGAAGCGCTCGGCCTCCGTATAGAACGCGGATTGGAGGTACTCCAGGGTCAGGGCGTAGTTCAGGATGGCCACGTCGCTCGACCCCTGGCCCATGGCCTCTCCGGCGCCGACCGTCAAGAGCGCGGCGGAGCCGCCCGCCGCCGCGGCCAGAAAGCCGGCCCGGGAGATGCCCCCGGCCGCATCGGCCGTCTCGGCCAGCGCGCCGTCGACGTCCAGTCGTGCATAGGAAAAGTCGCTCATGCTCATCACCTCTTGAGCCCGAGGCCAGTGAGCGCATCGAGCACCTGGTCCTCCGTCTGGGGCGTGTCCGTGGCGTCCGGAGCCGGGGGCTCACCGACGATGCTGCGTATCCAGGCGGCGTGGCGCGCCTCGACCGAGACGATCTTCGCGGCCTGCTCGAGGGTCGCCCGGCTGATGTTGGTGGCCTGCCCGTTGTAGGTGGCCACAGCCAGGTCCTCCAGCTCCGCCGCCGTGGCGGCGAACTGGTCCTGGCTTTTGACCCGGTCACCGAAGTCGAACTTGGGCTTGGGATCGGCCTTGTCGCCCAGCGCCTTCTTCAGGAAGGCAAGGTGCTCGCTCTCCTGGGCGGAGACCTGCTCGGCGAACTTGAGGACCTCTCCCTTGAGGGCTCCCGCCGCCAGCGCCTGGGCGTAGAACTCGGCCTCGGCGTACTCGACGAGGAGGGCCAGGTTCAGGGCGCGTACGTCGGCGTTTGCGCCCTGGGCATTGACGAAGCGCGGTGCTCCCGCCAGGGCGCCCCCCGCGAGGGCGGCGCCGCCCACGACAAGGGCTCGTTTCAGGAACACCGACCGCTGGTCGCCGTCCACTGGGGCCGTCGGCGCCCGCGAGGGCGCCGGAGTGGAATCTGATGTGTGCATACCTTCACTCTTGCCTGATTCGGGGGCTATTGGTGTATGAAACTCGGCCATATCTCGTATACGCAGCCGGACTGTTGCGTACGGAGCGGGTCCGGGCAGGACCGGCGCACGGTTGCGGCCGGGCCGGCGGTAGCCCGCCGCGGCCTGCACGCTCGAGGGCCTCCACTCCGCTCCTCCTCGCAGGGTGGGCACCTGCTCGGTGTTCAGCAGATCGGCGATCGCCTGTACCCCAGGGCGGGCAGGGCCCGCCCGTTTCGGGCAAGGTCGTTCTGAGCGGTTGCACCGCCCGTCGGGCTCCTCAGCCCCGAGTCGATCAGGCTCATGGCGCGGACCCTCCTGCCAGCCGCCTCAACGCTCGCATTGGCACCTCCTCTGCCGCATGCAGAAGGTTCTTCGCAGGCAGGCGAGGTTCGGATCACTCCGATTTTTCGCCGTGTAGAAGGCGTCAGCGGACGGGCTGGGCGTTCTGCGCGTGCAGCTCGAGCAGCTGCTCCAGCGACGGGCGTCCGGGCCCCCGCTCGTCGATGCGGGCCATGCCGCACTCGGTGGCCACGGCGAACTCGCGGCCCCCACTCCCGGTCGTCGCCGCGTCCACCAGCTCGCGCGTGCGCTCCGGATCCCCCTCGTAGTCGATCACCCCGAGGGCGAGGCGGCCGGACCGAAGGTCCTGAAGCGGCTCGAAGTAGCCCGGGTCACGGCCGGTGTCGCGATCGGCCGGCATGTGCACGAAGTCGGCCCGCTCGCCGGCGGCGGCGGCGAGCTCCACGCACAGCGAGAGGTCCTGGGGAACGGTGAAGTGGCGGTGGTGATAGTCGCCGTAACAGAGATGCAGGCCGCGCTCGACCTCGCCGGCCGGCGTTTCGAGCGCCTCGCGGAGAGCGTCCACGATGAAGTCCTTCTCGGCCAGCCGGCCGCCCGCGGCGAACGCGCCGGTGAGGGCGCCCACCTCCACGGCCACGTCGTACTGGATGAGCAGGTCGGCGGCCGGGATGGCGTCGGCGATCGCCGCCACCTCGTCCGCGATGGCGCGGGCGTAGACGGGAAAGAAATGCTCGTGGTCCTCCTCGCGGATCCAGGCCACCACGCTGGCGTAGGCGGTGGGAATCGAGACCTGGAACTTCACCTCCCCCGGCAGCGCGCCCTCCTCGCGCAGGGACCGGAACACCGCGTAGGAGGCCTCGGCGGCGTCGGCGTACCCCAGGGCGCGCGGCGGAAGCTCGCTCACCGACGGGTCGACCGCGATCGAGGGAAAGCCCGAGTACTCCTCGTTGTCGGGGGCCGAGGTGGGCTTGGTGCCCACCAGCTCGATGCCGTCGATGCTCGTGAGCTTGCCCACCTGCCAGCCGATCCACTGATCGCGCTCACCGGTCTCGCCGTCGGTGACCGCGTGGAGGTGGCGGCCGAGGATCCCCGCCGCGGTTCGCATGGCGGTTTCGGCGTCGGGGGCCTTCAGCCCGCCCACCAGATGAGCGCCGACGGCGGTCACAGATTCACCGTTCTACCAGCTTCGAAGCCATCGCTCTCGGCGATGAGGTCGACCACCTCCTGAGGCACCGGCGAGTCCGTGGTCACGATCATCGTGGCCACGCCGCCCACGTGGTCGGCGTCCGGCCTGCGCCCGACCGCGGCGCCGCTGATGTTCACCCCGGAACGCCCGAACTGCGTGCCCACCCGACCGATCATGCCGGGCTGGTCGACGTAGCGGAAGACCGCCAGGTTGGGCTCGAGCTGGATGTTGAAGCGCGAGCCCCAGGCCTCCAGCAGGTGGGGACGGTGCTGGCGGCCGAAGGTGGTGCCGACCACCCGTGTCCGCTCGTCGCCGCTGACCAGGGTCACGCGCAGGAGGTCGGTGAAGTCGCGCGCCTGGGCCGAGCTCACCTGCGTGATGCGGATTCCGCGCTCCTCGGCGATGGACGGGGCGTTCACGTCGTTGACCTCCTCCTCGATGTGCCCGCTGAGCGCGCCCTTGAGCACCTGCACGCCGAGGAGGCGAGTGTCGCGCGAGGCGATGCGCCCGAGGTACTCGATCTCCAGGGCGTCCACCGAGGTGCCCTCGGCCAGTCCCACGGCCACCCGGCCGAGGTGGCGGGCCAGCGGCAGGAAGGGGCCGAGCGCCTCGATGTCCTCGGGGGCGATCGCCGGCATGTTCACCGCGCTCGTGACCACGCCGCCGCTGAGCGCCGCCACCACCTGCTCGGCGGCCTGATAGCCGGCGCGGTCGGTGGCCTCGGCGGTGGAGGCGCCGAGGTGCGGCGTGACGACCACGTTGGTGTAGCCGAAGAGCGGGTGGTCGGTCACCGGCTCGTCGCGGAAGACGTCGAGGGCGGCTCCCTCCACCCGCCCGGAGTCGAGCGCCTCCCGCAGCGCCTCCTCCACCAGGAGCTTCCCGCGCGCGGCGTTGATGATCCGCACGCCGGGCTTCATCTGCGCGAACGCCTCGGCGTCGAGCCAGTCCTCGGTCTCTGCCGTCACCGGAAGGTGGATGGTGAGGAAGTCGGCCTGCCGGTAGAGCTCGGCCGACGTGGCCGCCCGCTCCACCCCCAGCTCACGGAAGCGCTCCTCGGCCACGTAGGCGTCGAAGGCGAGCACGTGCATCCCGAACCCCAGCGCCCGCTGGGCCACCAGCTGGCCGATGCGGCCGAAGCCGAGCACGCCGAGGACCTTGTCGTAGAGCTCGACGCCGCTGAAGCTGGAGCGCTCCCAGGCCCCTCCGGTGAGCGACCCGTGGGCCTGGGGGACCTTGCGGGCCAGGGCCAGCAGCAGCGCCATCGTGTGCTCGGCCGCGGTGATGACGTTCGACTGCGGGGCGTTGGCCACCACCACGCCCCGTTTGGTCGCGGCCTCCACGTCGACGTTGTCCACCCCCACCCCGGCGCGGGCCACCACCTTGAGACGCCCGGCCCGCTCGAGCAGGGGCGCATCGAGCGTGGTCGCGGAGCGGATGAGGATGCCGTCGAAATCGCCGATGCGGCGCTCCAGCTGCGCGGCCGGCCAGTCGGTGCCCAGCTCGACGTCCAGCCCGGCCTCACGCAGCAGCTCGACGCCGGATTCGCCGATCTTCTCCTTGACGAGGACCTTCACGCGGGGGTGCCGAGAGGCACGCCGGCCTCGGAGAACACGCGCTGGGCGGCCGCCACCCCGGCGCCGAGCTCCACGTCGTGTCCCAGCTCGCGGAGCGTCATCTCAAAGGCGGCGACGGTGACGACGATGTCGAAGGCCCCGAAGTAGCCGCAGTGGGCGACGCGGGCGATCTTCCCCTTGAGCCGCCCCTGACCGCCGGCGATGGTCACCCCGTAGCGGTCGCGCATGCGCTTGGGCACCGCGGCCCCGTCGATCCCCTCGGGCAACCGGATCGCGGTGACCACGTTGGCCCCGTCGTCGCCGTCGCCCAGCAGGTCGAGGTCCAGGGCCCGCGCCGCCTCGCGGGTGGCCCGGCCGAGCAGGCGATGGCGGTCGAAGACGTTGGCCAGCCCTTCCTCCTCGATCAGCCCGAGGGCGACGTCGAGTGCCTGGACGAGGCCGACCGCGGGGGTGAACGGGCTGTCCGGCGGCTCCTTCAGCTGACCGCTCACCGTCCGGCCCCAGTCGAAGTAGTAGCGCCGGCCCGGCGCCTCCGCAGCTCGCGCGAGCGCGGCCGGGCCGGGGCTGGCGAAGCCGAGGCCGGGAGGCGACATGAGCGCCTTCTGGGAGCCCGACACCACCACGTCCACGCCCCATTCGTCCTGCGGCAGCGGCACGGCGCCCAGCCCGGAGACGGCGTCCACGGCGATCAGCGCGCCGTGACGGTGGACCACCTCGGTCAGCTCTCTGACGTCGTTCACGACGCCGGTCGAGGTCTCGGACAGCGTGGTGAACACCACGGGCACGCCGTCGTGCCCCGCGAGCACCCGGTCGAGCTCCGCCGGGTCCACCCGCCGGCCCCACTCGGTCTCGAAGTGGACGGTCTCGGCGCCGTAGGCGTCGCACAGCTCGGCCCAGCGCTCGCCGAACTTGCCGCAGGAGGCCACCAGCGCGGGTTCGCCGGGCCGGGTCAGGTTGGCCACCGCGGACTCCATCGCACCGCTGCCGGAGCTGGCGAACACGAGCACCTCGTTGGCCGTGCCGAAGACCGTCTGGAGCCGGCGCAGGACCCGGGCGTAGACCTCGACGAAGGCCGGAGCGCGGTGATAGAGCATCGGCTCGGCCATCACCTGGGACACCGCCGGCGGAAGCGGGGTCGGCCCCGCGGTCATCAGGTACTGCTTGACGTACGGGTTGGCCATCGGACCAGCGAGGTTAGCGTCAGCCCAGGAGGTGAATGGCCCCTCGGGCCAGGGCGACCGCCACCTGCAGGCCGGCCCGGATGCTGTCGCTCTCGTCGAACTCGTTCTCGAAGTCCCGCTGGAACTCCTCGTCGGTGATGGCGAGCACGGCGATGAGCACCCAGAACGCGGTGGCGAGCAGCGAAAGGACCAGGCTCACGATGCCGATGATGAAGCCGGCCTGGGCCAGCGAGCGGTTCTTGGACGTCTCCCCTGCATCCACCTTCCGCTTGCCCTTCCGCGAGTAGATGATCCCCGCGATGGCGCAGCCGATCGAGACGATGCTGGAGAACCCGACGCTGAAGAGCAACAGCCCTCCTGCCACCAGCGAGAGCACGAACCCCGCCACGGCCGGCCCGTTGTCGGGCTCGGACGGCTGCGCGTAGCCCCAGGGGGGCTGCTGATAGCCCTGAGGCTGCTGCTGGTAGTAGCCGGGGGGCGGAGGCTGGGCCGGAGGCGGCGGCGGGGCCTGCGGCCCGCGGTCGGGCAGTCGCTGGGTCGGCGCTTCGGCGCCGGGTTTTGCGCTCTGACCGCCGAGCTCGGGCTCGGGCCCGGGCGGCTCGGGCGGCAGGAAGCCTCCGCTCCGCTGTTCGTCCACCTCAGAACTCCGTGTCGATCCAGTCCATCATCGAGCGCAGCTCCTTGCCCTCGCGCTCGATCTGGTGGTTCTTCTGCTCGTCGCGCATGCGGAGGAAGTTCTCCTGGCCGGCCCGGTTCTCGGCGATCCACTCGCGGGCGAACTCGCCGCTCTGTATGTCGGCCAGGATCTGCTTCATCGCCGCGCGCGTCTGCTCGTCGACGACGCGCTTCCCGCGGGTGAGGTCGCCGTACTCGGCGGTGTTCGAGATGGAGTAGCGCATCCCGGAGATGCCCTTCTCGTACATGAGGTCGACGATCAGCTTGAGCTCGTGAAGGCACTCGAAGTAGGCCAGCCGCGAGTCGTAGCCCGCCTCGACCAGGGTCTCGTAGCCCGCTCGCACCAGCTCGGTGACGCCGCCGCAGAGCACGGCCTGCTCGCCGAACAGGTCGGTCTCGGTCTCGTCCTTGAAGGTGGTCTCGATCACCCCGCCGCGGGTGCACCCGATGCCCTTGGCGTAGGCGAGCACCACGTCGCGCGCGTCGCCGCTGGCGTCCTGCTCGATCGCCACCAGGCCGGGGACGCCGTTGCCCTCGAGGAACTGGCGCCGGACGAGATGGCCGGGGCCCTTGGGGGCCACCATCCCCACGTCCACCTCCGCGCCGGGCTCGACCTGCTCGTAATGGATCGAGAAGCCGTGGGCGAACATGAGCAGGTTCCCGGGCGCGATGCCGTCGCTGATCTCGGCCTCCCAGACCTCGCCCTGTTTCTCGTCCGGGAGGAGGACCATCACCACGTCGCCGGCGCTGGCCGCGTCGGCGATCGACTCCACCCGCAGCCCGTCCTCTCGTGCCTTGTCGGCCGAGGCCGAGCCCTCGCGCAGACCGACGACGACGTCGACCCCGGAGTCCTTGAGGTTCAGCGCGTGGGCGTGGCCCTGGGAGCCGTAGCCGAGGATGGCCACGGTCTTGCCCTCGAGGCGGGTGAGGTCGGCGTCCTGGTCGTAGATCATGGGGGCCGGACTCTAATGGTGCAGCGCTTTGAGATCGCCTCCCGCCGAGCCGCATCGCCACCGGCGGCTGGGCCGGCGCTTCGGGGGGGCACAAGCGCCGTTGATTGCGGGCAAGGAAGCGTCCCAAGCGTATGAACAACTTCCCGCGGACGCTCCTCACCTCACTTCTCGGGAGGTTGCCCCGCTTCTGGGGGGCAAACCTCCCGTTCTCGAGGCGAACGTTGGTGCGGGGGAAGTTCTTGATCGCCACAACCTCATCGAGACGCGATCCGCCTCGTTCCGCATGAGGTTCGGAGCGTTATGGGCCCCAAACCTCATGCCCGCCAGGCGAAACCGGTTCCGCATGAGGTTTGGCACGCGGCCGGGTACGACGCCACGCCCCGGGCTGCTCCCCCCTACCCCGCAAGCCACGGCCACCCGAGAGCACGCTCAGGTGAGGAGCGCCCCGACCCGGTCCCGCAGCAGCTTCCCCGCCGCATTCCGCGGCAGCTCCTCGACCCGATGAAACGCCTTCGGAACCGCGGCCGGGGCCAGCCGCCCAGCGCACCACTCCCGCAGCTCCGGCCACGAGACGGCATCGGCGAGCACCACGAATGCCGTCACCGCCTCCCCCCACTCCGGGTCCGCTACCCCGGCCACGCCCGCGTCGGCCACGGCCGGGTGGCTGATCAGCGCCTGCTCGACCGCCAGCGGCGCCACGTTCTCCCCGCCGGTCACGATCAGCTCCTTGAGCCGGCCCTCCACGTACAGCCGCCCCTCCCCGTCGAGATTGCCGAGGTCCCCGGTGTGCAGCCAGCCGTCCGGCGCCAGCGCGCCCCGGGCCACCATGGGCCCACGGACCAGGATCTCGCCGCCCTCGATCCGCAGCTCGACGCCGCGCAGCGGGCGCCCCGGGGATCCGGCCACCACCTGGGAGGAGGTTTCGGTCATCCCGTAGACCGGCAGGGCGGGCACTCCGGCGGACTCGGCCCATTCGAGCAGCCCCGCCGGGATCGGCCCGCCGCCCAGGGCGATGCCGCGCAGGCCGGGCACCCCGGCGAGGCCGGCCTCGCGCAGCCGCTGCAGCATGGTGGGGACCAGCGAGGCGAGCGTGATCTCGCCCGACTCGAGGGCGGTCCGGACCCGGGCGGTGTCGAAGCCGTCGTGCAGGACGGCGGTGGTGGCCCCTATCACCGAGCGCAGCAGCACGGCGAGCCCGCCCACGTGGAACAGCGGCAGCGGGCAGAGCCAGCGGTCCTCCGGCTCGAGTCCGAGCGCGTCGGCCGAGGCCAGGGCGCTGGCCCGGTGGTTGGCGTAGGTCAGCTCGACCGCCTGCGGCCGGCCGGTGGTCCCGGACGTGTGGATGACGGTATGGACGGCGTCCGCGTCGACCGTGCCGAGCAGCGGGACGTCCGCCTCCTCCCCCTCCAGCGGCGCGCTGACGAGCACGCGGGCGCCGGCGCGGACCGGCGCACGGGGGTCGAGGGGCACCAGCACCGCCCCGAGCCGCGGCAGGGCGCCGAGCAGCGCGCCGAACTCGAGGCCGGCGGGAAGGGTGGTGGCCACGCGGTCGCCCGCCTCGACGCCCAGCGCGGCGAGCCGGCGGGCGGTGACCGAGGCGGCTCGGTCCAAGTGCGCATAGGTCAGTGCCCGGCCGTCCGCGAACAGCGCCGGGTGATCGGGGCGCGTGCGCGCTGCTCTGCCAAGCCACTCTTCCAGCGCAACTATCGTACGGGGCCGCGATGGCCACCCGCGAGTGGACCGAGGAGCAGGCCCAGCGCCGGGTGCGACCGGGCGCCGACTGGCGCGCCGAGGGCGACTACACCGACATCCGTTACGAGGTGGCCGACGGCATCGCCAAGCTCACCATCGACCGCCCCGAGGTGCGCAACGCCTTCCGCCCCGAGACGCTGATCGAGCTCTCGGACGCGCTCGAGCGGGCCCGCGAGGACAGCGGGATCGGGGTGGTGGTGCTCACCGGGGAGGGACCTCTGGCGTTCTGCTCGGGCGGCGACCAGCGCGTGCGAGGTGACGCGGGCTACGTCCCCAAGGGGGCTGCGGTGGGCCGCTTCCACGTGACCGACCTGCACGTGCAGATGCGCCGCCTGCCCAAGCCGCTCGTGGCCATGGTGGCCGGCTACGCGATCGGAGGAGGCCACGTGCTGCACGTGGTGTGCGATCTCACCATCGCGGCCGACAACGCGCGCTTCGGCCAGACCGGGCCGCAGGTGGGCAGCTTTGACGGCGGCTTCGGCGCGAGCCTCCTTGCCGCTCAGGTGGGCCCCAAGAAGGCGAAGGAGATCTGGTTTCTGTGCAGGCAGTACACGGCGGAGCAGGCACTGGAGATGGGCCTGGTGAACACGGTCGTGGCCCTGGAGGCGCTCGAGGAGGAGACGGTGCGATGGTGCCGGGAGATGCTGGAGCTCTCCCCCTTCTCGCTGCGGCTGCTGAAGGCGAGCTTCAACGCGGCCGAGGACGGGCTCGCCGGCATCCAGCAGCTGGCGCACGACGCGAACCTCCTCTTCTACATGAGCGAGGAGGCGCAGGAAGGGCGGGACGCTTACCGCGAGCGCCGGCGGCCGGACTTCTCGCGGTTCCCCAAGAGGCCTTGAGCCACCTGCGGCTCTGGCTAGTCGCGGCACGGCCGCGCACCCTGCCCGCGGCGGTGGCGCCCGTGCTGGTGGGCACCGCCCTGGCCGGCTCGGAGGGCACCTTCCGGGCGCTGCCCTTCGTGGCCGCCCTGGTGGGGAGCAGCTTCATCCAGATCGGAACCAACCTCTCCAACGACTACTCCGACGCCCGCCGGGGCGCCGACACCGAGGACCGGCTGGGCCCCGTGCGGGTCACCGCGGGCGGTCTCATGCCGCCGCGACGGGTGCTGGTGGGGACCTACGTGGCCTTCGCGATCGCGGTGGCCGCGGGGCTCTACCTGGCGGCCGTCGCGGGCTGGGAGCTGCTGGTGGTGGGCGGAGCGTCCATCCTGGCCGGCGTCCTCTACACGGGCGGGCCGCGCCCCTACGGCTACGAGGGGCTTGGAGAGGTGTTCGTATTCCTGTTCTTCGGGATCGTCGCGGTGGCCGGGTCCTACTTCGCCCAGACCCAGGAGCTGCGCTGGGAGGCGCTCGCCCTCGCCGTGCCGGTGGGCCTGCTGGCCGCGGCCATCCTGGTGGTCAACAACGTGCGCGACGTCGATACCGACCGCCGTGCGGGCAAGCGCACCCTGGCGGTGAAGTTGGGCCGCGAGCGGGCGCGCAGGCTGTTCGCCGCGATGATCATCGTGGCCTTCCTGGTACCGCCGGTGCTGGTGCCGAGCCTCTCCCCCTGGGTGCTGCTTGCCTGGGCGGCGGTGCCGCTGGCGCCCCCGCTGATACGTACTGTGGCCACGCGCACCGACGGGCCCGCCCTCAACCAGGCCCTGGCCGGCACGGGCCGCCTGCTGGCGCTCTACTCCCTCCTGCTGGCCCTGGGCGTGCTCCTGTCGTGAAACGCACCCTGCTCCGGCTTTCCATCCCCTTCAAGCGGCCGTTCGTGACCGCCGCCGGGGTGGTGAGCGCGCGGGAGCTGCTGCTCCTGCGCCTGGAGACCGCCGACGGGTCGGAGGGCTACGGGGAGGCCGCCCCCTTCGAGCCCTACGACGGCGTGCCGCTCGAGCGGGCGGTGGCGGCGCTCACGGGCGGGGGCGGGCGACGGCCGCCGCAGGCGCGGGCCGCGGAGGAGATCGCTCGCCTCGACCTGCAGGCGCGGCGGGAGCACCGGCCGCTGGCCGAGCCCTCCAAGGATGCGCTGCCGGTGAACCTCACGCTGGGCGCCGGTCCGTCAGAGGAGGTGGCGGCCCAGGCCACCGACGGCCTGCGCGAGGGCTACGCCTGCTTCAAGGTCAAGGTCGGGCTGCCCGACGACGCCGCTCGGGTGGCGGCGGTGCGAGCCGCGGTGGGCCCCTGGCCTGCACTGCGGGTGGACGCCAACGGCGCCTGGTCGGTCGACGAGGCCGTGCGCTCGATCCGCGAGCTGGAGGCCCACGACCTCGAGTTCGTCGAGCAGCCCTGCGCGACGCTCGAGGAGCTGGCCGAGGTGCGGCAGCGGGTCTCCACGCCGCTGGCCGCCGACGAGCCGATTGCGAGCCTCGACGACGTCGAGCGGGCCATCGCGCTGGAAGCCTGCGACTTGGTGAACATCAAGCTCGCAGGCAGCGGAGGCTTCAAGCCGGCCCGCGAGCTGATCCGAACCGCTCGCTCGGCGGGTCTCGGCGCGTTTCTGTCCAGCACCCTGGACGGCCCCTGGGGCATCGCGGCGGCGCTGCAGCTCGCCGCTGCCGAGAACCTCTCGCTGGCCTGCGGGCTGGCGACGCTCCAGCTGTTCGACGGGCGCATCGCGGCCGCCCTGCCGGCGCCCCGGCGAGGCACCCTGCGGGTCCCGGCCGGGCCCGGGCTGGGGCTGGCGGTGGATCCGGAGGCGCTCGCGGAGGTGACGGTGGAGCGCCTCGAGTGACGCCGGAGGGGCGGCGGCAGCCGCCGCCGCCCCCCGCAGCGGTCAGGCGTCTAGAACCCGAACAGGCGGTAGCGAATGGTCGCGTCGCCCAGCACGGTGTCGTCCGTCAGCGCGTCGACGCCGAAGGCGGTGTTCAGCGCGTCAGCCGCCCCTGCGGTCAGCGTGGTGCCCACCGGGCCGACGACCAGCCGGCCACCTCGGAAGCCCAGGCGGACGTTCGAGTAGTCGAGATCGAGCAGCGCGACCCGGTCGGAACCGTTCACGCGACCGTAGAGCTGGCCCTTCAACAGCTTGATGTTGAAGTCGGTCAGCTCGACGGTGGTGGAGCCGGCCGTCAGCGAGATGCCGCCCCGGTGCCGGATAACCCCGGTGCGCAGCGCGTTACGGAACGGGTTGCTGATCGGGAACGAGTAGGTCGCTCCGTTGAGCGACGCGGGCTCGACGACGCCAGGGGCGACGCCCAGGCTCCCGAGCGCGGCGAGGGTGCCCGGATCGACCGCGAGCTGCGTGGATCCATAGGACCCACCGCCCCACGAATGATGCTTGCCCGTGGCCGAGGCGGCCGGCGCGAGCGCCAGAAGCGCCGCTACTGCGGCCACCAGGACGATGACTCTGCGAGACACTGCGTACCTCCCTGTTGGATTGGGTTCCGCAGCGACCTACGAGCGGCCCGGCGGCGTCGGTTGGCGGATTGCCGTCCCGATCTCGTCGAGAAAGCCGGCGATGATGCCGGCGACCTCCGAGGGGCGTTGCAGCTGCGGGGCGTGGCCGGCGTCGTCGACCATCACCGCCCGGCCGTGGGGCGCCGTGTCGGCCAGCCGCCGGGCCGCCCGCACGTAGCCGTCGTCGCGGGCGCCGGCCACCGCGAGCAGCGACAGCTCGAGCGACAGCAGCTGTCCCCAGACCGGTTCGAGCACCCCCTGGCCGGCGGTGCGCAGGATCAGGGCCAGCTCCCGCGGCTCGTGGCTGAGACGTCCGGCGCGCTGCTCCTCCATCAGCGCGTCCGATTGATCGGCGAACAGCGGCTGGCGCTCCCAGATCCCCACCACATCGTCGATCGGGGCGGTCTCCATCCAGGCCGCCAGCCGCTCGTCCGCCTCGGCTCGCGCGCTGCGGACGGCCGGGTCGTCGATCCCGGCCGTGGCCCCCACGACCACCACGCCGGCGTAGCGCTCGGGGTCGCGCAGAGCGGCCCGCAGGGCGAGGCGCCCGCCCAGGGAGTAGCCCGCGAGCACCCGGCCCTCCCCCAGCGCGGCGATCTCGCCCAGGCGACCCTCCAGCGTGTGCTCGCGATGGTCGAGCAGGACGCTCGGATAGCGTTTGGGCAGGAGCTCGGCGACGGGCCGCCAGGCGTCCCCTCGCTGCATGAAGCCCGGGATGAAGAGCACCATCGCTCGCAGATGATCCCGATCAACCGCACCTACGCGCCGCTTCAGGTCTTCGTGGACGAGCTGGCGCGCTGCGGGATGCGCCACGCAGTGACCTGCCCGGGCTCGCGTAACGCCCCGCTCGCGCTCACGCTCGCGGCCGACGACCGCATCCGGGCCACGTCGGTGATCGACGAGCGCTCGGCCGGCTTCGTGGCCCTCGGGATGGCCAAGGCCCGCGGTCGTCCGGTGGCCATCACCTGCACCTCGGGCACGGCGGCCGCCAACCTCCACCCCGCGGTGGCCGAGGCCTGGGAGGCCCGCGTGCCGCTGATCGTGCTCACCGCGGACCGCCCGCCGGAGCTGCGCGAGGTGGGCGCCGGGCAGGCGATCGACCAGCTGCGGCTCTACGGCAGCGCGGCCAAGTGGTTCGTGGAGGTGGGCAACCACGAGCCGGGGCGCGAGACCGCCGTCCATTACCGCGCGCTGGCCTGCCGTGCCTGGTGGACGGCGGCGGGCGGCCGGCCCGGTCCCGTGCACCTCAACTTCGGCCTGCGGGAGCCGCTGGACCCCCGGCCCGAGGAGCTCGAGGCCGCGGACTGGGCCGGTCGCGAGAGCGGACGACCCTGGACCGAGGTCAGAGAGCACGCGAGCGCACCCCACGCCGACGACGTCCATGAGCTGGCGGCCCGTCTCGCCGGGTCCCCGCGCGGGATCCTGGTGTGCGGGCCGACGGCCGAGGAGGTGGCCGAGCCGGCGGTGAGCCTGGCCGCCCAGGCCGGCTGGCCGATCCTGGCCGAGCCCACCTCGGGCCTACGCTGCGGCGAGCACGACCGCTCGCACGTGGTGGCCCACTACGACGTGCTGTTGCGCGTGGAGCGCTTTGCCCGCGCCCACGTGCCGGACCTCGTGTTGCGCGTCGGCGACACCCCCACCTCCAGGCCGCTCCGGGGCTGGCTCAGAGATGTCCCCCAGGTGGTGCTCGACCCTCACGGCGCCTGGCACGAGCCCACCCGCCGGGCCGAGCTCGTGCTGCAATCGGCGGCCGCTCCCACCCTCGCCGCGCTGTCCAGCGCGCTCGAGATGCGCGCGGCGCGCCCCGAGCCGGCCTGGCTCTCTTCCTGGCGCGACGCCGACGCCGTGGTGCCGCCGGCGCTCGCGGCCTCGCCGGACCCGTTCGAGCCCAAGGTCCTCGCCGAGCTGGAGCCCGCGCTGCCCGCCGACGCGCTGGTGTGGGTCAGCTCCTCGATGCCGATCCGCGATGTCGAGGCCTGCTTTCCCCAGTCTCCCAAGGGCATCCGGTTCCTGGCCAACCGCGGGGCGAACGGCATCGACGGCGTGGTGTCCTCGGCGCTGGGCGCCGCGCTCGCGAGCGGCCGGCCCGCCTGGCTGCTGACCGGCGAGCTGGCCCTGCTGCACGACGTGGGCGGCCTGCTGGCTGCCCGCAGGGCGGGGGTGGAGCTTCAGATCGTCTGCCTCAACAACGGCGGCGGCGGGATCTTCGACTTTCTTCCCGTGGCCGAGCAGGCCGCGCCGGCGCTCTACGAGGAGCACATCGCCACCCCGGCGGGCGTCGACCTGGGGCAGATCGCGCCCCGGATCACCGAGGTCCGCACCGACCGCCAGACCAACGTGGCGCTGCACCGGGCGCTGGTGGAGCGGGTGGCCGACGCGCTGTAGGCGGAGCCGGCCTTACGGCACGGCGGGCCGGTTGCCCTCACGCCCCACGGGCGCCGGCACCAGCGGAGCCTGCCCCCGCAGCAGCCGCGGGTACTTCTGGTCCTGGAACAGCTGGGGCGGGGCGACGAAGCAGGGGGGCTTGGAGTCGATCGCGCTGCCGGACGGGTTGCGCTGGGGGCCGCCGTTCGGCCGGCAGTCGAAGCTCTCGATAACGCCCAGCCCGATCGCCCGCTGGTAGGCGTTGGGCGCGACGTACGCGTTGGCCCGCTCCCAGCTGGGCCGCGTGGGCCGGCGCTGGAGCGAGCGGCCGTCGATGATGGCCGACTGGGGCAGGTAGTGCTCGTTGCCACCGGGGGTCGAGCGGGTGTAGCCGCCCTCCTCGTTGCCGGCCAACGCCGCCCCGCCGGTGTTGAGGAAGCCGGCCACGAGCTCACGCGAGTAACCCAGGTAGGCGAGGATCGGGTTCAGCTCGCGCTGGAAGAGATGGACCCCCTCGAGCACCGGCTCCGCGCCCCGGATGAAGCGCTCCGCCGAGGGGACCCCGGCCGACGAGGCCTCCACCAGCGGGTCGATGTCGTCGAAGAGGGTCTCCAGGTCGGGCGCGAGGTCGCCCAGGTCCCGCAGCGTCGGGGCGAGGTCGAGGGCAGGCTGCTGGAGGTCTCGCACCAGCGGGTCGGTGTTGACCGCGAAGCGCTCCAGCCGGTCCACCGTCGCCCGCGTCTCGCGCAGGAACGTGGGCAGGATCCTGAACGTGTCGGCCAGCTCGCGGTCGCGGGAGGCGAGCGCGCCGAACGTCCGCTCGCCGTTGACGATCAGGCCGCGGAGCTGGCCGTTGCGCGCCGTGATCGCGTCCAGTACCCGACCGGTGTTGCGCACGAGCCGGCGCAGCGCCAGCTCCTGCTCGTCGAGCGGCTTGAGCAGGTCGGCCCCGCCCTCGAAGAAGGGGGCGGCGTTGCCCAGGGCGCTGTTGAGGTCGCGCCCGTAGTCACCGGAGAAGGCGATCCCCGACTCCCGCAGCCAGGCCTCGAAGTTCCGCCGCGTCCGGCTGTCGAAGATCGAGAAGATCTCGTCGAGCTCCACGGTGTCGGCGATCTGTCCGTCGGGGAGCCGCCCGCCGTCGGGGAGGTTGGGGCCATCGACCGATCCGGGCGAGAGCTCCACGTAGGTCTCCCCCAGCAGGCTCTTCAGGCGCAGGATCGCTCTGGTGTCGGCCTTGAGCGGCGCGTAGCGCGGATCGATCTCCATCTGCGCCACGGTGCGCCGGCGGTCGGCGGACAGCTCCTTGCTCTTGACGACGCCGATGTTCACGCCCGCGATGCGCACGTCGGCCTCCTCCACCAGCCCGGACGCCTCGGGAAAGGCCGCCTCGGCCCGGTAGCCCTCGGGCTTCAGCGGCACCGGCCCCCCGAAGGAGAGCCAGAGGAACAGCAGCAGCCCGAACACCGACAGCGTGAACAGCAGCATCGCCGCGATGCGGCCCGCGCTGGGAGCGTCCTTGTTCACTCGCCCCCTCCCCCGAGCGCGGCCACCGGCAACAGGTCGGGCAGCCCGCCCGGCAGCGGCGGTGTGAACGGCGTAGTGGGCAGCGCGTCGTAGTCGCAGCCGCCGAACTCGGTGTCGAGGAGCGCCTGCACAGGGCTGCCGGGCTGGACCCCGCCGGCCAGCGGTCCGCCGATCAGCTCCTCGACGAACTCCGGCTCGGTCGATCCCACCTCGGTGAGGACCGACTGCAGCAGGCCGCTCACCACCGCCGAGGGCACCCCGCACAACGCCACCCGCCGCCAGGGGCCCTGACCGTCCGCGGTGGAGAACAGCGACACCCCGTTCTGGGCAGTCCAGGCGAGCCAGTAGAGGAAGCCCTCCTGGCGGGCGCGCTGCTCGGGGATCGAGAGGCCGCCGAGGCCCTCCGCGCCGCCCGGGTTGAAGGCGCCCATGTTGAGGAAGCGGTTCAGCTCGCCCAGCGAGGTGGTCAGGTCGGGAGCGGCCTGGGCGATGCCGCGGGCGGCGAGCTTGAGGTCGTTGGTCCAGGGCTGGGCCACGCGAGCGAAGGGCCGCAGCTCGGTGCGGATCACCGGCTCGGTGTCCTCGAGGAAGGGCGTGACCGCCGCGTTGGTGGCGGGCAGCTCGCGCACGGCCGGGCGCAGCGACTCCAGCGCGGGCCGGAGCACCTCGGCGAAGGTCTCGACGTCCGGAAGCGTCCGCGCCGAGGCCTCCAGGGCGCCGGGGAGCAGGGCCACCGACTCCTCGATGTTGCCCTCCTCGCCCGCCAGGGCGCTGAAGACGCTGCGGGAAGCGGTCACGAGCCGGCGCAGGTCCTCGGGCCGCCGGCCCAGCTCCCCGATCAGGAGGCTGTAGTTGTGGATGAGCCGCTTGAGGGCCTCTCTGCGGCTCGCGGTCGCGCGGGTGACCCGGGCGAGGTCGCGGTGCAGCGGCTCGAGCCGCCGCAGGGTCGCCGCCAGGTCCTCGCCCCGGCCCTCGAGGCCCTTGCCGGCCCCGGCCACGAGCAGCTTGAGGTAGGGGCGGGTGTCGCCGTCGAGGGCGGAGTAGATCTCGTCCGGGTCCACGTCGGGCAGCGTGTTGGCCACGGGGATGCGCCCGTCCTCGGCGAGCACAGGCCCGGTTCCGGGATCGACCTCGAGGAACATGTCCTTGAGCGCCGTCTTGGGCCGCAGCAGGGCGGTGGCGTCGCGCCGTATGAGGTTCTCGTACTCCGTCTCGATCTCGACGTCCACCACGGCCACGCCGTCCTCGACGTTGACGTCGGTGATCTGGCCCACCTGGATTCCGGCCACCCGCACCGACTGGCCCTGGCCCGGCTGCACGGCTTGGGCGTCGGACAGCTCGATCGACAGGCGCTTCGGCGCGTCCTCGACGAGTGGGAAGCGCAGCCGCTGCTGGCTGAGGATGTAGCCGCCGATCCCCAGCGCGAGCACGATCAGCGCCAGCACCGCGACGAACTCGCGCCAGTACTTGCGGATGGCGATCTTCACGGGCCGCCTCCCGTCGCGCTGTAGGCGGGCGCCGGACCGCCGGGGGCGGTCAGGTTGGGCGGTTCCTGGGTCTCACAGGGCACGTCGGGCCGATGCGACGGCGGGGTGTTCGGGTCGAGCGGGGCCGCCGGCTGGATCTGGCCGAGGGCGAGGTTCGAGGGCGCCACGCCCTGGACGTGGAACACCGGCGTGTTGGCGTCGTTGTTGCGGCTCTCGCCCGCCAGCCCCACGAAGCTGCGGTTGATCTGGCGCCGGACCTCCTGGCCCGCGTTGCCCGGCTCGAGGCTGGGGATCTCCGACTCGGCGAACGGGACCAGGACCTGGTTCGTGCAGGAGGAGATAGGACGCAGGCGGTTGAGCAGCGGGATCAGATCGGTGTTGAGCCGCACCAGGCTCGGGACCGCCTGGCGCAGGTCGGCGGACAGGCCGCGAAGCTCGTCCTGTCCCACGAGCCCCGTGGCCTGCTCGATCCAGGGGATGGCCGCGTCGAGCGTCCCGACCGTGGAGCGCACCCCCGGGGTGGCCTCCAGCGAGAACGCGCGCAACGTGGGCAGGGCATTGTTGACCGCGTCGAGGGCGGGCAGCCCCGCGCTCAGCGTGTCGCGCAGCGCGGGTACCGACGCCGCCAGCGCGGAGTCCTGGCGGGCGAGCGCACCGGCGGTCACGTTGAGGTCGGTGACGAGCTCCTTGAGCGCCTCGGGGTTGTCGGCGAGCGCTCCGAAGGCCCGCGCCTGCCCCCGCAGGAGCCGCCTGATGTCACGGCGCGGGTCGACGCCGAGCAGCGCCTCGTTGGTGATCGCGGTCAGCCGATAGGCGGGGGCGAGCAGCGGAAGCGTGCGGTTGAAGGCCCGGGCGCCGCCTCCCTGGATCAGGCCCACCGTGCCGAACTCGTAGAGCAGAGTGCGCAGGTCGGCCCGGGTGTCGGTGTCGAGCACCTCCAGGATCTCGGGGAGCGTGACCGAGGCGCTCGTCTGCGTCACCGGCACCGTCTCGCCGTCGTCGAGCTGGGCCGCGGACGGCGACCCCGGCTGGAGGTCCACGAAGAAGTTGCCCTCCAGCAGGATCCTCGGCCGCACGCGCAGCGTCGCGTCGGTGTGGAGCGGAAGGGCGTCCTCCTTCATCTCCATGGTCACCTGGGCCGCGCCGTCCTCCGACAGCGTCTCGATCTTGGTCACCTGTCCCACGTCGACCCCCGCAATCCGCACCGGAGACCGGGGCTTGAGGCTGCGGACGTCGCGGAAGGCCGCCTTGAGCTCGTAGGGGTTGGCGAACGGGTTGTCCTTGCTGAAGCCGAAGTAGGCGAGCAGCACCAGGATGACCGCGGTGAGCAGCCCGGCCTTGAAGGGGGTCAGGCCGCGGCGCCCGGTCACGGCACGTCCTTTGTGCTGTTGATTCCGAGCTGGCGCGACTTGAAGGTGCCTCCGGCGAGGCCCGGCGTGTTCGGATCGAGGACCACGTGGCTTCCGCCGCCCCGGAAGCCCGGGCCGGCGTTGCTCGGCGGGTAGCGCCCGTCGGTCACCAGGCGGTTGAGGTAGCCGGTCTGACCGTTCTGGCAGTCGGCGCGGCCGGCGCCGTCCACCGCGGGCTGCCCCGGCTGCGAGTGCAGCGCCTGCTGGACCGGGTCACCCTGCGGGTCCTCGTCCGCCGGCACGTCCACCGGCCGGGTCGATTCGGTGGTCCCGAGGTTGTTGGGCTGGGCGCCGGAGAGCAGCTTGGCGTAGATCCGCTCGGCGGTGCCTCCCGGGACCGCCTCCGAGAGGTGGGTGCTGAGCGGGTTGAAGAAGTAGACCAGGTAGTTGCAGACCGTCTGGTAGGGGGCGATGTACTTCACCGCCGGGGTGAGGATGTCCACCGCCTGGTCCAGGTCCTGGAGGGCGAGCAGGCTGTTCGGGTTGTCGCCCAGATCCTCGAGGGCACGGAAGAGGCCCTCGAGGTCGCCGGCCAGCTCCGGGGTCTCGCGGAAGGCCGGCACGCCGGCGGCGAGCGCCGCGTTGATGGCCGGGAGCGAGACGCGCAGCTCCTCCGCCGCGGGCTCGAGACGCCGGCTGAGCTCGGCGAAGCGGGCCAGGAAGGGCGTCTGCACGCGCAGCGACCGGGTGGCGGCCTCCAGCGTCGGCGGGGTCTCCTCGATGGTGGCCCGCAGCGCCTCGGGGTCGCTGGCCAGGGCCGCGAAGGTGGTGGCCATGTCGGTGATCCACTGCGCCTGGGTGTCCGCGACCGGCGCCGCCTCGCCCACCGCGCGGGCCAGCGCGGGGAACAGCCGCGCGAGCTCCGTGGAGGGGGCGGACAGGCTCCGCATCACCGGCTCGAGCCGGACCAGGAAGGGACGCAGCTCGGCGATCGTGGTGTTGATCGCCGGGCCGCGCCCGATCAGCGCGTCGGCAAAGCCGGTGGTGGCGGTCCGCGCCGCGTCGCGGACCTCGGGTGGGAACGAGGCGAGCACGTCCTCGAGGTCCACCGTCTCCCCTTCGGAGTTCGCCAGCGGCACGGTGTCGCCGGGGTCGAACGACTCGTCCGAGCTGCCCGGGCTGAGCTCCACGTACTTGAGCCCCAGGGCCGACCGCGCCCGGACGGTGAGCGTCGTGTCCACCGGAAGCGGCTCGATGTCCTTGTCGAGCTTCAGGCCGAGCACGGCGATCGAGCGCTGCTCGCCGTCCACCTCGGTGCGGGCGCTCGTGATCTCGTCGACCACGCCCACGCGGAAGCCACCGGCGCGGACCTCGTTGCCCTTGACCAGCTTGTAGCCGTTGGCCAGCTGAGCCTTGAGGTCGTAGGTCGGCACGAAGGGCAGTCCCTGGTTGGCGTTGTAGGAGATGAATACGGCCACGATGGCCACGAGCAGCGTCACCGCCCCCACCAGGACGGGGCTCGCGCTGAGGGCTGGTACGCGGCGGCCTCTCATGGGTCGAGCAGGTAGTCGAGGAGGGGCGCGTCCTGTGAGCCGGGGGCCCTGGGGGCCTCGCGGGCCAGGGCGGCCGCCACCGGGCGCGAGTCCACCCGGGACGAGGTGGCCCCTGCGGCGGCGGAGGCCGTGGGGTCAGGGGCGTTGATGCCGGGCTGGTAGGGGCCCAGCCACTGGTTGCAGTCGTCGAAGACCTCCTCACGGCCCTCGCGGGTGACCTCGTAGTTGCCGCATTCGCCGACCAGCACGCTCAGGCGCAGGATGTGGCCGATGTCGTCGAAGGCATTGGTGCTCAGGGCCTGCCAGTAGAAGTAGTTCCAGATGGCCTCCATGCCCGTGAACCCGCCCTGGCCGGAGATGTGGGTCTTGTCGCCCGCGGGGGGATCGGTGGCGGCCGCCCGCGGGTCGGGCTCGACCGCCCGGCGCCGGTCGTCGATGGTCTGCAGCAGCTGGCGCAGCGGCTTCGCGAGCGCGGGGGCGTTCGCGCCGATGCCGCGCAACTGGTCGACCTCGGCGGTGGTGGCCCGCACGGCGCGGGTGCCCACGCGGGTGGCGTCGCCCAGCGCCTCGAGGGCCGGGGTGCCGGTCTCGGCGAAGGGCCGCAGCCGCACCAGGAAGGTGTCGAGGTTCCGGGAGGCGGCCTGCAGGTCGCGCAGGAGCGGGATCTGGGCGGTGGCCAGCTCGTCGAGCCGGCCCATGTAGGGCGTGAGCTCCTCCAGGAAGGCGGGGAGCCGGTTGAAGGTCTGCGCCAGCTGCTCCCGCCGCGACGCGCCGATCTCGGCGGTGCGGCCGGCCTCGCGCACGAAGCGGGTCACCTCGTCCCGGCGCCGCGCCAGCTCGCCGATCACGCGGTCCCCGTCGCGGATGAAGCGCCGGATCGAGCCCGTCTGGCGCCCGAGCACCCGCAGCACCTCGTTGGTCTCGCGCAGGCCCGGGTGGGCCCGCCGCAGGACCTCGTTCAGGTCCTCGGGCCGGCCGGCGAGCCCGGCGCCCAGCTCGCCGATGATGATGCGCAGCCGCTCCGTGTAGGGCCGGCGGAAGATGTTGTTGACCAGGTCGAGCGGGATGGTGGAGCTGGTCTGCTCGACCGGCACCCGGCCGCCGTCGGGCAGCTTCCGCCTGCTGGTGCCGGGCTGGCAGTCCACGAAGTACTCGCCGATGAACGACTGCGGCCTGATCTCGCAGCGGGCGTCCTCGCGCAGGTCGGCGAAGCCCGGCTCGGTGACCTGCGCGTTGACCAGCGCGAGCGGGCGGCGGCCGCCCACGATCTCGAAGCTGGTGGTCGCGCCGGCCCGGACCCCCGCGATCTTGAAGTCGCCGCCCTCGGCCAGGCCGAAGGCGTTGTCGAACACGATCTCGTAGCGCATGCCCTGGTCGCCCTCTCGGCCGTTGGCGCCCAGCGCGAGCACCGCCACCACCACGGCCAGCAGCACGGCGGCGCCGGCGAGCAGGCGGCCCCTCATCCCCCCACGCTCCGCTGCGATGGGTCACAGGCCAGCGACGCCTGCTCCGACGGAGTGGGCGTGTTCGTGCCGTCGGAGGCCGGCTCCTCGTTGGCGCCCGGGCAGCGCCGGAACTGGCGCAGCTTGGGACCGGGGCCGTACAGGATCTCCGAGAAGTTGAGCCAGGCGCGGGAGAAGCCGCCGAGGGCGTCGTAGGCGCCGGTGTTGGAGAAGTCGTCGAACCAGCCCACCAGCTCGGGCGTGTAGGGCCGGCCCTGGGCGATGGTGGGCGCGGCGGCACGCAGGGCCGTCGAGGTCTCGGGGAAGGCCCCGCGCCTGGGGGCACCGTTGATCGTCCTCGTGTCGAGGGCGGTGCGGGCCAGCGGCGGGAAGGTGCCGAGCAGCTCGATGAGGTCGTTCGTCCCGCCCGGACTCTGGATCGTGCGCGACAGGTCGCGGACGGTCGGCTCCGCGTCGCGCGCGAACACCCGGGCGTCGTCGAGGAACGGCCCCAGCCTCCGCGCCACGGGCTTGGCCGCGTCCACCAGCGGATCCACGTCGTCGAGCGCGGCCCGGAGGTTCACGAAGGTGGTGTTCGCACGGCGCAGGAACGGCGGCAGGAGGGCGACCGACTCCGCCAGCGCGGCCTGCTGGCTCCCCAGGGCGGCGAAGGTGGTGTTGAGGTTCGAGACCACGCCGGTCAGGTCCTGGCGGCGCTCGGCGAGGGTGGTGACGAGCGCCGAGGAGTCGACCAGGAAGCGCTTGAGCAGCCGTTCGTCCCTGGTCAGCTCGCCGAACAGACGGGCGCCGGTGGACAGGGCCGGGTTGAGGTAGCGCACGCCGCGGCGAAGGTCCTGGCCCCCGCCCCGCAGCGCCCGGGCCTGCCCCGCGATGAAGTCCTGGGCCGCAGAGCGGGTGCGCGAGTCGAACAGGGCGAACAGCTGGTCGAGCTCGACCGCCGAGGTGGTGTTCTCCGCTCCGATCTCCCCGCCGTCGTCGATCTCCTCGCCGTCGTCGGGGCCCAGCTGCAGGTCGACGATGCGGTTCGCGATGCCGGAGATCGAGCTCGGCGTGATCACGGCCCGGGTGCCTCGGCGAAGCGGCGCGTAGCCCTCGTCGTCGATCGAGAACGTGACCTCGGCGGTGCCGGCGGGCGTGAGGTTGATCTCGTCCACCGTGCCCACCGTCACCCCGCCCACCTGCACCTCGTTGCCGGGCACCAGCTGCCCGGCGTTCAGGAAGGTGGCCTTGACCCGGTAGCTCGGCCCGCCGAAGAGCAGCAGCGCCACGAGCACCACGGCCAGTACGACGCCGGCGACGGCCAGGATGCGCAGGAGCGTGAAGGACCGTTCGCCCTGGCGAGGACCGCCCCCTGCCGATCCGCCGATCCCCCCTGGGTGGCTCGTCACCCTGCGTGTTCTACCGCCTCCGGGCCCGTGCGCAAAGCGGCGGGCGCGCCACTGCGCCGGACTCGGCGTTCAGGCCAGGAGCGGAAGCAGGGCCTGGAGCTTCACCTCGATCTCGGCCAGCTCGTCCGCGGGCACCGACTCGCGGACGATGCCGCCGCCCGCATAGAGGTGCGCAACCCGCCCTCGCAGCAGCGCGCAGCGCAGCGCCACGCAGAACTCCCCGTCCTCGGCGAGGTTGGTCCAGCCGACCGCTCCCGGCGTACCAGCCGCGGTCGAGGCCCTCCAGCGCCGGGATCAACGGCAGCGCCGCCGACCGCGGCTCGCCACCCACCGCCGGGGTGGGGTGCAGCATCCCGGCGAGCTCGAGCGTGTGCAGCGGCTCGGACAGCTGCGCGCGGATCGGGGTGGCCAGGTGCTGCACGTTCTGCACCTTGACCAGAACCGGCTCCTCGGCCGCCGCCACCCACAGGCTCACCGGCTCGAGCGTCCTCTCGATCCGGCGGGCCACGATGGCCTGCTCCTCGCGCTCCTTGGGGCTGCGGAGCAGCCGTTCGCCGAGGTGGTCGTCCACCGCCGGGTCGGCGCTGCGCCTGCTGGTGCCGGCCAGCGCCACGGTCTGGGCCCGCCGGCCGTCGCGGCGCACCAGCAGCTCGGGGCTCGCCCCCACGAAGGCGGCCTCGGGCGTGCCCACGCACCAGCAGTAGCAGGCCGGGAAGGCCGCGCGCAGCGCGCCCAGGACCGCGGCGGGGTCGTGGGCGCGGGCTCCGTGAGCGCGCACCTCACGCGCGAGCACGATCTTGTCCAGCCCGCCCGCGCGGATGCGCTCCACGGCGCGCTCGACCGCGTGCTCGTGGTGCGATGGGGGCGCGGCGCCGGCCACACGGGTGGGCTCGGCCGGATGCGGGTCCAGCAGCGGCATCGTCGCCGTGCGCATGCCCGCGAGCCGCAGCAGCGCCCGCTCGAGCGGCCCGTCGGGCGCCTCGCCGTCCTCCACCGCAAGGCAGACCGTCATGCGTGCCTCCCCCCGGTGGCGGGCGAGCACGACCTCGGGGAGCACCAGCGCGGCCGGGGGCAGCGAGGACCACTCCGGAGAACCGCCGCCGTCGTCGGCGAAGGCAAAGCCGCCCACCAGCACCGGCCCCGCCGCCTGCGGCCGCAGGGGATCACGTGCCGGATCGCCGGCGAACGTCCTCCGCTCGAGCTCGCGCGCTTGGCGAGCCGCCTCCGCGAAGCGCCCCGGGCCGCCCGCCTCCACCGCGGCCGCGGCGCCCAGCCCCGCCAGCGCGAAGCCGTCCCGGTCGGGCTGCTCCAGGCAGAACACCCGGTCACCGGATCCGCGCGCGGCGAGCACGGCGGCGGACAGGTCGATCTCGGCCCCGAGCGGGACGGTGACGGCCGCCACGGCGCGGCCGCCCTCGCGCCGCGACAGGGCCGAGGCCCGGGCGGCGCGCTCCTCGAGCCGCCCGAGAGCCGCCTCGCCGAGGGCGAAGGGGCCGGGAGCCGCGAGGGTGCGGACGGTCATGCCGGCGGGAGTCAGGTGGGGCCGCGGCCGCGGGAGACCGCGATCTCGCCGGTGCGCACCATCTCGATCAGCCCGAAGGGACGAACCATCTCCTCGAAGGCTTCGACCTTGTCGTCGGTGCCCGTGACCTCGACGGTCACGCTGCGCTTGCTCACGTCCACCACGTTGCCGCGGAAGATGTCGGTGAACTGCATCACCTGGGCCCGCGCCTCGCCGTCCTGGCAGGAGATCTTGAACAGCGCCAGCTCGCGGCTCACCGTCTCGCTCGGCGCGAGGTCGCGGATCTTGATCACGTGCACGAGCTTGTGCAGCTGCTTGGTCACCTGGTCGATCGGGTGCGCGGCGCCGTCGACGGTCAGCGTGATGCGGGACATCGACTCGTCGGCCGTGGGCCCCACCGCCAGCGAGTCGATGTTGAAGCCACGCCGCGCGAACAGGCCCGCGATCCGGGCCAGCACGCCGGGCTTGTTCTCCACGAGGATCGACAGCACGTGCTTGCGGCCCGTGCGGATGCCGCCGCTGGCCTCGAGGTCCTCGAGGCGCAGCACTTCCTTGGTGCCTGGCTCACCCATTCCTCAGCCCACCATGTCCCGCGCCGCTTGACCGGCGGGGATCATCGGGAAGCAGTTCTCCTCCTTGGTCACGCGCACGTCCACCAGCACCGGACCGTCCTCGGCCAGCGCGGTCTTGAAGCTGTCCACCAGCTCCGACTTGTCGGTGACCCGCATTCCCAGCGCGCCGAAGGCGTCGGCCAGCTTGACCCAGTCCGGGCTGGCCCCCATCTCGACCTGCGAGTAGCGGCGGTCCCAGAACAGCTCCTGCCACTGGCGCACCATGCCCAGATAGCCGTTGTTCATCAGGAACACCTTTACCGGGATCTGCTCGGTCACGCACGTGGCCAGCTCCTGGACGGTCATGATCAGCGAGCCGTCGCCGGCCAGGCAGACCACGTCCTCGCCCGGGCAGGCGACCTTCGCTCCCATGGCCGACGGCAGCCCGAAGCCCATGGTGCCGAGACCACCGGAGTTGATCCACTTGCGGGGGCGGTCGAAGCCGTAGTACTGGGCGGTCCACATCTGGTGCTGCCCCACGTCGGAGGTCACGATGGCCTCCCCGTCGGTGGCCTCGTACAGGGCCTCGATCATGTACTGCGGCTTGATCTCGCTGTCCGTGCTGTCCTCGTAGGCCAGCGGGTACTTCTCCTGCCAGCCCTTGATGCGGGTCCACCAGCCCTCGAGGCGGGTGGAATCCGCTCCCAGCGCCCGGTACTCGGCGGTGAGCTTCGGGAGGATGTGCTTCGCGTCGCCCACGATCGGGATATGGGCGGGCACGTTCTTCGAGATCTCGGCCGGGTCGACGTCGATGTGGATGAACTTGGCCCGGGGGGCGAACTCGGCCAGCTTGCCCGTGATGCGGTCATCGAAGCGGGCTCCGATGGCCACGATCAGGTCGGCCTCGTCCATCGCGTAGTTCGCCGTGCGGGTGCCGTGCATCCCGAGCATGCCCAGCCAGTTGTCCTCGCTCGCCGGGAATGCGCCCAGGCCCATCAGCGTGCAGGTGACAGGGAACGCGTCCGAGAGGCACAGCTCGCGGAAGTCGCGGGCCGCGTCCGCGTTGATGATCCCGCCGCCGCCGTACATCACCGGCCGGCGCGAGTTCGCGAGGGCCTTGGCCGCCAGGCGGATCTGCTTGGCGTTGCCCTCGGTGGTGGGCTGGTAGCCCGGGAGGTGCAGGCCGCTGACCGGCTCGTAGGGGATGTCGGCCCGCGAGAGGTCCTGGGGCACGTCCACCAGCACCGGGCCGGGCCGGCCGGTGCGCGCAATGTGGAAGGCCTCATGGATCGCCTTGGGGATGTCGCGCGGGTCCTGGATCAGGATCGAGTGCTTGACGATCGGCATTGTGATCCCGGAGATGTCGGCCTCCTGGAACCCGTCGGTGCCGATGAGCTCGGTCCGCACCTGGCCGGTGAGAAATACGGTCGGCACGCTGTCCATCACCGCGTCGGCGATGCAGGTGACCAGGTTGGTCGCGCCGGGGCCGGAGGTCGCGAGGGCCACGCCCACCTTGCCAGAGGCCTTGGCGTAGCCCTCGGCGGCGTGGCCGGCGCCCTGCTCGTGGCGGCACTGGACGTGGCGGATGCCCGCGTCGTAGAGCGCGTCGTAGGTGGGGAGGTTGGCGCCGCCCGGAATCCCGAATACATGCTCGACGCCCTCGGCCTTGAGGCACTCCATGATGGCGTCGACGGCTCGCATGGCGGGCATGCTCCTTTGGGGTAGGGAACGCCGCCCGGGCCGAGCGGCGGGACAGGTCAGTCTACCAGCGGGTTTACGGCCTTCCGGCAGGCCTCGTCAGGCCACCGCCGCCTCGTCGGGGAACTCCAGATCGCGCCCGCAGCGCATGCAGACCTGATCGCTCAGCGGCAGCACCGCGCCGCACTCCGGGCAGCGCCGGCGAGGCTCGTCCTGCTCGCGGCGGGAGAGCAGGGCGGCGAGGATCCCGATGCCGGGCAGGGCCACCCCGATGAGAAACCAGAGCACGAAGGAGCTGCCCTTCAGCTTGCCGATCGTGCCGCTGGCCAGCCCGAAGACGAAGGCGATGAAGAGGAAGTCCACTCGCCCGCTACAGCACGCGCAACGCCCAGATCACCGCGATCACCGCGACCACCAGCACCACGATCGACGCGAGGGCGGTGGCAAAGCCCAGCACGACCTTGAACAGCAGGTAGGCCGCGACCACGAGCACGGCGACGGCGAGCAGCTTGCGGGCGGCGTCGGAGACTGCTTGACCCATGGCCTCAATTCTGGCAGAGGCCCATGCCCGTCACCGGTTTTCAGAGCAGCCGTGCGGGGCGGGTCGGCAGGTACCGGTCGAGGCCCGGTATCGGCACCGAGGACATCACCCAGGCCGGCCAGTGCACGCGGAAGCCGAGGCGGCGCAGGCGGTCGAGCAGCCACCACGAGTCCGTGGTGCAGAAGACGCCGATCGACTCGTGCTCCTGCACGTTGGCCACCCGGTCGAGCGCCGCCAGCACCACCGGCACGAGGTCCTCGGCGGTCTCGCCCACGGCCGGGCCGATGTCCCCGTCGGCGCTGACCCAGCAGAGCCCGACGGCGTGGTCGCCGCCGTCGGCCATGACGGCAAGGCAGTTGCGGGTGCGCCCGAAGAACTCGTGCAGCAGCGGCCGCTCGTGGCCGATGGCGCCCGGCTCCAGCCGCTTCCACTCCTCGACCGCCCGGTCGGGAGTGAGGGCGTGGACGGCGGGCTCGGTCGCGTCGACCTCCTGCGAGCGGTGCTCTGTGTAGCGGTCCACCCGCTGGCGCATGTGCCAGTGGCCGGTGACCGGCATCACCCCGAACTCCGTGTACAGGCTCAGGTCCACGGGGGTGCCCACCGCGAGCACGACCCGGCCCAGCTCAGGGGTGGGGGACTCGGGCCAGCAGCGCTCGAGCAGCGCCCGGCCCACCCCCGGCCGGCGTGGGAGGGGTCGGCCCAGAGCTCGGTGAGCTCGTCCATCGACCCGAAGCGGCTGACCCGGATGTAGCCCACCGGCTCGCCGCCGTCCTCGCAGATCCAGAAGGAGCCCGGCTGGGCGGCGATGAACTCGAGCAGCGGCCGCTCGTGCGTCCAGCGGGCGCGCAGCTCCTCGGGCCTCCGCTCGTGGTCGGGCGCGAGCAGCCCGCGCGCCTTGCGGGACACATCCCAGGCCAGCTCGCCCAGGTCGAACGCCGCCTTGAGGTCGCCCAGGCGGCCCTCGCGAAAGGTCAGGTCGCTCACGCGGCGTCGCGGGCCGCCGCGCGGGCGGCGCGCAGCGCGGGACGCATGCGTTTCGGCAGCCGCCGCCGCACCCTCCAGGGCGCCCCGGCGAAGGCGTGGTTGGCCACGGTGGCGAAGCCCTCCTCATCGGTGCGCAGGGCCAGCAGCAGGTGCGCGACCCGGTCCGAGGGGGGCAGCTCGGGCTCGCTGGTCCGAACGCAGAAGCAGTGCACGCGGCGGCCGCGGGGCGTGACCAGCAGCGCCCCGGCCTCACCCACGAGCCACACGCCGAGCGCGCCCCGCTGCAGGGCCAGGCCGGTATCGCGCTGGAGCTCGCGCTCGTCGTGGCCGAGCAGGTCGCCGAGCAGACCCTGGGCCACCGGCTCCCCGGCCTCGTTGCGCGGGCCCTTCGGGCGCACCACGCTCGCCCCCCGGAAGGCGTAGAGCTCGGGGATGATCCAGGCGTGGGCAAAGGCGGCCAGGGAAACCGGGGCGGCCAGCGGCTCGAGCAGCATCATCCCCACGCCCGCGGCCACGAAGGGCAGCGTGTACAGCAGGGTCCAGGCGTGCCAGACCCGGCCCCAGCGGGACAGCCAGGCAGCGTCGGTGCGCGCGCGCCAGGGAACCGAGGCCAGCTCGGGAAGCGCCTGCTCGGCCGCCACGAGAAAGGGGCCTCTCAGCCGCCGGCGATCGGCCGGCGCAGGATCACCAGATCGGCCTCGCGCGGCAGCTCGCGCACGTGCGTGGCCTGCCCGGGACCGTCCGGGACCGTGCCGATGAAGCCCATGTCCTGCTGCTCGCTGAACTCGCGCACCGCCTCCTCGAAGGCGCTGTCGTCGCTGGCGGTCCACTCGGCCAGGGTGGTGTGCCCCGTGCCGTCCATCCGGATCAGTCGTGCCATGGGTCCTCCTGTCGATGCCTCGGCCTGGTGGTTGCGACTGCGGCCAAGGATACGCCGCGGATCTTGCGAGATAACCGCGCGCAGCCGGCCGAGCCGGCTGCTTGCGGCTTAGAGCAAGATTCTCTCGCGGATCATGCGCTGCACCTCGCCGCCGTCCGCGCGGCCCTTGGTCTCGCGCATCACGGCCCCCACGATCGCCCCGATGGCCTGGTCCTTGCCCTGGCGGATCTTCTCGACCGCGTCGCCGTTGTCCGCGATGGCCCGGTCCACGATCTCCTCCAGCTCTGCCGCCCCGGCCCGGGCCAGGCCCTTGCTCTTGATCACCGCTCGCGGGTCGCCTCCGTTCGCCACCAGCTCGTCCAGCACCTCGTGCGCGGCCGCGCGGGAGACCTCCTTCTCGGCCACCATGGCCGCGAGGCCGGCCAGCGCAGCGGGCTCCACGTTGGTCTGTGCCGGGTCGGCGTCGCCGATCCGGGCCGCGAGCTCGTTGGTCACCCAGTTGGCCAGGCTGCGGGCGTCGCCGTTGTTGCCGGCCGCGACGGTGGCCTCGAAGAAGTCGCCCAGCTCCGACCGAAACGCCAGGTGGCGGGCGGTGTCGGCGGGCAGGCCGAGCTCGGACTCGAGACGGCCCGCCCGTGCCGCCGGCAGCTCCGGCAGCGCGGCCCGGGCCCGCTCGAGCATCGCCTCGGTGGGCGCGATCGGCACCAGGTCGGGCTCCGGGAAGTAGCGGTAGTCGTGCGCCTCCTCCTTCGAGCGCAGCGGGCTGAGCGAGTCGGTCTGGGGGTCGTAATGAAGCGTCTGCTGCTCGATCTCCCCGCCGTCGTGCAGGATCGCCTCCTGGCGAGCGATCTCGGCCGCGATCCCGCGCTCGAGGAAGCGGAACGAGTTCATGTTCTTGAGCTCGGCCTTGGTGCCGAGCGTCGCGCTGCCCGCGGGCCGGATGGACACGTTCGCGTCTACCCGCAGCGAGCCCTCCTCCATGTTCACGTCGGAGACCCCCATGCGCCGCAGGGTGGCCTGCAGCAGGCGCCCGAACTCCGCCGCCTGGGCGCCGGAGCGCAGGTCCGGCTCGGTCACGATCTCCACCAGCGGCGTGCCGCCGCGATTGAAGTCGACCATGCTCGTGCTGGCGCCGTGGATGCGACCGCTGGCGCCGGCATGGACCAGCTTCGCGGCGTCCTCCTCCAGGTGCACGCGGTGGATGCGCACGTCCCCCAGGCGTCCGGCGCCGGCCAGCGGGATGTCGTACTGGCTGATCTGGTAGCCCTTGGGCAGGTCGGGATAGAAGTAGTTCTTGCGGTGGAAGATCGACCGCTCCGCGATCTCGCAGTCAAAGGCCATCGCGATCATCAGCGCGTAGTGCACGGCCTCGGCGTTGACCACCGGCAGCGTTCCCGGGTGCCCCAGGCAGACCGGACAGGTGTGGGTGTTCGGCGCGTCGCCGAAGGAGAGCGCGCAGCCGCAGAACATCTTGGTGCGCGTGCTCAGCTGCACGTGGATCTCCACCCCGATCACCGGCTCGAACGTCCGGGCCTCCGTTTCGGTGATGGTCATCCGCGCGGGACCCCCTCGAAGCCGATCGCTCCCTCCAGTGCGTGGGCCGCGTCCAGGATGCGGGGCTCGCTGAAGGCCGGCCCGGCGATCTGGAAGCCCACCGGAAGCCCTTCGGACAGGCCGCAGGGAATCGAGATCGCGGGCACGCCGGCCAGCGGCATCGGCACCGTGAAGTAGTCCGACAGGTACATCGCCAGCGGGTCGGCGGTGCGCTCCCCGAGCCTGAAGGCCACCGTCGGGGAGGTGGGCGTGACCACGAAGTCCACCCGCTCGAAGGCGGCGCGGAAGTCCTGCACGATCAGGGTGCGGACCTTCTGCGCGGTGCCGTAGTAGGCCTCGTAGTAGCCCGAGGAGAGCGCGTAGGTGCCGATCATGATGCGGCGCCGGACCTCCTCGCCGAAGCCGTCGTGGCGGGTCTCCTCGTACATCGCGGTGAGATCGCCGTTCTCGATCGTGCGGCTGCCGTAGCGGACGCCGTCGTAGCGGGCCAGGTTCGCGCTCGCCTCGGCCGGCGCGATCACGTAGTAGGCGGCGATCCCGTGGCGCGCGTTGGGCAGGTCGATGGGCTCGACCTCCCCGCCCAGCCCCTCGATCTTGCCCAGCGTGTCGCGGACGACCTCGGCCACGCCGGGCTCGAGGCCCTCCTCCTCCAGTCCCCAGATGCCGAAGCGCAGCCCGTCGAGCCGCTCCGCGCTGGGCAGGGTCACAGCCCCCGGGAACTCGAGCGAGGTCGAGTCGCACGGGTCGCGGCCCACGAGGTGGGAGAACAGCAGCGCGGCGTCGGTCACGTCGCGGGTGAGCGGACCGCACTGGTCGAGCGAGGAGGCGAAGGCGATCATCCCGTAGCGGGACACCGCGCCGTAGGTGGGCTTGAGCCCCACGATGCCGCAGAGCGAGGCGGGCTGGCGAATCGAGCCGCCGGTGTCCGTCCCGATCGCCCAGGGCGCGCGGCCGGCGGCCACCGCCGCGGCCGAGCCGCCCGACGAGCCGCCCGGCACCCGCTCGGGGTCCCAGGGGTTCTTCACCGGCCCGAAGCCGGAGTTCTCGTTGGACGAGCCCATCGCGAACTCGTCCTGGTTGGTCTTGCCCAGCACCCGGGCTCCGGCCCGCTGGACGTTGCGGACGCTGGTGGCCGTGTAGGGCGGCCGGTAGCCCTCGAGGATGCGCGATCCGGCCGCGCTGGGCATGCCCTCAACGCAGAACAGGTCCTTGACCGCCAGCGGCGGCAGCTCGCCGGCGTCGGCCGGTGCCTCGTCGGCCACCCACAGGTAGCAGCCCAGCTCGTCGCCCTCGGCGCGGTCGCGCCAGAACTCGAACAGCTCGCCGGCGCTCAGCTCGCCGGCGCGGAGGCGTTCGGCCTGCTGGGCCGCCGTGAGGGACAGCAGCTCGCTCATCCCTGTCCCGGGCTGGGTACGCGAAAGCCGCCGTCGGCCGGGTCCGGGGCCTGGTCGAGGGCCACCTCGCGGGGCAGGCTGTCGCGGGGCACGTCCTCGCGAAGCACGTTCTCGAGCTGCACGACGTGCGAGGTGGGCTCGACCCCCTCCAGCGGGAGCTCGTTCATGGTCTCCACGTGCTCGAGGATCACCGAGAGCTCGCCGGCCATCTGGTCGACCTCCTCGTCGCTCAACCGCAGGCGGGCGAGCCGGGCCACGTGGAGCACCTGGTCGCGTTCGATCATCCGGCCGCGATTGTAGGCCTCAGACGTCGCCGGCCCGGTCGTCCAGCCGAGCGGCGGGAATCGTCTCCATCGCCCCGGGCGGCGGTGAGGGACGGCCGGTGGCGTCGGTGTAACGGCCGCCGGAGGACAGGCGCTCGTCGGCCATCGACATACACGCCCCGATGACCACCCCGAGCGTCCCCGCCAGCGCCAGCCAGAGCCCCCATTCCCGCCCCTCGGCTCCGTCGGGGAGCACGGCCACCCGGAACAGGACCAGCAGCGTGGCCACGAGGCCCGTGAGCACCACCAGCACGGCCCACGCGAGCGGCCCGGCGGGCACCCGCGAGGCGGCGGTCACCGGGGCCAGGCCGACGGCCAGGACCGCCACGAGGGCCAGGAGCACGTCGATCACGCCCAGTGCGCCCCAACCGCTCAGGTCGTCGCCGTACCAGGGGCAGAAGAGCGAGGCGAGCAGGGCGGCGCCCGCGAGGGCAGCCACCGCCTCGCCGGCGCGCAGGCGTCGCGGGTCCATGGCGGCGGGAGAGGGTACCGGCCCGGGGGCGCTCGGTTCGCGGCCGGGGTGGCGGTGCGGGCGGCGTTGGGGGCTGGGTAGGGGAACCGTCCGCATTGACTACTGTCGCGCGGCCGTCACACCAGTCGCCGTGCTGTTGCACTCGTGCCGCCCGCCCGGGAGTGTGGCTTCCAAAAGTCGCGCATATGACGCGTTTCGGAAGCCACACTCGGGCCGGCCGGGTCGGCCGCGGACCTTTCCCGCCGCGCTCGCCGGCCGCAGGTTTAGGCCCCGAGCGCGCCGGCCCGGCGGGCGGGTGGCGGCTCGGGCGCCGTGCCCGCTCTCTGTCCGCGGCCGTCACACCCGTCGCTGCGCTGTTGCGATCCCGCCGCCCGGACGAGAGTGTGGCTTCTAGAAGGCGCGCATATGACGCGTTTCGGAAGCCACACTCGGGCCGGCCGGTCCGGCCGCGCCCCTTACCCAGCCGCCTTTCCCGCCGCGTTCGCCGGCCGCAGATTTAGGCCCCGAGCGCGCCGGCCCCCGGCCGTTCGGGCCAGGGGCGGGCGGCTCGAGACACGCGCCGGGGGTTTGGGGGAGGAGTGCCCGGCGCCGCGGCTCGAGCGGCTCTTGACAGCGGGCCCGCCGGGTCCGCTCCGCCCGAGCGCTGCACACGTTCCCAGGGAGAGAGGCACGGAACAATGCGGTCTCCCGGCCGCCGGTGGTGCGGGTAACCGTACGTCCTCCCTGCCCCGCACCGCCACAATTCGCAGCGATGACCCGCCCGGCTCTCCGCCTGCCGCTCGCAGCAGCCGGGTTCATCGCGCTGGCCGACACCGCGATCGTGGCTCTCGCGCTGCCGCCGATCCTGCGGGAGCTCGACACCGATGTGGCCGGGGTGGCCGCGGTGCTCGGGGTGTACGCGGTGGTGATGGCCGCTGACGCTCCCGTTCGCCGAGCGCGTGCGAGCCCGGCTCGGCACGCGCGCCTGCGGGTCCGGCGGCGTGCTGCTGTTCGCGCTCGGGAGCCTCATCTGCGGGCTGGCGGGCTCGCTCGAGCTCCTGCTCGCCGCCCGCGGGCTGCAGGCCGTGGGCGGAGCGGCGGTGCTCGTGACCGCCTACGACCTTCTCGCTCGCGATGCCGCCGGCGCTCGCGCCTGGCGTCTGGCGGCGCTGCTCGGCTTCGCCGCCGGGCCGGCGCTCGGCGGCGCCCTCACCCAGGCCTTCGGCTGGCGCTCGATCTTCCTGCTGCAGGCCCCCGCCGCGCTGGCGGCGCTGCCCGCGCTGCTGAGCGCCGGCCCCGCGCGCGCCGAGCGAACCGCGCCGGCCGCCTCCCGCGAGCCCTGGCCGCTCGGTCCCGTGGCCGCCCTCGCGCTCGCCTCCGGCGCCATCGCGGCGGCGCTGTTCCTCACGGTCCTGCTGCTCATCGCCGGCTGGGGGATTGACCCGCTGGTGGCCGCCCTGGCCGTGAGCATCATGCCCCTGGCCGCCCTGGCCGCATCCCGGGTGGCCGGCCCTCCCCCGCTCCTGGCCGCCGGAGGCGCCCTGTTGCTGGCGGCCGGTACGGCGTCGCTGGCGTTCCTGCCCACAGCCTCGGTGGCCTGGACGGTGCTGCCCCAGGTGGCGATCGGCGCGGGAATGGGCCTCGCCCTCCCGGCGCTCGCCGGCGTGATCCTGCCGGAGCGGAGCGGCCGGGACGCCGCGGCGCTCCTGTCGATCCGGCACGCCGGCATCGCCCTCGCGCTGCTGCTGCTCGCCCCCATCGCCCAGCACGAGCTCGACGCGACGCTCGCGGAGACCCGCGAGCAGGGCGCCGCCCTGGTGCTCGACGCGCCGCTGGACCCAGGCCTCAAGCTCGACCTGGCCCCCGAGCTGGCCGAGGGCGTGGAGAGCGAGGACCCCCGGGCCGGCATCGAGCGAGTCTTCGCGGCGGCGCGGGGCGACGTGGACGGTGACCAGCGGGCGGCCTATCGCGAGCTGGAGTCGCGGGCCGATGAGGCGCTGGTGGCCGGGGTCAACCGCGGCTTTGCCACCGCCTTCCTCGCCGGCGCCGGGCTCGCGCTGCTCGCGGCGCTCGCGCTCGCTCCCCTTGCCGCCGCCCGCCGTCCGGCCCTGGCGGCGGGCCTCGCCGCCGCCGCGGTGCTGGCCACCGGAGGCTTCGCCCTGGCCGCCGACCGGGCGCGAGCCGAGCCGGTGCGGATCGCCGATCCCTGCAGCGACCGCGACCTGCCCAGCAGCGGTGGGCTGGGTGGCCTTGCCCAGGACGCCGCCCTCATAGCCCTGGACAAGCTGGCCTGCAGGGCGGGCTCCTCGCGGGAAGAGCTGGTGCTGGCGCTTGTCGACGACGAGTCGGCCGAGCGCTACGAGGAGCGCTACGGCGTGGATCCGCGCTCGGCGCTCGGTCTCGCGGACCTGCTGCTGCCGGGCTGAGATCCGCCGATCAGCCCGTGGCGCGGGCGGCCTTCACGGTGTTCACCAGCAGCATGGCCCGGGTCATCGGCCCGACCCCGCCCGGCACCGGCGTGATCGCCCGGGCCTTCTCGCGCACCGGCTCGAAGTCCACGTCGCCCACCAGGCCGTCGTCGGTGCGGTTGGTGCCCACGTCGATCACCACGGCCCCTTCGCGGACCATGTCCGCACCCACCAGGAGCGGCGAGCCCACCGCTGCCAGCAGCACATCCGCCTCGCTACAGACCGCCGCCAGATCGCGTGTGCGGGAATGACAGTGGGTGACGGTGGCGTTGGCGGCTAGAAGCAGCTGGGCCAGCGGCTTGCCCACCAGGATGGAGCGGCCGAGCACCACCGCGCGGGCCCCCTCGAGCTCCACCTCGGCGTCGGCCAGTAGCTCCATCACCCCGGCCGGCGTGCAGGGCACCATCGCCTCCGGTCGCCCCTGGACCAACAAGCCCGCGTTGGCGGAGGTCAGGCCGTCGACGTCCTTGGCCGGATCGATCAGAGAGATGAACTCGTGCTGGTCGAGGTGGTCCGGCAGCGGCAGCTGGAGCAGGATGCCGTGCACCCGCCAGTCGTCGTTGAGCGAGCGGATGAGCTCGGCCAGCTCCCGCGGCTCCACGCCCGCGGCGGGTTCGTGGTGGAAGGACTCGATGCCCACCTCGGCGGAATCCTCGCGCTTCATGCGCACGTAGACGGCCGAGGCGGGGTCGTCTCCCACCAGGATGGTGGCCAGGCCGGGCCGCTCCGGCATCGTCTTCACCTCCCGGGCCACTCGCTCGCGGACCCGGGCGGCCACCGCCTTTCCGTCGATGATCGCGGCCGCCATCAGCGCTTCTTCAGGGGCGCGTAGTCGGCCATCAGCTTGCGCTCGGAGCCGTCGCCGGCAAACCGAACGACGATCAGGCCGCCCGGCTCGGCCCCGATCACGACGCCCTCGCCGAAGTTGGCGTGGAGCACGTCGTCGCCGAGGGCGAACGTGGCGCCTGCCCCGGCGGGCTCGGGCGCGGCCGCGCCGCCACCCCAGGTAGCCGCGGCGGCGGGGCCGGTGGGCACGTCCTCGTCCCGGTCGGTGAGCTCGGCGGGAATCTCGTCCAGAAAACGGCTGCGCAGGTTCCAGTCGCGGCGCCCGAACAGGGCGCGGGTGCGGGCGTGGGTGAGGTACAGCTCGCGTTGCGCCCGCGTGAGACCCACGTAAGCCAGCCGTCGCTCCTCCTCGACGTCGCCGGCCTCGATCGCGCGGATGTGCGGGAACACGCCGTCCTCGAGGCCGATCATGAACACCGTGCCGAACTCGAGCCCCTTGGCGTTGTGCAGCGTCATCAGGGTGAGCAGGCCCTGCTCGTCGCGCAGGTTGTCCTGCTCACTGAACAGCGCGATCTGCTGGAGGAACTCCTCCACGGAGCCCTCGTCGGCGGCCGCGTCGTACTCCCGGCCCACCCCCACCAGCTCCTCGAGGTTCTCCATCCGGCCCTGGGCGTCGAACGTCCGCTCGGCCTTCAGTGCCTCGTTGTAACCGCTCTCCTCGAGCGTCTCCTCGAGCAGCTCCCCCACACCAGTGCCGGCCTCGGCCCGCTCCTTGAGGCGCTCCATCACGGACATGAAGCGGCCCACCGCCTTCACCGCCGCCGCCGCCAGCCCCGGGACCGACTCGGGCGCGGCGGCCACGTCCCACACGGGCTCGCCCAGCGTGTTGGCGTAGCCGGTGAGCCGGCCCTGCGAGGTGGTGCCGATCCCGCGACGAGGGGAGTTGACGATCCGGGTGAAGGCCACCGTGTCGGCCGGGTTGACCAGCAGCGTGAGGTAGGCCAGCGCGTCCTTGATCTCCGCGCGCTCGTAGAAGCGGGTGCCCCCGATCACCTGGTACGAGACCCCGTAGCGCACCAGCATGTCCTCCAGCACGCGGCTCTGGGCGTTGGTCCGGTAGAAAACCGCGATCTCGTCGCGCGACTCGCCCTCGTCGACCAGCCGCTCGATCTCGGAGGTGACGAAGCGGGCCTCGGCGTGCTCGTCCTCGAGCTCGCGCAGGTGCACCGGCTCGCCCTGCCCAAGGTCGCTCCACAGCGACTTCGCCTTGCGTGAGCGGTTGTGAGCGATCACCGCGTTGGCGGCGCTGAGGATGGTCTGCGTCGAGCGATAGTTCTGCTCGAGCTTGATCACCTCGGCGTCGGGGTAGTCGTCCTCGAAATCCAGGATGTTCCTGATGTCGGCTCCGCGGAAGGCGTAGACCGAGTTGTGGGTGACGAGGCCTTCGGCCACGAAGTTGTGGGTTCCCTCGACGTTGAGGTCGTAGACCGGCTTGTCGAGGACCACCCGTTCGACGCTCTCAACGAGATCGATACCGCCGTCGGCCGTGAACATCGCCATGCCCGGACGAACCGAAGAGGCGGGCGTGAAAGGGAGCGAGTTCTTGCGCCCGTCCGCCGTGCAACCCAGCCTGGCCTGCTGGCGGACCATGACGGGCGTGGCGGTCTGAATCCGGTCCACCACCGCCATCGCCTGGCCATAGCTCTTGAAGCACGACTCGTATCGCCAGCCGCTACCTCCCCGTTTCGCGGGCTGCACCGACAAGCCGAAGCCTTCAAGCGCGTTCTTGACCTGCGGGTCCCGGCCGCCCACGGAGACCAGGTGCATCGGGGTTCGCCCGCGCCGGTCCCCGCAGAGCGTGACCGTGACATTGCGGCGCCGCCCCTCGAAGGTCTGGGGGACGTGATGCGGATGGTCGAAGCTGAGGCCGCGGTCGCTCAGGAGCTGGAGGCCGGTGGCGACCGTGGGAAAGGCGGCGAAGATCTCGTCGATTCGGCGTTGATCGCCGACCACGGTGTCGTTGGCGCCACGGCCGAGCCGTGCCTTGAAGGGCAGCGTGGGCAGGCGGTAGCGCAGTGAGAGCTCCAGCTCGGCCACCCTCGCGTCCGCCTCGGTGGCGTGAGTTGACACGATCCAGGCAGCGTCCGCGTGCTCCTGAACTGCGCGGAGCTGCACTCCGCTGACGACCGTCGAATCCCGCTCGGGGTACGTCCGCGTGGTACCCACCCGAAACCCCTTGTCGGCCCTCCACATGGCGTAGGTGAGGTGCAGCTGCGGTGTGTGGCGCCGGTCGTACCCGGCGAAGTGAATGTGCTCAGGCGTGCTCACCATCCGGCGCCCGCCGACCGTGGTGATGGCGACGCCCTCGGCGGCATTCGAGCGGCTCACCCCGCTCACTCGGGCCGGGCGGAAGTCACCGCTCCCGTGGCATGAGAGGACGTGGTCGCCCTCGCTCACCTCTTCGATCGGGCGAAGTTCCCCGTCGCCCATGGTGATCTGCGTCCCCTCGACAAGGCATTGATCGTCATCCCCAACCACAGCCAGGTTGCGGTGCTCCTCGCACAGCAGCTGCAGCCAGCGGTACTGGGCCCTGTTGGTGTCCTGGTACTCGTCGACAAGAACGTGGCGGAACGAGCGGCGGTAGCGGTCGCGCACCTCTGGGAAGAGCTCGAACAGGTTCACGCAGCGGAACAGCAGGTCGTCGAAGTCCATGGCGTTGGCCGTGTGGGAGCGCTGCTCGTAGCGCTCGTAGACGTCGGCGGCCGTCTGCTCGAAGAAGCTCGACACCTTCAACCGGTAGGCCTCGGCGTCCAGCAGCGCGTTCTTGGCCTCGGAGATCTGGCGCCGGACGCCGCGCGGCGCGAAGCGCTTGGGGTCGACGTCCAGCTCATCCATGCAGGCCTTCACCAGCCGCAGCGCGTCCTGCTCGTCGTAGATCGTGAAGCCGCGGGTGTAGCCCAAGCGCTCGGCGTCGGCGCGCAGCATCCGGGCGCAGGCCGAGTGGAAGGTCATCACCCACATCGCCCGGGCCCGGCCGCCCACCAGGGCCTCCACCCGCTCGCGCATCTCTCCGGCGGCCTTGTTTGTGAAGGTGATGGCCAGGATCTCGCTCGGCCTCGCGGCCCCGCTGCCCACCAGGTGCGCGATGCGGTGCGTGAGCACGCGGGTCTTGCCCGAGCCGGCGCCGGCGAGGATCAACAGCGGCCCCTCGCCATGCAGCACGGCCTCGCGCTGGGGCTCGTTCAGCCCCTCCAGCAGGGCCTCGGTCGCGGCCGGTGCGCTCACCGCATCGAGGATAGGGGCGCGGGCGGAGGGTCAGGCCGCGAGCGGGCAGGTTGGTTGACTCTCTTTCGGATGAACCGTCATCCCCGCTCGCAATGTCGCGCGCTCGCCGCGGCTGCCTTCGCCGCGGTCACATTCGCAGGGTGCGAGGCGGACGGCGACGGCCGGGACCGGCAGCTGATCAGCGCCGCGGGGAGCGGCCGCACGGGCGAGGTGCGCTCGTTGCTTCGGCAGGGGGCAGATGTCGACGCTCGGGACGCATCACGCCAGACCGCCCTGATCGCTGCCGCCTACGGCAATCACCTCGGGGCCGCTCGTGTGCTGATCCGGGCAGGTGCTGATGTCGACGCACAGGACGACACGAGCCAGAGCGCTTACCTGATCGCCACCAGTGAGGTCGGCGACGATCCGCGTCTGCTGGAGCTCACCCTCGGTGCGGGCGCATCGGTCAACGCCAAGGACAGCTACAACGGCACCGGCCTCATCCGGGCCGGCGAACGGGGTCATGCCCGAATCGTTCGGCGCCTGCTCGCAACGCCGATCGATCGAGACCACGTCAACCGGCTCGGGTGGACCGCGTTGCTGGAGGCGATCATCCTCGGTGACGGCGGGGGCGCCCACACCGAAACCGTCCGGGCCCTGATTCGAGGCGGAGCTGACGTCAATCTTGCCGACCGCGATGGCGTGACCCCGCTTTCTCACGCCGAGCGGCTCGGCTACGACGCGATCGCCAGGGTCCTGCGCGCCGCCGGAGGTCACAGATCGCGGCGGGCAAACGCCGCCCGCGTCAGCGCCCCCACCAGCACCAGGTAGGCCAGCGACCACAGCCACAACAGCGATCCGCCCTCCTGGGCGCCGCCGAAGGGTCCCAGCTGGACGATGACCCCGGTCGTGCCGCTGATGTCCTCGGTCAGCGCGCTCAGGCCCGCCTGGTAGAGCGCCTCGAAGGGCAGCAGCCAGGAGGTGACCTCCGCCACCGTCTCCAGGCTGTCCACGCTCAGCGCATCGCCGATCTGGCCCAGCAGCCCGGCGGCCAGCCCGCCCCCGAAGGCCATGAACACCGCGATGCCGTTCGCCGTCGGCGAGAGGTAGACCGAGCCCAGCAGCGACAGCGCAGCCAGCACGAGCACCCCGAGCACCAGACCGAGCCCGGGCTGCAGCGGCCGGTCAGGCCACCAGCCGCCGGCAATGCCGGTGATCAGCACCGCCGCCACGTAGACCGCCGCCACGTAGGCCGCGCACACCGCGCCGGCGGCCATGAACCGGCCGGCCAGCAGCGCGCTGCGTCCCACCGGCCGGACCACGAGGGGCTGAAGCAGCCCACGCTCGGCGTCGCCTCGAATGGCGCCCAGCGTCAGGAAGACCGCCAGCACGCAGCCCAGGAACAGCGTGCTGAACATGGCCAGCCCCAGCAGCGTCGAGCCCGTGAGCGCCTGGTCGTCGATGTCGATCACGTCCCCGGCGGCCTCCTCGCTCACGGCGTCGAAGGCGGCCTCGGTCCCCAGGCCGTAGAGGGCGAGAAATGCGACCGTCAAGATCAGCACCACGGCGAACACGCGGCGTCGCATGCACTCGCGCAGCGCATAGCCCGCGACCACGGGCGCGCCGCTCACGGCCGACCGTCCCCGACAGCCTCGAGGTAGGCGTCCTCGAGCGATGAGGTGAGCACCCGGACGCCGTACACGCGCTCGCCGGCCGACACCAGCGAGGCCACCAGCTCGGGCACGTCGTCACGCACCGCCTCGGGGAAATTGCGCCGTCCGCCGTCCACATCGATCTCCACCCCGCGGGGCTGGGCCAGGTCAGCCGGGCTGCCCTGGGCGGCGAGCCGGCCACCGCTGAGGATTGCCACCCGGTCGCACACCCGCTCGACCTCGCTCAGCAGGTGCGAGTTCAGCAGCACCGAGGTTCCACGGCGCTTGAGCTCGACCAGGAGGTCCCGCACGATGCGACGCCCGACGGGATCCAGCGCGCTCGTGGGCTCGTCGAGCATCAGCAGCGGCGGCGCCCCGACGAGCGCCTGGGCGATGCCGAGCCGCTGCTGCATGCCCTTCGACATGGCGTCGACCTTGGTCTGTGCCGCCTCGGCCAGTCCCACCAGCTCGAGCAGGTCATCCCGCTCGCCTCGGCCGCCCGCCGAGCCCGCCAGGCGCTGGTGCAGCCCGAGCAGCTCGTCCGCGGACAGCCAGCCGGGGAAGCGAAACAGCTCGGCCAGGTAGCCGATCGAGCCCCGCGCGGCCGCCGACCCGGCCGCAGCGCCGGCCACCTGTGCGCTTCCCTCGGAGGCCCGGACCAGCCCGCAGGCGATCTTGACCAGCGTGCTCTTGCCCGCCCCGTTCGGCCCCAGCAGCCCGACCAACTCGCCCGGACCCACCTCGAGGTCCACCTCGGCGAGCGCCACCGTTCGCCCGTAGCGCTTGGTCAGCTGCTGGCAGGCAAGGGCGGGCGCCACCCGCCGCAGTGTAGGAAGGGACCTACCCTCGAAGCCGATGCAGTTGCTCGACGACGTCCGCGCCGGCTGCGCCGAGATCGCCGCCGGCGCCCGCTGGGTGCAGATCGACCTCGAGCGGGCCGCCGACGTCGAGCCCGCCCGCCAGGCCGAGCTGGACCCGGAGCGGCACTACCTCGAGGGCAGCGACGCTGACGTGGCCGCCTACCTGTTCACCCTCGACTCGATCAACTTCGGCTCAGGGTGGTTCCCCACGATCCGCAAGCGGCCGGGCTGCTCGGGCTACTTCACGGTCGCCTGGGCGCTGGCCGACCACTGGCGAGCGCACGGCCCCTGGTCGGCCGCGGAGCTGGGCCGGCTCAACGCCCAGCGGGTGGCGGAGGTGCTGGGCCAGGACCCGGGCCACGAGCTAATGGGCCTCTACGCCGAGGCGCTGCGCGATCTGAGCCGCTTCCTGGGCGATCGCTCGGCCCTGCACGTGGTGGGCGAGGCCCGGGGTTCGGCCGAGCGGCTCGCGCAGTCGCTGGTCGCCGGCATGCCCTTCTACGTCGACCGCGGCTTCTACAAGCGCGCCCAGATCCTGCCCAACGACCTCGCGCTGGCGGGCGTGGCGCACTTCGAGGACCTCGACCTCCTGACCATCTTCGCCGACAATCTCGTCCCTCACGTGCTGCGCCTCGACGGCGTGCTGCGCTACGACGAGGAGCTGGCCCACCACATCGACGCCGGCGAGCTGCTTCCGCCTGGTGAACAGGAGCGGGAGATCCGGGCCTGCGCGCTCCACGCCTGCGAGCAGATCGCGGCCCGCACGGGAGTGCCGCCTCGGGTGCTCGACGTCTGGCTCTGGAACCGCGGGCAGGAAGCGTCCTACAAGGCGGTGCCGCGGCACCGCACCCGGACGGTCTTCTACTAGCCGCCCGTGGAGTCGGGCCCGCCGCGGCGCTTGAGCGGCCGCACCTCCGCGCCCTCGGCCTTGCGGCCCGTGGCCTCGGCCAGCAGCTCCTCGAGGACGGTCATGCGGTGGGCGAGCCCCCGGATGGCGTCCGCCACCGGGTCGGGCAGGTGGATCCAGTCGGCGTCGGGACCGTCCGCGCCGTCCGGCTTCTTGCCGTCCACCCGCACCGGGTGGCCGGGGTTGCCCACCACCGTCGAGTTCGGGGGAACGTCGTGGATCACCACCGAGTTGGCGCCGATCTTGGACCGGTCGCCGACGTCGATGGGGCCGAGCAACTTCGATCCCGCTCCGATCATCACCTCGTGGCCCACGGTCGGGTGGCGCTTGCCGCGGGCGAAGCCGGTGCCGCCCAGGGTCACGCCCTGGTACATGGTCACGTCGTCTCCAACCTCGGCGGTCTCGCCGATCACCACCCCCGAGCCGTGATCGATGAAGAGGCCACGCCCGATCTGGGCTGCGGGGTGGATCTCGATGCCGGTGACCACCTTGGTCACGTTGGCGAGAAGCCGCGGCGCCAGCGGGATCCCCGAGTCGTGCAGCGCGTGCGAGATCCGGTGGGAGAGCAGTGCCTGGACCCCGCCGTAGGTGAGAAGCATCTCGCTCCGCCCGACGCTGCGGGCGGCGGGGTCGCGCTCCTGGGCGGCGGTCAGGTCCTCGCGCAGCTCACGGGCGACCCGCGTGAACGTGCTCACCCCGATCATGGCGCGAAGAACGGCGTGCTGATGTAGCGCTCACCCGAGTCGGGCAGGATGACCGCCACCCGCTTGCCCCGCATCTCCGGACGCGAGCCCACCGCGATCGCCCCCCACAGGGCCGCGCCACAGGACAGCCCCGCGAGGACGCCCTCGCTGGTGGCGCAGCGCCGTGCGGTCTCGATGGCGTCCTCGTCCGAGACGGGAATCACCTCGTCGATGACGTCGCGGTTGAGCACCTCCGGCACGAAGCCGGCGCCGATGCCCTGGATCTTGTGCGGCCCGGGAAGCCCGCCGGACAACACGGGCGAGCTGCTCGGCTCCACCGCCGCGACGTGCAGGTCCGGGTTGTGCTCCTTGAGCCGCTCGCCGCAACCGGTGATGGTTCCGCCGGTGCCCACGCCCGCCACCAGCGCGTCGATCCTGCCGTCCATGTCGCGCCAGATCTCCTCCGCGGTGGTGCGCCGGTGGATCTCAGGGTTGGCCGGGTTGGAGAACTGGTTGGGCACGAAGCAGCCGCCGCGATCCCGGCAGATGCGGCGGGCCGCCTCCACGGCCTCGTTCATCCCGCCCATCGACTCGACCACCACGACCTCGGCCCCGTACAGGCGCAGCAGGTTCTCCCGCTCGCGGCTCATGCCCTGAGGCATCGTGAGCACGATGTCGTACCCCTTGGCCGCGCAAACGAAGGCCAGCGCGATGCCGGTGTTCCCCGAGGTGGCCTCGACGATGGTGTTGCGACCGGGCTCGATGCGCCCCTCGGCCTCGGCGGCGTCGATCATCGCCACCCCGATCCGGTCCTTGACGCTGCCCGCCGGGTTGTAGGCCTCGAGCTTGCCCACCAGCTCCGCCTCACAGTCGGGCGCCAGCCGGGTGAGCCGGACCATCGGAGTGTTCCCGACCAAGTCGGCCAGGTTGTCGGGGAGCGCGCGCGCGATCGAGGGGACGCTCATGGCAGCCCGAGAGTAGCGCCGCAGAGGTAGCCTGAATCTCGTGGACGTGCTCGCCACCATCCGCTGCTCACTCGAAGGCGACCGGCGGCGAGGCCTCCCATTCACCGACGCGTGGCCCCGCGCTGTCGGTCAGGTACCGATCAACCGCAACACCGTGCCGACCGACTCGCCCTTGAGGGCACGGTCGACGCCTGGGAGCGGGCCTACAACCGCGCACCACCCGGCCGGCCGAGCTCCACGTCGCAGCCCTATTCGAAGTGCTCGATCTGGCGGCGGCGACCGCGCCGACGTGAAGCTCGTGGCCTAGTCAGGTGTCCCGCCGGCGGCGGCGACGCTCAGCCAGTTGATCGACTGCCGCGAACGGGTCACCCGGCACCGCCGCCGGCGGAGCTCAGCAGCAGTGCGCGGTCCTCGGTCTTGCGGCTGAACAGGCCCATGGCTTCCTGACCGGCGGTCAATACGATAATCGACTATGACGGTCGGAATGATCGACAAACCGCGTGCGGCCTCGATCGAGGCCTTCGCCGACGCCTGCGGGCTGGCGCTCGAACCATTCCAGCGGCGCATCGTGCGCGCCGTCGCGCGCGGCACGCGCGAGGTCGTGGTGCTGCGCCCAGCGCGGCAACGGCAAGACGGCGCTGATGGCACTCGTCGCGCTGCACCACCTCGTGACCGTGAAGGGCGCGAAGGTCGTGGTCGCCGCGTCCAGCCGGGCGCAGGCGACCAACCTGTTCGAGTACGCGGTCAACTTCGCGCGCATGCTCGGCGATCCGCGCATCGTTGTCCGCCACCTGGACCTGCGCTGGTACGACGACGCGAGCACGGCGGCCAAGACCGGCGCCTACTGGGACCGCACGCTGACCGTGCTGGCCGCGGACGCGCCCAAGCTGCACGGGCTGACGTTCTCACTGGCCGTCGTCGACGAGCTGCAGGCGCACGCCGACGCCTCGGTTTACATCGCCATGTCCTCGGGCTTGCACAAGCGCCCGGGCGCGCAGCTCGTGGTCATCTCGACGGCCGGACAGGGCGCCGACAGCCCGCTAGGGGTCCTGCGTGCGCGTGCTTTAGGACAACCCTCGGTCACCCGCCGCGGAGCCGTCACGGAGGCCGCAGGCGACGGCCTGCGGATGCTGGCGTGGGAGTGCGACGAGGGCGCCGACGTCGACGACGCACGCGTGGTCAAGCGCGCCAACCCGGCCTCCTGGATCACCGCCGAGCAGCTTCAGCACGCACGCGCCGGACTGCCCGATCTCGCCTTCCGGCGGTTCGTCTGTAACCAGTGGACCGAGCGCGCCGGGCACTGGCTGCCGCCCGGCGCCTGGCAGCGGATCGTCGGCACGCCCGCCCTGGCGGACGGCGAGCCGATCTATGTCGGCGTCGACGTCGGCGGCGGCGGCACGGAGGGCGACACCGCGGTCGCGTGGGTCAGCGAGCGCCTGCAGGCTGGCGTCGAGGTCTTCGAGGGCGAGGGCGCCGAGCTGGACGCGCTCGACCTGATCCGCGAGCTGGGCGGCCGCTACCGCGTGCGCGAGGTCGCGTTCGATCCGTGGCGCGCCTCGACGATCGCCGCGGTGCTGGAGCGCGAAGGCGTGCTCTGCGTCGCCTTCCCGCAGTCGGACGCGCGCATGATCCCGGCCTCGCAACGGCTGCACCGCGCGGTCGTCGAGCAGCGGCTGTGCGTGCCCGGCGATCCCGTGCTTGCGCGCCACGCCGCTAACGCGGTCGCGCGCCAGTCGCGCCGCGGCTGGCGGCTCGACCGTCCCTCGCGCACGGCGGGCGTCAACATCGACGCGCTCGTCGCGCTGGCGATGGCTGTCGACGGCGCCGAATGGGCCAGCAGCCAGCGACCGAGCTGCTCGGCTGGATATGACTCGCCGCTGCATCGTCTGCCGGGCGCCGATCGAGCGCGGCAGCTACTGCGCCGCGCACGCGCGCGGCTCGACACGGGCGTGGCGGACAGTCCGCGAAGCCGTGCTCGCCCGCGACGGCCACCGCTGCGTCGTCTGCGGCGCGCCCGCGACCGAGGTCGACCACCTCGTGACGGTCAGCGCCGGGGGAGGCGACGAGCCCGCCAACCTGCGCGCCGTCTGCCGCGGCCACAACCCGCGCGGCCGCGATCGGCACGGATAACCCGCGGCAGATCACCGGCCGACGTCACTCCTCAGTGTCGCTATTGCCTCGAAGCGGCAGTGCGGCTGCTAGTCGTGGACACTCATCGCGGCGCTATCGCGTCTTTGAGGGACCGATTCGTCGACCCGCTCGTGGCCCTCCGCGGGCCGGTGCCGGACGGGCTGAGCACCTTCCGGCTAGGTCCGAATACCACTCCGGCGCACGCTCAGTCGACAACGGCCAGCCACCATCGGTCCCTGTAATGCGTCAGCGTCCGGGAGTGGTTGACCGATTCGAGGGCGGTGAGCAGCAACACGTGCACGCCGTTGTAGTAGCCGGAGGCCGGTATACCCGGCATGTACCAGCTTCCGCCCGGCCGGTCGAAGCGGGCGATTCGGGCGCGTAGCGTCCGGACTCCGACGCGGTAGAGGCGGGCGGCAGTTCGCGACCCACGGCGCCACGTCATAGAGACCGAGCAGGCTGAACATGTAGCCGTTTAGGACGAGAGACGGTCGCGTCGTGGGATACTCCTCGTACCAGGCGACGCCGTCGAAGTCGGCCCGCAGACCACCTTGCGAGACGGGGCGCTTGAAGGGACGCACTGCGCGGCGCGCCGCGCGTCGGTAGGCGGGTCGTCTGCTCAGTTGCCACGCCCGCCAGAGCAGGGACATCGCCTGCCCCTGTCCCATTGCCGAGATCCAGCCGGGTCGCAGGGTCTCGAACCCGGCCACGCTGAACGCGAATGGATAGCCCCACCCGCCGCCACGGGACTGGTGGTGCACGAGCCAGCGGGCCGCGAGCAGTACGTCGCGGCGGTACCGACCCCGGCGGGTGGCAGCGTAATTGGCGGCCGCCTGCAGGCCCCACTGCGCCACGGTGACGGGCGTGTAATAGCTGCCGAAGCTGTAGTTGGAACGCGGCACCTTGCCCGACGGCGCGATCGACGGCTCGGACGCGTAGTCAGGTAGGGCCCACTGCGCGCGTAATCGCCGAACGCGGAAGGCGCCCCGGCCAACAGCGCCGCCGCAATAACGACACTACTGACGGAGATAGCCCGCCCGCTCGACACGGCGGCACGGTTACGGCCCGCTTTCGTCCGCCGCATTCGAGAGCGCACTACACCGCGATCCTATATGCGCGACCGCTGCTACTGCTTTCGCCTGATAGCAACACTCCGCCGGTCGACATTCTTGCTCGATCGGCGAGCAATCTGTCCGCGAGCGCTCTCAAAGAAACCGCGAATCGGGCCGGGCGGACGGCTAGTGCGTAGCAGTCGTGTAGCAGTCCACACCCGATCCCAGCGGTTTGGAGCGGTCCCCCAGCGGTCGAAACCGCTCTAGCAAGCGGAATCCCGCTCTGCGACGGACCCGCTTTCAGATGTAGTACATCGGCGCGCCCGCCGTCTGGGCCTCGCGCTCGGCCACCTCGGCGATGGTCGTCCCGCCCAGGACGCTGCGGACCGCCGCGACCGCCTCGGTCCAGACGGGGCCGTTGGCGGCGGCGTCGGTGCCCAGCTCGCCCTCCAGCAGCTCGGCCACCTCCAGCACCGAGATCTCGGCCGGCGGGCGGGCAAACGAGTAGCCGCCCTTGACCCCCCGCTGCGACTGCAGGATGCCGGCCCGCCGCAGGGTGGCGAACAGGCCCTCGAGGAACTGGACGGGAATGTCTCGCGCCCGCGCGATCTCGCCGATCGGCACCGGCGCGGAGTCGCCCCGCCGTGCCAGCTCAGCAAGCGCCCGCACCGCATAGGGCGACTTGGTGGTGATCACCAGCACGAAAGTCACTCTACGGTATGGCCATGCAGGCCCCCAGGAGGCTCGCGCGGCTGCCTATCGAGTCCACCCGGCCGCTCGTGGTGTTCGCGGTCAGCCGGGTCGCGATCGTGGTGCTCGGCCTGGCGGCGGTGCTGGTCCTGGGCTTTCCCTACGAGGGCCGGGCGACGGCGGTCCTCGCCGGGCTGCTGCTTCCCTGGACGCTGCTCGGGCTCGTGCTGGCACGCCGGCGGCCGGAGGCAGCCCAGCACCCCGCTGTGGTGGCGGGCGATTTCGCCGGCCTGCTGGTGCTGGAGCTGGTGGTGCCGGAGACGCTCGGCGCGGTTCGGGTCATCGCCCTGTTCCTGATCGCCTGCCATGCGCATTTCCAGGGTGAGCGGCGAGGTCTCCTGCTGGCGCTCGCCGCCTCGCTGGCGCTGGTGATCGGATCGCAGCTGCGGGGCAGCGAGCCCGTGGACGACCCGGTGCTGGCCTTCTACGAGACCGTCTTCGTGGTCACCGCCCTCGCCACCGCGCTCGTGGTCGGCAGCCTGCGGACCTCGGAGTCGGCCTCCCGGCTCCAGGCCCGGGGGCTGTCGCGGCGCACGCTGCAGGCCGAGAACGAGGTGCGCCGCACCCTGGCCGGCTCCCTTCACGACGGCCCGGTTCAGGAGCTGATCGGGCTGGACATGGTGCTGTCGGCGGCGGACGCCGCGGCCGAGAACGGCCGCTCGGCCGAGGCACGCAAGCTGGTCGGCGAGGCTCGCGAGGTCGCTGGGCACACCATCACCGCGCTTCGCGACGAGATCGTGGGCCTCGGTCCCTACGCGTTCGAGGACCTCAGCTTCGAAGCCGCCATCCAGCGCTGCGTCGAGGTCTGGGAGCGCCGCTACCGCGTCGAGGTGCTGCTCGACGATCGAGCGGCTCGACCTGTCCCCCGAGACGGCCGGTGAGCTGTTTCGGATCGCACAGGAGGCGGTGATCAACGCCGGGCGCCACTCGGAGGCCGAGACGGTGTCGCTTTCGCTGCGGCGACTCGGACCGATGGTGGAGCTCCGGGTGAGCGACGACGGCCATGGCTTCGAGGGCGACGATCCGTTCGCGCGCGCCGAGCCCGGCCATCTCGGCCTCGCCGGCATGCGCGAACGTGCGGCGCTCCTGGGAGGGCGGCTGGAGATCGAGAGCTCCGAGCGGGGCACCCGGGTGCTCGTGAGCGCCCCCCTCCGGCCGTCAGGCAACGGCCTCTAGGCGAACCGGGATGCCGTTGAGGTGCGCCATCCCGGCGAGGCGCTCCAGGTCACCCGCACCCGAGCCGGCCAGCAGGTTCACGTTCGCCCCGCCGTGCCGGTTGGCGAGCTGCCAGCCGCCCCGGTGGCCCCAGCCGTGCGGCAGGGCCACGGTTCCCGGCGTCATCTCGTCGGTGAGCACCAGCGGCACCAGCAGGGCGCCGTGCTCGGACTCCAGGCTGGCCTGGGCGCCGTCCTCGAGGCCCAGGGCGGCGGCGTCATCGGGATGGATCCGCAGGGCGTGGGTGCGCCCGCCGCGCATGAGCAGCGGCGCGTTGTGCATCCAGGAATTGTGCGAACGCAGCTCGCGCAGGCCGATGAGTCGCAGCGGGAAGCGCTCGTCGTTGCCGTTGGCCTCGGCCAGCCGCAGGATCTCCTGGGAGATCTCCGGCGGGCAGAGCCTGATCCGCCCCTCGGGATGGCGCAGCTTCTTGGCGAGCAGTCCCGTCTCGAGCTGGTCGCCCAGCACGAGCCCGTGCGGGTGGCGGCGCAGCTTCTTCAGGCTGAGGCCACCCGGTCGCAGGCCGAAGCGGTCGCCGGCCGGGCCGGCTCGCAGCAGCAGGTCCACCAGGCGCTCGGGACGCAGCCGCAGCCCGAGCTTCGCCAGCCGCCGCAGCCGCCGCTCGCTGTAAGGCGCGACCCCGACGCGGCGGGCGAGGTCGTCGACGATCTCCCATTCCTGGCGGCACTCGCCGGGCGGGTCGGCCACGGCATCGGTGAACTGGACGAAGGGCGTGGTGAAGAACCCGAGAAGCGCGATGGGCAGGTCCTCGCGCTCGTAGAAGGTGGTGGTGGGCAGCACGTAGTCGGCGTGGCGGTTGGTCTCGTTCACGTACAGGTCGAGCGACACGCACAGGTCGAGCGCGCCCATCGCCCGCTCCAGCGCCTCCCCGTTCGGGACCGACAGAACCGGGTTGCCGGCGGACACGAAGAGCGCCCGCACCTGCCCCTCCCCGGCGGTCTCGATCTCCTCGGCGAGCAGCGAGGCGGGGAGGTTGCCGATCACGTCGGGAAAGCCGCCGATCCGCGAGCGGATCTTCCCGTAGGTGTCGAGGCCGACCTGGGCGCCGATCTCCTCGACCGGCACGGGCGAGTTCCCGAACACCGACCCTCCGGGACGGTCGACGTTGCCGGTAATCGCGTTCAGCGCATCGAGGAGAAAGGCCACCAGCGTGCCGAAGCGGCCCAGGCAGGAGCCCGTGCGCCCATAGGCGGCCGCGCCCTCGGCCGCGGCGAAGTCGCGCGCGAGCTGGCGGACCCGGTCCGCCGGCACCCCGGTGTGGACCTCCGTGGCCTCCGGCGGATGAGCTCGCGCCAGGCGCTCCAGGTCGCCGGCCTCCGACCCGAAGCGCGCCAGGAACGCGCGGTCGGCGAGATCCTCCTCGAACACCGTCGCGATCAGCGACAGCAGCAGGAAGGCGTCGCTGTCCGGATGGACGGGAAGGTGCTCGAACTGGCGGGCGGTCTCGCTGCGGCGGGGATCGACCACCACCACCCGCTCGACCTCGAGCAGCTGCTCACGCACCCGCGGCGCGGACAGCACCGACCCGTGCGAGACCAGCGGGTTGGCACCCACCATCAGCAGCAGGCGGGTGCGCTTGAGGTCGGGTATCGGCACCAACAGCGGCGACCCGTACAGCAGCGCGCTGGCGGCAAAGCGGTTGTTCACGTCCTGGGAGCCGGCCGAGTAGTAGTGGGGCGAGGCGATGGCGTCCAGGAAGCCCTTCACCCACAGCGTGTGCGAGTACGAGAACGCGCCCGGGTTGCCCATGTACCAGGCCACCCCCGAGGCCGGGACCCGCTTCAGCCGGGCGGCGATATCGCCCAGCGCCACGTCCCACGACACGCGCTCGAACTCCCCCTCGCGCACTCGCCGGAGCGGATGCAGGACCCGGTCCGGATCGTTCTGCACCTCGGCCATCGCGATCCCCTTCGGGCAGGCGTAGCCGCGGGAGAGAGGGTGGTCGCGGTCGGGCCGGAGCTTGGTGACCCGGCCGTCCTCCACCGTGGCCACCATGCCGCAGAGCGGCTCGCAGATGCGGCAGAACGTGACCTTCTCCTCGGCGGCCATCCCTGCCGACGATGCTATCCGTACTCACCTCGTATGGCCGGCACTACCGCCTGGATCCTGGGAGACCAGCTCTCCCTCGACAACCCCGCCCTGGACGGCGCCGAGCGGGTCCTGCTGGTGGAGTCGCAGGCCAAGCTGGCCGCCGCGCCCTGGCACCGCCAGAAGCTCCACCTGGTGCTGTCGTCCATGCGTCACTTCGCCGCCGAGCTCACCGAACGCGGGCTGGAGGTCGACTACCGGCGCGCCGACAGCCTGCGCTCCGGCCTGAAGGCCCACGTCAGACAGCGCCGCCCCGAGCGGGTGGCGCTGCTCGAGCCGAACAGCGCCGGCGGGCACGAGCTGGGCCTGCTGGAGGGTGTCGAGCTGGTCCGGGGCACCCTGTTTCTCACCCATCCCGATGACTTCCGCGCCTGGGCCGGCGGGCGCAAGCGGCTCGTGATGGAGGACTTCTACCGCGGCCAGCGGCGCCGGCTCGACCTGCTGATGGAGGGCGACGAGCCCGCGGGGGGCCGCTGGAACTTCGACGCCGACAACCGCGAGCCGCCGCCGTCCGACCGGCGCCCGCCCCCTCCCTACCGCCCGCGCGAGGACGAGATCGACCACGCGGTCCGGCGCGACCTGGACGGCATGGGGCTCCACACCTTCGGCGACGACGGGCCCCGCCTGTGGCCGGCCACCAGGGCCCAGGCCCGCCGCTCGCTCGAGCGCTTCGTGGAGTCTCGGCTGGCCGACTTCGGGCGCTGGCAGGACGCCATGCTGTGGCGGCGAGCGGCTGATGTGGCACTCCCACCTGTCCTCGTCGCTCAACCTCGGCCTGCTCGGCCCGCTGGAGGTGGCCGAAGCCGCCGAGCGCGCCTACCGGGCGGGCGACGTGCCCATCGCCGCCGCGGAGGGCTTCGTGCGCCAGGTGATCGGCTGGCGCGAGTACGTGTGGGGCATGTACTGGCTCGAGCCGAGGCGCTGGCACACGATGAATGCCCTGCGCGCCCGCCGCGAGCTGCCCGAGGAGCTGTGGAGCGGAAAGACCGACATGCGCTGCGTGGCCGACGCGGTGGCCGGGCTGCGCGAGACGGCCTACGCCCACCACATCGTGCGCCTGATGGTGTTCGGCAACCTGATGCTGCTGCGCGGGGTCAAGCCCGGCGCAGCCTTCGACTGGTTTCACCACAGCTTCATCGACGGCTACGAGTGGGTGATGGGACCGAACGCCGTGGGCATGGCCACCTACGGCGACGGCGGCCGGATGATGACCAAACCCTACGCCGCCGGGGGCCGCTACATCGACCGCATGTCCGACTACTGCGGCGACTGCCGCTTCGACCCCACCAGCCGCGAGGGCGAGGACGCCTGCCCGTTCACCCGCGGCTACTGGGAGTTCCTCGAGCGCAACGAGAAGCGGCTGCGACCCAACCGCCGCATGAGGTTGCAGTACAAGAACCTGGACCGGCTGCGGGGCTAGCCTGCCCGGTCGAGCGCAGCGTCGATGCGGGCCAGCGTCTCGTCCCGCCCCAGCGCCGCCACCGACTCGAAGATCCCCGGCGACACGGTGGTGCCGGTGATGGCCACCCGGATCGGCTGGAAAACCTCCTTGGGCTTCACCGCGAGCCGGTCCACCACCCCGCGCAGGGCGGTCTCGACGGTCTCCACGTCGAACGGCTCGGCCGCCGCCAGCGCGTCGCGAGCCGCGCGGAGGCGCTCGGGCGCGTCGCCTGTCATCACCTTGCCCCAGGCCTTTTCGTCGTAGCTCGCGGGCCGCTCGGCCAAGAAGCCCGCCAGCGGCCAGAAGTCGGCCAGGGTCTGCATCTTCTCCTGGCTGATCGCCACCGCCTCCGGCGGCACCTCACGGCCGAGAAGGTCCTCCAGCCGCCCGCGGAGATCGGCTGGGTCGAGCTCGCGCAGGTAGCGGCCGTTCATCCAGCGCAGCTTCTGCTCGTCGAAGACCGCCGGGTTCTTCGACACCCGCTCGAGGGCGAAGCGCTCCACCAGCTCGTCGGTGGTGAAGAACGTGGTGGACTCGTCGTAGCCCCAGCCCAGCAACGAGACGTAGTTGCGCACCGCCTCCGGCAGGTAGCCCGCCTCCCGCAGCTCCTGCACCGAGGCCGCTCCGTGGCGCTTGGAGAGCTTCTTGCCGTCGGGCCCGTGCAGCAGCGGCAGGTGGGCGTAGACGGGCGGCTCCTCGCCCAGGGCCCGCAGGATCATCACCTGGCGCGGCGTGTTGGAGATGTGGTCGTCCCCGCGCACCACGTCGGTGATCTCCATGTCGAGATCGTCCACCGCCACGGCCAAGTTGTAGAGCGGGCTGCCGTCCGAGCGGCGGATGACGAAGTCCTTGATGGCGTCGTGGGGGAAGGCGATGTCCCCGCGGATGAGGTCGGAGACCACGGTCTCCCCCTCCTCGGGCACCCGCAGCCGGATCGCGCCCTCGTCCTCGTAGGCGTGACCGTCGGCCACGAGGCGGTCGACCACCTCGGCGTGGCGCTCGCGCCGCTCCCACTGCGACAGCGGTCCCTCGTCCCAGTCGAGCTCGAGCCAGCGCAGCGCGTCGGTGATCTGCTCGACGTTCTCCGGGGTCGAGCGCTCGCGGTCGGTGTCCTCGATCCGGAGCACGAAGGTGCCGCCGCGCCCGCGGGCGAGGAGCCAGTTGTACAGTGCCGTCCTCGCGCCGCCGATGTGCAGCACGCCCGTCGGGGAGGGCGCAAATCTCACTCTCACCCGAGCGATGCTAATCGGCGCACACGTCTCCACGGCGGGCGGGCTCGTGCAGGCGCACGAGCGCGGGGTCGAGCGCAGCTGCGACGCGATCCAGGTCTTCAACCAGTCGCCGCGCCAGTGGCGCCCCACCCGCTGGAAGCCCGACGACGTGGCCGAGTTCCTCGAGCGGATGAAGGGCGGGCCGATCCGCTCGGTCACGATCCACGCCGTCTACCTCATCAACCCGGCCACCAAGGACAGGGAGATGCGCAAGAAGTCGGCCGCCTCGCTGATCCATGCGCTTCGGATGGGCGACGAGATCAAGGCGGCCGGCGTGGTCGTGCATCCTGGCTCGGCGACGAGTGAGCCGCTGGAGGAGGCGCTGCCCCGCGTGGGCGAGATGGTCAAGGAGGCCCTCGCCGAGTCGGATTCCTGCCGCCTGCTGCTCGAGAACACCGCCGGCGCGGGCAACACGCTCGGACGCTCGTTCGAGGAGCTGCGCGAGATGATCGACCTCGCCGGGGGCGACAAGCGGATCGGCGTCTGCCTCGACTCCTGCCATCTGTACGCGAGCGGCTTCGACCTCACCACCGCGGACAAGGTGGCCGACGTGGTCGACCGCTACGCCAGTGTGATCGGCATGCGGCGGCTGCGCTGCCTGCACCTGAACGACTCGCAGACGCCGCTCGGCTCCAACCGCGACCGCCACGCCCCGCCCGGCGACGGCGAGATCGGCGCCCGCGGCTGCGGCGCGTTCCTGTCGGAGCCCCGCTTCGAGAAGCTGCCGGTGCTCTTCGAGGGGCCGGGGGTGGAGGGGCGGGGCGTCGAGAAGGTCGACGTCGACCGGATGAAGGAGCTGCGCCGCAACGGGCTGCGGTCGCGGCGGCGGCGTGGCGGGGACTAGCGCGTCCGGTACAAGGCGGAGGCGGGGGCGCTTCCCTCATCGCTGGAGCATTGATGACTTTGCCCCCTCATGTGGGGCAAACTCGACGATGTACCGGGTAGCACGCCCCTTACCCCGCAACCAGGCGGCGCTTGGCGCATCGATTCGCACGAGCCTGACGAGGGGCGGCGCCGGCGGCGCCGCCCCTAGCGTCGGGACCGGCGTTCAGCGGGTGGCCGCCTGCCAACCCCGCCGACGCCGACGGTTGGTGACGAGCAGCAGGGATCCGGCAGCGAGGCTGAACAGGCCCAGCATGCCGGCCGCGCCGATGCCGGCGTCAGCCCAGCTGAAGCCGCTGGACGGCACCTCGCGGACCTCGATCACGGGCGCCGGCTCCTCGGCTCCGCCGGGCGCCTGGCGGCTGTCGGGATTGCGCAGGTCCCGGTAGCCCTCGTCGAACGACGGGGGGGGTGTCGCCTGGCGGCTGTCGGGATTGCGCAGGTCGACCTGCGACATCGCGGCGGGCGCGGGCAGGGAGCACGCCAGCGCCAGGATGGCGGTGCCGATGAGCTGGTTACGTCGAAGCATTTCGCCTCCTTCGGTGTGGGCCGCCCGGTGCGGCCGGTTCGCTGCTCACCGTCCGTCACGGCGGTAACAGCGAGGGGTGGCTCCCGGTAAGCGCCGGTAAGAGCCGGACCCGGCTACCTCCGGGCGAGCAGCTCGGCCGGAGGCGTGATCGCGGTCTGGAAGCGCAGCCGGCCGTGGACGATGCGATATACCGCGATCTTGTTGAGGGTGGTGTCCCCGTAGCGGTCGATCTCGAAGTCGCCGATGTAACCGTCATCCACCTGGGCGTCGAAGAGGTTCTCCAGCACCTGCGCGCGGGCGCCGTCGGAGTCCGCGATCGCGTCGAGCATCATGTGAGCGGCCTGCGCGGAGTGGACCGAGACGCAGCACGGGCGTGCCCGGAACCGCTCCTCGAACCCGGCGGCGAACTCGCGTCCCGCCGGGGGCAGCTTGCCGTTGGGCAGCACCGCGATCGTCGGGCTGAACCCCTCTGCCGCGACGCCGGCGCCCTCGACGACGGCCAGGTTGTTCCACGCATCGGGAGCGATGATCTGCGCCTCCGGGCCGAGCGCCTCGCGCAGCGCCTTCACCAGCCGCGGCCCACCCTCGAAGGGGTATCCGCCCAGGTACACCGTGTCCGCCCCGGCTCCCTGGATGCGCTCCGCCAGAGCATGGAAGCTACGTGCCTTCGGGTCCCATCGTCCGGTCCCGGCGATAGCGAGCCCGATCCTCTCACCCGCTAGGCGAAAGGCCTCGGCCACCCCGAACCCGTAGGGCTGGTCGTCGTTCAGCACGAACAGCCGTCGCGCACCCTGTTGCTTGGCGTAGAGGGCACCGGCCGCGCCCTGCGCGTCGTCGGCGGGGACGATGCGCAGGAAGCTGCGCTGCCCCGTCGGGAAGTACTTCTCCGGCTCATCGCGTCCGACGCCGGGACCCGACCGCGTCAGGCCGAGATAGGTCGGACCCGCGCTCAGCGCGGGCAAAGGTCCGCCCGGGGCGCGGTTCAGGATTGGTGCCATCTCGATCGCACAGCTCGAGAACAGCGGACCGTGGACCACGAGCACACTGCGGTTACGGGCGAACGCGTGCGCGTTGCGCCGACACTTCGCCGGGCTTGCCGCATCGCCGGAGGCGGACACCTCGTCGCAAATCTGCAGGCCTACGCCGTGGTCGCCCGCGCGCCAGCCCCGCTCTGCGAGCACGAGCTTCAGCGCCTGAGCGATCTGAATGCCGTGGCCCGTGTACTCGCCCTGCAACGCCGAACTCGTGGCGATGAGGAAGTCGGGGCGGCCCTCGCCTCCGTAGGTCACCGGCGAGCAACCTGACACCTCGACGGGCCGTGCGGGCGGGATGTTTTCGTCCCGGCCGTCGTCGCCGCCGCATGCCGCAACCCACACGGCCGCAACCGCCACGGCTCCGATCCACGCGGCTCGCATCATCCTGCACCTCCTGGAAGCTTCTGATCGAAAGCGGTCGTGGTGATCCAGACCCGGGCACCCTCCGCCGCCACCCTCTCCAGCGACTCGCCGACCCAGATCGACTTGGCCGCAGCCGCCCCAACGTCGAGGCGCGACAGGGAACCGTCCCCGTTCGCAACCCACGCGGTGCGGCCCGCCGCCGCGATGTCCGCCGGCACTCGGTCGACCCCGATCGGGATCGTCGAGACGACACGCCGGGTTCGCGGATCGATCCGGGTGACGTTCGCGGTGTTGCCGTTGAGGACCCACACCGCCCGCGTGGTCGCGGCGATCGCGAGCGGGAACGGAGCCCCTACGCCGGGACGCCCGGCGATCGGGATCTGGTCGGTCACCCGCATGGTCGACGGATCCACGCGCACCACCGTCGCCGATCTCGAACTGATCGCCCAAGCCGCGCCGGCGCCAACGGCGACGCCGTTCAGGGGGCGGCCGGCCTGGATCTCCGTCATCCGGCCGGTGTCGGGATCGACCCGCATCAGCCGGTCTGAGCCGTTGGTCACCCAAACGGCGCCGGCACCGGCCGCGAGCGCCGCGCGGGGCGCCCGTAGCCGCATCGACTGCTCAGGTCGCTGACGGGCGCGCGGGAAGGAGATCGGTGGTCCGGCTCGCTCATAGCCTGGTTCGATGCGGGCAAGGACGCCGCGCCTGCCGTCGGCCACCCAAGCCGAGCCTTCTCCCACGGCGACCGCGTCGGCGCTTCCAGGCGGCCGAACCGAGGGCAAGATCGACCGCGTCCGCCCGTTCACGCCTGTGACCGCCGTCGAGTCGACCGTCGCGACCCACGCGGTTCCTCCGCCTGCCGCTACGTCGGTCGGGCGTCCGGGGAGCGACGCCGTCATCCCAAGCTTGCCCGTTTTGGCGTCGACGGCGGCGACGGAGTTGGTTGCGACGTCGAGCAGCGCACCAGGGTCCGAGACTTGGTCACCCGTGCTCCGGGCCAGCGCGAGCACCACCGCCGCCCCGAGGAGAACACCGGCGAGAAGCAGCAACAGGGTGGCGCGGGAGCGCCGGCGGACACCGAGGGTGTGCGCGCCGACCCCGAGCGCTTCACCGGCCGCATCGACCAACTCCGAGCAGGTTCCGTAACGGTCCTCCCGCTCCTTGGCGAGCGCCCGATGAATCACCTTGTCGAGCGCCGTGTTTTCCGGTAGCGGCAACGGCTCTTCCTGCATGTGCGCCCAGAGCGTTTCCGCCTCCGTCGCCCGTCGGAACGGTGGCGTTGCGGTGAGGCACTCGTAGAGCACGCACCCCAGCGCGTAGCAATCCGCGCGACCGTCCACTGCCTCGGCGCGGATCTGCTCCGGAGCGAGGTAGTCCAGCGTTCCCACCAGGCGTTCGCTGTCGGTAGTGAGCCCGCCCAGCTGCTTGGTGATGCCGAAGTCGGTCAGGTAGGCGTGACCGTCGTCGTCGAGGAGGACGTTCGCCGGCTTCACGTCACGGTGAACCAGGCCGCGCCGATGGGCGGCGTCGAGGGCGTCCGCGACCTGCGTGAGGATCTCCACCGTACGCTCGGGCGAGAGCTCCCCGTCGCGCTCGATCACCGTCCGCAGGTCGCTCCCCTCGACGTACCGCATGGCCAGGTAGAGCTGTCCCTCCCACTCGCCCGCCTCGTAGATCGGGACCACGCTCGGGTGATCGAGCGAGGCGGCGAGCTTCGGCTCCTTGAGAAAGCGGGCTCGGAAGTGCTCGTCCTGCGCGAGCTCGGGAGCGATCAGCTTCAGCGCGACCGGCCGCTCCAGCGACAGATCCCTCGCGCGGTACACCACGCCCATCCCGCCGCGTCCCACCAGCGACTCCACTCGATACCGGGCAAACGTCGCGCCCGGGCTGATCGCCAGGATCATCAGGTTGCCCCCGTCAGCGACCAGCTGAAGCGAGTTCGAGTCTCCGCCGGGGCGAGCCCGCCCGGCCGCGGCCCTCTGCGGACGAGGACCGTCGGCGCGGGTGGGGCCTCGGCGATCTCTCCGCGCACCTGCCCGAGCCCTTCCTGACGCCAACGCTCGGAGAGCCCGACGACCAGGAGGCCGGCACCCTCGGCGAGGGCCATGACTCCCTGGCGGCCAGGGGTCGCGAGTAGCGGTTCGGCGACGATTCCCGCCGTGCGCTGAATGATCAGCGACGCGTCCGCGAGGAGCCGGCTGGCGTCTCTGCCTCCGGCGCTCTGGTCGGAGGTCGCGCCGATGAGCCGGAGCGCAGAGGAGGTGGCCTGGGCCACCCAGGCACCCAGCTCGAGCGCGGCCCAGTCGTGGCTGGCGGCCCCGAAGGGCACCACCACCGATCCGCCGCGAAGCGAGCCGCCCGCCTCGACCAGCAAGGCCACGTCGCACGGCGCCTGCTCGAGGACCAGCCTTGCGTGCCCGCCCAGCGGCGAGCGGCCGGCGTCCATGAGGACCAGGTCCACGTTATCCTGAGACGCGAGCCGAACGATGTCGTCGCCCGGAGCGGGCGAGGAGAAGGCGGCGGTCCTCACGGCGAGCCCCTCCGAAAGGAGCTCCTCGCGGCGATCGCCCAGCACCGCCGTCGCGGCGGGGACCTCGGCCGGCTGGACGATCCCGGCGACGATCAGCTCGCGGGGCGGCGTCGACGCTGCCAGCGGCCGGGCGAGACCCAGGAGCGACCCGAGGGCGTCGAGAGCCGTCGGGACGATCAGGAGGGTTCGGTCGGGCGCCCCGCTAGACGCCGGCGTGGGCGCGGGCCCTGGTAGCTCGAGAGCCGGGTCCTGCCGGAGGATCGCCTGCTCGAGCTGCTTCAGCTCCTCGCTCGGCTCCAGGCCAAGCTCCTCGGAGAGCTTGCGCCGGGCCGCGCTGTAGACGTCGAGGGCCTCCGCTTGCCGGGCTGAGCGGTAGAGGGCAATCATGAGCTGGCAGCGCAGGCGCTCTCGTAGCGGATGCTCGGCAACCAGCGCCTGGAGCTCGCCGACCAGGTCGGCATGGAGGCCGCTGGCGAGATCGGCGTCGATCCGCCGGTCGAGCGCGGCGAGGCGCAACTCCTCGAGCCGGGCGATCTCGGTCTGCGCGAAGGGCTCGTACGCCAGGTCGGCTAGCGGCGGCCCGCGCCAGATTGCGAGCGACTCGCGCAACTTCTGGGCCGCGACGGCCGGTTCGGCGTGTCGCGCCTCGTCGACCAGGCGCTCGAAGCGGGTCAGATCCAGCTGCGAGGGCTCGACTCGGAGAACGTAGCCGGGTGCGTGGGTGGCGAGCCTGCCGTCCCCCAGCTGCTTGCGCAGCCTGGAGACCATGACCTGGATGCTCTTGACGGCGGTGGGGGGCGGTGCAGCTCCCCACAGCTCGTCGGTCAGTCGGTCGGTCGAGACGACCTGGTTCGCGTGCAGCAGCAGAATCGCGAGAAGAGAGCGCTGCTTGACTCCGCCGAGCTCGAGGGCCTGCTCGTGCTCGACCACCGTAAGCGGGCCTAAGAGCCCGAATTCAAGTGCGACGTCCGTGCGAGTCGTCTCTCACAGTATCCACCGAACCGGCGCTGCCGTCGAGCAGCCGGTATGGCTCGCGTGCCAGGCGGAGGGTCGACGAGCCCCCGTACCCGAGGAACTCGTCAGACCCCCGGGCGCCCCCCATCTCCGGTGCATTGATGACTTTGCCTCCCTCATGTGGGGCAAACTCGACGCTGTACCGGGTAGCACGCCCCCTTACCCCGCAATCAGCGGCGCTTGGCGCGGCGAGTTAGATGCCGTCGCGCAGATCGAACGCCGGGTCGAAGTCCTCCGGCGTCGGCTTGCTGAAGAAGCGCGGGTTCACGCAGTCGAAGGCCTCGCTGTAGCCGTCGTAGGCGCGCTCCACCGTGGAGCGGCACTGGGGCAGCGGGAGGCCGGTCATCTTGACCCCGCCGAACCCGTGGCGGGTGCGCTCGGCCTGCTCGAAGAGCTCCACGTCGATCTCACCGCGGAAGACCTTGTTCATGCAACCCATGAAGCGGCGGCCGGTCGTCTCGTCGTCGTAGAGGTACAGGTACTGGCAGCCGGAGCTGATGCAGCCGGCGGGATGTACCACCCGGTCACAGAAGGAGCAGCACTGGCGGCACTCGTGCAGCTCGGTCGCGATCTGGGCCGGGATGGGCACTCGGAGAGTGTAATCGCAGCGGCGTCCGCGATCATCGCCCACCGTGGCCAGCCTCGAGACCTGTCCCGGCTGCGGGCTGTCGCTGCCCCGCGGCGAGACCGCCGCCGGCCACGCCTACATCGGCGCCAGCCCCAGCTGCTGGGAGCGCTACGGCGAGCTGCTGGCGCGCGAATACGGGGAGGCCGCGTACTTCGGCGTCCACCAGCTGACCGTCGACACCTACGCGGTGCAGCACCCCGGGAGGCGGGAGCGCCGCTCGATCCAGTCCGTGGGCCTTCACCTGATGACGCTCGGGCTGGTCGTCGAGCAGGGCGTCGATCCCGCGATGGGGCCCGCCATCCACCGGAGGACGGTCAGGCGCGTGGACTTCGAATGGCTGGAGCCGCCCAGCTTCGACGGGTGTCTCACCGTGCTCCACCCGCTCGCGGCGACGCGCCCCGACGACCACCGCGCCGCCGTCGAGGCGTGGGGGCGCGACGTCTGGGACGCCTGGTCGAGGCACCACGCGACGGTGCGGGTCTGGCTCGAGGAGGCCGGGCTCAGCCGGCCGTGAGCGCGGCGCCCTGGAGCGCGCCCAGCTCGGCCCGGCAGGCGCTGTCCGCCGACACCCGGAAACCGGGGCCGAGCAGCAGGCGGCGCTCCCCGACCGCCAGCAGCACCTCGTGGTCGCCCGGGTGGTGGCCGACGACCTCCTTGAGCTCGCCCAGAAAGCCCTCACCAACCGACGGCGCGACGTGCAGGGTCAGGCGCCGTACGACGGGCTCGACCTCGGCCTGCTCGGCCGCGCGCAGGACCTCCGCGGGCGTGGGCTCGAAGGGCTCGACCTCCTGAGCGACCAGCTTGGTCTCCCCCGCCTCCTTGTGGTCCACCCGGCCGCGCACGATCACGATCCGGTCGACGTCCACCCGGTTCTCGTTCGCCGCGTAGGCCGAGTTGAAGACCAGCAGCTCGACCTGGCCCTCCAGGTCGTCGAGCGTGGCGAACATCATCGGGTCGCCCTTCTTGGTGCGGATGCGCTTGCACTCGGCGATCATGCCGCCGACGGTGACCCACTCGCCGTCGCCCTTGGAGGGCAGCTCGGCCAGCGAGCAGTCCACACGCGCGCGAAGCGCCGGGCGGACCTCCTTCAGCGGATGGCTGGAGAGAAACAGCCCGAGCGTCTCCTTCTCCCAGCCGTTGAGCTGCTCGCGCACGTCGGGAAGCGACGGCACCGGCAGGTCGTGCTGGGAGGCCGCGTCGTCGTCGCCCTCCCCCATGTCGAAGAACGACCCCTGCCCGCGCTGCGCGTCCAGCTGCGCCAGCGCGCCCGCGCCCTGGGCGCTGGCCAGGACCTGCATGATGCCGGTGCGCGTGCCCGGGAGCGAGTCCATCGCCCCGCACTTCACGAGCGACTCGCCGGCCTTCTTGTTGACCGCCTGGCAGTCGACCCGGCGGCAGAAGTCCCACACCGAGACGAACGGCCCGTCCTCCTCACGTGCCCGGATGATGGCCTCCACCGCCTGGTAGCCGAGACCCTTCACGGCATCGAGGCCGAAGCGGATGTTCCCCTCGACGACCTTGAAGTCGTGCCCGGACTCGTTCACGTCGGGCGGCAGCACCTCGATGCCCATGTCCTCGCACTGCGCGACGAAGAAGGGAACCTTGTCCTTGGTGGACATCACCGAGCTGATCAGCGCCGCCATGTACTCGGCCGGGTAGTTGGCCTTGAGCCAGGCGGTCCGGTAGGAGATGAGCCCGTAACAGGCGGCGTGGGAGCGGTTGAAGGAGTAGTCGGCGGCGGCCTCGTTGACCGCCCACAGCTCCTGGATCACCGCCTCCGCGGTGCCGCTCGCCCGGGCACCTTCGAAGAAGCGGTCCCGCAGCGCCGCCATGCGCTCGCGCTGCTTCTTGCCGATCGCCTTGCGCAGGTCGTCGGCCTCGGGGCCGGAGAAGCCCGCGATCGACTTGGCGATCTGCATCGACTGCTCCTGGTAGAGGATCACCCCGTAGGAGGACTGGGTGATCGGGCGCAGGCGCTCGTCGGGGTACTGCGCGGCGTCGGGGGTGCGCTTGTTGCGGGCGTAGGTGTCGATGTAGCGCATCGCCCCCGGCCGGTAGAGGGCGTTGAGCGCCACCAGGTCGTTGAACTCGGTGGGCCGCACCTTCTTGAGCGCGTCGCGCATGCCGTCCGACTCGAACTGGAACACCCCGACCGAGTCCCCGCGGGCGAGCATCTCGTAGGTGCGCAGGTCGTCCAAGGGCAGGGCGGTCATGTCCGGCCGCGCTCCCGTGGACTGCTCGATGATGTCGAGCGCGGCCTCGATCACGTCGAGGTTGCGCAGCCCGAGGAAGTCCATCTTGAGCAGGCCGATCTCCTCGATGGGCTTCATCGAGTACTGGGTGACGGTGCGGTAGGAGCGCTCGCCGTTCTCGCCGCCGCCGCGGTCCTCGGCCAGCTGGAGCGGCACGATGTCGGTGAGCGGCCGGTCGGCGATCACCACCGCGGCGGCGTGGATCGAGGAGTTGCGCACGATCCCCTCGAGGCCCTTCGCGACCTCGATAACCCGCCGGGCCTCGGCCTCGGTGTCGTAGACGCGCCGCAGATCGGGCTCCTCGGCCAGGTACTGGTCGAAGCGCTTGCTGCGGCCCATCACCGGCTCGGGGATCAGCTTGGCGATGCGATCCCCGGTGGCGTAGTCGTAGCCCAGCACCCGCGCGGCGTCGCGGCTGGCCGCCCGCGGCAGCATGCGCCCGAAGGTGACGATCTGGGCCACCGACTCGCGCCCGTACTTCTCGGCCACGTACTGGATCACGCGGTCGCGGCCCTTGACCGAGAAGTCGATGTCGATGTCGGGCATCGACACCCGCTCCGCGTTCAGGAAGCGCTCGAACAGCAGGTCGTACTCGATCGGGTCCACGTCGGTGATCCTGAGCGCGTAGGAGACGATCGAGCCGGCGGCCGATCCGCGCCCCGGCCCCACCGCGATGCCGCTGTCCTTGGCGAACTTGACGAAGTCCCAGACGATGAGGAAGTAGGCGGCGAAGCCCATCTTCTCGATCACGCCCAGCTCGAGCTCCAGGCGCTCCACGGCCTCCGCGGGCGCCGGGTCCCCGTAGCGCCGGGCGAGCCCCTCGCGAGCGAGCCGGCGCAGGTAGCCGGCCTCCGACTCCCCGTCCGGAGTGGGAAAGCGAGGGATCAGCATCTTGCCCAGCTCGATCTCGACGTTGCAGCGCTCGGCGATCTCGGCCGTCGCGGCCAGCGCCTCGGGCCACTCCGCGAAGGCGTCCGCCATCTCCTCGCTGGACTTGAGGAAGAACTCGTTGGTGTCGAAGCTGAGCTTGGGCTGCTCGAGCGTGCTCTTGGTCTGCACGCACAGCAGCGCACGGTGGTGGTCGTAGTCCTCGCGCCTGAGGTAGTGGACGTCGCCGGTGGCCACCAGCGGACGGCCGAGCTCGCCCGCGATCCTCACGATCCCCTCGTTGGCCTTGTCCTGGTCGGCCACCCCGTTCTTCTGGACCTCGAAGTAGACGTTGTCCGCGCCGAAGACGCCGAGCAGCTGGTCGGCGTGCTCGCGAGCCTCGCCGGGGATGTCCTCGACCAGGCGCCGGCAGAAGCGCGACTGCAGGCAGCCGGTGAGCGCGATCACGCCCTCGGAGTAGGTGGAGAGCAGGTCGAGATCGACGTTGGCCTTGCCCCTGCGGTAGCCCTCCAGGTAGCCCGCCGAGCTCAGCTTGACCAGGTTGCGAAAGCCCTCGTCGCTCCGCGCCAGCAGGGTGAGATGGTTGCGCTCGTATCGCACCGCCTCGGTGCGGAGGTCGTCGACGAAGTAGGCCTCGAGCCCCAGGATGGGCTTGATGCCGTGCCGCTGGCAGGCCTGGAAGTGCTCCACGGCCCCGTTCATCACGCCGTGGTCGGTGAGGCCGAGCGCCGGCTGCCCGAAGCCCGCGGCCCGCTCGGCCAGGGCCTCGATGCGGCAGGCGCCGTCGAGCACCGAGTACTCGGAATGGACGTGCAGGTGGGCGAAGCTCATCCGGATTCCGAGTCTACGGTCGCCGGCCGACGGCTCCGGACCGACGGGCGGCGCGGGGCTCGCAGCGAGCGGGGATAGCATGCCGCTCATGGCAGAGGAGCTCTCCGCGCGCTGGCGGGTTCCCGAGGGAACCGACCCCGGCCTCGCCGGGATCGATCCCGCCGACCCCGCCGGCGCCCCCGGCGACAAGGACGAGACCAAGGCCGCCTCCGCCGAGCTGCGCGAGGAGCTGATCGACCTGCAGGCGCGCCTGTTCGCCGAGTCCAAGCGCTCGCTCCTGCTCGTGCTGCAGGCGATGGACGCCGGCGGCAAGGACGGCACCATCCGCTCCGTGCTGTCGGGAGTCAACCCGCAGGGCTGCCGGATCCAGAGCTTCGGCGTCCCGTCCGAGGAGGAGCTGGCCCACGACTTCCTGTGGCGCATCCACCGGGCGGCGCCCCGCCAGGGGGAGGTCGTGGTCTTCAACCGCTCCCACTACGAGGACGTGCTGGTGGTGCGGGTGCACGAGCTCGTGCCGGAGGAGGTGTGGCGGGGACGCTACGGGCAGATCCGGGACTTCGAGGACACGCTCTCCGCCGCCGGTACCCAGGTGGTCAAGTGCATGCTCCACATCTCCAGGGAGGAGCAGGCCGACCGGCTGCGCGAGCGCCTCGAGGACCCCACCAAGCGCTGGAAGTTCCGCGCGGGCGACCTCGAGGAGCGCAAGCGCTGGGACGACTACATGGCCGCGTTCGGGGACGCCCTGTCCGAGACCTCAACGAGCCGAGCGCCCTGGTACGTCATCCCCGCCGACCGCAACTGGTACCGCGACTGGGCGGTCCTGACCCTCCTGGTGGAGACGCTGCGGGCCATGGACCCGCAGTTTCCGCCCGCCGAGGAGGGCCTGGACTCGCTCGTGGTGGAGTAGGCGCCCCGGTCAGCTGTCGTCGTCGCCGCCGGTGACCTTGGCGGCGACGATCACCCCGGCCGCCAGCAGGCCCAGCGCGGCGGCGCCGCCACCCAGCTTGGCCTTGTTCTGTCCCATCTTGCGCTTGGCCACTCGCTTGGCGATCTGCCAGGTGACCCAGCCCAGAATTGTGTATCCGCGGAAAGGCATGCTCCTGTGTTTCCCAGTAGCGGCGGGCATCAATCACGCCGAGCCGAGAGCGAGCAGCGCCCCCTCGAGCTCGAGCAGGGCCCGCTTGTTGTCCAGGCCGCCGCCGTAGCCCACCAGCCGCCCGCCGGCCCCGATGACCCGGTGGCAGGGCACCACGATCGCCACCGGGTTGCGCCCGTTGGCCGCGCCTACGGCCCGCGCACGCTCGGGCGAGCCCAGCCGGGCCGCGAGCTCGCCGTAGGTGGCGGTCGTGCCGTAGGGAATCGCGCGCAGGAGCTCCCAGACCCGCAGCTCGAAGGGGCCGCCGGAAAGCCGCAGCGGGAAGTCGAAGCGGGTGCGCTCGCCCGCGAAGTACTCGTCGAGCTGGTCCCGCTCGCCGGCGAAGCGGGAGTCCTCCCGCCGCCAGCCGGGCCGGGCGCCGGTGACCGGCCCGAAGCGAAGGCCGTCGAGCGCGTCGTCGTCGCCGCTGAGCAGAAGCGGGCCGACCGGGCTGTCGTAGGTGGTGAAGAGAGTCGGGCTCATGGGGTCACAACGCCGGCCGGCGGCCGCTCGTGAGATTGTGCCGGACGATGGCGACGATCAAGAGCTACGACGAGTATCCCTTCGGCCTCTCGTGGGTCATCGACGAATGGGACGCCCGCACCTCCCACGCCCTGGTTGCCGACGGGCGCGTGTGGCTGGTCGACCCCGTCGACGCCGGCGACGCGCTCGACCGCGCAGCGGCGCTGGGCGAGCCCGCGGCCGTGCTTCAGCTGCTCGACCGCCACAACCGCGACTGCGCCGCCGTGGCCGAGCGCCTGGGCGTGCTGCACGTCAAGGTGCCCGACACCGTGCCCGGCTCGCCCTTCCTGGCCATCCCGTCGCTGCGGGTGCCCGGCTGGCAGGAGACGACCCTCTGGTGGCCCGAGCAGCAGGCGCTGGTGGTGGCCGAGATCGTGGGCAGCGCCCTTCGCTGGACGGGTGGCCGCGCGCCGGTGGGGATGCACATCATGCTTCGCCCGCTGCCACCTCAGATCCTGCGCGACTACGAGCCTGAGCACCTGCTCATGGGCCACGGCAGCGGCGTGCACGGCCCTGCGGCCACGCGCGGGCTCCAGGAGGCCTACGAGCGCGCCCGCGGCGACCTGCCCGCGGTGCTGAAGGCGATCGCCGGCTCGCTGCGCAGCGGATGGGGCGCCTGAGCCCGGTGTGAGGCCCGGCCCAGGGGGTATACGTCTCCTGGATGCTCAAGGACGGCCCCATACCGCGCTTCCTGCACGGCTTCATCGAGTACGCGGCGGCGGCGGTGCTCATCGTGGCCCCCTTCGTCCTCGATTTCGAATCCGGTGGGGCAACCGCGGCGTCGATCATCGCCGGGGTGGTGGTGCTCTTCCTGGCCGCCGCCACCGAGGGCCCGACCAGCCTGATCAACTACGTGCCCCTGGCCGCCCACGTGGTGCTCGACTACGTGCTGGCGGGGGTGCTGATCGCGATGCCCTTCGTCCTCGGGTTCTCCGACGAGACCGCGCCCACCGCATTCTTCATCGGCCTCGGCGTGCTGCACCTCTTGGTCACGATCGGCACCCGCTACAGGAAGAGCGACCAGCCCAAGCGGAGCAAGCGCGGCGCCAAGGACGCCAAGGACGCCAAGGTTGCGCCGCCCTCGCCGCGGCGCGAGCCGAGCGCTCCCCCTAGGAATCCTCGCTAGCCCGCCGGCGGCGCACGTTGTAGGCCATCCGCGACTGCAGGGACCAGAGCTCGATGAACCCTGGGCTCGCCTGCTGCGAGAACAGGCCGCCGGACTCACCGAAGCCGGCCAGCGCCGGGTCGTAGAGCGCGTTCGGCGAGCGCCGGGCCACCGGGCGGGCCAAGCCCTTGTAGAGCCGGACGGTGATCTCGCCGGTCACCTGCTCGTTGACCGAGTCCATCAGGGCGTTCAGATCGCCCAGCAGCGGCTCGTACCAGAGCCCCGCGTAGACCAGGTAGGCCCAGTGGGCGTCCAGCTGCGGCTTGAAGGTGTTCTGGTGAATCGTGCCCACGAGCTTCTCCAGCTCCTTGTGGGCGGTCAGGATGATCGCGGCCGCAGGCACCTCGTACAGGTCGCGGACCTTGAGGCCCACGATGCGGTCCTCGAGGTGGTCGACGATGCCGATCCCGTGGCGGCTCCCGATCTCGGCCGCCCGGTCGATCAGGTCCACCAGCCCCAGGCGCTCGCCGTTCAGCGCCACCGGCACCCCCTGCTCGAAGCCCACCACCACGTCCTCCGGCTCGTCCGGAGCCTCCTCGGGGCGGGTGACGAGCTGGAAGACGTCGTCGTGGGGCGGCTCGTCGAGGTCCTCGATCGGCCCGCCCTCCGACGAGCGGCCCCAGAGGTTGTCGTCGATGGAGTAGGGCGGCGTCTCGGTGCCGCCCTTCACCGGGATACCGTGCCGGCGGGCGTACTCGATCTCCTCCTCGCGCCCCATCTGCCAGCCGCGGACCGGGGCGATGATCTTCATCTCCGGGTCGATCGCGATGACGGTCGACTCGATCCGCACCTGGTCGTTGCCCTTGCCCGTGCAGCCGTGGGCGATGGTGTCGCAGCCCGAGGCCCGCGCCTGCTCGACGGCGAGCTTGGCGATCAGCGGCCGCCCCAGCGCGGTGAACAGGGGATAGCCGCCGCCGTAGAGGGCGTTGGCCTTGATGCCGGGCAGAACGTAGTCGTGGGCGAACTCCTCGCGGGCGTCCACCACGTGGCAGTCCAGCGCCCCGAGGTGAAGGGCCTTGCCTCGGACCACCTCGTAGTCCTCGCCCGGCTGGCCCAGGTTGACGGTGAGGGCCACCACCTCGGCCTCGTACTCGTCCTGGATCCACTTGAGCATCACGCTGGTGTCGAGCCCGCCCGAGTAGAGCAGCAGCACCCGCCCCACGTCCTCGGGGTCGGCCTCGTAGGAGGCCGTCTTGATAAGGGTGCGGCGGGGCTCGGCCATGGCGGCCGTGCACGCTACTGGGGAACGAGCTCCTGCACGGCCCAGCCGTTGCCGTCCGGATCCGTGAAGAAGACGAACTTGCCCCAGGGGAACTCCTGGACCTCGCTGACCTGCGTCCCGCGCTCGGCCAGCTCGTCGTGAGCGACCTGGATGTCGGGCACGACCATCTGCATGCCCTGCACCGACCCCGGCTCCGCCTCGGTGATGCCCTTGCCCAGCGCGATCGAGCACGCCGAGCCCGGCGGGGTCAGCTGCACGAAACGCATCTCGTCGCTGACGGTGTGGTCGTGGTCGGCGTTGAAGCCGGCCTGATCGGTGTAGAACGCCTTGGCGCGGTCCACGTCGGTCACCGGGATCGCGACCAGCTCGATCTTCCAGTCCATGAGGTTGAAGCCTTTCTGTCGATGCCGTGGGCGCCAGGCTAACCAGAGTTGCGGCCAGTTTTAGTCCGCAACCAGGTCCGCGATCCGCCGCACCGCCTCGTCGATCTCCTCGTCGGAGACCGTGAGCGGGGGGAGCAGGCGAATCGTGTCGGGGCCGGTGGCGTTCACCACCAGGCGCTGCTCGAGCAGCAGGCGGCGCGCCAGTCCCGGGCCGTCGTTGCAGGCGAAGGCCAGCATCAGGCCGCGGCCCCGGACCTCGAGGCCCAGCCCGTCCAGGCCGGCGGCCAGGCGCTCGCCCTTGCCGGCCACCCCCGCGAGGAAGCCGGGCTCGTCGACCACGTCGAGCACGGTGTTCGCAGCCGCGGCCACCACCGGGCCGCCGCCGAAGGTGGAGCCGTGGTCGCCCGGCTGCAGCACGTCCCCGTACTCGGGGCTCGTCACGCAGGCTCCCACCGGGAGCCCGCCTCCGAGGCCCTTGGCCACGGTCATCACGTCGGGGCGCACGCCGGCCTGCTGCCAGGCCCACAACGTGCCGGTGCGGCCCATGCCGCACTGGATCTCGTCGAAGATCAGCAGCGCGCCGTGCCGGTCGCAGGCCTCGCGGGCCGCGGCCAGGAGCTCGGCCGAGACCGGGTGGATGCCGCCCTCGCCCTGGACCGGCTCGATCAGCACCGCCGCGGTGCGCTCGTCCACCGGCAGCGGACCCTCGCGCGGCACGGCCGTGAAGCCGGGCACGAGCGGAGCGAACGGGGCCTGCTTGGTCTCCTGCGGGGTGGCCGACAGAGCCCCCATCGTGCGCCCGTGAAAGCCGCCCTCCAGCACCACGAAGTCGCCCCCCGGCCGGTGGCGCCGGGCCAGCTTGATCGCGCACTCCACCGCCTCCGTGCCCGAGTTGCACAGAAAGACCTTCCCGCCCACCGAGCACTCCGACAGCCGTCCCGCCAGGCGCATCGCCGGCTCGGTGTAGTAGAGGTTGCCCACGTGCATCAGCCGGCCGGCCTGCTCGCGCACCGCGTCGACCACGGCCGGGTGGGAGTGCCCGAGCTGGGCCACCGAGATGCCGGCCAGGAAGTCGAGGTACTCGTTGCCCTCGTCGTCCCACAGGCGGGTGCCCTCGCCGCGCACGAACTCCACCGGGTTGCGCACGTACGTCCCCATCACGGCCCGGTTCTCGAGAGCCTGCAAGCGGGTCAGGGCCACAGCTTGGTGCCGATCCCCTCGTCGGTGAACAGCTCGAGCAGCAGCGAGTGCGGGGTGCGACCGTCGATGATGTGGGCGTTGTCCACCCCGGCCTCCAGGGCCTCCAGGCAGGCCTCGAGCTTCGGCCGCATGCCCCCGCTCACCTGGGCCAGGCGTGCGCGCACCTCCTCGGCGGTGGCCTCGGAGATCCTTGTCGACGGGTCTTCGGGATCGGCGCGCCAGCCGTCCACGTCGGTGAGGAAGATCACCTTGAAGGCGTCGAGCGAACGGGCCACCGCCGCGGCGGCGAGGTCGGCGTTGACGTTGTAGGAGGTGCCCTCCTCGTCGGCCCCCACCGACGCGATCACCGGGATGTAGTCCTCGGCGATGTGGTTGAGCACGCCGGCGTCCACCCGGGTGATGTCGCCCACGAAGCCCATGTCGGTCTCGCCCGAGACCCGCTTGGCCACCGTGAACAGCCGCCCGTCGTCGCCGCACAGCCCCACGGCCGGCTGCCCGTGCCGGCCCAGGCGCAGCACGATGTCCTTGTTCTGCTTGCCCACGAGCACCATCTTCGCCACCTCGACCGTGGCCTCGTCGGACACCCGCATGCCGTCCACGAAGCGGACCTCCATCCCCAGCCGGTCCATGTAGGCGGTGATGTCCGGGCCCCCGCCGTGCACCACCACCGGGTTCAGGCCCACGTACTTGAGCAGCACCACGTCGCGGGCGAACTCCTCCTTCAGCGCCGGCTCGGTCATGGCCGCTCCGCCGTACTTGATCACCACGGTCTCGCCGTGGAACTCCCGGATGTAGGGGAGCGCCTCGAGGAGGGTGCCGATGTCCCGCATCAGGAGGTATAGCTCGAGTTGAACTGCACGTAGTCCGGGCCGAGGTCGCTGAAGAAGACCTCGGTCTCCCCGCCCTCGCCCGGCAGGGTCAGCCGGTACTCCACCTCGCTGCCGGCCACCAGCTCGCCGAGCTCGCTCAGGTCGCTCGCCGACAGCCCCACCGCGTCGCCCGCGGAGACCAGCAGCCGGCCCTCGATCTCGAGATCGGCCACGAAGGCCTCCCCCGGCGGCCAGGCCTGGCCCGCGGCCTGGAGCACGCGCCCGAAGTTCGGGTCGCCGCCGTGCAGCGCGGTCTTCACCAGCGGCGAGTTGGCCACCGCGCGGGCCACCGGCTCCACGGCGTCCGGCCGGCCCTCCACCACGATCCGCCCCACCCGGGCCGTGCCCTCGCCGTCGGCCACGATGTCGAGCGCCAGTTGGCGCAGCAGCGCGTCCAGCGCCTCGCCCAGCGCCAGCTCGGCCGGGCTCTCGGGCTCCACCCTCACCCCGGACGCGCCGCTGGCGAAGGCGAACACCGAGTCGCTGGTGGACAGCTGCCCATCCACCGAGATGCGGTCGAACGAGCGCCTCACGCACACCCCGATGAGCAGGTCGAGGGTCTCGGCCGACAGCGCGGCGTCGGTCTCCACGAAGCACAGCGTGGTGGCAAAGCGGGGCGAGATCATCCCCGCCCCCTTGGTCTGCCCCGCCAGCCGCACCGCCTCACCGCTGGGCAGGTGCACGTCCAGGCAGGCGCGCTTGGGGCCGCGGTCGCTGGTGAGGATGGCCTCCGAGAAGCCCTCGGCGTCCAGCCCGAGGGCGTCGCAGGCCTCGCGCACGCCGTTCACCACCGGGTCGCGAGGGAGCTCGAACCCGATCACCCCGGTCGAGGCCACGCCCACCTGATTCGCCTCGAGCCCGAGCTTGCGGGCGGCGGCCTCCTGCATGGCGGCCGCGGTCTCGAAGCCTCTGCGGCCGTCGCCGACGTTCGAGCAGCCGGAGTTCACCGCCACGGCCCGCAGGCCGCCCAGGTTCGCCTCGCGGGAGAGGGTCACGGGCGCCCCCACGCGGGCGTTGGTGGTAAAGCGGGCGGCCGACACCGTCTCCGGCGAGTCGGAGGCGAGCACACCCACGTCGAGGCCCTCCGGCTTGATGCCGGCGGCCACGCCCGCGGCGCGGAACCCGCGGGGCAGGGCCGTGGCCTCGGCCTCGGCGGCGTGGACGGGCGTCTCGACCCAGCGGGAACGGAAGAAGCCGCTCACTCGAGCCCCTCGGTCTCCGGCAGCCCCAGCATCAGGTTCAGGTCCTGGATGGCCTGGCCGGCCGCGCCCTTCCAGAGGTTGTCGATCACCGCCAGGGCGATCACGCGCTTGCCGGCCACGGTCACGTGGACCCGGCAGCGGTTGGTCTCCCGCACCTCGTCGGTGCCGGGAGGCTCGTCGGCCACCTCCACGAAGGGCTCGTCCTGGTAGGCGCCGCGATAGAGCAGGCGCACCTCGTCGGCGGAGAGCGTGCGGTCGAGGGTCACGTAGCAGCTGGCCAGCAGCCCCTGTTCCATGGGGATCAGGTGGGGCACGAAGGTGATGCCCGCCTTCTCGGGCAGCTCCTGCTCCAGCTCGGCGCTGTGGCGGTGCCCGCCGACCTTGTAGGCCTCCACGTTCTCGGTCACCGACACGAAGTGGGTCGCGTCGCTGGCCTCCCGGCCGGCGCCGGAGACGCCGGACTTCGCGTCCACCACCACGTCGCGAATGTGCTCGCGCAGGGGCAGCAGCGCGAGCAGCGCGGCGGTGGGATAGCAGCCCGGCGCGGCCACCAGGTCGGCCTCCCGGATCTCCTCGCGGTGCGCCTCGGTGAGCCCATAGACCGCCTCGTCGAGCAGCTCGGGAGCCTGGTGCTCTCCGTACCAGCGCTGGTAGCGCTCGCGCCCGAGCCGGAAGTCGGCGGACAGGTCCACCACCTTCAGGCCGCGTTCGCGCAGCGCCTTGACCGCGGGTGCGGCCGCGCCGTGGGGATAGGCCACCAGCGCGGCGTCCGCGCGCTCGGCCACCCGGTCGGGATCGAAGGACTCCAGCTCGAGCGGCACCCGGTAGCGGGGGTAGAGCTGATCGTGGCGCCGGCCTGCGTCGCTGCGCGCGGTGACGGCGGTGAGCTCGAGCGAGGGGTGGCGGCGGGCCAGCAGCGCGCACACCGCCCCGCCGTAGCCGGCGGCGCCCACCACGGCCACCCGGTGAGAGCCCTCAGGCACGCAGGCGCCCCCCGATGGCGGCCAGCTCGCGTTCGATCGCCGCGCGGCGCTCGGCCACCTCGTCGTCGGTGAGGGTGCGGTCGGGCGCGCGGAACTCGAGCCGCAGGGCCAGCGACTTGTTGCCCTCGCCCACCTGGCCGCCCCGGTAGAGGTCGAACAGGGCCACGGTGCCGAGCAGGTCTCCGCCCCCCGCCCGGACCGCCGCCACCACGTCGGCGGCGGGCCGCTCTTCGGCCACCACCACCGCCAGGTCCTGGCGCACCGCCGGGAAGCTCGTCACGTCGCTGTAGGGGGCGCCGGCTGCCGCCTCCTCGGCCAGCGCCCCGAAGTCCAGCTCGAAGGCCGCCACGGGCCCGTCGAGCTCCCAGGCGCGCAGGACCAGCGGGTGCAGCTCGCCGATCCAGCCGAGCTCGCGCTCCCCGGCGAGCACCGTGGCCGACCGCCCCGGGTGCAGGAACGCCGGGGCCGGCGGCTGGGCCCGCCAGTCGACTCCCGCGACCGCGAGCAGCGCCTCCAGGACCGCCCGGGCGGCGAAGAAGTCCGCGGGCACGGGCTCCGTGCGCCAGCCGCCGGGCGCCGCCAGGGTGAGCAGGGCGCCCAGGTGCTCGGGCTCGCTCGCCGGGCGCCGCCCGTCGGGTGAGCCCTCGGGGGCCCGATCGAGCGGTCCGGCCGGCCGGTAGACGTGCGCCGACTCGAACAGCGCCACACCAGGCCGCCCACGCGCCGCGTTGTGCCGGGCGGCGTCCAGCAACCCACCCAACAGCAGCGGCCGCATCAGGCTCTGGTCCTCGCTCAGCGGGTTGTCCACCCGGAGCGCGTCCCCGGGGTCGAGCCGCAGCCGCTCGAGCGCCGCGGCCGAGGTGAACGAGTAGGAGATGCACTCGTCGAGGCCGCGGTCGCGCAGGGCGTCCTCGAGCCGGCGGCGCAGGCGCTGGCGCGGCTCGAGCCGGCCGAAGGCGTGACGGCGCGCCGGCAGCGTGGTGGGCAGCCGGCTCAGGCCGTGGATCCGGGCCACCTCCTCGATCAGGTCGGCCTCGCGCTGCACGTCGGCGTCGCGCCAGGGCGGCACGGTCACCGTGACCCGCCCGTCCTCGGGGCGGGGGCTGAATCCGAGACGTCCCAGGATTGCCTCCACCTGATCGGCGGGGATCCGCTCGCCCAGCAGGCGCTCCAGCCGCTCCTGGCGCAGGCTCAGGTGGCGCGGCTCGGCCAGGCGCGGATAGGCGTCGAGCTCGCCTGCCACCAGCCGCGCGCCGCAGAGGTCCACCATCAGGCGCGCCGCCAGCCGCTGCGCGGCATGGGCGGTCTCGGGATGCAGCTGCTTCTCGAAGCGGGCCGAGGCCTCGGTGCGCAGCCCCAGCCTGCGCGAGGTCCGCATGATGTTCGGGCCCACCCAGGTGGCGGCCTCCATCAGCACGCGCGTGGTGGAGTCCGACACCTCGGACACCAGGCCGCCCATGATCCCCGCGATGCCGCTCGGCCCCTCGGCGTCGCACACGAGCGCGGTGTCCGCGTCGAAGCGGCGCGCCACCCCGTCCAGCGTCTGCATCGTCTCCCCCTCCCGCGCCCGGCGGACGATGATGCGCGAGCCGCGGACGGCGTCGAGATCGAATGCGTGCAGCGGCTGGCCGCAGGCGAGCATCACGTAGTTGGTGATGTCCACCACGTTGGAGATCGGCCGCTGGCCGGCGGCCATCAGCCGCTGCTTCAGCCACAGGGGCGAAGGCCCGATGGTCACGTCCTCGAACACCCGGGCGGTGAAGCGCAGGCACACGTCCGGGTCGGCGATCTCCACCGTGGCGTGGTCGCCGGCGATGTCCTCGCCCCGCGGCTCGGCGTCGCGGCGGGTCGGGTCCTCGGCCAGCGGCGCGGCCGTCACCGCATGAAGGTCGCGGGCCACGCCGTAGACCGCCATCGCGTCGGGACGGTTGGGCGTGATCTCGATCTCGATCACGTCGTCGGCGATCGGCAGGTGGTCCGCCAGCGGCTCGCCCGGCCGGGCGCCGCCGTCCAGCACCATGATCCCGGTGTGGTCCTCGCCGATGCCGACCTCGTCCTCGGCCAGGATCATCCCGCTGGAGCGCACCCCTCGGAGGTCGGCCTCCCCCAGCCGGCTGCCGTCCGGCATCACCGCGCCGGGCCGGGCCACCGCCACCGTCTGGCCGCCGGCGACGTTGGGGGCGCCGCAGACGATCGTGCGCGGTTCGGCCTCGCCGTCGTCCACCACGCAGACCGTCAACCGGTCGGCGTTGGGGTGGCGCTCGGCCTCCAGCACCCGGCCGACCACGAAGGCCTCCGGGTCACCCACCCCGGTGCGGTGCAGCCGCTCCAGCTTCAGGCCGGCCATGGTGAGCGCGTCGGCGATCTCCTCGGCGCCCAGGCCGGGGTCGCAGTAGGAGCGCAGCCAGTGAACCGGAACCCTCATGCCCCGAACTGCTCCAGCAGCCGGGCGTCGTTCTCGAACAGCAGGCGCAGGTCCGGCACCTCGTGCACCAGCATCGCGATCCGCTCGATGCCCATCCCGAAGGCGAAGCCCTGCACCCGCTCCGGGTCGTAGCCGTTGCCGGCCACGTAGCCGAGCACGTTGGGGTCGACCATCCCCGAGCCCAGGATCTCGATCCAGCCCTCTCCCTTGCAGGTGGGGCAGCGCTCCGTGCCCACGCTACCGGTGCCCTGGCAGCGAAAGCAGGACACGTCGACCTCAACGCTCGGCTCGGTGAAGGGGAAGTAGCCGGGACGCAGCCGCACCTCGGTCTCCTCGCCGAACATCTGGCGGGCGAAGGCCAGCAGCACCCCCTGGAGGTCGGCCAGGGTGATGTCCTCGTCGATGGCCAGCCCCTCGAGCTGATGGAACATCGGCACGTGGGTGGCGTCGGGCGTGTCGGGCCGGTAGACCCGGCCGGGCACCACCACGTAGATCGGCGGCTCGGTGACCTCCATCGCGCGGGTCTGCATCGGCGAGGTATGGGTGCGCAGCACCACGTGGTCGCTGAAGTAGAAGGTGTCCTGCGGCGACCGCGCCGGGTGCTCGGGCGGGTGGTTGAGAGCGGTGAAGTTGTAGTACTCGTACTCCACCTCGGGGCCCTCCAGGACCGAGAAGCCGAGCCCCACGAAGATGTCCTCCATCCGGCGCCGGATCTGCGAGATCAGGTGCAGGTGACCGCCCGGCCGCGGCGGGTCCCCGGGGAGGGTCACGTCCACCCGGTCCTCGGTGAGCCGGCGGTCCAGCTCGGCCGCCTCGAGCTCGGTCCCGCGCTGTTCCAGGAGCGCCTCGAGCGCCCGTCGCACCGCGTTGGCCTCCTTGCCCACCGGCCCGCGCTGCTCGGGCTCCAGCTCGCCGATCGAGCGCAGCACGCGGGTCAGCTCGGCCTTTCGTCCGAGGTAGCGCACGCGCAGCTCCTCGAGCTCGGCCGCTTCGCCCGCTCCGCGGATCGCGGCCTCGCCCTCGGCGCGGAGCTGCTGCAGGTCAGCCATCGGCGGCCATCCTATTCGCGACCTCGTAGAGCGCCACGGCGCCCGCCAGCGCCACGTTGAGCGAGTCCGGGCCGCCGGCGCGCAGCGGGATGCCCGCCACCGCGTCCGCGGCCGCGCTCAGCACTCCTCGCCGAGGCCTCCGCGCTCGGATCCCAGGCAGAGCACCAGCGGCTCGCGGCGCGCCGGCCAGCTCGGCCAGCGACCTCCCGCAGCGGCCGCTGCGGCCCCGCCGCCAGCGCCAGCCGGGTACCCGGCAGCGCGGCGAAGTCCGCTCGCGCCGGCGGCCGCGCGAACAGCGAGCCCATGCTGGCCCGCACCGCCTTGGGCGAGTGCGGGTCGGCGCAGCCGGGCCCGAGCACCAGCGGCCCGTCGGCCAGGGCGTGCACCGCGCGGATCAGCGTGCCCACGTTGCCCGGGTCCTCCACCGCACCCAGCCAGGCCATCACGCGGCCCGACGGGCTCGGCGAAGACCTGCGGGTAGACGCCGATCACCCGCGTGCCGGACCCGAGCGCGCTCACCTCGTCCAGCAATTTCGGCTCCACGTCCTCCCCGGCCCGGAGCACGAACTCGGGCGTCCCGGCCCGCCGCGGCGGCCGCGTCCACCAGGTCCTCGCCCTCGGCGCTGAACAGGCCGAGCTTCTCGCGGGCGCGCCGCTGGGCGAGCTTGCGGATGGTCTTCAGCTTGTGGTTGTCGGCGGAGGTGATCACGTCACAAAAAAGGGCGCCTCTGAGGGCGCCCGGGAGATGGTCGTAGATACCGCTGGCTCTAGGCAGCCGCGGCCTCCCGGGCACGCTCGGCAAACCGTCGGAACGTCTCGGGGTCGCGCACGGCGATGTCGGCCAGCACCTTGCGATCGAGCTCGATGCCGGCCTCCTTCAGCCCGTGCATGAACTGGCTGTAGCTCATGCCCTCCTGGCGGGCGGCGGCGTTGATGCGCACGATCCACAGCCGGCGGAAGTCGCGCTTTCGGTTGCGCCGGTCGCGGTAGGCGTAGGAATCGGCCTTGAGCAGGGCCTCCTTGGCCCGCTTGTAGCTCGAATGGGCCTGGCCCCGGTAGCCCTTGGTGCGCTCCAGGGTGGCGCGGCGCTTCTTGCGCGCTCCGACTGATCGCTTGACCCGGCTCATCTACTTGTGCAGCAGCCTCGTGACGCGCTTGCGGTCGGCCTTGGCCACCACGACCGGCCGGCCCAGGCGCCGCTTGCGCTTGCGCGGCTTCGGACCCAGGTTGTGGCTCGTGAACGAGTGGCGGGCGCGCAGCTTGCCGCGCGCGGTCTTGCGAAAGCGCTTCTTGGTCCCGGAGTGGGTCTTCATCTTCGGCATCGCAGCGTCGTATTAGAGCAGACGGTTTGCGGCTCAGCCGGTGGCGCCGGCCGGCTCGGCGTCCTGCGACCGGTTCTTGTGCGGAGCCAGCAGCATCGTCATGTTGCGGCCGTCCTGCTGCGGAGCCTGCTCGACCATGCCCAGCTCGGCCACGTCGTCGGCGAGACGGTTGAGGAGCATCTCCCCCCGCTCCGGGTGGGTCTGCTCGCGGCCCCGGAACATGATCGTGACCTTCACGCGATCGTCGCCCTTGAGGAACCGCACCACGTGGTTCTTCTTGGTCTCGTAGTCGTTGGTCGCGATCTTGGGCCGCAGCTTGATCTCGCGCACGTTGACCTGCTTCTGGTGGCGCCGCGCTGCCTTGGCCTTCTGCTCCTGCTCGTACTTGTACTTCGAGTAGTCGAGCACCCGGCAGACGGGTGGGCGGGCCTCGGGTGCCACCTCGACCAGGTCGAGGTCACGCTCCTGGGCGTAGCGCAGCGCCTGGTCGGTTCCGATCACGCCGATCTGGTTGCCGTCGGCTCCGATGAGCCGGACCTGGGGCACCCGGATGCGCTCGTTGATGCGTGTCTCGTCCCGCTCTGGCGGGCGCCGATCGAACCGTCGCGGGATCGGCACTAGTGCGGGCTACGGCTGGACGTCAAAAGCGGCACGTCGCGAGTCGGGAAGGGGCACGGGCGCGTCAGAGGCCTCTTGGTTGCGCGATGGGGGTGCCCTGCATTCGAGGGCGAGTATAGCGGCGCGTTCAGGAGCGTTGCAGGATTTCCTCGAGCGCCCGGGCGGCGAAATCCCCGACGGCGACCGCGCCCTGGTCGCCCTCGCGGTGGCGGCGCACCGCCACCCGCTCGCTCTCCTGTTCGGCGTCGCCCACCACCAGCATGTAGGGAACCTTCAGTACCTCCGCCTCGCGGATCTTCTTGCCCACCGACTCGGAGCGCTCGTCGACCTCGACCCTCAGGCCCTCCGCACTCAGCCGCTCCCCCACCCGGCGGGCGTAGGCGGCATGGCGGTCGGCGATGGGCAGCACCGCCGCCTGCACCGGGGCCAGCCAGAGCGGGAACTCGCCGCCGTAGTGCTCGATCAGGATGCCGATGAAGCGCTCGAACGAGCCCATCGAGGCGCGGTGGATCATCACGGGCCGGTGCTCGGCGTTGTCGGCGCCGGTGTAGGCCAGCTCGAACTGCTCGGGCATGTAGTAGTCGAGCTGGACGGTGCCCAGCTGCCACGAGCGGCCGAGGGCGTCGGTGATGTGGGCGTCGATCTTGGGGCCGTAGAAGGCGCCGTCCCCCTCGTTGAGGTCGTACTCGAGGCCATGCAGCTCGAGCGTGTCGGTCAGCGCCGCTTCGGCCTTGTCCCACATCTCGTCGCTGCCCACCCGCTTCTCGGGCCGGGTGGAGAGCTCCAGCCGGGGCTCCAGCCCGAACTGCTCGTAGATGAAGAAGCCGAAGTCCAGGCAGCGCTTGACCTCGTCGGTGATCTGGTCCTCGGTGCAGAACACGTGCGCGTCGTCCTGGGTGATCTGGCGCACCCTCAGCAGGCCGTGGAGCGTGCCGCTGGGCTCGTGGCGGTGGACCAGGCCCTGCTCACACAGCCGGATCGGGAGGTCGCGGTAGGAGCGCAGGTCGTGCTTGTAGATCTGGCAGTGGGCCGGGCAGTTCATGGGCTTGAGGCCCATGGGCCGGTCCTCCACGTCGGTGAAGTACATGTGCTCGCGGTACACGTGCCAGTGGCCTGACTGCTTCCAGAGCTCGACGTCGTAGAGGATCGGCGTGCGCACCTCGGTGTAGCCCCGCTCGGTGTTGGCGGCCCGCCACAGCCGGGTGAGCTCGTTCCAGATGTGGGTGCCGTTCGGCAGCCAGAAGGGCATGCCGGGCGCCAGGTCGGAGAGCATGAACAGCGAGAGCTCACGGCCCAGCTTGCGGTGGTCGCGCTCGCGGGCCTGCTCCAGCCGGGCGACGTGCTCCTCGAGCTCCTCCTTGGACAGGAAGGCGGTCCCGTACACGCGCGTGAGCATCTGCCGGCTCGAGTCGCCGCGCCAGTAGGCGCCGGCCACGCTGGTGAGCTTGAACGCCTTGATGCGCTTGGTGCCCGGGCCGTGCGGGCCGCGGCACAGGTCGGTGAAGGGCCCGTTGCGGTACAGCGAGACGGTCTCCACGCCTTCGCCGCCGGCGGCGAGATCCTCGATCAGCTCGACCTTGTAGTCCTGGCCCTCGGCGCGAAAGCGCTCGATCGCCTCGGCCACGGGCAGCTCGCTGCGCTCGAAGCTCTCGTCGGCGGCGATGTGCTCGCGCATCTTTGCCTCGACACGCTCGAAGTCGTCCTCGGTCAGCTTCATGCCCTCGGGGAACTCGAAGTCGTAGTAGAAGCCGTCCTCGATCGGCGGGCCGATGGAGATCTTGACCCCCGGATAGAGCTCCAGGACCGCGGTGGCCAGCACGTGGGCGGCGTCGTGGCGGATCAGCCAGAGCGCGTCGGGCGTGTCGCGGCCGGTCACGATCTCGATCCTGGCCCCGTCGGGCAAGGGAGCGCTCAGGTCGCGCAGCTCGGGGTCGCCGCCGTCGAGGCTCACCCGGATGCCCAGGGCGGCGCGGGCCAGTCCGGCGCCGATGGCGCCGGCGGCGTCCGCGCCGGTGGCCCGGTCGGGAAGCTCCAGGGGAGAGCCGTCGGGGAGGTAGACGGTCATGGGTTCCGGGCAACGGTACCGCCCGGCTTTGCCACCCGTGGGACGGGGGCGATAGGTCGAGGTCGACCGATCGGGTCTTCTGCGGAGGAGGTATTGCTCATGCTGCGCGCGCTCTCTGTCACTGCGGTGTCCATCGCACTCCTCGTGCTCGCGACGGCAGGGGTCGCCCAGGCCGCTCCCTTCGTCTACGTCACCAACGGGGTCGGCGACTCGGTGTCGATGTTCAGCGGTGGGACCTGACGGGAGTCTCACGAGCCTTGGCACCGCGTCCGCGCCCGACGGGCCAGACGGGGTCGCGGTCACCCCGGACGGGAGATCGGTCTACGTGGCGAACGTCGATGGACAGGTGTGCAGTACGACGTGAGCATCAACGGGCGACTCAGCCCGAAAACTCCTTCGACTGTGCCGCTCGGACTCTCCGGAATCGAGGAAGCCGGCCTGGCCGTGACCCCTGACGGTGACTCCCTCTACGCGGCGGTCAATCTTGCCGCCAGCGGCGCGGTGGCGCAGTTCGACGTCGGCTCGGGCGGCCTTCTGTCACCCAAGTCGACCGCGATCGTGCCGGGCCGTCCGTCCGCCTCGGCGATCGGCGTAGCACCCGACGGGCAGTCGGCCTACGTGGCCGGCAACTCGCTCTACCAGTACGAGGTCGGCGCGGGCGGCGGGCTCTCCCCCAAGAACCCGGCGAGCCTTTCGTTCCCCGCGTCCAATCCTGAGTTCTTCGCGGACGGGTTGGCGACGAGTCCCGACGGCAGGTCGGTCTACGTCGCGGTCTCCAACGCCTTCGGCAACGCCCTGTTGCTGCAGTACGACGTGGGACCCGGCGGGGCGCTGGCGCCGAAGAGCCCGCCCACCCTCGACCTGGGCTTCTACGCCGGCGGGCTAGCGGTGAGTCCAGACTCGCGGTCGGTGTATGTAGCGCTCGCCAGCGGCCCCGTCGCACAGTACGACGCGGACGCGGACGGCGTCCTCTCACGCAAGAATCCGCCGTCCGTAGCGGCCGCAGCTGCCCTGGAGGGCATGGCGGTTAGCCAGGACGGCCGCACGGTCTGGGTGGCGAGCAATGTGAATACCCGAACGGCCGGCTCGGTCGCGAAGTTCGTTGTGGGGGCGGAGGGAACGCTCTCCCCCTTGAAGGACCCGCCAACCGTTCCCGCGGGCACTTTTCCTTCCGGGTTGGTGGTGAGCCCCGCGATTCCGACCGCCGGCGCGGACGTGCTGACCGGGACGGCCCGAAGAAACGTGATCTGCGGCCTGGGCGGCTCGGACGTGATTCGAGGGCTCCAGGGCAACGATTCCCTGTCCGGCGACCGCTGCAGCGCCCGCACGAGCGTGGCCGCGGCCGCCAGAGCCGGCGCCGATCGCGTCGTCGGCGGCCGGGGCCGAGACAGGCTGTTCGGCGGCGGTGGCCGAGACAGGCTCCATGGCGGCCCGGGGAGGGACACGATCGTCGCTCGCGGAGGCGGCCGGGACGTCGTCCGCTGCGGCCGGGGCCGCGATCGGGTCAGGGCGGACAAGCGCGACCGCCTCCGCGGCTGCGAGCGCATCCGGCGCTAGCGCCGGTCCTGCTTGATCTGCCGCCCGCTCGGCCGCGAAGCCCGACCGGTCGAGGCGCGGATCACGTCGGCCCGCGGCGCCTCGGCAAGCGCCTCGACGGTCGGCCAGGGAGCCATCCACGCCTCCCAGCGCGCGACCTGAGTCTGGGGGCGCAGGTCGCGGCGGGCGGTGGCGTGCCAGGAGAGCAGGGCGGACTCCATGGCGGCAGGGTACGGCCGACGCACCCGCCCTCGAGCCGATCGCTCAGCGACCCGGGTCCACCGGCCTCCGGTTCCGCGTCGCCGGTTGAGCTCCCCACGCCAGGCTGAGTGCGGGAATACCGGCGCCGGGTTCGAGGTCTCTTGCCATGAGGCCCTATGGTCGCCACCGAGACACGTATCCGCCTGCAGGAGCTCGAGTCCGAGCGTGCGCTGGCCTCGATCGAGGGGCTGGGCGACAACGCGGCGTACATGGCCGACCTGGTCCAGGAGATCGCCGCCACCCGCAGCGCCTACGTGGGCGCGGCGGTGACGGAGATCGCGTCGCTGCGGGCCGAGCTGTCGGGACCGCAGCTCGGGTGAGCCGTTCCCCGACCGACGATGCGTCAGCAGGCTGCGCGCGCGGTGACCGGCGACCGGGCCGCGACGGCGGGCGGGCATCCCGGGCCGCCTGGTGCGGGCCCTGGCGGAGTCGATGTTGTTCCTGATGTTGCGCTCAGCTGTCGCCGAACCTACGGCGGCGACATTGTTTACCCGCCGACCCGAGGAGCGGGTGACGATCATGTCGATCTCGTACACCTCGACCTCACCGGGGGCGAGGTTGCCCAGCCGACAGATGTAGAGCCGTCGCGTGATCCGGCGCGGCCGACATTCAGGTCCCCGGATGGCGCGTATGGCCACCGCGCGCTCGCCCAGACCGGGCTGGTCGACGCCCACGGCGTCACGGGCGGTGGTGTCACCACGATTCTCCACCCTCACCGTGTAGGTGAGCTTCTCGCCGACATCAACCACGGGCCGGTCGGCCCTCTTGGTGACGACGATGTCGGGTCCGCCGGGCTGAGGCGGTTGCGGAGGGAGCGGGGGCTGGGGCGGGAGCGGAGGGAGGGGCCCTGTATTCAGCGTGTTCACGAACAGGCACCGCACTCTTGGGTCCCGGCGCGTCAGGCGGACCACCACGCGCCCCTCCTCCGAAGGAACGACCGTGTTGTCGCAGAGCACCTCGGTGAGGGTCCAGCTCCGGTTGTCCTCGGGGGCGAGGGCCTGCTCCTGGATCACGTACCTCCCCAGCGGCAGCCGGTTGGTCCGGTCGCCTCGTGCCCGTGTGGGCTCGCCGGGCTCCCGTGTGGTCACCGACTGGCTGTAGGTGGTGTCTGGGTCGCCGACGGGGGAGATCGTGAACCCGGCCGTGCCGGTGCCGCCCACGGTGGCCTTGTCGATGACGATTGCCCCCGCGGGGGTGAACCTGTTGATGAAGGTGCACGTCGCGCCCTTGTCGGGCTCGATCGTCACGCCTACGCTGCTCACCCTCCGCCCCGGCGGGCGACGGACCGGGACCGGGTTCCCGTTGCAGAACACCCGGTTGAGGCGCCAATCGCCGGCCCTGCTTCTCGGGAGTCGCTCGCGGATCCGGTAGCGGCCCGGGCCGAGCGTCAGCGGGCTGGGCTCGGCCGAGACGGCTACGTTCGGCTCCTGCGTGCGGGCACGAGCGTCGCGCGATTGGCCGCCTCCACGGGGGAAGATCTCGAAGTTGAAGAGCCCGGTGGAGCCGCGCGTGATCTTCTCGATGAACAGCTCGCCCTCGGGTGGGCGCACCGCGTTGGTGAAGGTGCACACGACGTTGTCTCTGGCCGCCAAAGTGATGCTCACCTCGGCCGCCGGGACGTCCTCCACCACGCTGCTGGCCCCCGTCTGCGTGCAGGAGAGGTCGGTCAGAGTCCAGCCGTCGGGCACCAGCTCGCGCGCCGTCCAGGTCTGTCCCGCGGCCCGGTAGAAGACGGGCGCGGCGGCGGACTCCTGGTTGTTCAGGGTGATGTCGAAGCGGCCATCGGCGTTGAAGCTGAGGTTGCCGTCGAAGCTGAAGACCTGGGACGCGCCCCCCTTGACCGTCTTGCGAATGGCGATCCTTCCGCTGGTGGGCGGCGGGGTCACGTAGTACGCGTAACAGAACACGTGATTGGCGCCGGCGGGGTAGGAGATCCACTCGACGTTGTCGCCGTTGAGGTTGTCGATCGCGCAGCGCAGCGCGCCGAAGCCGTACTGGTCGGGGTAGACCAGGTTCAGGATCGGGTCCGAGGTGGTGCCGCCCTGGAGCCACAGCGAGTTCGCTCTTGCCGCCGCGCTCGAGCTGTGCCTGAGTCAGCTCGATGGTCACCGCGCCGGCGATCGACTGCCCGGTCGGGCTCCCGGCGGGATCGAGGAGCGGCGTCTGGGGCAGGGTGACGATGTCGGTGCCGTAGGGATCCGTGACGATCGAGAGCGAGCCCCACGGACCCGAGACGGCACGGCTCCTGTAGCCCTGGCCGAGGGTGAAGCGCCAGTCGCTCAACGGGGTGCAGTTCGGCTGGTCCGCGGCCTCCTTCGCCGGGTCAATCGGCTGACCGGCGCTGTAGGTCGTGTCCGGGCCCAGGTCCTCGAGGCTCTCCTGGATGTCGTTGCGAGCCCGGTTGGCGGTGATGTCGGTGTAGCTCGGGCACTCCCGCGCCGCGATCGTGACCCGGTACCCGGTGCCGCCGCCCTGGGCCGTGGCGCCCGAGGGCAGGACGGCCAGCATCGTGACCAGAACCGTGACAAGCGCCGAGATCCTCCGCATCGCGCTGCGATCCTATCCGCACGGCAGGCCGGACGAGCGGGACCGCAAGCGATCGTGCGGGCCGGCCGGCTAGCAGCGGGCCGGCTCGACCCTTCCCCGCACCTCCCCCAGCCCCTCGCTCCGCAGCACCACCTCGTCCCCGTCCTCCAGAAAGGTGCGCGTCGCCCCGCCCGGCAGCGCCAGTGGCTCCGTGCCGTTCCACGAGAGCTCCATCAGGCAACCTCGCTCCGCTCGCTGCGGTCCCGAGATCGTGCCGGTGGCCAGCAGGTCGCCCGTGCGCAGGCTCGCGCCGTTGACCGTCAGGTGGGCCACCTGCTGGGCGACCGACCAGTAGAGATGCCGCGTGTTGCTGTTGGCCACCACCGCGCCGTTGAGCTCGATCTCCAGCGGGAGGTCGTAGGCCCAGGGCTCCTCCCGCAGGTAGGGAAGCGGCTCGGGCTCCTGCGCCGGGGCGGGCACCCGCCGTGAGGCCAGCTCGCTCAGCGGCACCACCCAGTGGCCGACTGAGGTGGCGAACGACTTGGACAGGAACGGCCCGAGGGGTTGGGACTCCCAGGCCTGGAGGTCGCGCGCCGACCAGTCGTTGACCAGCGTCAGGCCGAACACATGCTCGAGGGCCCGCTCGACCGGCACCGGCTCGCCCCGCCGGCTGGGCACGCCGACCACGAACCCGGCCTCGAGCTCCAGGTCAAGGCGGGTGCTGGGCCCGAAGCTCGGCGCCTCGTCCGCCGCCAGCCGCCGCTGGCCGCACGGACGCCGCACCGGCGTGCCGCTTCGGACCAGCGTGCCCGAGCGGCCGTGGTAGGCGATCGGCAGGTGGCGCCAGTTCGGCGTGAGCGGCTCGCCCTGCGGCCGCAGCATCCGGCCCATGTTGGCCGCGTGGTGCAGCGAGGAGAAGAAATCCACGAAGTCGCCCACGGCCACGGGCAGCCCGAGGCGGGGCTCCGAGACCTCCCGGCCGTCGGACAGCCGCTCGCGCGTCTGGGCCCAGAACTCGGGGCCGCGGGCCAGGAACGCGTTGAGGGAGGGCGCCGCGAACACCGGGTCGAGCCCGCTCAGATCGAGCACCCTTTCCTCCACCCGGGCGCACACGGCGCCCTCGGCGAGGACCCCGTAGGCGATCAAGCCCGCGTGACGACGCTGCCGGGCACGATGTCGTCCCGGCCGTCGTCCCAGCGCACCCAGGCCTTGTGCCCGCCGTCGTAGTCGGCTCCCCAGAGCACCAGCGTCGCCTCGTCCTCGCCCACCCGGCAACGCTCGCCGCCCTCCTCGTCGAGGCCGCGCCAGAGGCGGATGAAGGCGTTGTCCTCCCACTCGGCCTCCACCGTGGTCGGATCGGTGTGGCCCGGGTGCAGGCGGGTCTCTTGCGGCAGCTCCATCAGCACGTTCATGATCGAGTTGCGCAGGTCCTCGAAGCTCGTGGACCCCGGCGCGCGCACGCCGCCCACCGAGCCCTTGAACAGCGTGTCGCCGGTGAAGACGTCGGAACCGTTGACCACGAAGCTGAGCATCCCGTCGGTGTGCCCGGGCGTGTGCAGCGGCTCGATCCTCAAGTCGCCGACCTCGATCAGCTCACCCGGCTCGATCGTGCGGTCCACGTCCAGCAGCCGCTCGGCCTCCAACGGGTGGGCCACGATCTCGACCCCGTGCCGCTCCTTCCAGACGTGATTCTCGGCCACGTGGTCGTGATGATGGTGGGTGAGCAGAAGCAGCGGCACCGACAGCCCGTTCGCCTCGGCCGCCTCCAGCAGCGGGCCGGCGGGGCCGCCGGAATCGATCACCACCGCGGTTCCGTTCTCGGCGTCGCCCACGAGGTAGGCGTTCGACAGCCAGTCGGACTGCATCGAGCGCTCGAGGATCACGGCGGCCCGAAGCCTAGTATCCGGCGCCGTGGAGAGCCTGCGCGCCGAGTTCCCCGTGCTGCGGCACACCGCCTACCTCAACGCCGGCACCAACGGCCCGGTGCCGCGGCGGGCCCTGGACGCCGCCGCAGAGTCGCTGCGCACCCAGGCGGAGAACGGCCGCGGCGGTGGACCCTTCTTCGAGGCCCTGCTGAAGTCGATCGAGGATCTGCGCGCACGGGTGGGCGGCCTGCTCGGATGCGACGCCGGCGAGGTGGCGCTCACGGGTTCGACGACCGACGGCGTGAACGCGGTGCTGAACGGGCTCGGCCTGGGCTCGGGCGACGAGGTGCTCACCAGCGACGAGGAGCACCCCGGCCTGCTCGCCCCGCTGGCCTCGCTGCGCGACCGTATCGGCGTGCGCGTGCGGGTGGTCCCGTTCGAAGATCTGCCCGGCGAGGTGGGGAGTGACACCCGGCTGGTGGCCTGCTCCCATGTGTCCTGGATCACCGGCCGGGTCGTCGACGCGCCGGCCCTGGCGGCGACGGGCGTGCCGGTGCTCCTGGACGGAGCCCAGGGCCTCGGCGCCGTGCCCACCGACGTTCGCGCCCTGGGCTGCGACTTCTACGCCGCCTCGGGGCAGAAGTGGCTCTGCGGGCCGAACGGGATCGGCTACCTCTACGTGCGCGCCGACCGCGTGGCCGCCCTTCCCGCACCCTGGCCGGGCTACCACGTGCTCGCCGACCCCGGACGGGCGCTCGAATCCGCGCTGCACCCCGACGCGCGCCGCCTGTCCACCGGCCTGCCGGCGCCGCACGACACCGCGTTCGCCCACGCCTCGCTGGATGTGCTGGAGGCGGCAGGCGTCGATGAGGTGCAGAAGCGCGCGTCCGGCCTCGCCGGCGGCTTGGCCGAGGAGCTCGCCGAGCGCGGCCTCGCGGTCGCGCCGCGCGGACCCTCGACCCTGGTGTCCTTCGAGCTGCCCGAGCCGCAGGCCTTCATCGAGCGGCTCGCCCGCGACGAGGGCATGGTGCTGCGCTTCCTGCCCGGCACCCCCTACGTCCGTGCCTCGGTGGGCGGCTGGAGCTCCGAGGAGGAGCTCGAGCGGCTGGTGGCGCTCGCCGGCGCGGCTTAGGCTCTCGCCATGGCCGCGATCCCGAGCACCACGGCCGCCACCACGGCCACGACCGACATCGCGGCCAGCGCCCCGTAGGCCGTGGCCCGCGCCCTGTGGCCGCTGCGGCTGTGATCGACCGCGCGCCCCGCGCCCAGGATGGCGACGCCGTACACCACCGTCACTCCGATCCCGGCCGCGAACGAGCTCCACAGGAGCTGGACCAGGTCCCCCCCGTTGACGATGGCGCCGGTCATGCCTCGGCCACCGCGGTCCCGGCCGAGCGGGCCTCATGCGCGCGCCTGACGAACAGCAGCGCGCCCAGGCCGACGACCAGGACGGAGACGACGACCGGTCCCGCCGCTCCCGTGCCGAACAGCCGGGTGATGCCGTAGGTGAGCGCGCCAATCGCGGCCGCCGCCGGGAGGGTCAGCACCCATGCCGTGACCATGCTGCCGGCCACGCCCCAACGCACCGCCGAGAGCCGCTTGGCGGCGCCCGAGCCGATGACCGCGCCGGAGATGGTGTGCGTGGTGGAAAGCGGAAAGCCCCCCTGGGTGGCGGCAAGGATCACCGCGGCGCCGGCGCCCTGGGCGGCGAAGCCCTGGGCCGAGTCCATCTTGTGGATCCGGCTGCCCATTGTCCTGATGATCCGCCAGCCGCCCACGTAGGTGCCCAGGGCGATGGCTGCGGCCGCCGAGACGACCACCCAGGTCGGCGGCGTCGGATCCGAGGCGCTGAGAGTCCCATGGGCCACCAGGGCCAGCGCGATGACGCCCATCGTCTTCTGGGCGTCGTTGGTGCCGTGGGCCAGGGCCAGCAGCCCTCCGGAGAGCACCTGGCCGAGGCGGAAGCCGCGCACCACCAGCCGGGGCTTCTGACGGCCGGTGATCCGGTACAGCAACAGGATGGACAGCCCGGCCACCGCGAAGGCCAGCAGCGGCGCCACCAGCGCAGGGACCATCACCTTGCCGAGGATGCCGTCCTCGAAGAAGACGGCGTCGGGGCCCTCGGCCACCAGCACAGCCCCCACGATGCCCCCGATGAGCGCGTGGGACGAGCTCGAGGGCAGGCCGAAGTACCAGGTCGCGAGGTTCCAGGCGATCGCGCCCACCAGTCCCCCGAACACGGCCAGCTGGCTAATGGAGCTCGGGTCGACGACATCCGAGGCCACCGTGGCGGCCACGTTGAGAGAAATGAAGGCGCCCACGAAGTTGAGGACCGCCGCGTAGCCGACGGCCACCCGCGGCGGCATCGCTCGCGTCGAGATCGAGGTGGCCACGACGTTCGCGGTGTCGTGGAAGCCGTTGGTGAAGTCGAAGATGAGAGCGACGCCGACGACGATCGCGAGGATGAGGAACTCGCCTGACAATGCCTACGAGTTCTTGATCGCCACGCCCTCGAGGATGTTCGCCACGTGCTCGGTGGCGTCGATCGCCTCCTCCAGGCGCTCGAAGATGTCCTTCCAGCGGATCACGACCATGGGATCGATGCCGTTGTCGAACAGCGATGCGATCGCCTCGCGCGTGATGCGGTCGCCTTCGTTTTCGAGCCGGTTGATCTCGACCGTGTACTGGGAGAGATCCTTGAAGCCGCGCAGCCGCGGCATGGCCTCGGCGATCTGGCGGGCCGCCTGGTGGAGAACCTTGGCCAGCTCCTGGGCCTGCACCATGGGGGCCTCGATCCTGTACAGCCCGAGGTAGTCGGCGACCTCCTCGGTGTAGTCGACGACGTCGTCGAGCGCTGACGCCAGCTCGTGGATGTCCTCCCGGTCCAAGCGGCGTGACGAGGTCTGGTTGAGCCGCTGGATGATGTCGTGGGTGATCCGGTCACCCTCCGACTCGCAGTCCAGAATCTCCCGCGCGAGCTCCTTGCGTTCTGGGAAAGTCACGCAGCATCTCCTCGAGCAGGCCGGCCGCGCGCAGGATGTTGTCCCCGGCCGCCTCGAAGAGGTCGAAGAACTCCGGTCACGGCGCGCCCGGACGCGCGAGAGGCGAATCGCGGGACCGTACCACTCGACCGCCGTGAAACAGGTCACGTCGAATCGGGCCTGCTCGATCCGCCGCGCCGGGATCTCCCCCGCCTCGCCGAAGCGGTTGCGCAGCTCGGCGGCCGAGGCGGCGAAGTCGTACTCCACCCGGCGCTGCTCGACCCGGCCGTCCTCGCCCACCAGCGCGTAGGCCGCCCGCCGGTCGCCGTCGAGCGGGATGCCCACGCTGCCCGGGTTGAGCAGCTCGATCCCCGCCGGCCCCTCGCGCATGAACGCCAGGTGGGTGTGGCCGAACACCACCCGGCGGGCCTCGGTGCCCATCAGCAGCTCGGCGTCGCGCTCGCCCGGATCCGGGAGAAAGCTGTCCATGTCCGACAGCGGCGAGGCGTGGCAGTAGAGCACGCCGTCCCGCGTGGTGGTCTCCGGCAGCGACGACAGCTCGGCGACCACGTCGTCGCCCAGGGCCTCGACGGTCGCGTCGAGCAGGGCGTGCATCGGCTCCGGCGCGTCCGAGCGGTCGGCGAGCCAGCGGTCCACGTTGCCCCGGATCCACTCGGCCTCCAGCCCCCGCAGGCGCTCGACGGTCTGCTCGGGCCAGGCGCCGAAGCCGGCGATGTCCCCGCCCAAAAGGAAGCGGTCGGCCCCGGAGGCATCGTCGAGCACGGCCTCCAGCGCGGGCAGGTTGCCGTGGATGTCGTACAGCAGCGCCAGCACGGCCCGGGACCGTACCGGACGTTTGGGATCCCGCTGAAGCGGAACCTCTTACTGATGCAGGAGACCACTACATCGGACAGACGCCGGCAGGCCGAGAGCCGCCCCGAGCGAGATGCTCGTCCCGGAGCAGCTTCCGACCTGGAAGAACACCCGCCCGCCGGACAACCAGGAGATCGACCGTCACGACTTCGAGCGAGGGCTCGAGCGGATGGAGACGCTGCTCGGGCGTTAGTATACCGGCCCGAGCCGGTTCCGGCTCCGCCGGATGGCCTAGTCAGCCCACCAGTCGCGCTGGCCCTCGACATCCTCGCGTGGAGCCTCGCCGAGATTGGGCGCGCCGATGACGATGATCTCGAGGCCCTCCGGCCCGGCTTCGTAGCCTCGCCAAGTCCCGGGCGGGACACGCACCACGTCCCACTCCTTGAGGTCGACGATCTCGGCGTCGAGTTTCATCCGCCCGCTCCCGCGCACGACCACGTACACCTCCTCCTGCTTCTTGTGCGTGTGGCCGTACGGAAAGCGATAGCCGGGCGGGACGCGCTGGTAGCTCAGGCCGGATTGCTCGAGCTCGAGCGCCCCGGTCGCCAAGCGGAACTCCAGATCCGGTGCGCCGTCGAACCTGGACCCGACGTCCTCCACGTCCTCCTTGAGGTTCCTGAGCGTGAACGGCACGGCGGCAATCCTACGGTGCCTTGCCGGCTGGGCCCCGATGTTGGCCTCGTCGAGTCGTTGAAGACGCCGACCTCCCCGCCGTTGACGTCCTTGGTCGGGCCGGGCTCATCGAACGGTGGCACGACGGCCACGGCTCGGGTGATACGCCGTTCGAAACTCATCGAAACGTTGGATCTGGCACGGCGCGGAGGCACTCTGCCGAACCTGCCCGGCCTAAGAAGACGGCATGTTCGTACCCGAGGTCATGTTGGTAGCCACGGCTCGGAGCGGCGCTTACGCTATTGGGATGAACGAGCAAGAGGCACGGACAGAAGCGACCCGCCTCAACGCCGAGCACCCCGAGCGCGGGACCCATCGTTGGGTCGCGCGTCAGGTCGGTGAGCACTGGGAGATCGTGAGGATCAAGGCTCCCGGCGGGATGGATCGCCAGCGCCTCAACGAATCGACCGAAGCGTCCGCGAGGCCGCCTCAGCCGGATGACCCCCGGCCAGCGCATGACCGCAATGTCGGCGGCCCGTGGGTCGCGGGGGGCTAACGAGTCTTAGCTCGCACAAGCCGACGTGGCAGCTCGGCGACATGACGGGCAGCGGCATCGGGCGGAGACCGGATATGGGCCGTGCTGGGCTCGAACCAGCGACCTCCGGCTTGTCGAGCCGGCGCTCTCCCAGCTGAGCTAACGGCCCCGGGAGCGGGCTAGGCGGCCACTGTAGCACCGGGCTCCGGGCGCGCCGGGGGCTCCGCCGGCGGCATCTTGCCGTGGGCCCGCATGGCGATCTCGAAGGTCTCGCGGGTGGTGTGGCGCGGTGTCCAGTCGAGCGTCCGCTTCACCTTGTCGTTGGCGACGATCCAGGGGTAGAGCCCGAAGTCGATCTGCCCGGGAGGCGCCTCGGAGGCCCGCGCGTTCCACATCACCCGGGCCAGTCCGCGGTAGATCGCGAGCGGCAGCCGGCGGACGGGCGTGCCGATGAGCTCGGCGCACTCCCGCATCGTCATGACGCCGTCCGGCGCAAGGTTGAACGCGCCGGCGTGACGGCCGACGAGGAGCCCGGCGATCGCCTCCACCACATCGTCCTCGTGCAGGAACTGGATCCGGTTGTCCAGGGAGCCGGCCACGTCCACCGCCAGCGGCTGCTTGGTCCACAGTCGGACCAGGTAGTTGTCGACGTTCGGGCCGAACACGATGCACGGCCGCGCGATCGTCATGAGGCGCTCGGGGTAGTTGGCCGCCCACAGCTGGCAGATGCGGTCGGACTCGGTCTTATCGCGGGCGTAGGAGAAGCTGGACACGCCGCGCACCGGGTCGTCCTCGGTGATCGGCACGGGGTTGTCGGGAAAGGCCCCGTAGGCCACGGCCGAGGAGGTGACGAGCACCTGCTCGGTGCCGGCCTCGCCCGCCGCCTCGAGCACGTTGTGGGTGCCGTTCACGTCCACGTCGTACATCAGGTGCTCGTCGTGGACCGGGTTCAGGATGAAGGCCAGGTGCACGAGCGCGTCGGCCCGCGCCCGGCGGAGCACGGCGTGGACGCCGTCGCGGTCGCGGACGTCGACGCGCTCGAACTGGGTCTTCGGCTTGTAGTCGCGCGGCGGCGCCAGATCGCAGATCACGATCTGCTCGGTGTCCTCGCGGCGGGACAGCAGGTCCACCAGCCGCGACCCGATGTAGCCCGAACCTCCGGTGATGACGTAGCGCATCGCCGGATCCTAGGCGTGTGGGCGCGCGCCCGAGCCGCCTAACCCCCCTTGGAGGCGAACTTGCCCTCGAGGTCCTTCATCACCCCGGGCTCGCGCAGCGTCGACACGTCCCCGGCCTCGCGGCCCTCGGCTATGTCGCGCAGCAGGCGCCGCATGATCTTGCCGGAGCGGGTCTTGGGCACGTCCGCGGTCCAGATGATCCGCTTGGGGCGGGCAAACTTGCCGATCCGGTCGGCCACGCGCTCGCGGATCTCCTTCTCCAGGGCGTCGTCGCCCTCGTCGCTGGCGCCCTCGAGGATCACGAAGGCGGCGATGGCCTGGCCCGTGTCCTCGTCCTCCTGGCCGATCACGGCGGCCTCGGCCACCTTGGGGTGCGAGACGATGGCCGACTCCACCTCGGCGGTCGAGAGCCGGTGCCCCGACACGTTGACCACGTCGTCGATGCGCCCGATGATCCAGAGGTAGCCGTCCTCGTCCTTGCGGGCGGCGTCGCCCACGAGGTAGGTCTTGTCGCCCCACTTGGAGAAGTAGGTCTCCCTGTAGCGGTCGTCGTCCTTGAACAGGGTGCGCAACATCCCCGGCCAGGGGCGGCGCAGCGCCAGCAGGCCCTGCTCGCCGTCCTCGACCTCCTCGCCGTCCTCGTCCAGCACGGCGGCATCGACCCCCGGCAGCGGCCGGGTGGCCGAGCCGGGCTTGGCCGGCGTCACGCCCGGGAGCGGCGAGACGAGGATGTGGCCGGTCTCGGTCTGCCACCAGGTGTCGACGATCGGGCAGCGCTCACCGCCGATCACCTTCCAGTACCAGAGCCAGGCCTTGGGGTTGATGGGCTCGCCCACGGTGCCCAGCAGGCGCAGCGCCGACAGGTCGTGCTTCTGCGGGTGCTCGACCCCCCACTTCATGCAGGCCCGGATCGCGGTCGGGGCCGTGTAGAAGACGCTCACGCCGTAGCGCTCGCACAGGTCCCACCAGATGTCCTTCTCGGGGTAGTCCGGCGCGCCCTCGTACATCACCGAGGTCACCCCGTTGAGCAGCGGCCCGTAGACGATGTAGGAGTGGCCGGTGACCCAGCCCACGTCGGCCGAGCACCAGAACACGTCCTCCTCGGGCTTGAGGTCGAACACGTGGCGGGTGGTCCAGGCCACACCGGTGAGATAGCCGCCCGTGGTGTGCTGGATGCCCTTGGGCTTGGCGGTGGAGCCGGAGGTGTAGAGCACGAAGAGCGGGTGCTCGGCGTCGAGCGGCTCGGCCGGGCAGTCCTCGTCGGCCTGCTCGATCGCCTCGTCGTAGAACAGGTCGCGCTCGTCGTCCATCTCGACGTCGGCGCCGGTGTTGCGGACCACGACCACCGTCTCGATCGAGGGGACGTCCCCCAGGAAGCCGTCAACGGCCGCCTTGATGTCCGCGGCCTTGCCCTTGCGGCGAGCCTGATCCGCCGTGATGAGCGCCTTGGCCTCGGAGAACTCCATCCGCTCCTTGACCGAATCGGGCGAGAACCCGCCGAAGACCACGTTGTGGGGCGCGCCGATGCGCGCGCAGGCCAGCATGGCCACGGCCACCTCGGGGATCATCGGCAGGAAGATCCCCACCACGTCGCCGGGCTCGATCCCCCGGTCCTTGAGCACGTTGGCGAGGCGCTTGGTGTCGCGCAGGAGCTCGGCGTAGGTCACGTCGCGCTCCTCGCCCTCCTCACCCCGCCAGTGGAAGGCCACCCGATCGCCGTTCCCGGCCTCCACATGGCGATCGAGCGCGTTGTGGGAGGCGTTGATCTTCCCGCCCTCGAACCACTTGAAGAAGGGAGCGTCGGAGTCGTTCAGCACCGTGTCCCAGGGCTCGAACCAGTCGAGCGCCTCGGCCTGCTTGGCCCACCAGCCCTCGTAGTCGCCCTCGGCCTCCTCGTAGGCCGAGTCGTCGGCGATCAGCGCCTTGTCGCGGAACGCCTCCGGCGGCTCGAAGATGTCCTGTTCGAGGAGTTCCTCGAGCTCCCGCTCGAGCTGCTCCCCGGAGGACTTGGTGCTGGCTTCCATTCGCTCCTCCTTTTCGCCCGTCCGTCTAGGGGTTCTACCCAATGGCCTGCGTCGGCACACGGGCCACGAGCTCGAGCCAGCGCCCGAACAGGCGCCGCGCCAGCGGCAGCATGTCCCGCGCGTGGCGCTGCAGCTCCTCCAGGAGGCGCGGCATCGCGCCCGGTCCCAGGATCCGCTCGAGGCTGTCGGCGTAGGCCGGCACCTCCGCCCACTCGGCGGCCAGGTCGGGGCCGACCTCGAGGTGAAACTGCACTCCATACGCCCGGTCGCGCACGAAGGCCTGATGCGGGTAGGCCGGCGAGCCGGCCAGCAGGGTGGCGCCGGGCGGCAGGTCGAATGTGTCTCCGTGCCACTGCAGGCTTGTGAACCGGCCGGGAAGGCCACCGAAGACCGGGTCCGCTGCGGCGGCGGGCGCCAGCTCGACCTCGAGCAGCCCCACCTCCGGCTCGAGTCCCGGGCGCACACCGGCCCCCAGGGCGGCGGCGAGCAGCTGGGCTCCCAGGCACACGCCCCAGACGGGGCGGCCCGCATCCGCGGCCTCGCGCAGCAGGGTCTTCTCGGAGGCCAGCCAGGGATGGGCGTCCTCCTCGTAGGCCCCCATCGGGCCGCCCATCACGACGATGCCGGCGAACTCCCGCCAGTCGGGCGGCCGCTCGCCCCGGTCGAGCTCGACCCGCACCAGGTCGAAGCCGCGCTCGGTCAACTCGCCCTCGTAGGCCGCGGGCGGCTCGCAGGCGATGTGCTGGAGCACGAGCAGGGTGCTCATGCCGCCCACGGTACGCGAAGCCGCCCCGCAGGCCCGGGCCTGCGAGGCGGCACGCATGATGGTGGATGCTACTAGCCGGGGGTGGCGACCTTCTCGCGCTGGTCGGCAGCCCCCTCGTCGCCGTCCCCGCGACGGCCGGTAAGGGTGAGCCCGGTACCGCCCTCGGCGCCGAGACCCGTCTCAGAGCGGACCCACAGCTCGTCGAACGAGCGCTGGGCCTGCTCCTCGCGCGACAGCACGGTGCCCAGCCAGCAGCCGATGAAGCCGAGCGGGATGCTGATGATCCCCGGGTTGGCCAGGTCGTAGAACGAGAACAGGCCGCCCTCGGAGTCGGGGCCCGGCCACACCGTGGGGCTGATGATCACGAGGCCCACCGAGCTGATCACACCGACCAGCACGCCGGTGACGGCGCCCGTCGTGTTGAAGCGCCGCCAGCTGAGCGCCAGCAGCAGGGCCGGGAAGTTCGCGCTGGCCGCGACCGCGAAGGCCAGGCCGACCATGAACGAGATGTTCAGCCCCTCACCCCCGATGATCGCGATGAGGATGGCGATGGCGCCGATCCCGACCGCCGCCACCTTCGCCACCCACACCTCCTCCTTCTCGGAGTCGCTACCTCTGCGGACGATGTTGGACCAGATGTCGTGCGCCACCGCTCCCGACGCGGAGATCACCAGGCCGGCCACCACCGCCAGGATGGTGGCGAAGGCCACGCCGGCGACGATGGCCAGGAACAGCTCGCCGCCGAGATCCTCGGCCAGCAGCGGCAGGGCGAAGTTGCCGGTGGTCCCGGCGGCCTCCTCCCCGCCCTGACCCAGGATCGCGCGGGCCCCGAAGCCCAGCGCCGTGGTCATGACGTAGAAGGCGCCGATCAGCACCATCGCCCACATGACCGATCCGCGCGCCGCCTTGGCGTCGGGCACGGTGAAGAAACGCATCAGGATGTGGGGTAGGCCCGCCGTTCCAAGGACCAGGCCGAGGCCCAGCGACACGGTGTCGAGCGGCGTGGCCAGGAACAGCCCGGGCTTGAGATAGGCCTCGCCCTCGGCCGACTGCGAACGAGCGTCTGTGAACAGGTCGACCGGGTTGCCCCCGATCTCGACGAGGACCCAGACGGTCATCACGACCGCTGCGCTCATGAGCAGGAAGGCCTTGATGATCTGCACCCAGCTCGTGGCCAGCATGCCGCCGAGCACGATGTACATGATCATGAAGGCGCCGGTGAGCAGTACCGAGAGCCAGAAGTCGATGCCCACCAGCCCCTCGATCAGCACGCCGGCGCCGACCATCTGAGCGATCAGGTAGAACGCGACCACGGTCAGGGTTCCCAGCGCGGCGGCGGCGCGCGCCGGCCGCTCTCTCAGCCGAAACGCGAGCACGTCGGCGATCGTGTACTTGCCCGAGTTGCGCATTCGCTCGGCGAGCAGGAAGAGCACCGTCAGGAAGGCCACCAGGAACCCGACCGAGTACAGGAAGCCGTCGAATCCGAACAGGTAGATCAGGCCGGCGATGCCGAGGAAGGAGGCGGCCGACATGTAGTCGCCGGCGATGGCAAAGCCGTTCTGCGGACCGGTCAGGCCGCGCCCGGCGGACCAGAAATCGGTGGCCGACGTGACCCGCTTCGAGGCGTAATAGCTGACTACCAGCGTGATCCCGACGACGATGGCGAAGACGACCAGGGCCGTCTCGTTGACTGCGGCGATGAAGGTCATCAGCGCGTCGCCTCCTCAGGCCCGCTCAGACGGCCGCCGCGCGCGGTGCCGGCTTCGAGGGCCGTGTCCGCGGCCTTCTTGGCCAGCGGGTCGAACACCCGGTCCGACTGGCGCAGGTAGAGCCAGCCGAGCACCCAGGTCATGATGAACTGGGTCAGGGCCAGCGCGTAGCCGACCGTGATGCCGTCGACGAGGAACTCCCGGCCCATGAAGTCGGGCGCGTAGCCGGCAAGAAGGATGAAGCCGAAGTACCAGGCGAGGAAGAACAGCGTCGCCGGCAGGACGAAGGCCTTCTTCTTCTTCACCAGTTCCTGGAACTCCGGTGAGCGCTCGGCGGCTATCCAGTCGATCTCGGGGTGGCGATCGGACCCCTGTCCGTCACCCGCGGGCGCGTTCTTCTCTCGAACAGGCCCGTTCCCCTCGACTTGGCCGCCCTCACGCCCGGCGCTCTCGCCGCGCGTCTCGGTCATCGCTTGACGTCCTCCCTCCCGTTGCCCTGCCCTCCCTCCCAGGAGGGCCAACGCTGAGGTGGTTACCCGCTGGAACGCGGCGCTATTCCTGTTTGGCCGCCCCGGGCGCCCGCCCGCCCGGGGCCGCCTGCCCGTCGAGTAGTCTCATTCGTGCCCTTTGGCCACGACCCCCGACCGAGGAGAGTCGCCACGTGAAGACGCCGAAGGACCGAGCGGAAGCGCGGCGTCAAGAGAAGCTCACGGCGATCCGCGAGCAAGTCGAAAGCGGCGAGCTGACGATCAGGAAGATGACGCCCAAGGAGCGCGCCGCGAATCCGCCGCGGGAGGACAAGGGCAAGCCACGACGGCGCGGCCGCGGGCGCTGAGCCGTCAGGGCGCTGGACTGAAGGCGCCGACCGGAATCGAACCGGTGTAAACGGCTTTGCAGGCCGCTGCGTAACCACTCCGCCACGGCGCCGCGGAGGCGGTCCTCAGCGTAGCGTCGGTCGCGCGCCTACCGCCTGCGCGGCATCTGGAACTCGAGCAGCTGCTGGAAGGTCGGCCGGTTGGTGGAGGGGAACGTGTCCGAGATCAAGCCGGGCGCGAAGTCGGTCCGGTCCGCCTCCCCGCGCCAGTTCGCCGGGTTGGGGTCGCCGCCGAAGCGGGCGCTCAGGTCGTCCGCCGCGCCCTTGAGCGCAGCCCACAGGTCCGCGCGGCAGCGCTCGAGCGAGCCGCGGCCGCAGTAGCGCAGGTCGAAGGGTCCTCGCACCCGCCGGCCGAGCAGCGTCCGTAGATCCTTGTCCACGTACGAGTGGCCGGACTGTCCGCCCAGGTTGCGCACGGTGTTCAGCTCGTCGAGCAGGCTCCCGAACACGGGCCGCATCACGGCCTCCGCGAGCGGCCGCCAGGCTTCGTCCAGGATCGTGGGGCCGGCGCTGTCGAAGCGGCGATCGTTGTCGGCGTCGAGCCGCGGCGCGTCCTGCCGGACCCAGGCGTCCAGCAGGTTGACGATCTGCTGCTCGCGCGGGCTCGGCGCCGGGCCGCCGCGCAGCACGCGGCTCACCACCGGCCAGACCGGCGACCGAACGTCCTCGGTTGCGGCCCGGTTCATGATCCGCACGTCGTCGAGCAGGCGCGGCCGTCGCGGCCAGCGGTCGAACAGCTCGACTCGCTGAGCCGAGCCGTAGGGCTCGTCGTCCCCGTGCATGAAGCCCGGCGCCGCCCGGTTGTTCCAGTTCAGCAAAAGGCCGCCCGGGCCGCCGACGGCATGGGGATGCTCATCGCGGCTGAGAAAGCCCCGCCACTCGTAGCGCCCGTCACCCCGGGTCACGAGCCGCCGGTCCAGCCCGCGGGCCCGCTTCGGCAAGCGCCCGGAGGAGAAGTTGGCGGTGAAGCGGCGCGACGCGTAGCCCCAGTTGAAGGTGAACTCGAGCTGGTTCGCGATGTTGAAGAAGCGCCGAGGCGTGGTGGCCCTCCCCTCGGTCATGTCCTTGATGGCGACGAGGTTCAGCCCGTCCCGCCCGAACGTCGACCGCTTCCGGCTGAGCGCGTACGGACGGCCGGCCTTGGTCGCCGTGCCGATCACGGGTCCGTGCACCGTGGTCTGGTAGTTGAGCGGACGCCCGTTCAGAAGGCCGGCGTTGAGGTTCCGCAGGGGACGGCAGTCGCCTCGAAAGCGGTAGTGGGTGGACTCGCGCGAGGGAGCGGAGCCGTCGGGGTTGCACAGCGGCTCGGCGAACACGTCGCGCACGTCGTGGCCGGCCGAGGTCCAGCTCCAGGCGTAGTCCTCCGTCCGGCCGATGAACACGTACATGCCGAAGCCCGGTCCGGCGATGCCCTGGGTCTTGATGCCGGGCGCCTCGAGGTGGACCTGCTGCACGATCTCCGGGTAGAAGTAGCCGAGCTGCGGCCCCATCACGCCGAGCGAGTTGCCGCTCCGCGAGCGGCCAGGGCCGACGATCAGCCAGTTGGAGGCCCGGCGCCGGGGCGGTGCGGCGACGGCGTTCACTGACGCCGCTCCTGCCGCAGCGGCGGACTCGCCCAGCGGGTCGGTCTCCCGTAGCGAGCCGGGGTCGAGCGAGAGCGACCCCTGCCGCCCGCCGCCGGTCAGCGGGCCGTATGAGAAGCGCCGGTCGACCGTGGTGGGCGCCTCCGGGTCGTCAGCGAGCATCACGTCCTCCCACGCCTTCTGGCCCCGCGCCGGCCCGAGCTCGGTGCGCAGGGCGCCCAGCAGCTGCGCGTTCTGAGCCTCGGCGCCGCCACCACCGCCGAAGATCGATCCGATGAAGGCCGCGGCCGCGATCACGTCGTTCACCGTGTAGCGCGTCGGGCTCGGATCGTTGGCCGCCGAGTAGGCGGTGGCACCCTCGGCGTAGGCGCCGGCGTCGGCCAGCACCTGGCGGCCCTTGGCCCCGTGGACCTTCGGCAGCAACCGGCGCTGCCTGGTCACCAGCGCCTCCGTCTCGGGACTCGGAACGAACGACTGCCCGCTCGTGATCAGCCCGAAGGCGTTGATCCCCGGCACATCCGCCACGGCAACGCGGGCCGGGCCCCTGCCCAGGGAGAGGAGCAGCCCGCGATCACGGGCGGTCACCCAGCCGGCGCCGTACGCCATGTCCGCCCGCGTCTTGCCAGAGATGTGCGGGATGCCGTAGCTGTCGTAGACCACCCGCGTGCCGGCGCGCCCGGTCTCCTCCTCGCGTGTGGCCCCGACCGGCTTGAAGTTCTGGGGCAGGAAGAGCCGCTGAAGGTCACCCTTGCGGACGTTGCCGCGCAACGGCGTGAGCGCGTCGTAGAGCGGCAGCTGGTCGCGTGACTCGTCCGTGGTGGGCAGGCCGCCAAAGTTGCCGGGCGGGAGGATCCAGCGGGCGGTGTCCCCGCGGGCCGCTGCGGCCGGCGAAGCGGCGATCAAGACGGCGACAGCGACCAGCACAGCGCAAGACAGACGGCGCACGGACAGGCTCCTCTCCTCCCGACAGGACAACGGCCGCGGCGGCGGCGGCCCGGCACTCTGTCACACCGCCTGGTTGGGGCCGCCGGTTGACGCCTCCGCGGTCACTACCGTGAGCAGCGTGCCCGCTGACGACCGCCCGCGGCGTCCCTGGCTGCTCGGCCTCGTCATCGCGCTCATCTCCGCCGCGGTGGTGATCGCCCTGGTGACGAGCGAGATGTCCGGCACCGGGGCCGTGAACGTCGGAGACGACGGTCGCGACCCGGTGGAACCGGCCCCGGCCGCCCCCGAGCCCGAACGACGCGAGTCGGCGAACCGGGAGGCGCCGCGCCGAAACTGCGAGCCGACCGAGAGCAATCCCGGCGGCACCAACAACTACATCCCGGACGCACCTCGGGTGGGGACGCTCGGCCAAGGCTTCGTGATCACCGGGCTCGTTCGCTCCGCCAAGGGCTGCCGGCCGCTCCCGGACGTCCGGGTTCAGGTGTGGCTGGCCACCGAGACCGGCAGCGAGCAGGACAACCGGGCCAGCGTCAACACCGACGAGGACGGCCGCTACCGGATCGAGACGGCGAAGACGGTGCCTCAGTTCGGCGAGCCGAACATCCACGTCGGCTACGACGACGGCGACTACGGCGCGGTGTTCATCCGCCGTGTGGTCGACCTGGACGACCGGCGGGCGGTCGTCGATCTCACGCTCGCCCGGCGTGGCTGAGACCGGCCCCGCCGCGCGGATCGCGGCCGGCGGCGCCGTCGCGGCCGTCGTGGGAGTGCCCCTGCTCCTGGCGCTGACCGACTTCCACCTCGAGGCCGCCCCGGCGGCGCTGCTCGTCTCCACGGTGGCCGGTGCGCTTGCCGTGTCGGCGCTCGTGCTCCAGCCGCTGCTCGCGGGCCGGGGCCGGCTCGCGGTTCATCAGGTGCTCGGGGTGGTCGCGCTCGCGCTGGTGCTGGCCCATGTGGGCGCCCTGATGATCCTGGCGCCGGACGATGCGCTGTTCGCGATGTCGCCCGACGGCCCGACCCGGGCCCGGATGGCGCTGATCGCCACGATCGCGCTGGTGGCCGTGGTGCTGCTCGGCCTCCTGCGCCGGCGATTGCCGCTGCGTGGCGCCACCTGGCGGATCCTGCACGCCTTCCTCGCCACCCTGGTGATCGTCCTGGGCTTCGGCCACGCCATCCTCACCGACGGCGCGCTCGACGGGGCCGGCACCGCCGTCCTGCTCGGGCTCGGGGCGCTCGCCCTGGGAGCGGTGGCCGCGGCGTACGTCGCCCGCACCCGGCGCGCCGCCCGCGGCCGGCCCGCCCGGTAGCGCCACCGCGCCGCTATCCTGCGTCCCCTCACGCGGCTGTAGCTCAGCTGGCTAGAGCGTCTGCTTGCCATGCAGAAGGTCGTGGGTTCGAATCCCATCAGCCGCTTTGAGGAAAGTCCCGCATTTGCGGGGCTTTTCGCGTTCATCAGAGAACCCGCGGGCCTGGCGTCGGAGCCATTCTCGGCGCCTATTGTCCATGCATTGTCCAAACCCCGGTTCGCCGCCGCCTGAGAGGGCGCTTCCAGGAGTCGTTTCGTGCCCGGTCGAGGCCATCAGCGGCGCTCGGGTGGCGACCAGGACCACCGCGCCTCACGGCGTGACGCGGGCCGTGGCGTTCAGCGCGGGGAGGCGGCGGCGTACGTGCCTCCGTCGTCGAGGTTGACGTCGTCGCGGACTAACCCGCCAGCGAGTTCATCACTTCGGACCCTCCGCGTGATGGAGGAAATACCGATGCGAGCCATCACATGGTTGCGGCCCGCCGACGGCGTGCGACGACCGGCCACGCCGCGGAGAGGGCCGTCGCCCACACCGCCAGCACCGCGATCGGACGCACGTGCTGGTAGTCGCCGAAGTAGACGGCGTCGCGAAGGAATTTCACGGTCAACGACAACAAGCCTTTCGCCTCGAAGGCGAACCAAGCCGGGCCTGGCGTTGTGGCCAGGCAGTACGAGGCGTAGTTTCCAAGTATCCGGCCTGATTGGAGGTTGGCGATGCTGGTCGACGGCTACGTGCGCGTGTCGCAGGTGCGAGGACGGTCGCGCCCGCAGTTCATCTCGCCTTCCGAGCCGGCGGGACCGATCCGCGACTGGGCCGGGCTGGACGGTCACACGGTCGCGAACGTGGGGGAACAGCTCGACGAGTCGGGCGCCAGCGCAGACCCGGCTACTGCTCCTGCGCTCGCGTCGTCGGAGGCGATCCTGATCTGCAACACCGTTGTTGAAGAGCCGGAAGGCTACCTCGCCCCCGAGACGCACGCGGAGGCGGCGTGGGCGCGCTGACCGGCGAGCTTCGCGAGTTCCTGGACGCCATTCGGTCGGCGTGCTCGCCACCCGCACCGCCGGTGACGGGCCCCGGCAGTCGGTCGTCTACTTCGCGCGCGACGGAGAGCGGCTGATGATCTCGACGCTCACGGACAGGCTCAAGGCCCAGGACGTGAGACGCACCGGCTGGGCGTCGCTGTGCGTGATGGGGCACCGGCCGCCCTACCCGTCGGCCACCTTCTCAGGTCCGGCGGAAATCCTCACGGAGGATATCGGCGGGCCGACGGCCAGGATCGCGCAGCGCATCAGCGGTGCAACCCAGCCACCCGAGCCGATGAGCGACGCCGCGCTTGCCGAGGTCGGCCGCGTGATCCTCGCGATCACGATCGAGCGAGTGACCGCCGCCAACTACATCGAGGCGACGACGACCTTCGCCGAGGCAGGCGGCGAGCGGAATTGACCTGTCATGGGCACGGATCCGCGATCTGGTCGAGACCCGCCGTTGTCCACGGTGCGCCGGGCGTCGCAAGAGCTGGTGGGGCTGTACTGGGAGTCTGGCGTCAGCGCGGACATCCCGGCGCTCGCCTGGTACCTGCTCTCATCCCTGGTCCCGCTTGCGCTCGGATTGACCGCGCTGGCTGCCGTCGCGCTGGGTGACTACGCGGAGGCTCAGGCGCTTGGGGCGCGTATCTCCCGCGTCCTTCCGAAGGACGTACATGACCAGGTCGTCGCACTGGTGTTGAGGACCAAGCGAGATTCACCGCTACTGATCGCCGCCGCCATCGTGGCGATGGTGTGGGCGAGCTCGGGGTCCGTGGGAGTTATCAACCGCTGTCTCAGCCGGATGCTCTCGATCAAAGGCCCGAACCTGGTGTTGGGCAAGCTGCGGGACATCGGCGTGGCCTTCGCGGTGGCTGCGTTGGTGGTCGTGCTGGTGTTGCTGGCGAGCGCGGGGACCGGACTGGTCGATCGCCTTCACATGAACTCCACGCTGGTGCGCGTGGCCTTGCCGCTCCTTCTGCTCGGCGTGATCGTCGTGATCTGCGCGAGCGTGTTCCGTGTGCTGGGCCGCGAAAGAGTCAGCTGGCATGCCGCGCTGGCGGGAGGCGGGGTGAGCGGGGTGATCCTGCTGGTCACGCCAACCCTCGCCGGCTATTACACCCGCTGGATTGCCAACAACACGCCCGTCAAGGTCTTCCTCGTCCTCGCGGGCGTGCTGATCACCTGCTACGTCGTCGCCTTCGGATTACTGCTCGGAACCGGAGTGGCAGCGCGCCTGCAGCTCGGGCACAGGCTCGGAGTTGAGCCCGATGAGACGCTCTAGGTCATGCGCACGAGTCGGGATGAAGAGCAGATGAGCTTGGCAGAGCCATCCACGACCTCACCGCCGGCAGGAGAGCTCGCATCGCCGCCGCGGACGCGGCGTAGCGCGCCTCAACCGGGGTCGCTCCATAAGAAGCGGCGAACCCAGAGGCGCCAAGACAGCCTACGGCGATCGGTGCGACGAAGCCGAGCAGCCAGAAGGCGATGGGGCTATCGATGGTGCTGCGACCGCGGCCCCGGGCTGACGTCCTCTAGGTGAGGTCCGTCTCAATCTCGATTCGGCCCGACTTGGCCGCGTCCGCGAGCATGCCGTGGTCGAGCTCGTTCTGGTCCGCATAGCGCTCTGAGAACTTGGCGATCGCCCGGTCGAAGGTCTTGCCCTTGCCGAGGTAGGACCCGATCGCGATCCGGTCGCCGGACCGCGCGTGGGCTCGGGCAAGCGTCCAGCCGCAGACCCGACCGTAGATCGCCAGTCCCTCTGGCGGCAGGGTCTCGATCTCGACCGATCGCTTGCCGTCCCAGAGCTGGCGGACATAGAAGTCTCGTTTGCCGCCGTCGAAGCCCGGGGCTGGGAGCCAGCCGAGGAGGATGTCGCTCGAAGCCTGCATCAGCCACTGGCCCTCGACCACCCGCTCGCCGTGGTTTTCGAACTCGCTCTCGCCGACGTAGGGCTCGAGCACCGAGGCCTCGGCCTCCTTGGCCTGCAGGAAGAGCGGATCCTGCCCATCGCGGCCCATCATCAGCACCACCCAGGCGCGGGTCCCGACACTGCCGACCCCGACCACCTTGTGGGCCATTTCGACGAACCGGTAGCTGTCTAACAGGCGGCGACGGTCTCCTTTGAGGCTCTCGCGGTAACGGCCGAGCAGCTCGAGCATCCGCTCCTCGAGCTCCTGGGCCTGATCCTCGGAGACGAGCTCCCGCGCCGGAACCAGCAGCGGCGGGTCGCTGATGATCCGCGGCTCACCATCGACCACACGAACGAGGCGATCGAAAGCTCTGAGGCTGTTCTTCTTGCCCGCCTTCTTGACGTCCCTCCTCGCCTCCTTCATCGCCTTGCCGGGGGCGACCTTGGCCAACTCGGCGAGCAGGGTGTCGGCGTCGAGGCGGGCGTACCAGACGTCGAGGTTCCGCATCGCGGCGAACTCGCGCATCGCCTCACGGTAGGAGCGGACCGTGCGGAGGACCGCAGCGCGGCTCTCCTTCGGGGTGAACTCGCGGTCGCGCCCGGCGATCGCAAAGCTCGCCGCAAGGCGCTTGACGTCCCACTCCCAGGGCCCCGGAAGGGTCTCGTCGAAGTCGTTGACGTCCAACACCAGACGGCGGTCCGGGGCGGCGAAGACGCCGAAGTTCGAGAGGTGGGCATCGCCGCATGCCTGGACCCGCAGCCCGGACTCGGGGGTCTTCGCGAGGTCCATCGCCATGATCGCCGCCGCGCCGCGAAAGAACGTGAACGGCGAGACGAGCATCCGCCCGTAGCGGATCGGCACCAGCTCCTGGACACGGCTCTTGGCCTGATCCTCGAGCACCTTGACCGGATCCCGCCGGCGCGCTGGCGGCTCCCATTCGCCGTGGCTCGAGCGCGGAACCTTCTCCCGCGCCGCCTTACCGGCGGCTGCGCGCTCCTCAGGGGAGGCGGTGTCCACGAGCGGAGGCTTGGTGGGCGCGTGATCGGGTTGCGAAGCTTCCTCGCTCACCGCACCTCAGCCTACCCCGAGGTGGGTCATCGGATTCTGCCCTGCGAACAGCGCGAGCCCGAGCTCGACATCGAAGAAGGGGAGCGGCAATCGAGGCTTCGACCGAGCTGGGGTCGTGCTCGAGCCCGTCGACACCGCGCGTCCGAGTCGGCTCACATGGCATCTCCAGGTTGCGATCTCATCTGCTCGGAAGCACCTCGCGACGGGGTGCGCGCACGTCACAAGCGTCCGGTGGTCGTGCCGGGGGCCGAGAGTCGATGTTCTGCCCCGGCGGTGACCAGCAGTTGCCCGGCGTGCCCGGTTGAGATTCCGAGCAGCTGGGTGGTGCGCGGCGCGGCGGCGCGGACGAGCCGCTTGAGCTGCCGATCGAGCACAGCGATCTCATCGTCGAGAGCATCGATGCGGCGGGCGATCGAGCGCAACGCTAACTTCGCCGCGTGGCCGGGCCGGCGCAGCTCGTCTGTCGTTGGCCGCAGCCGCCGGCAAACGCGGCCTTGCCGCGGATCGTCTTGCGGCACGAGAGCTGGTCGCGAAGCTCGTGCGGGGCCGTGATGATGAGGTCACCGAGCTGAACCATCGCCGCGCTGCGGGACTTCACAGCGCTGTGACGCGCTGCGCGCAGCAGTCGGATCCACTCGACGATCCCGTCGGTCTGCTTCGGGACTGC
>CAWKKJ010000010.1:0-59280 GCA_963850205.1 uncultured Thermoleophilaceae bacterium | reverse complement strand
CCCTCCGACGGCCGCAACCTGACCAGCTCGAAGTCCGGTCCCCCCGCCACCGGCGGTGACGGCGACGGCCAGAGCCCGGTGGGGCGCGACCCGGAGCCCGCTGTCGAGGAGCGGGGCGAGGGCCAGGCCGGCCAGGAGGGCGACCGGCCCAGCTAGGGCTCTGAGATCGATCTGCGCGCAGCGGGCCGAGCCCGCTGCTTGCGGCTGGGCCGCCACTGGTTGGCCCGTTCGCCGCTGGCCGCGCGCCGCGCCGTCTCGTCCACTCGCTTCGCCCGGGTGGGTTCCCGCTTGGCCTGCACGATCCACTCGAGGATGCCGCGCCGGGCCGAGGGCGGGAAGGCGTCCCATTCCTCCCGCGATCCGGGGTGCTCGCCGAAGGCGGCGGCCAGGTCGTCGGGCACGGTGAGCTTCTCCACCTCGTCCAGGCGGGTCCAGCTGCCGTCGGCCTTGGCCGCCTCGATCATGTTGATGGCCGCGGGCGCCATCCGGTCCTCGCGCTCGAGCTGCGCGATCCGCTTCTTGTTGGGGCCGGACCAGGCGCTGCCCTTGCGGCGGGGTGAGAACCACAGCATGGTGCGGTCGTCGTCCAGCTTCGAGCCCGTGCTGTCGATCCAGCCGAAGCGCAGCGCCTCGATCACCGCGCCGTCGTAGTCGAGCTCGGCCTTCCCAGTGTGCTTGCGCCAGAAGATCAGCCAGACGCCGTCCTCGCGCTCGTGGTTTCTCTCCAGCCAGTCGGCCCAGGCCTCGGCGTCCTCGGGGTGCACCCGCTCCCCGTCGTCCCGCGCACCGGCCACGCCGCTTAGCGAAGCTCCTTGCGCAGCCGGCGGACCATCGTGTCCTGGTCGCCGCTCGGTTCCTCGAGGTCGCGTCGCACGGCCTCGATCACGTCGTCGGTCCAGTCGTGGGTGCGCAGGATGAGGTAGCGCAGGTGCGACACCCGCATGTAGGCCTCGGTCTCAGTGCCGTGACGGATCAGCTCCGCCTCCTTGAGCATCTCCACCACAGGCTCGTACTCCTCGTTAAACCAAGCCTCGGCGACCTCTGAACGAGTCATGCTCTCGCGCCGGTCCTGGATGGCCCGGAAGCCCCAGGCCTCGACGGCCTCCGCCAGGGCGGCGTAGCGCCACTCGTCGGAGAGCTCGATCCGGGCGCGGGCCTTCGCGGACAGCGGCACGCGCTCGTGGAAGAGCCGCTGGTGGCTCTTCAGGGGCAGGTCCTGCAGGGTGATCGCCCGCTCGGCGCCGACCTCGGTCACGATCTCGGTCACATAGGCGTTGATGTCGCTGTGGCCGAGCGCCCGCGCCACGGAAACGCGGTGATGGCCGTCCTTGACGAAGTGGACCTCGCCGATGCGGTAGACGTCGATCGGGGGCATCGCCTCGCCGCGCCGCTGGGCGGCCGCGATGCGCTCCCAGCGGGTGCGCACACGGGTCGAGGTGGGGCGGAAGCGGCGGTCGAACTCGCGCTGGCGGTCCACCGTGCCGACGATGGAGTCGAGCTCGATTACCTGCCGACCCAGCCGGCGCTCGCCGCGCCGGCCGAGGGCCGCCACGACCTCCTCGAAGGGGAGGATTACGTTCACGTCGCTGGAGTCGCCCCGCATGCGGGTGGCGATGCTCGACAGGGCCCGAGCGCGGCGGGCGCGCCCGAAGTCGAACTGGGCGTCGGCCGAGGGAAGTCCGGTGTCGCGGGCCATCACGGTCGAGGGTACCGACCGCTCTCAAGGCGACGTTAAGGGCGCGCTACGGGAGGGCGCGCACCGTTCTGTCGACGCCGGCCAGGTTCGCCGCGGCGTCGACGGCGAGCGCTCTGACCGTCACCCGCAACGGCCGGCCCTTGGCCAGTGCCCTGCGCGCCGCCCGCGGCAGGCGGGCCTCGAGCGAGGCAGCGCCGCCGCCGGACAATTCCGCCGGCGCGGCCCGGAAGCTGCGGCGCTCGCCGCCGACGGTCACCGATCCGGTGAGCCCCGCCAGGCAGGCCTCGACCGGGCAGCCCACCCGCCCGGTCAGCATGCCTCCCCTGCGCAGGGGGCGCTGTCGGCGGGCGATCCGGACCGCCGGCGCGGGAGCCTCGGTGTCGTTGATCACCGGCGGCGGGCAGACCTGTCCGACCAGCGACCGGGCGTCGTCCAGGTACTGCTGGTAGCGCGAGCGGTTGTCGGGCGCTGGACGTTCCACATCGGCGATCCACAGACCGAACTCCTGCGGGGCGGCCGCGGGGTCGGGCAGGCCGCCCGCCCAGGCGCCGCCGGCGGACGCTCACGGCGGTGTCGAGGACCCACTTCACTGAAGGGCGGGCCGGTCCGGGAAGCCCTCGTAGGGTCGGGAGCTGTCGTGCCGCCCTGCGCCGCGGCGCCCGACGGCACCGCCAGCGCGACCGCCAGGACGAGTGCCGGCACCGCGCGCCTCATCCGGTGACCAGGCGGAAGGCGCCGGCCCGGGCCGAGAAGCGGGCCGGGCCCACCTCGAGCACCTCGCCGTCCACGTTGTACTCCGTGCCCTCCGGCACGTTGACCTCGGCGGCGGCGCAGCGCGCGTGGCGGGCGCGTGGGTGACGCGTGAGACGCCCGCTGCGCAGGCGGTAGGCCAGCGCCACCAGGCCGGGGCGGGGCCCGCGGGCCACCGCCACCACCTCCAGCTCCCCGTCGAGCGGATCGGCCTCCTCGATGTGCGACCCGGCGCCGAAGGCGCCCGACGCCGCCAGGGTGACCTGCCACGCATCGCCGGCGAACAGTGGCTGCTCGCCGCAGTGGACCTGACAGGGCACGGCGCGGGCGGTCACCCCGGCGGCCAGCGCACCGGCCGCGTAGCCGACCGGCCCCAGGTATCGCTTCCACGAGCTGGCCCGCCGCGCCGCGGGGGCGGGCAGGCCCGCGCTGGCCACGTTCACGAACGGGCGTCGTTCGCCCTCGAGCGGTTCGATCCAACCCAGCTCCAGGTCCTTGGTCTCCGTGCCCTGGACCGCCAGCCGGCAGGCCGCGAGGATCTCGAGCGGCAGCCCCAGCCCGCGGGCGAAGTCGTTGGCCGTGCCCGCCGGGATGATGGCCAGGGGCACACCCGCTTCTCCTGCGGCCGCGGCTGCGGGGGCGATGCTGCCGTCCCCGCCGGCCAGGGCCACGCGGTCCGCGCCGCTCGCCACCGCCGCCTCGATCGCCTCGATCCCGAAGCACTCCAGCTCGGCGCCGAGCGAGCGCAGCCGCTGCGCGATCTCGTCGGGGTCGCAGGTCCCGGAACCGGGGTTGGCGACCAGAGCGACGGTGGCCACCGCCCGCCCGGCCTCCCGCGCCGTGTTGTCAGCCCGTGCCATGCTCCCCGACTCATGCCTACCCAGAACGGTGCGGGAGCGTATCTGCGGTGAGGGTGTTCGTCGCCCGTCGCCTGCCCGGCGACGCTCTGGAGCGTCTCGGGGCCGAGCACGACGTGGAGGTCTGGGAGGAGCGGCTGCCTCCATCGGCCGAGGAGCTGCGCGCGCGGACGGCGCCGGTGGAAGGCCTTCTCTCGCTGCTCACCGACCCGGTCGACCGAGGCCTGCTCGACGCGGCCCCCGACCTGCGGGCGATCTCCAACTACGCCGTGGGCGTGGACAACGTGGACACCGATGCTGCCAGCGAGCGCGGCATTCCGGTGGGCAACACGCCCGGCGTGCTGACCGATTCGACCGCCGACCTGACCCTGGCCCTGATGCTCGGTATCGGACGGCGGATCGCGGAGGGCGATGCCTACGTGCGCCGCGGCGAGTGGCGCACCTGGGAGCCCGGGCTGCTGCTCGGGCGCGACCTGCAGGGGGCGACGGTGGGCATCGTGGGCTTCGGGCGCATCGGCCGGGCGGTGGCCCGCCGCTGCGAGGGGTTCGGCTGCGAGTTGCTGCACAGTGGAGGCGAGGGCGGGATCGAGCTGGAGGAGCTGCTGGCGCGGTCGGACTTCGTGACCCTGCACGCCCCGCTCAACCCGTCCACCCGAGGGCTGGTCGGCGCCGAGGCCCTGGCGGCGATGAAGCCGGGCGCCTACCTGATCAACACCGCCCGCGGCCCGCTGGTCGACACCGATGCCCTGGTCCGGGCTCTGCACGAGGGCGCGATCGCTGGCGCGGCCCTCGACGTGACCGACCCCGAGCCGCTGCCCGGCGACCATCCGCTGCTCGAGGCCCCGAACCTGCTGGTGGTGCCCCACATCGGCTCCGCCGACCGCGCCACCCGGGAGCGGATGGCCGACATGGCGGTGGACAACCTGCTCGCCGGGCTGGCGGGCGAGCGGATGCCGGACTGTGCGAACCCGGAGGTGTACGGCGCGGAGGGCGCTACTCCCCCAACACCTTGATGATCATCCGCTTCGGGCGCCGGCCGTCGAACTCGGTGTAGAAGATCGCCTGCCAGGGCCCGAGGTCCAGCCGTCCCTCGGTGACCGGGACGATCACCTGGTGGTGCACGAGGAGGTTCTTCAGGTGGGCGTCGCCGTTGTCCTCCCCGCCGCGGTGGTGGCGGTAGTCGCCCGGATCGGGCAGCAGCTCACCGGCCACCTCGTTGGCCGGCTCCTTCCAGCTCGGCGGAGCCACCTTGTCCAGCCACTCCAGGGTGTCCTCGTGGAGGCCGGGCTCGTCGTCGTTGATCCACACAGCCGCGGTGATGTGCATCGCGGCCACGAGCGCCAGGCCCTCGGCGATGCCGGCGTCGTCCACCGCCGCCTGCACGTCCTCGGTGATGCGGATGAACTCGCGGCGCTCGGCGGTCTCGAAGGTGCGGTAGACCGTGTGCGACTTCATTCGGCGATCATCTCCCAGATGACCGATTCCCAACCCCCGCACCCACGGATGACGCGCCATACCGTCGCTGGATCGGCCCCCACGTCCTCGCCGATAGTTCATCCACTATCGGCTTCGTCCGCGGTCGCCGCCCAGCTCGGTCTGACGCGCCCCCGCGAGCACGCGGATTAGAAATCGGCCATCTCGTGGATCTCGGTTTGAAGGACAAGCTCTGCGTCGTCACCGGCGCCTCCCGCGGGATCGGCGCGGCCACGGCGGGCATGCTCGCGCAGGAGGGGGCGCGCGTGCTGTCCGTGGCCCGCAGCGGCGGCGATGTCCGCCTCGACGTGACCGACCCGGACGCGGGCGAGCGGGTGCTCGCCGCCTGCGACGGTCCGCCCTGGGCGCTGGTGAACAACGCGGGCACCAGCCGGGCCCGGCCGCCGCAGGAGCTGAGCGACGACGACTGGCAGGAGCAGTGGGACCTGCACGTGATGGGCCCGATGCGCCTGATGACCGCGCTCGCGCCGGTCATGGCCGAGGCCGGCGGTGGGCGGATCGTGAACGTGAGCTCCTCGTCCGGCAAGCGGCCCTCGGCCACCCTGGACGCCTGCTACTCGGTGACCAAGGCGGCCCAGCTCTCGCTCAGCCGGGTCTTCGCCGACGCCTGGGCCAGCCGCGGCGTGCTGGTGAACGCCGTGGCTCCCGGCGCGGTGGAGGACGAGCTCTGGACCGGCGCGGGCGGCCTGGCCGACCAGATCGCCGAACGCAGCGGCAAGACACGCGACGAGGTGCTGGCCGCCACCCGCTCCCGCCCGCCGCTCGGCCGGATGGCCGCCGCGGGCGAGATCGCGGCGGTGATCACCTTCCTTTGCTCGGCGGCTGCCTCCGACGTGGCGGGCGCGGCCTGGTCGGTGGACGGCGGCGCGGTGGGGGCGATCGTCTGAGCCCGGTCCGGCGCGACCGCTAGCGTCTCACGCCGTGCGAAACGTGGTGATGGGCCTGATGTTCTTCCCTCGCGGGGGCTCGGCCCAGGTGGTGCGCTACCTGGCCGGCTCGCTGCCCGACGCGGGCTGGCGGCCCACGATCGCCTGCGGCTCGCTGGGAGCGCCGGGCGAGGAGTCGAACGCCGGCACCTTCTTCGCCGGCCTCGACGTGAAGGCGCTCGATTACACCGCGGCCATGGAGGCGCCCGACCCGCTGGCCGCAGACCCGCCCCTTCATCCCTCCTTCGAGGACCGCCCCGACGCTCCCGACCGGGTCTTCGCCAAGGTCGACGACGCGACCTACGAGCGCCTGGTCTCGACCTGGACCGACCACCTGCGCGCGGCCGGGGCGGCGGACGCCGACGTGCTCCACCTGCACCACCTCACGCCCATGAACGAGGCGGCCGAGCGGGCCTTCCCCGACGTGCCGCGCATCGGGCACGTGCACGGCACCGAGGTGCTCATGCTGCACGAGATCGAAGAGGGGCCTCCGGCCGGCTGGGATCACGCCGAAGCTTGGGCGGAGCGCCTGCGCCGCTGGGCCCAGTCCTGCGATCGCGTGCTGGTGCTGTCGCCCGACGCGGTACGCCGGGTGCCCGAGCGGCTGGGGGTCGACCCGGAGCGGATCGTGTGGGCGCCCAACGGCTTCGACCCCGAGGGCTTCGACCGCAGGCCGTTGCCGCCGGCCGAGCGGCTGGCCCACTGGCGCCGCTGGCTGGTGGAGGAGCCGCGGGGCTGGGACACGTCCGGGGTGCCGGGGAGCGTGTCCTACACCGAGGCCGACCTCGAGCCCTTCCGCGCCGGCGGCCCGGTGCTGGTGTACGTGGGGCGCTACACCGAGGTCAAGCGCATCCCGCTCCTGATCCGCGCGCACGCGCGGGCGCGCGAGCGCTTCGACCGCCCGGCGCCGCTGGTGCTGCTCGGCGGCTTCCCGGGAGAGTGGGAGGGAGAGCACCCGCTTGACGTCGTGCACGAGACGGGCGATCCCGACGTGTTCCTCGCCGGCTGGCGCGGGCACGACGACCTTCCCGACGGCCTCAACGCCGCCGACATCATGGTGCTGGCCTCGGTCCGCGAGCAGTTCGGCGCCGTGCTGGTGGAGGCGATGGCGTGCGGGCTGCCGCCGGTCGCCATCAACGCCTTCGGCCCCGCGGAGATCATCGACGACAGCGACACCGGCTGGCTCGTCCCGCCCGACGACGAGGCCGCCATGGCCGACGCGCTGGTCGAGGCGGTGAACGACGACGCCGAGCGCGACCGCCGCGGCGAGCGGGCCTACGAGGTCGCGCGGGGCCGCTACGCCTGGCCGGCGCTGGCCGCCGGCCTCGGCGCGGTCTACGACGAGGTGGTCGAAGGCCGGCCTCCCTCCGCGGGCGCCGGGACGCTGATCGAGGCCGGATGACCGCGGTCCCCTACCGGATCCGCCGCTCCGGCCGAGCCCGCCACGCCCGCATCCACGTCGACGGCCACGGCGTGGAGGTCGTGGTGCCGAACCGTTTTCCGCTGCGGAAGGTCGAGCCCCTGGTGCGCGAGAAGCAGGCCTGGATCGAGCGCACGCTCCAGCGGATGGAGCAGGCCCGGGCGGAGTTCCCGCCGCCCCTGCTCGAGAACGGCGGCTCGGTGCCCTACCTGGGCGAGCGGCTCGCGCTGCGGGTGCGGGTCGAGCCCGGCCGGCAGCGGGCCCACGTGGCCCGCCGGGGCGAAACGCTGCGCGTGGCGCTCGGCGAGCACGCCCTGCGCGACGCGCTCGAGGCCTGGTACCGGCGCCGCGCCCGCCCGGAGGTCGCGCGGCGGCTCGACGCCGCGGTCGCGCGGGCCGGCATGCGTTACACGAAGCTCTCCATTCGCGGCCAGCGGACGCGCTGGGCCTCGTGCTCGAGCAGCGGGGGCATGAGCTTCAACTACAGCCTCTTGATGGCCCCGCCCGAGATTCTCGACTACGTGGTCGAGCACGAGGTCGCCCACCTCGAGGTGCCCGACCACTCGCCTCGCTTCTGGCGCCTGCTGGCCTCGCGCGACCCGGCCTGGCGCGAGCGGGAGGCCTGGCTGCGCCGCCATGGGCAAGCGCTGCGGCTGTGAGCGATCCGCGCCTCGAGAGCCGGCAGATCGGAGATCTCACCGTCGCCTTCCGCCGCGCCGGCTCCGGACCGCCGCTGGTCCTCCTGCACGGGGCGCCCGGAGACAGCCGTGCGTGGCTTCCCCAGCTGGACGAGCTCTCCGACGAGTTCACCGTGATCGCCTGGGACGCCCCGGGCAGCGGCGGCTCCTCCGACCCGCCGGAGACCTGGCGGCTGCCCGACTACGCCGACTCCCTGGCCGCCTTCATCGCTGCCCTGGGCCTCGAGCGGCCGCACGTTCTTGGCCTGTCGTTCGGCGGCGCCTTGGCGCTCGAGCTCTTCGGGCGCCACCCCGGGGTGCCGGCCACGCTGGTGCTCGCCTCGGCCTACGCCGGCTGGGCCGGCTCGATGCCCGCCGAGGAGGTCGAGGCGCGGCTTCAGCGGGCGCTGCGCGGGTCCGAGATGGAGCCCGAGCCGGTCGCGCGGGAGTTCGCCACCACGCTGTTCGACGACGACACCGCGCCCGAGCTGGTCGAGGAGGTCGTCGCGATGCTGGCCGAGTTCCATCCCGTGGGCTGGCGGGCAATGTCGCGCGGCCTGGCCGAGGCCGACCTGCGTGACCTGCTCCCGAGCGTCGACGTCCCGACGCTGCTCCTCTACGCCGATGCCGACAAGCGCGCACCATTGCCGGTGGCGAAAGCCTTGAAGGACGGGATCCCGGGGGCGCGGCTCGTGGTCATCCCCGGGGTGGGCCACATGACCAACCTCGAGGCGCCGGACGAGTTCAACCGCGAGGTCCGCGCGTTCCTGTCGTAGTCCGCGCCGCCTACTCCCAGCGGAAGAAGCGCACGGCGCAGAACAGCCCGACCAGCGTCCAGGCAGCGACCGCCGCCGCGGCCGCCGCCGCATCGTTGGAGCCGCCCACGATCGCCTCCGACATCCCGTCGATCAGGTGCGTGAGCGGCAGCGCCTCCGCCACCACCCGGAGGACGGCGGGCAGATCGTCGGTCGAGTAGAAGACGCCTGAGATGAACATCAGCGGAAGGAAGACCGCGTTGGTATAGGCCGGAGCGGAGTCCTCGTTCGGGATGGCGTGCGAGAAGGCAACGCCCAGCGCGGCGAAGCAGACCACGCCCAGCAGGGTGAAGCCCACGAGCAGGGGCGGGTTCTGAGGCCAGTCGACGCCGTAGATCACGTTCCCGATCACGACGACCAGCCCCACCTGGAGAAACGCGTTGAAGGTGGCCGAGCCGATGTACCCGGAGAGAAAGGCCGTGGCCGGCATCGGCGTGCCCCGGATGCGCTTGAGGATGCCCTCCTCGCGGCGGTAGGTGAGGCTGAAGGCGAGCGAGGTGAAGGTGGTGGCCACCACCCCGAGCCCCGCGATGCCGGGCACGATCACCTGGAGCACGTCCTCGTCACCCCCCACCGCGCTCGCGGTCAGCACGAGGATCAGCAGGGGCAGGAGGAAGTTGAAGAAGGCCGCGCTCGGGTTGCGCCAGAAGAGCTTGCGCTCGAAGCGGAACTGCTGCCAGGCCAGGGCGGACGCGCTCACTCGGCCGCCTCCTGGGTGAGCTCGAGGTAGATCTCCTCCAGCGTCGGTCGGGTGACCTCGAGCCCGTCGAGCCGCTCGCCCCGGGCGAGGGCATCGCGCGTCAGGCGGTGAAGCAGCTCGGTGGGGTCGTCGGTCTGGTGCTCGACGCGCTGGCCGCCGGAGAGGTAGGAGACCCGGTAGCGCGAGCTGCCCGGCCCGAGCTGGTCCGGCGGACCCTCGGCCACCATGCGGCCGTCCTTGACGATCGCCACCCGGTCGGCCAGGGCCTGGGCCTCGTCCAGGTAGTGGGTGGTGAGGACGATGGTCTTGTCCAGCTCCTTGAGGCGGCGGACAACGCCCCAGGCGGCGCGGCGGGCCGCCGGATCGAAGCCGGTGGTCGGCTCGTCGAGGAACAGCAGCTCCGGGTCGCCCACCAGGGCCAGCGCGAGGTCGAGCCGGCGCCGCTGGCCGCCCGAGAGGTCCTGGGTGAGCGCGTCCTTCTTCTCCTCCAGCCCGACGAGCGTGATCGTCTCGCGGGGGTCTCGCGGCCGGGCGTAGGCCTTGGCGAAGTGCTCGACGGCCTCCCGCACGGTCACGCGCGGGTAGAAGCCGCAGCTCTGGAGGACGATCCCCACGCGTTCCTGGGTCTGGCGGTCGCGCTCCGCGGGGTCCCGGCCGAGCACCAGCACGTCCCCGGCCGAGCGCTTCCGATAGCCCTCCAGGATCTCGACCGTGGTGGTCTTGCCGGCCCCGTTGGGGCCGAGCAGACCGAACACCTCGCCCCGGCGAACGTCGAAGGACAGGCCGCGCACCGCCTCCAGGGAGCCGTAGGACTTGCGCAGGTCGGAGACCTCGATCGCGAGCTCGCTCACAGCAGCTGACTATGGCAATTCAGACTCCGGCGCCCGCGCCGCCGCGGCCCTCGCCGCCCGCGAAGCGAGCGGCGCCGCGCCAGGCGGTCTCCAGCGTGGGACGCCCGTTGCGCGCCTCGAGCGCGAAGCCGTCCTCGAGTGGCAGCCCGATCCCCTCCAGCGCCGCGCGGCGGTCGGCCAGCATGGTGTCCTGGGGAAAGCCGGCCAGCGCCGTTCCGATCTCCACGGCACGTTCGGTGTGCTCCCCGGCGGGCACCACCTCGGTGACGAGCCCCATGGAGAGCGCCTCGTCGGCGTCGATGATGCGGCCGCTGAGGATCAGGTCGAGGGCCCGCCCCAGGCCGATCAGCCGGGGCAGCCGCTGGGTGCCGCCGTCGATCAGCGGCACCCCCCAGCGCCGCTCGGGGAAGCCCAGCCGTGAGCCCTCGGCGGCGATGCGCAGGTCGCACCACAGCGCCAGCTCCAGGCCCCCGGCGAGGCACCAGCCGGAGATCGCCGCGATAGCGGGCTTGGAGCCGATCACCCGGCTGAAGCCGAGCGGTCCGCGCGGATCCTCCAGGCGAGGGGCGAAGCTCTCGATCGCCTTGAGGTCGGCTCCGGCGGAGAAGGCGACGCCGCCCGCGCCGGCGAGGACGAGGATCCGGGCGTCTTCCTCCGACTCGAAGCGGTCGTAGGCCGCGGCCAGGAGCTCCGCGGTCGGGCCGTCGATCGCGTTGCGGCGTTCCTGGCGGTCGATGGTGACGATCGCCACGGGGCCCCGGCGCTCGTAGGTCACGGGCTCCATGGCGGCGAACTCTGCCAGTTCTCAGACTGTTCACAAACCAGGCCGGGCGAGTCGCCACCATGGTCGGTGCAGATCCCTCCTCGCGCGCATGGCCCCGGCCCCCCCGGGGCCATGCGCCTTTCTGGGGCCGCTTGGCGGGTTACCAGCCGACGCGGCGGCGCAGCTCCGCCGCCTTGCGCTGCTGCTTGCGCTTGTCCAGCTTGGCCTGAATCGCCGAGCCGGTGATCACCACGAGGACGAAGAACACGATCACGCCGAGCGAGATGAAGGTGACGATCCGGTCGTCGGTCTCGCCCAGCAGGCCCTCGCCGTTGTCGGAGGCGAAGGCCGGAGCGGCGAGAGCCAGCGAAGTGGCGAGCACGAGAGCCGAGGCGAGCAGCCGCATCGGCGTGAACGATACCGGCCTGTCGGAGGGGCCTGGCCGGGGAGCGACCACTACGCTCCCGCGGTCGTGTCGCTCCTCGAAGCCATCGTCCTCGGGATCGCGCAGGGCCTCACCGAGTTCCTGCCGATCTCGAGCACCGCGCACCTGCGGATCATCCCCGCGTTCGCGGGCTGGGAGGACCCCGGCGCCGCCTTCACCGCCGTCACCCAGCTCGGCACGATGGCCGCCGTGCTGCTCTATTTCCGCGACGACCTGCGCCGGATCTCGCTGGCCTGGCTGCGCTCGCTGCGCTCGCCCGAGCTGCGGGGCGAGCTCGACGCCCGGCTGGGCTGGTACATCATCCTCGGCACCATCCCCATCGGCATCTTCGGGCTGGTCTTCAAGGATCAGATCGAGACCGGGGCCCGCGACCTCTACCTGATCGGGACGATGCTGATCCTGCTGGGCCTGCTGCTCTGGCTGGCCGAGAAGGTGGGCACCCGCACGCGCGGGATCGAGCAGATCAAGCGAAGGGACGGCCTGGCGATCGGCCTGGCCCAGGCGATGGCCCTGATCCCCGGCGTGTCGCGCTCGGGAGCCACCATCACCGCCGGCCTGTTCCTCGGCCTCGAGCGACAGGCGGCGGCCCGCTTCTCCTTCTTGCTGTCGGTGCCCGCCGTGGTCCTGAGCGGAGTCCTCGAGCTGGGCTCGATCCTGAGCGGCGAGGAGGGGGAGACCACCTCGCTGTTCGACCTCTTGGTGGCCACCGCGCTGGCGTTCGTGACGGGCTACGCGGCGATCGCCTTCCTGCTCCGGTATCTGGCCAACCACTCGACCCGCATCTTCGTCGCCTACCGGCTGGTGCTGGGGGCGCTGGTGCTGGTGCTGGTGAGCGCGGGGACGATCAAGTAGGGCGAGGGGTGCCGGGCGCCGCCTGGAGCATCGTCGCGCCGCGGCCGATTGGCCCTGGCCCCCCGGCCGCCGGCCCCGTGATCTAGCCTTTCGTCCCGATGCAATTCGCCTGGAAGTTCGGGGTCGTCGCGCTCGTCGCGCTGGCGCTTGTCGTGCTGCCGGGCGGGGGGAGCGCGCTCGATGTCGTGCTGACCCTGCTCACCGTCGCCTTCTTCGGGCTGATCGCGGCGCTGGGATATCGCCTGTACCACCAGTATCGGGTCGACCTGCAGTCGCTCGAGTCCTCCACGCGCCTCGGGCTCTACGGATCGCTGGGGCTCGCCCTCCTCACCTTCACCGCCACGGACCGCCTCTTCGGCGCGGGCGGCGCCGGCATCCTGGTCTGGTTTGCGCTGCTCGCGCTGGCCTCCTACGGGCTGTTCTGGGCCTGGAACCGCTACCGCAGCTACGAGTAGCTCGACCGCCTGCGGCCGCGACCGGCGGCCCTGCGCTCTCCGCTGGGCGCGTCTTTTCACCCTCCCGTAACCCTCCTGTAGCCCCCGCGTCTTGTCCCGTCACGCGCGCCGCCCCACCCTTGGAGCATGCCGCTTCACGGCCTCAGCTCCCGCCTCGCACGCGCGCCCGAGAAGGGGCAGGCATCGGTCGAGCTCGTGGCCATGCTGCCCTTCGTCCTCCTCGCGGGCCTCTTGGCCTGGCAGCTCATGCTGGCTGGGCACACGCTGTGGCTCTGCGCCGCGGCGGCCCGGACGGCCGCACGGGCCGAGACCGTCGGGGGCAGGACCGAGCGAGCGGCCCGCAGCGCGCTGCCGGAGGCGCTCGAGCGTGACCTGAAGGTCTCGACCCCCGCGAGGGGCGGAGTGCGCGTCTCGGTGCGTGTGCCCCTGATCGTGCAGCGCTGGAGCACGCCGGTGCGGGTGTCGGCCACGTCGTCGTTGGGCGGCGGCGGATGAGGCGGCTTGGCCTGGATCCACCGATTCTGCCGGCGTTTCTTCGCCGGAATGCCGTCGCCATGCGCCACCTGCTCGCTCGCGAGGGTTCACCCTCGCTCCACTCGCCGGCGGCGCCTGGCTCGGCCTCCGGCGCAGAAACGCTCACCAGCTCCGGTGGATCCAGGCTTGGCCGGAGCCAACGCGGCCAGGCGAGCGTGGAGCTCCTCGGGGTGCTGCCGCTGCTCCTGGTCGTCGGCCTCGTGGGGCTTCAGCTTCTCGCTGTCGGGTACGCGGGCGTTCTGGCCGGCGCCGCCGCGGAGGCCGGCGCGCTCGCGCTCGCCGGGGGCGCGGACCCGAAGCAGGCGGTCCGGGAGGCCCTGCCCGGCTGGTCTCGGGCCCGCGCGCGATCCGACGTACGCGGCGGGCTGGTGACCGTCCGACTGCGCCCTCCGGCCCTCTTTCGCGCTGCTTCGGAGCGGCTCGAGGTCACGGCCCGGGCCGAGGTGGAGGCGCCGTGACGGCGCGGGACGAGGCCGCCGTATCCGTACTTGGACGTCGCGCCGAGCCGGCGGGGCCGGAAGCCCGCCGAGGCCGGCCCTGGACCGCGGCCATCTCGGCCGCCGGGGCGTGGCTGCTGGAGCCCGCGGAGCCGGAGCCGAGGGAGCGCTCCCTCGGGCTCGCAGCGCCGCGTCCGGTGGTGGCGGTCTTCGGCCTGGCGCGCGGATGCGGAACAACGGTCGTGGCTCGGGCGCTCGCCGCCGAGCTCGCGGCCCGCGATCCCGGCGGAGCGGCGGCCGTCGCCTGCGAGGCGGAGGCTGGGGGCATCCCGCTCGCCACGCGAGCCGCCGCGCAGCTGGCCCGGGCGCTGGCGGCGGCCCCCGGCGTGGCCACCCGCGCGGTGGGCAGGCTCTGCCTGGTCGACAGCCCCGACCAGCTCGCCCTGGCCGACAGCTCCCGCCTCCTTGCGCCGCTGGTGCTGGACGCCGGGTCCACCTCGCTGGGCGGCGCCTCCGCGTCGCTGGCCGACCGAACGGTCCTGGTGGCCACACCGGCGGTCGAGCCCGCCCTGACAAGGGTGGCGACCGAATGCCTGCGACGGCTGGGAGTGGAGCCGGTCGTCGTTACCAACCGCGCCCGCAGGACCGAGCCGGCGGAGCCCGTCGAGGTCTCGGGATCCTCGGCGGCGTCGGGAGTCGAGCCCGCGGGGGCGGACCCGCTTCCCGAGCCTGATGCCCGGGTTTCGGCGGGCACGGCGCTCGGCGGTCCCGGGCCATCGCCCGATCCGCAGCGGGCGGGCGCTCACGGGCCGCCCGGCTTCCCCGGTGCCCTGCCGGTGCCCGAGGCGCGCGTGGGGGCGCAGCTGGCGCTCGGCGGCCGCGAGGCGCGCGGCGAGCTCGGCCGGGCGATTGCGGAGGTGGCCGATCGCTGTGTCGAACGTGGCTAGGCAAGCCCACACCGCTCGCGGACCGCCGTCGCTGTGTCGCCTCCGGTCGGGCCCGCCGAGCGCGCGCGCTGCCGGTCCTGCCGCCCTCGCTGTCTTACCTATGCAACGCTTAGGCAACAATGGCGACCGACGAAGGGCTGCTGCTGGGTGAGGCCGCGCGCGCAATCGGCGTAAGCCCCGACACCCTGCGGCGCTGGGAGCGCTCGGGGAGGCTCACCACCAAACGCGATCGGGCCAACCGCCGGCGGGTCTCTCAGCGTGAGATCGAGCGGCTCTCCGCCCGGCCCGCCCGACACCGGGCGGGCGACTCGCTGTCGGCCCGAAACCGCTTCGCGGGGACGGTGCGCTCGGTGGAGGTCGACGGGGTGATGGCCCTGGTGGAGATCGAGGCGGGACCGCATCTGGTCACGGCCGCGGTCACCCGGGACGCGGTCGAGGAGCTGGGCCTGGCGCCGGGCGTTCCGGCCACGGCCGCCGTGAAGGCGACGTCGGTGATGATCGAGAAAAGCGACGGGTGAAGAAGGCGACGGTGCTTATCGCGGCCTGCCTGACGTTGGCCGCCGCAGGATGCGGCGACGACGACGGCAACGAGACCGGAGGCGGGGGCGGGGGCTCCGATGACCCTACGCGGCTGGTGGTGTCGGCGGCCGCCTCGATGACCGAGGCGCTCGAGGTCTGCGCTCCGCAGTTCGGGGAGGCGGAGAACGCCGATGTGAAGCTCTCCTTCGCCGGCTCCGACGAGCTCGCCGCTCAGATCCGCCAGGGAGCAAAGGTGGACGCCTATGCGGCCGCCAATATGAAGCTCCCGGACGAGCTCTACGCCGACGACCTGCTCGACAAGCCCGTGGAGTTCGCCACCAACGAGTTCGTGCTCGCGGTGCCCAAGGACTCCTCGATCAGGTCGCTCGACGGCCTGACCGAGGAGGGTACGACGCTCGTGGTCGGCTCCGAGTCGGTGCCGATCGGCTCGTACACGCGCGAGACGCTGGCCAAGCTGCCTCCGGCGCAGGAGAAGGCCATCCTGGCGAACGTGCGCTCCAACGAGCCGGACGTGAAGGGCATCGTCGGCAAGCTGATCCAAGGCGCAGCCGACGCCGGGTTCGTCTACGTCACCGACGTGAACGCCACCAACGGTGAGCTCAAGGCCGTCAAGCTGCCGGCCGAGCTCGAGCCGAACGTGACCTACGGCGCTGCCCCGGTGGCGGAGGCGCAGGAGCCCGAGCTGGCCCGGGCGTTCGTCGACGGCCTCACCGAGGGCGACTGCGCCACCGCCCTCCAGGAGGCGGGCTTCGGCGCTGCGCCGTGAGGGGCTCCGGCTGGTTCGCGGCGCTGCTCGGCGCCTGCCTGGCGGCGGCGCTGGCCTTTCTCACCCTCCCGGTGGTGGCGATCTTCGTCGACTCCAGCCCGGGCGGCCTGATCGCCAGCCTGGGTGAGCCGGGGGCGCTCGACGCGCTCTGGCTCAGCCTGCGCACCACGGCCGCCGCCATCACGATCATCCTCCTGGTGGGCACGCCGGCGGCCTACCTCCTGGCCACGCGCTCGTTCAGGGGCAAGGCCGTGGTCGTCACGCTGATCGAGCTCCCGCTCGTGCTGCCCCCGGCGGTGGCCGGGATCGCGCTGCTGGCCGCCGTCGGCCCGGCGGGGATCCTCGGCGGCGCCCTCGAGGCGGGCGGCATCGAGCTGTCGCTGACGACCGCCGGGGTGGTGGTGGCGCTGACCTTCGTGGCCTCGCCGTTCTACGTCCGCCAGGCGATGGCGGCGTTCGCGGCGGTGGAGCGCTCGCTCCTCGACGCCTCACGCACGCTCGGGGCGTCCGAGGCACGCGGCTTTCTGCGGGTGATGATCCCCGTGGCCCTCCCCGGGCTCGCCGCGGGAACGGCGCTGGCTCTCGGCCGTGCGCTGGGAGAATTCGGCGCGACCTTGATGTTCGCGGGGTCGTTCGAGGGGATCACCCAGACCGTCCCGCTCGCCATCTATGACCGCTTCTCCACCGACTTCGAGTCCGCGCTCGCCCTCTCGGCGGTGCTGGTGGCGGTCTCCGCCGCCATCCTGCTCTCGGTCAAGCTCGTCCAGGGCGGTGATGCGTTTGGCGGCTGGCAGGCGGAGTAACGCCCGCCGGTGCTGAGCGTCAGCGCTCGCACGAGGATCGGCGCGCTCGAGCTCGACGTCGAGGTGGCGGTGGCGCCGGGCGAATGCCTGGCCCTGGCCGGACCGTCCGGGGCCGGGAAGACGAGCCTGCTCAGGGTCGCGGCCGGGCTGCTGCACCCGGCCGAGGGTCGGGTGGAGGCCAACGGGGAGACGTGGCTCGACACCGCGCGCAACGTCGACGTGCCCGCCGAGCGCCGCCGCTGCGGCTACGTGTTTCAGGACTACGCCCTCTTTCCGCACCTGAGCGCCTGGCAGAACGTGGCCTATCCGATGAGAGAGCGCCGGCGCAGCGAACGTCGGGCGCGGGCCTCGCAGCTGCTCGACCGCTTCGGGCTCGGAGCCCGGGCGGAGGCCCGCCCGGGTCGGCTCAGCGGCGGGGAGCGCCAGCGGGTGGCGCTGGCCAGGGCGCTCGCCCGCGAGCCCGAGGTGCTGCTGCTCGACGAGCCGCTGTCCGCGCTTGACGCCCGCACCCGTGCGGGCGCGGCGCGGGAGCTGGCCGCGATCCTGCGCACCAGCGCGGCGCCCGCGCTGTTCGTGACCCATGACTTCTCGGAGGCGGCCCAGCTCGGAGATCGGGTGGGGATCATCGACGCGGGCCGCGTGGTGCAGGAGGGCACGCCCAGCGAGCTCGCGGCCGCCCCCCGGTCGGCCTTCGTCGCCGACTTCACCGGAGCGGTGGTCCTCAGCGGCACCGCACGGCGCGAGGCCGACGGCCTCACGCACGTCACCCTCGACGGGGGCGGCGAAGTCGTGAGCCCGGACTCGGCCGAGGGGGAGGTGGCGGTGAGCATCTACCCCTGGGAGATCGCCATCGAGCCCGCGGACGAGAGGCGGCACGGCTCGGCCCAGAACCGCCTGACGGTCGAGGTGCTGTCGATGACTACCATCGGCAACCGCGTGCGGCTCGGCCTCGCCGGCCCTCAGCCGCTGGCCGCGGAGATCACCACCCTGGCCGCCGAGCAGCTGGGGATCGGCACCGGCGCGACGGTCGCCGCCTCCTGGAAAGCAGCCTCGACGCGACTCGTGATGACATCGAAAGAGGGGACCAGGTCATGAAGATCAGCGCACGCAACCAGCTCGAGGGGACCGTTCGCGGGATCCGTCGCGGCGAGGCGATCGCCAACGTCGAGCTCGAGGTGGCCGGGCAGCGGCTGGTGGCCTCCATCACCGTGGAGGCGGTCGAGGAGCTCGGACTGGCCGAGGGAAGCAGCGTGACCGCGCTGGTCAAGGCCTCCGACGTCATGCTGGCCGTGGACTAATGCCCTGAGTCACTGATCCGCCCCGGCCGTAACAGTTCGGTCATCTCCGGAGGCGATAGTGGGTCTCGTGAGGGTCCCCCAGCCTACCTTCGCGCGGCGGCTGCTTTCGTGAACGGCCCGCAGCCGGGCGAGCGCTTTCCCGACCTCGGCCTCCCCGACCACACGGGACGCGATCGGCGGCTGTCGGAGCTTGCGGGGGGCGATCCGCTCGTTCTCCTGACCTCCCGCGGCTGGTGGTGCCCGAAGGAGCAGCGCCACCTGCGGGAGCTCACGCACTTCCAGGAGGAGGCCGAGGTGGCCTACTCGCGCATCGTCGTGGTCAGCGTCGACCCGCCCGAGGTCCAGGCCGCGTTCCGCGCGGGCCTCGGCGCGCGCTGGACTTTCCTCTCCGATGCGGAACGCGCCTGGATTCGGCAGCTCGGCCTGCTCGAGAGCACGGACTCGGTCCACATGCCCTACCGGCCCGCCGCCTTCTCGCTCTTTCCCGACCTGACTATCCATCGGTCCTACAACGGCTATTGGTATTGGGGCCGGCCCACCCTGGAGGAGCTGCGCCGCGATATGCGGGACATCACCCGGGAGATCCGCGAGGACTGGGAGCCCCCGCCGGAGTGAGCGATCCAGGCTTCGCCCACGTCTTCTTCGACGGCGAGACCCTGAGCGCCGACCGCAGCCAGGGCGGTCGCAGGCTGCGGATCGATCCCCGTTGCCTCGCCGCGCCGGCGGGGGGGTGCCCGCGTACGCACACGTGTGCGCGCTTCCCGACAAGCGAGCCGCCCTGCGCTACGACGAGCCTGAGGTGCAGCAGGCGCGCCGCGACGCCCTGACCTGGTGGATTCCCCTGCTCGGAGACGCCCTGATCTGCCTGTCCAGCTTCGCCCTCGACGCCAGCCTGTGCGCCGGGGCGGTGACCGTGGCGCGCGACCGGTCGCGGTTCGCCGGCGACCCGTTCGCCCGGCTGTTTCCCGGCACCGTGGTCGAGACCGACCTCTTCGGGCCGGTGACGCCGCCCCCGGGGCCGGTGATCGAACGCTACGGCGGGGGGCCCTGGCCGGCGGGGTCCTTCGCAGGCTGAGCCGGCTGGGCGTGGTAGGTGTTCATGTAGTCCTCGAGCTCGAAGCCGTCCAGGAACTCGCGCGCCGCACGCCGCCCGTTCTCGAGCAGCAGCTCCTGGCGGGCCCGCGAGAGCCTGAACTCGGTCGTGGCGACGTCGGCGGCGTCGACCGGCAGCGTCCGGACACGCGTCGACCTGGTGACGAAGCGCTCGTCCCATGCCTCCTGGGCGGTGGCGAAGATGTCGACGGCGAAACGCGCGGACCAGGGCACGATCCGGCGCATGAGCCCCGCGTTGGCACCGAAGCCGCGGCCGCCGGTCAGCGTGAAGCCGAAGGTCGGGCGCGCGGGTGGCCGGCCCACCTTGGCCGGATCCACATCGAACAGCCAGACGGGGAAGTTCGAGAGCGTGCCGCCGTCGATGATCACCGATCGCCCACCGTCGCGGTGCTCGAGCTGGACGGGCTCGAAGAAATAGGGGATCGACATGCTCATCCGCGCGGCCCGGGAGATCGGGAAGCCGTCGGGATCGATCGGGGTCGAGTTGCCCGGCGTGAGGTAGCGATCGAGGTCGTCGGGCAGCACGAGCAGGTCGCGCCTGGTCACGTCCACCGCTATGAGCTTCAGCCGCCAGTCGCGCTCCTTGCCGCCCTCCGGCTCCTTGGCGACCTGAGCGAAGGTCGCCCCCTCGAGCACCTCGTCGAACCAGCGCTCGAACGCACGTCCCCGAGCCATGCCGTGGCGGTAGGGGAGGTTGGCCAGGCCCAGAGCCGCGCTGCCGCGCGGAAAGTCCCGGAAGCGTGCGAAATCGGTCTCCCGCAGGAGCGCCGTCATCTGCTCCGCGTTCTTGCCGATCGCGAGGTAGCAGGCGATGATCGCCCCGGCGCTCGCGCCCGCCACGTTCACCCAGCGCTGCACCGGCTTGGTGGGGTGCGCCGCGAAGCCCTCGAGGGCGCCGGCCAGGGCGATGCCCTTCACGCCTCCGCCGCGGAAGACGCCGTCAGCCTCGTCGATCCACTCCATGGACCCGGAGATTGTTACGGATGCCACATCGAGTTAGGGTCGGCCCAGCGCATCCCGCTGCAGATCCGGCCCCGAACAGAGGAGTGGCATGAGCCCGGAGCAGACGAGGTCCCGTTCGTGCGGTCAGATGGTTGTCCACGAGTTTCTCGCAGAGACGGAGCCCGCGTACCGCGGCCGGCGACTGCGGGCCGAGGACCAGACGCGGAAGATCGTCGACTCCGGCGAGGCCACGCGGGTGACGGCCAAGCTCATCACGCTGCCCGTGGTCGTCCACGTCGTGTACCAGACCGACGAGGAGAACATCTCGGACGCTCAGGTCAAGAGCCAGATCACCGTCCTCAACCGCGACTTCCGCGCGAAGAACCCCGACCGGCGCAAGGTGCCGGCGGTCTGGAAGAGCCTCGTCATCGACTCCAACATCGCGTTCGCCCTGGCCACCAAGGACCCGGACGGCAAACAGACCTCGGGCATCACCCGGACGGCCACCACGGCGACCTCGTTCGGGGTCGACAACGGGGTGAAGTCGGCGCGGACGGCCGGGGTCGACCCGTGGCCGACCGACCGCTACCTGAACATGTGGGTCTGCAACCTCGGCAACAACCTGCTCGGCTACGCCCAGTTCCCCGGCGGGCCCGCGAAGACCGACGGCGTGGTCATCCTCTACAGCGCCTTCGGCAGCCGCGGCAGGGTCAACCCGCCGTTCAACAAGGGGCGTACCGCGACGCACGAGGTCGGGCACTTCCTCGGCCTGCGCCACATCTGGGGCGACCGCAACGACTGCAGCGGCAACGACTTCGTCGCCGACACCCCGCCCGCCCGGCAGTCGAACGGCGGCAAGCCGCAGTTCCCGAACATCACGTGCAACAACGGTCCGAGCGGGGACATGTTCATGAACTACATGGACTACGTCGACGACACGGCGATGTTCATGTTCACGGCGGGGCAGGTCGCTCGCATGAACGCGACGCTGGCCGGGCCGAGGAAGAAGCTGGCCGGGCTCTGAGATCATCCCGGCATGGCCGGGTACCGCGACACGCTGGTGCAGCGCCGCTGGGTTCACTCCCACGAGGAGGACACCGACGACGAGATGGTGTTCCGCCCGGAGGGCTATGACTTCCCGCGCTCACGCGGGCGGACGTCCTTCGAGCTGCTACCCGACGGCACCTACACCGAGAGCTCCCCCGGGCCCGTCGATCTCCCCGAGGAGAGCACGGGGTCCTGGTCGCTGGACGAGGACCGCCTCGTGCTGGGGGCCGAGGGCGACCGGGCCGGCCACGCGTGGGAGATCACCGCCGCCGACGGCGACCGGCTGACGGTCAGGAGGTAGACGCCGGACCCGGCTGATCAGCAGGAGATGATCAGATGGAAGGAGCGGTTGGCGAGGGCGCCCGCGCTGTCGCGGGTGACCACCCGCACGCCGTTGATGTTCGCGGCCGCCGACGTGACAGAGATCTGGCCGTTGCCGGGCCCGGCCGCGGACTCGTCGCCCAGGGTCGCCGAGTAGGCGCAGGCGCGTACGTCGGAGTCGAAGACCACCTGGTACTGGCCCGGACCGGTCTGGCTCGCCCCGGTCACGCCACGGCTGCGCACCGCGGCGCCGGCGTTGGAGATCACCGCGTGACGGGCCACCCCGTCGGCCACACCGGCCGCGGTCACCTTGTCGAGCTTGGCGGCGTCGAGCACCTGCTCCTTGATCGCGTTCGGCCCGAAGCCGTCGAGCTTCGCCTCCTGTCCGCGCAGGGTGCCGTCCTTGAAGTCGGGGTTGCGGATGGAGCCGTTGATGATGTCGTTCGACCCGATCGTGGCGACGGCATAGGAGACGCCGCTCAGGGCGACGAACAGGGCGAGGCAGGCCACCACCATCGCCGGCGACGGCATGCGGGCGAAGCGCTTCATCGGTATCGGACCTCCGGGCGGTCGGGTCTGGACACTGTCTGCCCCAAACAGGTCCGCGGCCCTGCAGTTGCGGTACGGCGGGCCGTGGGCGGATCGTTTCAGGCGCCGAGCCGCAAGAGGGGCCCCGCTCCGGCGCCCGAAAGTCCCTCTGGGAACGGGCGAATGACCATTGGGCTGAGGGGAGATCGAGTGCTGCGCAGGGCCATCGGGGGATCGCTGACCTGCTCGCTGGCCGGAGCGATCCTGGCTACCTCCAGTGCGCTCGCGGCGGTTCCGCACACGGTGCAGCCCGGCCAGAGCCTGTGGTCGATCGCCGCCGCCAACGGCCTGACCGCACGCACCGTGGCGGTCTACAACGGCCTGCCGGAGGACGCGGGGCTGCTGCAGGGCACGACCCTGTACGTGCCGACCGTGGACGAGGGCGCCGCCGCGCTCGCTTCCGGGACGGCCGCGGTGTCGCCGCCCGCGACGGTGGGCACCGCGACGTCGAGCACCACCGGCTCCGCGGTGGCGGCCTCCACGCCGGCGGCCACGGTGCCGCCCGGCATGGGCTACGTGCCCTCGCCCTACGGCGACCTGCCCCTGCTGCCCGGCGCCGCCTCCGCCTGGAACTCCATGCGGGCCGAGTCCCTCAGCGTGTACGGGGTCGACCTGTATCCAGCCGGCTCGCTCTCGGCCTACCGAACCGCCGAGCAGCAGGCCGGCCTCTACCAGGCCTTCCTCGCGGGCTACGGCGCGCCGGCCAACCCGCCCGGGACCTCCTCGCACGAATCGGGGATCGCGGTCGACCTCGCCAGTCCCGAGATGCGAGAGGTGATCGACCAGATCGGGTGGAAGTACGGCTGGACGAAGGTCCACGGCCCCAACGAGTGGTGGCACGTGGACTACGTCGGCGGCTGAGTGCCGATGGATCCAGCGCTGGAGCTCGCCGACTACCGGCGCCGCGTGGCGCTGATCTACCTGTCGGAGCCGCGGGCGGGCCGGGCGGGAGCCGACGAGTTCCGCCGCCGCCGGGACGAGCTCTTTCGCGACCACCCCCAGTCAGCCCTCACGGACGAACAGCGCTCCGGCTTTCGGGGTCTCGCCTACTTCGACTACGAACCGGGGGCGATCGTCCGCGCGCGCCTCGAGCCACCGGCCTCGGCCGACCGGCTCGAGATCGACACCGGGGGCGAGGACGGCGTGCTCCGGTATCGCCGCGCCGGCCTGTTGCGGCTTCCCTGGGGTGATCTGACCCTGTTCTGGATGGAGGGCTACGCGGGCGGTCTCTTCCTGCCCTTTCGCGACGCCACCGCGGGACAGGAGACCTACGGCGCCGGGCGCTACCTGACCGACACGGCCAAGGGCACCTTCGGGCGCGGGCTCGACGCCGCCGGCCAGGGCGGCGAGGTGGTGCTCGACTTCAACTACGCCTACAACGCCTCCTGTGCCTACGACCCGAGCTGGGCCTGTCCGCTCGCCCCCCCGGAGAACCGGCTCGAGCAGCCGATCCGGGCGGGCGAGCTTGAGTACCCGGGCTGACGCTCACCGCGGCGCCATCCTCGTGACGAGGTCAGCCGCCACATCGAATCCAAAGTCGCGCAGCGCCTCGACGTCGGCGGGATCGACGGGCGCGCGTGGCGAGGCGGCGAGCTGCTCGGCGAAATGCTAGCCGGCATCGGCACGCGCTCCCAGCCCGTCGAGGCGGTAGCGCGGCGGCAGCAGCGGTCCGAACAGCAGCGCTTCGGTGAGCTCCGGGCGCGCCAGCAGGTCGGGCGCGACGCCCAGCTCTTTGGCGAGCGTGATCGCGAGCACGTTGTGGGCATCCAGCGCGGGCGGGGGCAGGGCGATCGCGCGCCGCATGACCTGCGTGTCGGGCGGGGCGACGTCGCCGGCCCAGAGCGCGACGATCCAGCGGGCCTGCAGCTCGAGCAGCGGGAAGTACGGCCCCTGGGCGAGGAACTGGCCGATCACGCCGAAACCCTCCAGGTCGGGATGCAGCGTCCGCTGGTAGAGGGTGAGCTCGGGGCCGAGCAGGGCCCGCACCGCGGGATCGAGGTAGGGGAGGTCGATCTCGTAGCCGGTCGCGCAGATGATGGCGTCGACCGTCTCGGTCGAGCCGTCGGTGAACTCGACCGTGGTCCCGTCGATCGCGATGACGGCCGGCCGGCAGGTGATGCTCCCATTGGCCACCTGCGCGAGGTAGTCCTGGCACAGCGATATGCCCGCCGCGAAGAAGTCGCCGAGCGGCTCCGGTGCGCCGTAGGAGGCGGGGTTGCCGGCGACGCGCAGCACCCGCTCGCGCAGGCGCCTGCCCACCTCGTCACGCGGCAGCAGACGGCGCTCGAGCGCTCCGAAGGCCGTGTACCACTGCCAGTCCGACGACACGCCGTCGACCACCTTCTGGATCACGTAGCGGGGCTTGCGAAAGGCGGACACGACCGGGGTGACCGCCGCGAGGTCGGAGGCGATCTCGAGCCCGCTGATCCCGTTGCCGTAGACGAGCACGCGCCGGCCGCGGAACGGCTCCGCGCCCGGATATTCGAAGGCATGGATCACCTCGCCGCCGAACGCGCCGAGACCCGGCGCGATGTGCGGCTTGCGGAACCGCCCGGAGGCGATGACCACCCCGTCGAAGCGCTCGCCGTCGATCTCCCAGGCGGGTGAGAGCCGGTTGACGGGCGTCCGCAGCCGGATCCGTTCGCTGACGCCGAAACGGTCGGCGTAGGCGTGCAGGTAGTCATGAATCTGCTCCGCCAAGGGATGCAGCGGAAGGTCGGCGGGGCCGGGGAAGTCCGAGAACGCGGTCATCGCGCGGCTCGTGTTCGTGTGCATCCCCGGCCACACCCCGCTGTGGCGGGCCGTGGTGTACCACTGGCCCCCGAGGTCGTCGCTCGCCTCGAAGACCGCCGGATCGAAGCCGGCCTCCAGTGCGTGCTTCGCGGCGGTGAGGCCGCCGGGGCCGGCGCCGACGATCGCGACTCGTGCGCCGGGTCGCAGCCTCACGATGCGACCCTATCCGATCAGCCGCGGGCGGCCGGCATGGAGCGTCGCGGCCCGGCGCGCTGCCTGTCACACGGCCGTGCCTGACTTGTAGCGCCCGGGTCTTGAGCCGTTACGCGGTCGCCGGGAGTGTGAGTGTCGATGCGGCCGATCGGCGATCACAGACGGGGCCGGGAAGCGGGGCAGGCGTCGCTGTTGCTGCTCGGGGTGGTGGCGGCGCTGCTGGTGGGGCTGTCGCTGCTGTTCGCGTTCGGGCAGGCGCTCGGGGCGAAGGGGCGGCATCAAAGGGCGGCGGATCTGGCGGCGATCTCGGCGGCGCAGGTGATGCGCGACCACTACGGCAGGCTGTTCGAGCCGCCGGTGCTCTGGGACGGCGCGCCGAACCCGAGGCACCTGTCGCAGGCGGCGTTCCTGGCGCTGGCCCGGGCGGCGGCGGGCCGGGGGGCGGCCCGAAACGGCGTGCCTGCCGACAGGATCGGAGTCGGCTTCCCCGGCGCCGGGTTCGGCACCACGCGCGTGACGGTGAAGGTGCGCGGACGGCCCGACGTCAGCGTGCCGGGTCGCCGGCGCCGTGTCGCGATCCCGGTGCGGGCGCGGGCCACCGCCGAACTGGCCCTCGACGCCGGCAGCTTCGAGCGGGCCGCCTACGCCAGCGGCGGCGGCTACAGCGGGCCGCTCGCCTACCGGCAGGGCAAGCCGATGCGGCCCGACGTGGCGATGGCCTTCGACCGGATGGCGGCCGCCGCCCGCCGCGACGCCGGCCTGTACCTGCTGGTCACCAGCGCCTTCCGCTCCGACGCCGAGCAGGCCAAGCTGTTCGCCGCCCACCCCGACCCCAAGTGGGTGGCCCCACCGGGCGAGAGCCTGCACCGCTACGCCACCGAGCTCGACCTCGGCCCGCCCGCCGCCTACGGCTGGCTGGCCGCCTACGCCACCCGCTTCGGCTTCCTCCGGCGCTACTCGTGGGAACCGTGGCATTACGGCTACACGCGCGGCACCGGCTCGTCCTCGGTGGGCTGGGGGCGGCCGAGCGGCGGGGGTCCGGGGGGTGACGGGCGCAGCTCGATCCCCGCCTTCGTACCCGAGCGCTTCCGGGAGCCGATCGCCCGGGCGGCGCAGCGCTGGAACGTCGGCGCGGCGCTGCTCTCCGCGCAGATCTACGCGGAGTCCAACTTCAACCCCTTCGCCCGCTCGCCGGCCGGAGCCCAGGGGATCGCCCAGTTCATGCCCGGCACCGCGGTGGCCTACGGCCTGCGCGACCCGTTCGACGCCGCGGCCGCCATCGATGCCCAGGCGCACCTGATGCACGACCTGCTCTCACGCTTCGGGTCGGTGCCGCTGGCCCTGGCGGCCTACAACGCCGGCCCCGGGGCGGTCGCGGGCTGCGGCTGCATTCCCGCCTACCCCGAGACCCAGGCCTACGTGGCGAAGATCCTCGGGCTCCTGGGCGGCGCTGGCGACCTGGCCGCGGGCCTGGAGTTCGACGTGCGGCTGGTGGAGTAGGTGCTACGGTGTCGCACATGGCCGGTGTGTCCGTCCGGGAGCTCCGCAACCGAACGAGCGAGGTGATCGCACGAGTGGAGGCGGGCGAGGCGATCACGCTCACCGTGAGGGGCCGGCCCGTCGCTGACATCGTCCCGTACGGGCAGCGCCGCGAGGCCATCCCGGCCGAGGAGTTCTTCGGGCGGCTTCGGGACCGGTTGGCCGGGCTGCCGCCCGGGAAGCCCGAGCCGCGTGAGCTGGAGGTCACGAGCGACGAGCTGATCGACGACGTGCTCGCGCGCCGACCGCCGCCCGCGCGGCGATGACCACGGTGCTGGTCGACACCAGCATCTTCATCGCCGTGGAGGAGGAGCGGGAGATCAAGCCCGTCGACGGCCTGTACCGGATCTCGGTGGCCTCGATCACCGAGCTCGAGATCGGTGTTCTCTTGGCCCGCGACCCAGCCAACCGGCGCCGGCGGATGGTCACCCTCGCCCGGGCCCGCGCGCACGTTCCGCTGGCCTATGACGAGCGGGTGTCCACGGAACTGGCGCGACTCCTCACCGAGCTGCGACGGGCCCGGAAGCGTGTGGGCGCGTTCGACTGCATCGTGGCGGCCACGGCGCTGGCCGGCGGGCTGCCCGTCTATACCCAGGATCGCCACTTCGAGATCCTGCGCGACCATGCCGGCGGCCCCGAGGTGCTGCTCGGCTGACACCCGAAGATAGGCTGCCCCCATGACCATCACCGTGAACGGAATCGAGGAGCTCGAGAGCCTTGTCGGCCGGACCATCGGCCCGAGCGACTGGCGCGAGGTCACCCAGGAACTGATCGACCAGTTCGCCGACGTCTCCCAGGACCACCAGTGGATCCATGTCGACGTCGAGCGGGCTCGTACCGAGAGCCCCTTCGGGACCACCGTCGCGCACGGGAACCTGACACTGGCGCTGATCGACGGCTTCCGGCCCTCCCTCATGGAGTCGACGGGGTTCAAGATGGCCGTCAACTACGGCTGGAACAAGGTGCGCTTCCCCGCGCCGGTGCCGTCGGGGAGCCGCATCCGGGCCGGCGTGGAGGCCCTGAGCGTCGACGAGGTGGGAGACGGCTGGCACCAGATCGTGCAGCGCTGGACGGTGGAGGTCGAGGGCACCGAGAAGCCGGCCTGCGTGGCCGAGTCCGTGGGACGCGTGCTCGCCTGAGCTTCGGCTCGCCGCACCGGCGGCGACTCGGGGCGCCCGCCGGATCCCGCGAGAGGCGGTCGGTGTGACCGGCCTGACCCGGCGACAGCGCGGGGTCCTCACGGCAGCGAGCGCGGCGAACGCGCTCGTCTTCCTCGATCAGACCTCGGTGGCCGTCGCGCTGAGTGCGATCCAGCGGGAGTTCGGAAGCTCGACCGCCGAGGTCCAGTGGACGATCGGGGCCTATCTGCTGTCACTGGCATCGCTGATGGCCACGTCCGGCCGGCTCGCCGACCTCTACGGCCGGCGGCGGATGTTCCTCCTCGGGGTGGCATTGTTCGGGCTGACCTCGGTGGCCTGCGCGGCCGCGCCGTCGCAGGCGGTCCTGATCGCGGCGCGGGTCGCGCAGGGTGTCGGCGCGGCGCTCTTGCAGCCCCTGGCGCTCGCTCACGCGACGGCGATCATGCCTGCCGAGCGGCGGGGCTGGGCCATCGGCGTGCTGGCCGGCTTTGGGACCACCTGCCTGATGATCGGTCCGCTGCTCGGCGGTGTGCTGGTGGAGACGGTCGGCTGGCGCTGGGTCTTCCTCGTCGAACATCCCGGTGGTCGCGCTCGTCCTGGTGGTCGGCGCTCGGTTCATCCCCGAGTCGAGGGCGGCTTCGGCGCGGCGGCTCGACGTGCCGGGGCTGGTGCTCCTCACGGGCGGTCTCGCCACGTTGGTGGCGGGGCTGCTGCACCTGTACCAATGGCCGCTTGGACCGGCGGCCGGTGTGCTGGCGCTCAGCGTCCTGGCGCTGGCCGGCTTTGTGGTGGTCGAACGTCGCAGCTCGCATCCGCTCATCCCGCTGCACCTGCTGCGAAAGCCCGAGGTGGCGGGTTCGATGGTCGCCCTGATGACCATCCAGGGCGCCGTGCTGGGCGTGACGCTGTACGTGGTGCTGTTCCTGCAGAACGGGCTCGGCCTGACGGCGATCGAGGCCGGCGCCGTCCTGCTGCCGGCAATGATCTGGAGCGCGCTGCTGTCGGCGCGCACCGGCAGGCTGGCGGATCGCCACGGCGAGCGCTCGCTCGTCGGGTTCGGCCTGCTCGTGGCGGCGGCCGGCCTGGCGGCGATCGGCCTCGTCGCGCCGGCCGAGGAGGCGCTCCTGCTGCTGCCGGGGCTGCTGGTGTTCGGGATCGCGCGCCCGTTCGTGTTCACGCCCGCCGGCACGGGGCCGTTGAAGGCGATCACCCCCGAGGAGCGCGGCCTGGCCTCCAGCCTGGTCACCGAGTCCCGCCAGGTCGGGGCCGTCCTCGGCGTGGCGGTGCTGGGCGCCGTGGGCGCCTCCTTCGAGGCGAGCGGCGGAACCGGGGCGAGCCCGGCCGGCCTGGCGCTCGGAATGCTCGTCGCGGCCGGGGCCGCGGTTCTGGCCGCGCTGGTCGCGTTCCGGCTGCTGCCGCGTGCGGGAGAGCGTGAGATCATCGCCGCGCCGTGACCGGTCCTGAGCCCGCAGCCGTCGCCCGACAGCTCTTCGAGTCCTACGCGGCCGGCGACCTCGACGGGTTCCGCTCCCTCCTGGCCGAGGACCTGATCGGGTACGTGACCAACGCGGAGGCCGGCGTCGATGTGGTCGAGGGCAGGGACGCCTACCTGGGCCGTCTGCCCGATCTCCACGCGACGGGCGGCACGCTGACCCTGGCACAGGTGCTCGGGATCGACGAGGAGCAGGCCCTCACCATGGTCGAGATCAGGGCCGAGCGGGAGGGGCGAGCCTGCACAACTTCGCCGCCTTCCTGACCCGCGTGGTCGACGGGCAGGTCCGCCAGATCTGGATGGTGGACGCGCTGCCCGCCTACAGCGACGAGTTCTGGTCGTAACCCGTTAACTGGCTTCGTCGGTTAAGCTGCCGCGCGTGGACCACCAACCCGAGCAGCTGGGTGACGGCCTCTGGCGCTGGACCGCCCGCCACCCCGAGTGGCACCCGGGCGAGTTCGGCGCCGAGGTGGCGAGCTTCGCCGTCGCCGCCGAGGGGGACCTGCTGCTCCTCGACCCGCTGTTGCCGCCGGACGCCGATCCGGTCCTGGAGCTCCTCGACGGGCTGGCCGGCGACCGGGTGGCGATCCTCACCACCATCCCCTACCACGTACGCAGTGCCGAACCGCTCTGGCGCCGCTACCGCGACTCCGCCGACACGGCGATCTGGGGCCATCCCGCCGCGGCCAAGCGGCTCACCGACCGCTCGGGGTTCCGCGAGATCGCCCCGGGCACGCCTCTGCCCGCCGGGGTGGCGGCCTTCGCGATCGGAAAGCCGCGCCGCCACGAGATGCCGCTGTACGTCCCGTCACAGCGGGCGCTCGTGTTCGGCGACGCGGTGGTGGAGCTGGACGGCGACCTGCGGATGTGGGCCAACGAGCCGGTGGACGAGCGCCGCGTGCGCTTCCACCGCGAGCGCTTCAACCCCACCCTCGAGCCGCTGCTCGACCTCGACGCCGAGCGCGTGCTGGTCACCCACGGCCGCCCGGTGATGAAGAACGGACGGGCCGAGCTGGAGAGCGCGCTGAAGGCGCGCCCCTGGTACCACCACGACTGAGCGAAGCGAATCCGCGCGCAGCCGGCCGAGCCGGCTGCTTGCGGCCAAGCCTCCGCCACAGCGGTACCTATCCTCGAAGGTGGATGGCGACCACCAGCGCCGGCGAGCGCGTGAGAGAGCAGCGCCGGGCCCTCCCGGACGGGCCCGGGGTCTACCTGTTCCGCGACGAGAAGCGCAAGGTGCTGTACGTGGGCAAGGCCGCCTCGCTCAAAAAGCGGGTGGCCGGCCACTTCTCCAAGCCCGGCGGGCGGGGCTCCACCGACATGGTGGCCGCGATCGCCGACATCGACTTCTTTGCGACCGAGACCGAGGCCGAGGCGCTCCTGGCCGAGCAGGAGTTCATCAAGCGCCACCGGCCGGTCTACAACGTCAAGCTGCGCGACGACAAGTCGTATCCCTACATCGCCATCAGCCTCGACGAGGACTATCCGCGCGTGTACTTCACGCGCGAGCGCCACCGTCGCGGGCGGGCCTACTTCGGGCCCTTCAGCAACGCCAAGCGGGTGCGCGAGACGCTCGACCTGCTGGGCAAGGTGTTCCAGTACCGCACCTGCGACGGCCCCGAGCCGGGCCGGGCGTCGGGGAGCCCGTGCCTCGACTACTTCATCAAGCGCTGCCAGGCGCCCTGCGTGGGCTACATCTCCAAGGAGGAGTACCGCCAGAACATCGAGACGATCATCGACTTCCTCTCCGGGCGCTACCGGCAGATCGAGAAGGCGCTCGACCACGGCATGCGGCGGGCGGCCGAGGAGCAGGAGTTCGAGCAGGCGGCGCTGTTTCGCAACCGGCTCAAGGCGGTGCGCAGCCTGCTGGAGCGCCAGCGGATCGCCAACGAGGCGGTGGGCACCCTCGACGCCATCGCGGTGGCCGGCGAGGACACCGACGCCAACGCCCAGGTCTTCCAGGTCCGCGACGGGGTCCTGGCCGACCGCCAGAGCTTCTACCTGGAGAACGCGGCCGGGCGGGACGAGGCCGAGGTGGCCGAGGAGTTCGTGCTCCAGTACTACGCCAGCGCGATCGCGGTGCCGCCCCAGGTGATCGTCCAGCGCGCGGTCGAGCACACAGAGACGATGGGCGTGGCCCTGGCCGAGCGGCGCGGCGCCCCCGTGGAGGTCCGCCACGCCGAGCGGGGCGACAAGCGGCGGATTCTCGACCTGGCCGAGCGCAACGCCCGGCTGGCGCTCGACCAGGACCGCCTGCGCTCCGAGCGCCGCCGCACCCAGCGCATCGAGGCCCTGGACGGGTTACAGCAGGCGCTGGGGATGGAGACCATCCCGATGCGGATCGAGTGCTTCGACATCTCGAACCTGATGCACGCGCACACGGTGGCCTCGATGGTCGCGTTCGAGGGCGGCGCCCCCAAGAAGGCCGACTACCGGCGCTTCGGCATCCGAGGCGCTGTTCAAGATGACTTTGCCGCCATGGCCGAGGTGCTCTCCCGCAGGATGGCCCAGTACGTCTCTCAGCATGAGAAGAGCGCGCACGACAAGGACTTCGACGAGAGCTTCGCCGCGCTGCCCGCGCTGATCGTCATCGACGGCGGCCGGGGCCAGCTCTCGGCCGGGCTGAAGGAGCTGGGGCCCTTCCGCGACCTGGGCGTGACGGTGGTCAGCCTGGCCAAGCGCATCGAGGAGGTCTTCCTGCCCGGCCGCGCGGCGCCGCTGGTGATGGCCCACGACACGCCCGAGCTCCAGCTGCTTCAGCGGGTGCGCGACGAGGCCCACCGCTTTGCCGTGGAGTTCCACCGCGATCGCCGCGACCGGGCGATGACGCGCTCGATCCTGGACGAGCTACCCGGCGTGGGAACGGCCCGCAAGCGGAGCATCCTGCAGCACTTCGGCTCGCCCGACCGCTTCCTGGCCGCCAGCCGGGAGGAGATGGAGGCGGTTCCGGGGCTGCCGGGCAAGGTCGCGCGCGAGGTTTACAACTACGTCAACAAAGTGCGCTGAGGATGCACTACAAGGGCCACATGGAGGATTTCGTGCTGATCACGGGCCTCTCCGGTGCCGGCAAGTCGCAGGCCATGGCCACGTTCGAGGACGCCGGCTACTTCTGCGTGGACAACCTGCCGCCGGAGATGATCGGCACCTTGGCCGAGCTGTTCGGGCACGAGGGCAGCAAGGTGGAGCGGGCGGCCGTGGCCTCCGACGTGCGCGGCGGCTCCTACTTCGACGGGCTCGTGCGTGTGATCGACGATCTCGACGCCGGCGGCGTGCCCTACCGCCTGCTCTTCCTGGAGGCGGCCGAGCCCGTCCTGCTCAACCGCTTCAAGGAGACCCGGCGGCGACACCCGCTGGCCAACGGCGGCTCGGTGGAGGCGGCCATCGGCCTCGAGGAGGAGCTGCTCGCGCCGCTGCGCGAGCGCGCCGACGTGAGCATCGACACCAGCGATCTCTCGGTCGCCCGCCTGCGCAAGGTGGTGGCGGACAAGATGCTTCCCCACGGCAAGGTGGGCAAGCTGGCGGTGACCTTCATGACCTTCGGCTTCAAGCACGGCTCACCCCGGGACTCCGACCTCACCTTCGACGTGCGCTTCCTGCCCAACCCGCACTACGAGTCGGAGCTGCGCGAGCTCACCGGGCTCGACCAGCCGGTGATCGACTACGTGGTCGGCTCGGACGGGATCGACCAGTTCTACGAGCGCCTGGTGCCGCTGCTCGACTACCTCCTGCCCGCCTACGAGCAGGAGGGCAAGTCGCACCTGACGGTCAGCGTCGGCTGCACGGGAGGGCGACACCGCTCCGTGGTCGTCGCCGAGCACCTGGCCGACATCTACGAGGAGCGCGGCGACTATCTCGTGGACCGGGTGCACCGCGACGTGGCGAAGCCCCCGCGGCGGCCCTGACCGGCGGTTAGCGCGGCGCGGTTCGGGAAACTCCCTTCTCGATAGATTCAGCCGTCAGACGACGACGACAGAAGAGGAGCTCAGATGGCCTTGAAGGCCGGCATCAACGGCTTCGGCCGCATCGGCCGGAACGTCTTCAGGGCGGCACACGCCCGCGCCGCCGACATCGACTGGGTGGGCGTCAACGACATCACCGACACCGCGACGCTGGCGCACCTGCTCAAGTACGACTCGATCCTGGGCCCGTTCCCGGGCGAGGTCGACTACACCGAGAACGCGCTGGTGGTCGACGGCGACGAGCTGCGCGTGTTCAGCGAGCGCGACCCGGCGGCGCTCCCCTGGGGCGACGCGGGGGCCGAGGTGGTGATCGAGTCGACCGGGCTGTTCACCGGCCGCGACGACGCCGCCAAGCACCTGGAGGCCGGAGCCACCAAGGTCATCATCACCGCTCCGGCCAAGAGCCCCGACGTGACGCTCGCCCTGGGCGTGAACGACGACGCCTACGACCCGCAGGAGCACCAGGTCATCTCCAACGCCTCCTGCACCACCAACTGCCTGGCCCCGGTGGCCAAGATCCTGCACGACACGGTGGGGATCGAGCGCGGGATCATGACCACGATCCACGCCTACACCGCGGACCAGAACCTGCAGGACGCGCCGCACAAGGACCTCCGCCGGGCCCGCGCGGCCGCGATCAACCTGGTGCCCACCTCCACCGGCGCGGCCAAGGCCATCGGCCTGGTGATCCCTGAGCTGGAGGGCAAGCTGAACGGCATCGCGGTGCGGGCGCCGGTGCCCACCGGCTCGGTGGTGGACCTCGTCTGCGAGGTCGGGCGCCCGACGTCGAAGGAGGAGATCAACGAGGCGTTCGCCGGGCTGGCGGACACGGGGCCGCTGGAGGGCATCCTGCGCTACAGCGACGAGCCGCTCGTCTCCACCGACATCGTCACCTCGCCCTACTCGGCGGTCTTCGACTCGGAGCTGACCATGGTCATCGACGAGCGCCTGGTGAAGACGGTGGCCTGGTACGACAACGAGTGGGGCTACTCGAACCGGGTGGTCGATCTGGCGGAGCGGGTGCTCGCGGGAGCGCCGGTTGCCTGAGCAGCAGACCGCGTTCGGCAAGCGCACCGTTCGCGATCTGGACCTCGAGGAGGGGCAGGCGGTGCTCGCCCGCGTGGACTTCAACGTCCCGCTCGAGGACGGCCGGGTCACCGACGACTCGCGCATCCGCGCCGCCCTGCCCACCATCGAGCTGCTGCTGGAGAAGGGGGCGCGGCTGGTCCTCTGCTCACATCTCGGCCGGCCGAAGGGCCGCGATCCGGAGACCTCGCTCCGCCCGGCCTCCGAGCGGCTCGACGAGCTGATCGACGCCCCGGTCCACCAGGCGCCCGAGGTGGTGGGCCCCGAGGTGCGCCGCGGTGTGGACCGCCTGCAGCCCGGCGCGGTGCTGGTGCTGGAGAACACCCGCTGGGAGCGGGGTGAGACCGAGAACGACCCGAAGCTCGCCGGTGACCTGGCCGCCCTCGCTGACGCCTACACCGACGACGCGTTCGGCTCGGTGCACCGAGCGCACGCGTCGACCGTGGGCGTGCCGGAGCGCCTGCATCCCGCGGTGGCCGGGCTGCTCCTGGAGCGCGAGGTGACGACCCTGAGGTCGATTACCGACGCGCCCGAGCGGCCGTTGGTGGTACTGCTCGGCGGGGCGAAGGTCACCGACAAGATCGCGCTGATCGACCGCTTCCTGGACACCGCCGACGCCCTGCTGATCGGCGGGGCGATGTGCTTCTCCTTCTTCCGGGCGCAGGGCGTGTCCACCGGCGACTCGCTGGTCGAGGAGGAGGGCGTGGAGCTGGCCCGCAAGGCGCTGGAGAAGTCCGAGTCCTCCGACTGCCGTCTGCTGCTGCCGGTCGACCTCGTGCTGGGCGACAGCTTCGACGCCCAGGCCGAGCGACGGACCGAAGACGGCACCGCGGTTCCGGACGGCTGGATGGGCCTGGACATCGGGCCGCGGACGGCGGAGACCTACAACCAGGAGATCGGCAACGCTGGAACGGTCTTCTGGAACGGCCCCATGGGGGCCTTCGAGATGGAGCCCTTCGCCGGGGGAACGCGCGCGGTGGCCGAGGCCGTGGCCAGGGCGCCGGGCACCACCGTGGTGGGCGGCGGCGACTCGGCCGCGGCGCTGGCCGAGTTCGGCCTCGACGACGACATCGACCACATGTCCACCGGCGGCGGCGCCTCGCTGGAGCTGCTGGAGGGCAAGGAGCTGCCGGGGTTGGAGGTGCTGGATGACGCGTGAGGTTGCCATCGTCGGCAACTGGAAGCTCTGGGGCACCCGGGCCCAGGCCGCCGAGTACTGCGAGCGGCTGCTCGAGCTGCTGCCCGACGAGAGCCGGCGCCCGGCGGCGGTTGGTCTGGCGGTGCCCTTCACCGCGCTGGACGTATGCGTCGACCGGCTTGCGGGCAGCGGCGTGGCCGTCTACGCGCAGACCATGCACCAGGAGGAGCAGGGCGCCTTCACCGGCGAGGTGTCGGCGGCGATGCTCACCGAGCTGGGGGTGGACGGGGTGGTGCTCGGGCACTCTGAGCGACGAGAGCACAACTGCGAGAACGATCGGGCACTGCAGGAGAAGGTGCCTGCGGCGCTGGCCGCCGGCCTGCGTCCCATCCTCTGCGTGGGGGAGACCGAGGACGAGCGCGAGGGCGGCGAGACCGAGCGCAAGCTCCGCCACCAGGTGCAGGAGGCCCTGGAGAAGGTCGAGGAGACCCGCCTGACCGAGGTGGTAATCGCCTACGAGCCGATCTGGGCGATCGGCAGCGGCCGCACGGCCACCCCCGAGCAGGCCGAGGAGGCCATCAGTTTCGTGCGGGCCCTGGTGGGTGACCGCTCGAAGGACGCCGCCGACGGGGTGCGGGTGCTCTACGGCGGCAGCGTCAAGCCCGACAACGCGGGCGAGCTGCTGGAGCAGCCCGACGTGGACGGGGCGCTCGTGGGCGGCGCGAGCCTCGATCCGGACGGCTTCGCGCGCATCGTCGCCGCCGCAGCCCCGTGAGCACCGGCAGCGTCTGCCTGGTGGTGCTCGACGGCTGGGGCTTGGCCGAGCCCGGTCCGGGCAACGCGGTCGAGCAGGCCGACACGCCGGTGTTCGACGACCTCTGGGAGCGCTACCCGCACACCACGCTCACCGCCTGGGGCCCCGCCGTAGGGCTGCCCGAGGGGCAGATGGGCAACTCGGAGGTGGGGCATCTCAACCTGGGAGCCGGGGCGGTGGTCAAGCAAGACCTGTTGCGCATCGACGAGGCCGTCGAGGACGGCTCGTTCTTCGACAACGAGACCCTCAAGGCCGCCTGCGACGCCGAGCGGCTCCACCTGCTGGGGCTGGTGTCCGCCGGCGGGGTGCACGCCAGCATGGGGCACCTGAAGGCGCTGATCGAGCTGGCCGGCCGGGCGGAGGTGCCCGACGTGGTGATCCACGCCTTCACCGACGGGCGTGACACCAACCCCGACTCCGGCGCCGGCTACCTGGCCGAGGTGGAGGGCTGGGGCGGCGCCCGGATCGCCACCGTCACGGGCCGCTACTACGCGATGGACCGCGACCGCCGCTTCGACCGCACCCAGCTGGCCTACGACGCGATCGTCAACGGGGAGGCCGAGTACGAGGCGGAGTCGGGCGAGGCCGCGGTGCGCGCCGCCTACGAGCGCGACGAGACCGACGAGTTCATCAAGCCCACCCTGGTGGGCGAGGAGGGCCGCGTGCGGCCGGGCGACAGCATCATCTTCTTCAACTTCCGTCCCGACCGGGCCCGCCAGCTGACCCAGGCGCTCGACGAAGGCGTCGAGGCGCCGCTCGCCACCCTCACCGAGTACCACGAGGAATGGGACTACCCGGTGGCCTTCCCGCCCGCCCGGCCCGAGGTGACCCTGGCCTCGTTCCTGGCCGACGAGGGGATCAACCAGCTGCACGTGGCCGAGACCGAGAAGTACGCGCACGTGACCTACTTCTTCAACGGGGGCGAGGAGGACCCGTACCGCGGCGAGGAGCGCCAGCTCGTGGACTCGCCGCGCGACGTCCCCACCTACGACAAGAAGCCGGAGATGAGCGCGGTGGCGGCCACCGACGCATTCGTCGAGACCTGGGAGAAAGGGAACTTCGGCTTCGGGATCATCAACTTCGCCAACCCCGACATGGTCGGGCACACGGGGGTGATCGAGGCCGCGGTGACGGCGATCGAGACCGTCGACGCCTGTCTGAGCCGGGTGGTGGAGGCGGTATCGGACTCGGGCGGCGTGTGCCTGGTCACGGCCGATCACGGCAACGCCGACCACATGCTCGAGCCGGATGGCAGCCCGAACACGGCCCACTCGATGAACCCCGTCCCCTTCGTCGTGACCGGCGACGTGGGTGAGCTGCGTGACGATGGGACGCTCGCCGACGTGGCGCCGACGGTGCTCGCCCTGCTGGGGCTGGCCCAACCGAAGGCCATGACGGGCTCATCACTGGCTCAGCAAACTTGACAAGCTCGCGCTTAGGTTTTATTCTCTGGTCTAGTTAGAAACTCACGGAGGTGATGCACGATGGCCCTACTGATGAAGCCCGAACCCTTCTCCCGCGAGGTCGACCGCCTGTTCGACGCGTTCTTCGGCCAGACCGAACGCGGCGGCCGCCGCTGGGTGCCGCCGATGGATCTGGTCGAGGCCGAGAGCCACTTCGTGCTGAAGGCCGACCTGCCGGGTCTGGACGACGGCGACGTGGCGATCGAGGTCGAGGACGGGACGATCCGGATCTCGGGTGAGCGCAAGGCCGAGCGCGAGCAGACCGAGCGCGGCTGGTACCGCATCGAGCGCGCCTTCGGCAGCTTCAGCCGCTCGCTGAGCCTGCCGGACGGGGTGGACGCCGACGGCATCGAGGCGAGCTTCCACAACGGCGTGCTCGAGCTGCGCATCCCGAAGCCGGCCGAGCGCAAGCCGCGCCGCATCGAGATCGGCCGGGGCTCCGAAGAGAACGGCTCGGACGTCGCGGTGGAGGGAACCGCTCAGGAGAAGTAGGCCGGGCCCGAATCCCCGCAAGCGCGAGGCCGCCGTCAGGGCGGCCTCGCCGCTTCTCGCCCCCGTAGGCTGGGCGCTCGTGCCCGGGCCGCCCTTCACCATCAGCGCCCGCTCCGGCGCGGCCCGCGCCGGCGTGCTGCGCACGCTCCACGGAGACGTGCGCACGCCGGCCTTCGTGCCGCTCGCGTCGACCGCCACCGTCAAGTCGCTGCACGCCTCCGAGGTGGCCGCGCTGGGCTACGAGCTCGTGCTGGGCAACACCTTCCACCTGTTCATCCAGCCGGGACCGGAGCTGATCGGCGAGCTGGGCGGCCTGCATGAGTTCATGGGCTGGCGCGGCGCGATCGTCACCGACTCCGGGGGCTACCAGGTCTTCTCCATGGGCCACGGCTCGGTGGCCGAGGAGGTCAAGCGGCGCCGGGACCCGCGCGAGTCGATGGTGCTGTCGATCGAGGAGGAGGGAGTGCGCTTCCGCTCGTACCTCGACGGCTCAGAGCGCTTCATGGGGCCCGAGACCTCGATGGAGATCCAGGGAGCGCTCGGGACCGACATCGCGCTGGCCTTCGACGAATGCACGCCCTTCCACGTCGAGCGGGAATACACCGCGCGCTCGCTGGAGCGCACCCAGCGCTGGCTCGAGCGCTGCCTGGCTTGGCGGCGCGAGCACGCCCCGGCCGGCCAGCTCTTCTACGGGATCGTCCAGGGCGGCGTCCACCGAGACCTGCGCGCCGAGGCCACGGCCTACCTTCGGGCCGCCTCCGGCGTGGACGGGATCGCCATCGGCGGCTCGCTGGGCAAGGAGAAGGAGCAGATTCGGGAGGTGGTGGGCTGGGTGCTCGACGGGCTGTCCGACGAGCAGCCCCGGCACCTGCTGGGCATCGGCGACGTGGACGACCTGGTGCACGCCGTGGGGGCGGGGGTCGACACCTTCGACTGCGCGACCCCCACCCGCCTGGCCCGGCACGGCACCGCGCTCGTCCCCGCGCCGGAGGCGCGCTGGCGCCTCGACCTCAACCGCCCCGCCCACCGGGCCAGCCGGGAGCCGATTGACGAGCGCTGCGGCTGCCCCGCGTGCGCCGAGCACACCCGGGCCTACCTGCATTACCTGACCCGCGCCGGCGAGCTGACCGGAAAGCGGCTGCTCACCCTGCACAACCTGACCTTCATGCTGCGCCTGATGCGAGGCATGCGCGCGGCCATCGAGGCCGGCGACTACCCCGGCTACGCCCGCCGGGTGCTCGCCGGCGAGGCTCCCTGAGGGCCTCGCCGCGCCCTACTGCGTGTTGTCCTCGATGAACTGGCGCAGGTCCTGGATCTGGTCCTCGACCTGATCGCGGGTCACTGGCTGGGCGCCGCCGCCATCGCTCGAGGAGAGCAGGGCCACGCCCACCGCGCCGATCGCGGCCAGCACGGCGATCAGCGCCAGAAAGGCGCCCCAGCGACGCCGGCCGGCAGCCCGGCCAGCGCCGCGGTCGTCCCCGCGAGCCCGGGCCGGAGGGGCGCTGGTCGTTCGGCCCCGCGCAGGCTCGGGCGCGGGCGGGACGTAGGCCGTGCGCGGCATGGCTCGCGTGGCCGAGGTCGTGTCCAGCGCGCGGGTGGCGTCGGTGTCGGCGAGCGCCAGCCGCTGGGTCGCCGCGGTTCGCTCCCCGTGGAGCCCGGCCTCCAGGGCGTCGGCCATCTGGAGTGCCGAGCCGTAGCGCGCCTGCGGCTCTCGCTCGAGGCTGAGGCGCACGGCCTCGTCCAGCTCGGGCGGCACCTCCGGGCGGTAGTCGGCGATCGGCGCTACCGCATCCTCCTGCTGCTTGAGGGCCAGCTCGGTGAGCGAGCCGTACTCGTGCGGGAGCCTCCCGGTGAGCAGCTGATAGGCGCACACCCCGAGCGAGTAGATGTCCGAGGCAGGCCCCGCCTCGTCGCCGCGCGCCTGCTCGGGAGACAGGTAGGCCGCCGTCCCGAGCACCGACCCGACCTGAGTGATGCGCGTCTGCTCGGCCGCCTTGGCGATCCCGAAGTCGGCCAGCTTGGTGGTGTTCGTCTGCTCTGCGACGAGGAGGTTGCCCGGCTTGACGTCGCGATGGATCACGCCCGCGCGATGGGCGTACTCCAGCCCATGGCAGGCGTCTCGCACGACCTCAATCGTCTCGTCGACCTCGAGGCGGCCGCGCTCACGCAGCAGGTCGGCGCACGAGGGCCCGTCCACGTACTCCATGACGATGTAGTGGCGGCGGCTTTCGGAGTCCTGGCCGGAGTCGAAGACCTGGACGATGTTGGGGTGCTGGAGGCGCGCCGCCGCCAGGGCCTCGCGGCGGAAGCGGGCCACGAAGGCGTCGTCGTCGGCCAGGTGCTCGGCGAGCAGCTTGACCGCCACAGAGCGCTCGAGCACGGTGTCGGTGGCCAGGAAGACGGTCGACATGCCGCCGGCCCCCAGCCGGCGCTCCATGCGGTAGCGGCCCGCGACCTCGGTGGGAACGGTCATCCGTTGTCCTCGGGCACCACGGCGCCGCCTCCGCCACCGCCCGCGGCGCCCTCTTCGCCTCCGGTGCCGCCCTCGCCGCCCTCGCCGCCCTCCGGCTGCTCCCCGGTGCCGCCGTCGCCGTCCCGCCGTCACCGGGGACGGTGGGCGTCTCCGGGGTCGTGTTGGTGTCGGTGGGCGGCTCGGGGGTGGTCTCGGTCGTCTCGGGGGGCGTCGTCTCCGGCTCCGGCTCCGGCTCCACCGGGGTGGGCTCGGGCTCCACCGGGTCCGGCTCGGTCACCTGGCACTGCTCCTCCACGAGCTCGAACAGCCGGTCGAAGCTCTGGGCCAGGGCGTCGCGCACGTCGGCGTCCACGTCCTCGGGCAGGGAGTCGAGGTTCTGCTGCACCACGGTCGTGTTGGGGTCGTCGCCCCCCGCGATGTCGGCGCAGGCCACCCCGTCGGGGGAGTTGAACCGGCCCTCGATCGAATCGAGCTGACCCTGGAGCGCCGCCGCCGACTCCGCCGGGATCCCGGCGCCTTCCTCGTCGGCCGCCGCAGCCGGCGACGGCGAGGCAGGCGCCGACGGCGATCAGGCAGATGGTGTGCTTGGCGATGGTCATTGTCCGCTGTACAGCCGCTGAGCCAGGATCGGCGGCAGCCCGGCTTCCTTGATCGCGTCAGCCGCCTCGTCGATCGGGTACTCGGTTCGGCGCCAGGTGGCCGCCCACCTCTCTGTGTCTAGCAGGAGCCACGCGGCCCGCGGGTCACCATCGCGTGGCTGGCCCACCCCGCCGGGGTTCAGAAGCCACTCGCCGGTGGACAGATCGCGCTCGCTGTCGGCCTCGGCGGCCGCTCCGTCGAGCTCACCGCGGCCGTCCCGGTGAAACCAGAGGGCCACGTGGGAATGGCCGACCGCGCAGACGCGCCCGGCCGCCACGTCCAGGCACTCCTCGGCCTGCCAGCCGGAGAGCACGTACTCCCAGACGGGGTCGCGCGGGCTGCCGTGGTAGAGCGCGGGGGTGCGCTCGGCGTCGGCGGGACGCAGGCCGCGCAGGAAGCCGAGCGACTCGTCTGAGATCACCTCCTGGGTCCAGCGGGCGGCGGCTGCGGCGCTGGAGGAGAAATCGGCGATGGGGATGTCGCCGGTGACCACCAGGTCGTGGTTGCCGGCCAGACAGACCTCGCAGCGCTCACGGGCCAGCGCCACGCAGTCGTCCGGGGATGCCCCGTAGCCCACCAGGTCCCCGAGACACCAGATCTCGTCCACGGCGGTGGCGTCGATGTCGGCGAGCACGGCCTCGAAGGCCGGCCGGTTGCCGTGGACGTCGGACAGCAGGGCGATGCGCATTTGCTTGCTTCTACAGTCTCCCGAGTGAAGTCTTCCCGCTCGCGGCTGGCGCTGGCGGCTCTGGCGGCGATCGGCGCCGCCGGGCTGGCCACGCTGCTTCTCCGCCCGCGCGGAGGCCTCGTCGACCCGGCCGCGGTCGACGTCCAAGCGTACTTCAGCGCGGCTTCTCTGGAGCGGGCCTCGGACTTTCGCGATACCCAGCGCCTGCTGGGCCTGGCCGGCATCGCCCTGAGCGGCGCCACGCTGGGACTGCTGGCCTGGCGGCCGCCGCGGCGGGTGTTCGACAAGCTCGGCCGTCGCCCGGTCCTGGGAGGGGCCGCGGCGGGAGCGGGCATCTCGCTGCTGGTCGTGGCGGTCGGGCTCCCGCTGGCGGCCTGGCGCCACGACCGCGCCTTCGACGTCGGGCTCTCCACCCAGACCTGGGGGCCCTGGCTCTCGGACCTGGCCAAGTCGGCCGGTATCGAGGCCGTGTTCGCCGCCGCGGGTGGCGCGGCCGCCCTGGCGCTCATACGGCGCTTCCCGCGGCGCTGGTGGATCCCGGGCAGCGCGCTCGTGCTCGCCTTCGGCGTCTTCACGATCTGGCTCTTCCCGGTGGTCATCGACCCCGTGTTCAACGACTTCGAGCGCCTGCCCGAGGGCAAGCTGCGCGCCGACACGCTCGAGCTGGCCGACCGGGCCGGCGTGAAGGTGGGCGAGGTCTACCGGATCGACGCCAGCCGCCGGACCACCGCGGTGAACGCCTACGTGGGCGGCCTCGGCCCCACGAAGCGGGTGGTGCTGTACGACAACCTCATCGACGACCTGCCGCCCGAGCAGGTGCGCCAGGTGGTGGCGCACGAGCTGGGCCATCAGAAGCACCGGGACCTTTACCGCGGGCTGGCCTGGCTCGCGCTGGTGGCGCCGGCGGGTGTGTTCCTGACCCAGCGACTGGCAGAGCGCTTCGGCAGGAGGGAGGGCCTGGGCGACCCGGCGGCCAAACCCGGCCCGTCCGCGCTGCCCGCGCTGGCGATCGCCGTGACGCTGGTGTCCCTGGGCCTCGGCTTCGCCTCGAACATCCTCTCCCGCCAGGTCGAGGCCCGGGCCGACGTCTTCTCCCTGGAGCTCACCGAGAACCCCGCCGCCCACATCGCCCTCGAGCGCGAGCTGGCCGAGCGCAACATCGCCGATCCGGACCCGCCTGCGCTGCTGCACACCCTGTTCGGCACCCATCCGACCACGATCGAGCGCATCGGCATCGGCGAGGCCTGGGCCAGGGACCACTGATGGCGGGCCGCGAGCTGATGGAACGCGTGGTCGATGAGCTCACCGCGTTCGAGCGTCCCTCCGCGAGCGAGGGCGAGCGGCGCGCGGCGGACTGGCTGGCCACCGAGTTCGCGCGCGCCGGGTGCCGGGAGGTGCGCACCGAGCAGGAGCGGGCGCACGGCGGCTACTGGTGGCCGCTGGGGCTCCTCAACGCCGGCGCCGCCCTGGCCACCCTGGGTGGACGGAGGCTCGCGGCCTTCGCCGGCGGGCTCTCCGCCGCGGCGGTCTACGACGACGTGAGCGGAGGGCGCCTGTGGTTTCGGCGCCGCGCGCTGCCGCACCGGTCCACCTGGAACGTGGTGGCCGAGGCCGGGGACCCGGAGGGCCGGCGGACCGTGGTGCTCATGGCCCACCACGACGCGGCCCACAGCGGCCTGGTGTTCCATCCCGTGCTGCCCCGCGCCGCCATGCGCCGCCTGCCGGCCCTGCATGCCCGTTCGAACCAGAGCGTTCCGGTGATCTTCGGCGTCTTCCTGGGTCCCCTGCTGCTGGGGCTGTGGGGCCTTCTCGGCGGCCGCCTGGCGCGCACGGCCGGGCTGGTGTTCTCGCTCGGGGCGACGGCGGCGATGGCCGACATCGGCTTCCGGCCGGTGGTGCCCGGCGCCAACGACAACCTCAGCGCGGTGGCGGCGCTGGTGGCGCTGGCCCACCGGCTGCGCGAGGACCCGCCCGAGGGGGTGCGGGTGATCCTCCTGTCCACCGGCTCGGAGGAGTCGTTCATGGAGGGCATGCAGGCCTTCGCCCGCCGCCACTTCGGCGCCCTCCCGCAGCGAGAGCACCGAGTTCCTGTGCCTGGAGTGCGTGGGCTCACCCGAGCTCTGCGTGGTCGAGGGCGAGGGCATGCTGCGCATGCGCCACTACCCCGAGCGGGCCCGCGAGCGCCTGGCCGCCGCGGGCCGGGAGGCCGGTGTGAGCCTGCGCCGCGGCCTGCGCACGGTGGCCGCCACCGATGCCCTCATCGCGCTGCGGGCGGGCTATGAGGTCTGCACCCTCGGGGCGGTGGACGAGACGAAGTTCCCGGCCAACTACCACTGGCCCAGCGACGTGCCCGAGAACCTGGACTGGTCCTCTGTGGCGGGCGCCGTGGCCGTCAGCGAGGCCTACGTGCGCGGAGCGGCGGCCCGGACCGAGGGCTAGCTCTAGCTCTCGCTCTCGGTATCGGTGGAAGACCCGCCCGGGCCGAACTCAGGCAGGTCGCGGATCCCCTCGCGTGTCTGCCACTTGGAGAAGTTGTCCTCCATGGCATCGATCAGCTCGCGCATGAAGCGCGGTGAGAGGTTCACGCGGGCCACGACCACCCCCGGCACCTCGCCCTCCTCGACCTCGTGGTCGACGCGCGCGAAGGTGACCGTGAACTCGTAGTCCGAGTGGGAGACGTTGGCGAAATTGGCGTAGACCCCCGCCATCGTCTCCGGATCGGTATGGATGTTGAAATGGCGCTCGGTGTCCTCAGGCACGGGCGTAGTATCGCACTGCGATGCGCATGACGGTCATCGCCGTGGGCCGCCTGCGCCCGCCGTACCAAGACGACGTGGAGCACTACAGGAAGCTGCTCGGCGGACGGGTGCGGCTCGAGCTGGTGGAGGTGCGCGAGGACGAGAAGGTCCCTCCCCGGATCCCCGAGCGGGCCTACACCGTGCTGCTGGCCAGCGACGGACGGAGCTTCGACTCCCTGCAGTTCAGCGACTGGCTGGAGGACCGCCGACAGGCCGGCCGCGACGTCTGCTTCGTGATCGGGGGACCCAAGGGGCTCGAGCTCGAGGCCGACCTGCGGCTCTCGCTGGGGCCGATGACCCTGCCCCACCAGCTCGCTCGCGTGGTGCTGCTCGAGCAGCTCTACCGCGCCCATAAGATTCTTGCTCGCGAGCCGTACCACTACTGAAGCAATGGACCCGGTCGCCTCCCTCACCTCCGCCGTCAGCGCCGCCACCGCCGAGATGGCGGGCAACGGGCGCAGCCCGGTCTCGAAGCTCGACCGGCCGCCGCGGGCCGAGTTCGGGGACTACTCGAGCAACGCCGCCATGCTGCTCGCGCCCGTGCTCGGCGAGCCGCCGCGGGCGGTCGCCGAACGCCTGGGCAGCGCGCTGGGGGAGCGGCTCGGCGAGGCGGTGGAGCGGGTGGAGATCGCCGGCCCCGGCTTTCTCAACCTGTTCATGACCGACGCCTGGTACCTCGACTCGCTGGCCGGCTCGCTCGAGGCCGGCGAGAGGTACGGCGCGGGCGACGCCGGCGAGCGCGTGCAGGTGGAGTTCGTGAGCGCAAATCCCGACCGGCCCGATCACCATTGCCTCGGCCCGCCACGCCGCCTACGGCGACTCGCTCTCGCGCCTGTTCGAGCTGTCCGGCAACGCCGTGGAGCGGGAGTACTACGTCAACGACGCCGGCACCCAGGTGCGCAAGTTCGGTGAGGCGATCCGGGCCCGGGCCCGGGGCGAGGAGCCCGAGGAGTACAGCGGCGCGTACGTGCAGCAGCTGGCCGACCAGATCGACGGCGCGGCCGACATGGAGCCGCTCGAGGTCGCCCGGCGCGGCATCGACCTCCTGCTGGACGGGGTCGAGCGCACACTGGCCCGCTTCCGGGTGCGGATGGACCGCTACTTCCGCGAGAGCTCCCTTCACGGCGAGGGCGGGGTGGAAGCGGTCCTCGGCCGGCTGGGCGAGACCTACGAGTCGGAGGGGGCGGTCTGGCTGCGCACCAGCGAGGCCGGTGACGACAAGGACCGCGTCCTGCGCCGGTCCGATGGCGACCTGACCTATTTCGCCACCGACATCGCCTACCACGCCGACAAGCTCGCGCGTGGCTACGACCACGCGATCAACGTGCTGGGCTCCGACCACCACGGCTACGTGAAGCGCATCTACGCGGCGTGGCAGGCGCTCGGCGGCGATCCCGCCGCGTACGAGGTGGTGATCATGCAGCTCGTGAACCTGCTCGAGGGCGGCGAGCAGGTGCAGATGTCCAAACGGGCCGGGGCGATCGTCACCCTGGACGACCTGGTCGACGACATCGGCGTGGACGCCGCCCGCTGGTTCCTGCTCTCACGCAGCCACGACACCCGCATCGACCTCGACCTGGACCTGGCTCGCCGCCAGTCGCAGGACAACCCCGTCTACTACGTGCAGTACGCCCACGCCCGGATCGCCTCGATCCTGCGCCGGGCCGGCGAGGAGCGGGTGGAGGCCGCCCTGGCCGCCGACCTGCGGGCCAGCGCGGAGCGCTTCCATCCCTCGGCTCGCGCGCTGGTCAAGCGCCTGCTCGAGTTCCCGGGGGAGGTGCGGGAGGCGGCCGAGCGGCGCGCGCCCCACCGGCTCACCGTGTACACCCACGAGACCGCGCAGGAGTTCTCCGCCTTCTACCGCGACTGCCGGGTGCTGGGCGCGGCCGAGGAGGACGGAGACGAGGATGTCCGTCTGGCCGTGTGCGTGCTCACCCGGCGCGTGCTGGCGCAGGGCCTCGGTCTGCTCGGGGTGGAAGCGCCGCAGGAGATGTAGCCGGTCCACTAGCCTGCCGCCGCGTGCTCCGGGCGGGGTGGACCGTTCTCCTGATGCTGCTGCTGGCCGCTCCGGCGGCCGCGGCCGAGCGCTACGTGACGGTCAAGGGCGTTCCGGCGCCCGGGCCGGCGCGCTACGACAAGACGTGGGTGCAGAAGATCGGCCCCGCCAACCCGAAGCGGGTGCTGGTGCTGGCCACCGGCACCCAGGGCGGCGCCGGGGGAATCTCGCCGGTGGCCCGGGACATCGTCCGCCGCGTGCCCGGCCTTGCGGTCTGGGTCGTGGACCGCCGGGTGCAGGCCTTCGAGGACACCTCGGTGTTCGAGCGCCGGGACCCGGCGGAGGCCCAGGATTACTACCTGGGCCGCTTCGCGTACAAGCGGGTGGCCGGGACCGACGCGAAGTACGTGGCCGACTGGGGGCTCAAGGTGCACCTGGGAGACCTGCGGCGGGTGGTGACGCAGGCCCGCGCCGGCGGACGCCGCGACGTGTACCTGGGCGGGCACTCGGCGGGCGCCTCCACGGCGGTGGCCTACGCCGCCTGGGACTTCGCCGGCCGCCCGGGTTTCCGCGACCTGTCCGGCCTCGTGCTCATCGACGGCGGCCTGCGGGGCAGCTTCGACTCGGCCAACCTCGACCAGGCCAGGAGCCAGCTCGCCGAGATGCGCTCGGGCGACGTCTTCCTCGACCTGCTCGGTCTGGGCCTGCCCTCGATCGCAGGCGTGTTCGCCCAGGCCGGGGCACTGTGGGCCTGCGAGCATCCGGACGAGCCCTCTGCGTTGCAGAGCCTGCCGCTGATCCCGAACGCGTTCAAGCCGGCGGTGCGAGCGACCAACGAGGCGCTGTTCGGATACGCGTTCGACGCCGGCACGTCGCCGCCGTTCCTCGGCCTCATCCACGTCAACGCGGGGCGCTTGGCCGACAGCGGCGACCCCCGCGGCTGGCAGGACGGCGAGCGCACCCCGATCCGCCGGCACGCCTGCGCCTACGCGGCCAACAAGCCGAACGCCGTCGAGTGGTACTACCCCCGCCGCCTCGGGCTCGACCTCAACGCCGCCAGCGCGCTGCGGCCGACGCCGGCCAGCCGCTACCTCGGGCTGCGGATCCGCCACGGGCGCAGGATCGACGTTCCGCTGTACGCCTACGGCACCAGCCTGGTCGACGGCCGCGTCACGCGCGGCGCCCGCCTGCTGGCCCGGTCGTCGCCGATCAAGCGGCCCACGCTGGTCGACGACCGCGGGGCCAGCCACCTCGATCCGCTGTCGGGCAAGCCCGGCGCCAACCGCTTCCTGAAGACCGTCGTGCCCTTCCTCAAGCGGCTCTCGCCCTAGCGTCCCTACCCTCGCGGGGCATGTCCCCCGCCCGGCAGGCCCGCATCGCGGTGACCGTCGTCTTCGCCCTCAACGGGGCGATGTTCGCGACGATCTTCTCGCGCCTGCCCGCGATCCAGGACCGCACGGGTCTGGGGGAGGGGGCGCTCGGCCTGGCCCTGCTCTGCGCGATGCTGGGCCTGCTGGCCAGCCAGGCCGTGGCCGGCGCGCTGGTGGCCCGCTTCGGCAGCCGCCCGCTGGTCACGCTCGGGGCCCTCGGCTACGCCGTCGGCCTGATACCGGTGAGCCTGTCGACGTCGTTCGCGTCGCTCGCGCTATCGCTCGCGGCCGTGGGCTTCTGCAACGGCCTGCTCGACGTGGCCATGAACGTGCACGGGCTCACGGTGGAGCGGATGCTCGGCCGTCCGATCCTGTCCACGCTGCACGCCGCGTTCTCGTTCGGCGCCCTGGCGGGCGCGGCCCTTGGCGGCCTGGTGGCCGGCGCCGAGGTGGGCGTCGAGACTCACCTCATGGCCGCCGCCGCGCTCGGAGCGCTGATCGTGCTGGTTGCGCGCCGCTTCCTGCTGGCCCGCAGCGCCGACGCCGCTCCCGAGGGTCCGCTCTTCGCCCTCCCGAGGGGCGCTCTGCTGCTCGTCGGGATCTTCGCCTTCTGCGTGCTGCTGGCGGAGGGCGCGGTGAACGACTGGGCCGCCGTCTACCTCGACAACGAGCTCGGGACGAGCGAGGCCATCGCCGCCGGCGGCCTGGCCGCGTTCTCGCTGACCATGGGGATCGGCCGGCTGTTCGGCGACCGGCTGAACGAGGGTCTGGGGCCCGTGCGGCTCGCGCGCGGAGGCGGCGCCCTGGCTGCCGCCGGCATCGTCACGGCACTGGTCACCGATGCGCCGGCGGTGGCGCTGGCCGGGTTTGCCTGCGCGGGCTTCGGCCTCGCGGGCCTGTTCCCGGTCGCGCTGCGAGCCGCCGCGGCCCGCGGGGCCGCCGAGGCGCCGTCGGTGGCCGCGGTCACGGCCTTCGGCTATCTCGGCTTCCTGGCCGGCCCCCCGGCGATCGGAGGGCTGGCCGAGCTGTTCGGGCTGAACATCGGCTTCGGCCTGGTGGTGGTCGTCTGCCTGGTGGCGGCGGGGCTCGGGGCCAGCGTGCGGGCGCCCCGGCCCGCGGAGACGGTCAGATCTCGCTGAAGAAGTTGATCCCCAGGTCGTCCATCAGCGCCAGCGCCTCGGCGTTCAGGCGCGTCAGCTCGTTGGTGTAGAGCAGCACGCCCATCACGATCAACACCACCCCGGAGACCAGCGTGATCGCCCGGTAGTGGTCGCGAAAGAAGCGGAACACGCCGGAGAAGGTGGAGAAGGCCATCGCGCTCAGCACGAACGGGACGGCCAGGCCGAGCGAGTAGAAGGCCAGCAGCACCCCGCCCTCGCCCACCGTCGACTCGCTCGAGGCAGCGGTGAGGATCGCCCCCAGCGTCGGCCCCGTGCAGGGCAGCCAGGCGATCGCGAACGCGACGCCGGCGACGATCGGCCCGCCCGTGTGGGCGTGGCGCATGAGCTGCTCGGGCCGCCAGTCCCGGTTGAGCAGCGGGATGAACAGCGTGCCGATGAACAGCACGCCCATCCCGGCGATCACGATTCCCGAGATCTCCCGCAGGAGCTGGCGGTTGTCCTGGAGGGTCTGGCCCAGGCCGGTGGCGGTCATGCCCAGCGCGACGAAGGTGGCGGTGAAGGCGAGGCAGAAGAGCAGGGCCGGCCCCAGCACCCTGGCCCGGCCCCGTCCCTCCTGGATGTCGGCGAACGAGACGCCCGAGATGGTGGAGAGGTAGCCCGGCACCAGCGGAAGGACGCAGGGCGAGACGAAGGAGATGAAGCCCACCGCGAAGGCGGCCACCACGGTGGTGTCGACGGCGTCCTGGGCGATCACAGGTCGTAGCGCTCCATGTCCGCGTCCAGGCGGCCGCGGTCGGCGGCGGCCGGAGCGGGCGTCGCCTCGGCGGCGCGACCCGCCCGGGTTCCGCGCCAGCGCACCAGCGCGAAGGCGATGCCGCCCGCGGCGAGGACGATCCCGAGTCCCGGGATCAAATAGACGAGCAGGTCGCCGAGGCTGTCGTCTCCCTGGTCGCCCGGCAGCGCCAGCACCGAGTCGCCGAACTGGGCGGCCAGCGCCGCCTTGATCTCGTCCTTGGAGCGGCAGTCGTCGATCAGGGTCTGGATGTACTCGCGCTCCTGGATCGCCTGCGGCGCCTCGGTGGCCAGTGCCAGCGGCGTGCCGCAGATCGGGCACATCACCTCGTCCTCGACGTCGGCGAGGGTGGTCTGGGGACACCCGGCGGCGTAGGCGGCGGGAGCAGCCCCGCCCGTGGCCAGCGCCGCGATCAGCGTCGCCGACAGGAGCGCCCGCCTCAGGAGGGCTCCTTCAACAGCGGCTCCACCTCGCTGCGCATGAACGCCTCGTCCACCGGGCCGCGCCTGGCCGCTGCAATCCCTCCGCGCCGGTCGATCACGAAGGTCTCGGGAAAGCCCAGGATCCCGTAGCTGTCGCGACTCTCGCCCGCCCCGTCGCGGAGCATCGGGTAGCCGAGGCGGTAGCGGGCGATGAACTCGCGTGCCTTGCCCGCCTCGTCGAGCGTGTCCACCCCGAGCACGATGCCGCCGCGCTCCTTCATCCGGCGGTGCCAGCGATCGAGCAGCGGCGACTCGTCCCGGCAGGGCCCGCACCACGAGGCCCAGAAGTTCAGCACCACCACCTTCCCGCGGTAGTCGGCCAGCGACGCGCGGCCGGCTCCGTCGAGCCGCGGCAGCTTGAGAGCCGGCGCGGGCTTTCGCTCACCGCGGCTGAGCGCCTCCTCGGCGCCCCGGTCCGGCTCGTTGGCCGCCAGCCCGTAGGCGAGCAGCCCGATCAGCGCCAGGACGACGCACAGCACGGCGATCGGGATGGGGCGGAGAAGCCGTTTCACGGGGCCCTGCGAACGATAGAAGTCGGCCTGCTACGCCGGCACGGGACCGGGCCTGAGCACGGCGGGGTCGTGTCCGGGGCGCACGTCGGCTCCGGCGTCGCGGAGCGCACGAAGCCGCTCGGCGGACGCCGCCTGAGCGGCGTGGTCGTCGGCGAAGACCGGGAACCGGTGGTCGTCGAGGCCCGAGGCGTAGTGGCTGACGTCGCCGCCGAGGACGAGCCTCTGGCCGACCCGCACGGACTGGTGGCCCGGGGTGTGCCCGGGCGTCAGCAGGAGCTCGACCGAGCCGTCGCCCAACAGGTCGTGGTCTCCGTCGACGAGCGTGACCTGGTCCGCGATGGAGCGATAGTCGGCCGGGAGGTAGAAGTTCCTCACCATGGCGGTCCGATCCTGGCCGGCCGTCCACTCGCGGCGCTGGACGATCACCGGCACCTGGCGCGACAGGAGGGACAGCGCGCCGGCGTGGTCGAAGTGGAGGTGCGTCATGACGACCTTGGTGATCGTCGTGAGGTCGATCTGCTCGGCGATGCTCGCCTCGAGCTCGAGCTGGAAGCCCGCGAGCGCATCGGGGGCGTCGTAGTGGCGCGCCGGGTCCGCCGCGGCGCCGGGGTGCAGTCCTGTGTCGACGAGGATCCGCTCCTCGGCGGTCTCGATCAGGTAGGCCGGGATGGGGAAGCGAACCTGCCGCTCGATGTCGTCGCCGCGCCGCCAGATGCCCGCAGCCGCGGTGAACCAGCCGACGTCGAGCATCTCCACCCGCACGGGGCCACTCTAGGGCCAGGCGCCGGTCTAGACTTCGGGCCCGCGCGGACGTAGCTCAGTTGGTAGAGCGTTGGCTTCCCAAGCCAAAGGTCGCGGGTTCGAAGCCCGTCGTCCGCTTCAGGCGAGAATATGCGAGGAGCGGCAAAGCCCTGCAAACGCCAGGAATCGGCGGTTCGGACGGCCTTGGGTCAAAGGCAACCAGATGCGACGTTCTGCATCGCTGACGACCGTCGAGGTCCCATCTAGGTCCCATCTGAAAGCGCCCGGTCTCCTTCGTTTAGGGATGACCCAGGGCTGTTGTGGATACCGGGTGCCGGATCCGCCCATCGGACAGGTTGTGTCCTCACGCGGCAGAGGTCAAGCGTTGCGGGACGCCCAGCGCACCCCCGGGTTGGGAACCCGACAGGGCACCCGATGGGAATGCGGGTTCGGGGGCTCGAGGTACTCCAGGGGGTACGCCGTGAGCGGCTGGACGCCTACCGAGCTCGAGCTGCAAGACCGGCTGGTCCGCTGCGAGACGGTGGTGCTCAACGTCGGAGCTAGTGGCCCGCATGCCCGGCTGTGCGAATGGGCGTAGGGGGAGGGGCTGCTGGTCTATATCGGCCGTGCTGCGCGCGGCTGGCCGGCGAGCGAGTGGGCGAACCCGTATCGGGTTGGGCGGCATGGCGACCGCGGCGAGGTGGTCCGGATGTTCGCGGCGGCGTTGGCGCTGGGGTCGTTCGGCCGGCTGGAGGATCTGCGCGGCCGGGCACTGGGCTGCTGGTGCGCGCCGCGGGCTTGCCATGGGGATGTGTTGGCGGCGGCGGTGAATAGGGGTGAGCGGTGAGCGTCTGTCCGCCGTGTGAGCAGTTGTCGCGGGCGCCTCGTGGTGTCGGCTGCATCGGCCAGGTTGACGGCTACCCGCTGCCGGTCGACTGCGGCGACGAGGACGCCCGGCGGGTGTTCGGCTGGTACTACGGCTACCCGGCCTGCTGCGTGGAGTGGTTCGCCGGTGCGTGGCAAGAGGGCCGTCAGGAACGCTGGGACCGCGCGCTGGCGGGAGTGCCGGTCGAATTCCCGCCGCAGCATCCGTGCAGCGGGCATCTGCTCTGCTCCGACTGCGTCCGCGGGCCAATGGCAGCGTTGCCGGATCGGCCGGCCGAACGGTTCGGCTGGGGGTTCTGGCGTGAGGGCGAGGACGCGCCGGACATCATGCCGCCGTCGTCGTTCCTGGGCGGAGCGGCTGGAGGGCGTGCCGGGCCGGGAGCAGCTGCTGCTGTTTGGCGACGCCGGGGAGGCGCGGTGATCCGGGCGCGGGCTCCGCCGGCGGAGGCTCGACTCGGCACGCATGGCTGACGGCGAGGCTTGGGTCGCCTCGCCCTCGGCTCCTTACCTCGCGTTGGAGGATCGGATGGACGACGGGACAGTCAAGCAGCGGGCGCGGACCTGCAGGGCCCATTGCGCGGCATCTGGGGGCCACTTCGCGACCGACCGGGCGTTTGAGCGCCATCGGGCGTTCGCGGAGGGCCATGAGGGCGACTGGGGCCATCGGGTCTGTCTCGAGCCGCTTGACGAGCCGGCGCTGTTTGAGTCGTGGGCGGAGGAGGTGAGGGCCGGCTGGCTAAGGGCAGGCATCGGGACGGTGTGTTGGTGGCGCGTTGGTGGCGGTGACTGTCTGGCACGTCGTCCGCTGGCGTCGAGAAGCCGAGCGAGCGGCCCGTCAGCGGGTACGGCCTAACGCTGTGGCGGCCCTCCGGGTGGAATCCGACCTGGACCCTCAGGGGTCGTTGTTCGAGGCGGCGTCGGCGTGAGCCGCAACGGACAGCCTCTCTCTCCGTCTACCTCGGACTGTCTGTCTACGGCCTCACGTTGACACGCGGCGTCCTGGGCTAAGAGACTGCGAGCCACAAGACGCATCGCCGGATGAGCCGCTGATCCCGGCGGCTGAGGTCGCCTTCGCTCAAGGCAAACGAATGAGCCACGTCGCCAACGCTCAATGCAAACAAGAGAGCCAGGTCGCCAACGCTCAAGGCAAACAAAAGAGCTGGTTCCTGGACGCGGACCTGAAAGAGCTGGAGGAGGAGGTCTGCCTGGGGTGTGAGCGCGACTATCCTGCCGAAGAGCAGCAAAGCGATTTCGACACAGAGAAACTCTCAGCGGTCGTCGCGCATCTTCGCGACGTGGCCCAGACGGAGTTCGACCGTGAGACGAACCTAAATACTCGCGCGGCCGCCGTCGCAGGTGTCGCCGGTCTCATCGTGACCGCCTCGGGTGCCGTGGGGAAGTCGATCTTCACGCCACCGCACTCCACAACAGTGCCGTCCGGGACAGTCGCGGAGGGCACAGCAGCGCAGTCCGTGACCGTCGCGGAGGCCACAGTGCCGCTCGAGACTGTCGCCATCTTCCTCGGCGGGCTTGTCTTCATCGTCGCCGCGCTGCTGATGGTGGTTCTTGGCGTCCTAAAGCCGAAGCAAGCGCCGGGAAGGCGGATGTTTTTCACCGACACCCTCGTCGCCCTGTGGAACGACGCCAACGGCCCCCGGGAAGTCCTACTTGCTGAGCCGAAGCAACTGGACCTCCTTCTGGTCGATCGTCAGCTCCGGACCATCGCGCTCTGGAGCGTGCGGAATCGCCTGAAAGCGAGGTGGCTGCGCCGTGGGTGGCTTTTCCTCGCATTCGGTGTCCTGCTGATCGGCGCTGCTGGCATGTGGGTCGTTTCCACCGTCACGAAAACTCCGCTGCCTGAGGTCGTCGGCATCGTTGGCGGGGCGTTCGTCGTCGTTGTAGTTCTGCTCCTTTGGGACCCGTTCAAAATCGGCCGGCCGCGCCCGTATCCCCCAGAGGAACTCGAAACCGTCGCGGCGAGGCTCTCCCCAGAGCCCGTGAACCGTCCTCGTGGTTTTGGCCAGCCCGGGGATGATCCGTCCTGAGAACTCGGTCCAACCGCTCATCGTCTGGGACGTTCTGGACGTATCTGGAGCAGCCTCCGTTACCACGGTTGTTACCACGCGCTGCACCGATGCTGATGCGGCGCCATGTCACGCCGTCGGCCCGGGCAACGGCCCACTCCTCCTCCGACAGCGTGCGCGACACCGGCGCCGAGCAGCACAGCCACGAGATCGGCGGCGTTGGCGGCGTCGAGGCGCTCAAGCGGCTGCGCTCCGTGGTGCACCGCACCGACTCGCCGTGGCAGCCGGCCAGCCCGGATGAGAGCTTCGAGATCGTCCGCCGGCGGCTGTTCAAGGCGATCGCCGCCGGACGACCTTGTTCACCGCGACGTCACATGCCGGCGCTTCGCCGAGATGTACGCGAAGCACCCGTCGGAGTTCCCCTCCGAGGTGCGCCGCGACGACTACGAGACACGGCTGAAGGCCGCCTACCCGATCCACCCCGAGCTGTTCGACCGCCTGTACCAGGACTGGTCGACGCTAGAGCGCTTCCAGCGCACCCGCGGCGTCCTGCGGCTCATGGCCACCGCGGTGCACGCGCTGTGGACGCGCAACGACAAGAGCCCGCTGATCCTGCCGTCGTCGATCCCGCTGGAGGACACCAACGTCTTCGAGGAGATCACCAGCCACCTGGACGACAACTGGCAGCCCGTCGTCGACCAGGACGTCGCCGGACCGAACAGCCTGCCCGCCAGGCTCGACCGCGAGCACACCGCGCTCGGCCGCGCCCAGGCCGCCCAGCGCGTCGCGCGCACGATCTTCTTCGGCTCGGCGCCCACAGCGAGGCGTGCCGACGGCGGATCGAGCTCGCCCGCCGCGCGGCATCGAGAACCTGCGGATCACGCTCGGCTCGGCGTTCCCCGGCGACACGCCGGCGCTGTTCGGCGACGCGCTGCGGCGACTGACCGAGCGCGCATCGTTCCTCAACCACGAGGGCGACCCGCTACTGGCTGTCGACACAGCCGACGGTCACCGAGATCGCCCGCTCCACGGCCGAGAACTACGAGGACAGCGAGATCGTCGACGAACTCGCCGCCTGGATCGCCAAGGAGAAGGACCGCGGCGACTTCGCCCGCGTCCACCGCCTACCCGCAGGCTCGGCTGACGTCGACGACGACCAGACGGCCGCGCTGGTCGTCCTCGGCGCCGAGCACACCCACGCGCGCAAGTCCGACGACAGCCCCGGCAAGCGCGCAGCGCTGGAGTTCACGCGCCACCGCGGCACCCAGGCGCGCCAGTACCAGAACATGCTGCTGTTCCTGGCGCCCGACGCCAACCGCCTGCCCGACCTGCTCTCGGCGGTGCGCATGCAGAAGGCGTGGCAGGACATCTCCGACAACCGCGAGAGCCACAACCTCGACCAGCACAACATCCGCCTCGTCGAGTCCAACCTGCGCGCAGGCGCGGACACCATCAGCGCCCGCATCACCGAGACTTACATCTGGCTGCTCGTCCCGCGCCAGGAGGCCGAGGGGCCGCTGACGATCGAGGCCCTGAAGGTCAACGGCCGCGGCACCCTGGCCGCGCGCGCGACCGGGAAGGCGGGCGACGACGGCCTGCTCATCACCCGCTTCGCCCCGACGCTGCTGCGGATGGCGATGGACTCCGAGCGGGCTCCGCTGTGGCGCGACGGCGATCACGTGACGGTCGCCCAGGTCTGGGACGACTTCACCCGCTACTTCATTGACGCCGCAAGCGCGGCGCCAAGCGATAACCGCGGGCCCGATGTCAAGAGGCGGGGCCCCAAGAGAGTGCTCTTATCCACTGAATCGGCACTCGTGCGGCTGCCTCAATGCACGGGGGGCCGTCGCGGCTCCTGTGCAAACGGCTAACAGGTCGACCTGACGCCTAACGTTCGGCAACGGGTGTTTTCCCGACCGGTGCTTGGCCCGTAGGAGGCAGCGCCAGAGAGCGCTTCTGCTTGCGTCCAAGGGATCGGTGAGCGGGGTACGGCGCTCGAGAGTTCGGGGGAGATCACGGACGCAGGCTGGACGATCGGTTTGGACGATACGGTCCACTGGATTGAGCAGCGCTCCAGACGTGACGTGATCCTTTCGTCGATGCCCCTCTTGTCGTGACGAATTCCACGAAACAGCTCCTGTGTGAGAGGCACGTTGGTCAGCGCTACTGGGGATGGCTGGTGTCGGCTAACTCGACCAACACCGAGTCGCCGGGCCGTGTCGGCGTCCGTCTGCGCGAGCGGCTGGAAGCTCTCGGCTGGGCGTATGGCGATGGGATGACGGGGCCACCTCGTCGCGCGGACGGGTAGTCAGCGAGTGGTATCCGTACACGACGATCGTCGCGACCGAGGAGCTGGCGTATGACACGGAGCGTCCTCCTTACAAGCGAGCGGCGAAGAACATGCCGGCAGCGCGGGCTTGGCCGATTCGCACCGCTGGCCTGCGACGTCTTGATCGCGCGCGTCGCCGGTCTGAAGGACCATGTCCCGCCGGTCGACCTCGGATCGCACGGGGAGACGCGACGCCTAATGGATGAGTCCTCGCCGCCAATCTCTCGGGCGTACAAAAAACGCGAGGACTTGTTGGACGCCGTAATCTGTGCCTGGACCGCTGCGCTGTGGCACCGTTACGGAACGGCTTGCTGCCAGGTGCTCGGTGTGCCGGAGGATGGCTCGCCCGTTGGCAACGGCACCATCATCGCGCCGTGTCGCGAGGCGCAGCGAACGAGGGCCACCGAGGGATGACGCGGCAGCGGTTCTTGGATAGTGGAGCTTGGAAGGTCCTGCGGCGCTCGGCGACCGGCTCGCTCGCCCCGGCGCGGGAGGACCTCGAGATGCGGGCGATGGATCTCTCGGCACATGCGGACGATCGCAGGCGAGGACGACCTTGCTGACGCGGAGTCCCTAAGGCAAGCGCGCGGTCACCTCAAGGCGGCGATCTCTTCCCTCGATCCGCCCTCCTGGTGGGAGCGCGTGAAGTGGCCGCGCGGTGATGGGGCGGTCGCGCGCGCGGTGGCGCACCTGAATGCAGGGGAGAGAGTTGGCGCTAGTCCAGATCGCGCCTAGCGCCGACCTCGCACGGCAGCTCCCCGGGCTGCAGGCGCGTATCCACCGAGCTTTGCCTCCTGATGATCCACGCCGTCGCCGAGTCGCCGATATCCGCATCCACGACGAGGCTGAAGGGTTGTCGCAGTCGGACCGCGACGCGCTCGTCGGCGCCCTCGGCGCGACCGGGGCTGTCGACCGCGCGAACCTCGCGAGGGTGTGGCGCCACCGAAACCTCGTGGTAGGCATCGCGGCCACCCTTTCGGCTGGGGTGATCGCGATCGGCGTGCTGGCAAGCCTCCGGAAGGATCTCCTACCGATGTGCTTCACCTCACGGTTCCAGGTTGTCTGTCCCGTGAACGTAGCGCCGGTGCCTCGGGGGTTGACGTGGACGCCGTAGTCCGAGAGAACACCACGTCGTGGGACGTCGCTCGATCTGAGTACTCGGCCGTTGGCCGTTCTGAGCTGAGCATGCGCTCAGCTCACTCGCCCTCGTGCGCCGCCTGCAGGTTTTGTGATGCCTGCCGGGACCTGCCGAGGCTGTTCGCGTGCGCTGACGGCTTCGCTCGGCCTACTGATCCTGCGCGGTGAGCTCGTGCCTGGGCTGGGCCAATTTGACTCCTCGAATCAGGTCATCGCATGGGCGATCATTTTCGGCTTCGGGGAGCAACTGTTCACCCGGTACGTCGATGACTCCGTGAGGCGCTTGGAGGACGAACTGAGCGATCCCGGCAGCCGTGGCGAGCCGGCTGGAGCTGGCGACGTGGTCACCTGGATGGACCAGTCGCTTCCACGCGTCATCCGCGAGGCGATTACGGGGGCTCGGTTGGTTAATTACTCCGGCTGGGTGACGGGTTCGCTGCTCGACGCCGACGGGTTGCCGCTCGATCCGCCGAAAGACAGAGAGGTGGCCCTCCTGCCGGGTCGGCATTACACGCTGCGGCTTACGCTCGGCTCCAAGGCCGAAGCGGCCTTGCGATGCCGCTCGTGGTCGAAGACGGGATCGATGACCGGACCGCCGACTTCGAGATCGCCCTCGACAGCAACGATTCCGAACTGAGACGCCCCGCGCGGGTCGTCGTGCTGGAGACCCGGGGAGGAAGGGCGGAGATTGACTTCCCCGTGAAGGTCGGAGGCGATCTGACCCATCGCTGGCTCTGGATCCGTATCGCGCAGCGGAACCAAGTGGTGCTCCAGCTGGAGCTCGCGGTCGTGCAACGCGAGCGGAAGGGGTGAATGCCGGAAACGGAAAGCATGTCCTCGCTTGCTTCGCTGACCTTCTCCGAGGGCCAGCCACTCAGGATCGAGTTTGCCTTCCTCTCGGGAGATCCGGTGGAGCCGATCGAGATCTGACGATGCCTGTTCCATCAGAGAGGCCTGGGATCGAGCCGGGCGGGCGCTGGAGGATCTCGTCGTGCAGGCTCCTGGGAGGACGGACGAGTCGGGAGAGCTTTGGGAGCCGCTCTCCAATCTCCTGTCAGCGGGCCGGGACCTCGGTCAGAGGCTGGCCGGGGACAACGCGTCCGCCTTTAACAAGATCCAGCGTGCGTTCACTAAGTCGCGTCGCGCGGCGTGGTCCGGATTCGATCCGGAGCAGATCCCCGTCGTTG
>CAWKKJ010000009.1:0-24420 GCA_963850205.1 uncultured Thermoleophilaceae bacterium | reverse complement strand
GCGCGCGATCGCACTCGCGACGGTCGTCGCCGCATCGTCCGTCGTGTAGATCTCGGGCTCGCGGCCCGGCGGTCCCTTGACCTCGGGCACGACGTCGCCTTCGTACTGCTTCATCACCTCGCGGTGGATCGCCTGGGTGTTGCGGCAGTTGACCGTGAGATCGAAGGGCCGGAACTCGCGCGGCACGTCGAGGCGCGGCTCGTAGACCCGCTGGTTGTCGTCCATGAAGAGCCAGACCGGGTCGTTCTCCTCGTCGCGGAGCGTGCACAGCAGCGCGGCGAGCCAGTCGTTCGAGAGGTCCTGGGCCTCGTCGACGAGGATCGCGTCGAAGCGGTCGCCGAGCTCGCCGATCGCCTCGACGAGCGCGTCGGGCAGCTCCTCGTCCCAGTAGCGCTGGGGCGCCTCGCCCTTCGGGTAGCTCGGCAGCTTGACGCTTCGCCTCGCTCGCGAGCTGCACGCACAGCGCGTGGAAGTTCTGGATCGTCGAGGCCCTTCTGCTCGGTGGTCCGGCGCAGGTGGTCCCGGAGCGCCCGGTTGAAGCAGACGAGCAGCACCCGCTTCCCCTCGGCGGCCAGGCGCTTGCCGTGCTCGACGGCGAGCATCGTCTTCCCGGAGCCGGCACAGCCGCGGATCACCATGCGTGGGTCGCGGCGCATGCGCGCCAGCAGCATCGACTGCTCGTGGGTGAGCAGGACGAGCGCCTCCTCCTCGTCGAGGAACTCGGCGGCCATCGGCACCTCTGATCTCGACCTGCGGGGCGAGCAGTTCGCGCACGGCCGCCGCGCCGTCCGCTCCAGGGAGCGCACGCTTGTCGCGCGCGCCGCGGTGGTAGGCGAGCACCCGGTCGACTGCCGCGGTCGGGTCGGCTAGGTCGTTGCGGTCGATGATGATCTCGCGGGGCGCGTCGGGTGCCAGGACAAGCTGGTGCACGGTCGTGTAGGGGAGCACGAGGGCGTGACGCGATCATTGGCTTGCGCCCCGCTCCAGCCGGGCTGCTTCGCTCGAGCAGCCGCTCGAGGTCGTAGCGGTGGTCGAGGGCCTGCCCGAAGGGATCCGGGATTCGCTCGCGCGTCCCGTCCGGCTCGGTCCGGTACCACTCGCCGTACCTGGACTCGATCCCGCCGCCCTTGACCTCGAGGCAGAGCAGCGGCTTGTCGGGTCGGCAGAGGACGAAGTCGATCTCGCCGTCGCGGGCGCCTCTCGAAGCGGATCGCGGTCGATCCAGCCCGCCGAGTGGAACACCTCCCATTCGTCGGGGAGCTCGTCCCGTAGCAGCTCGAAGACCTTGCGCTCGGAGTCCGTCTTGACGTCGGCATCCAGCAGCGTGCGCGGATACATGCGGGCCACGGTCCACGTGCATACCGCTAGTTGCCGTTGCGCGCAAGCGATTCGGGTAGCGTGATCATCACCTCTCGTGCGCGCGCAACCTGACGCGGCGGTCGGTTAGGGAATGTCGCGGGCCGTCTGTCTGCGGCTCACGAGGTACGCCCCCGCCAGCACCAGCGCCGTCCCCAGCACCGACGCCAGGTAGATCGGCTCGTCGCGCAGCGTCGCCCCCAGCGCGATCGCCACCACCGGCAGCAGGTACACGGTGATCGAGCCGCGCGTGGAACCCACGCGGCCCACCAGCGTCGCGAACCACACGAAGGCCAGCGCCGTGCTCGCCGCGCCCAGGAACACCGTCGCGGCCAGCGAGCCCCAGCCGAAGCCGGACGACGGCGCCGAGACCGCCGCCACCGGCGCCAGCAGCACCAGCGCCACCAGCTCCGCGCGGAAGATCACCGGCAGGGCTCCGTTTCGGCGCTGCAGCGGGCGCCGCCAGGTTGAAGGCGCAGCCGTAGAGGGCCGCCGCCAGCAGGACCAGCGCCACGCCGAGGACGCTCGAGTCCTCCTCGCCGAACGACGGCGACGTGATCGCCACCACGCCCAGGAATCCGACCAGCAGGCCGATCACCTGCACCCGGCCCGGCACCTCGCGCACCACCAGCGTCGCCACCAGGGCCGTGAACAGCGGCGCCGCCGCGTTGATCATCCCGGCCAGCGACGAGTCGATCCACTGGAGCGCTATCGAGAAGAGCACGAAGGGCACCGCCATCCAGGTCACGCCCAGCAGGGCGATCAGCGGCCACTCCGAGCGGGCCACGCCGGCCCGGGCGCCCGGCACCGCGGCCAGCACCAGCGCTCCGAAGAGCACCCGCAGGAACGCGACCAGGCCGGGGCTGAAGTGGTCGACGGCGATGTCGACGAACAGGAACGAGGAGCCCCAGGTGAGCGCGACCGCGCCCAGCAGCGCCCAGTCGCGCGGGGCGAATGCGGCCGCCGTCGGTCCCGAAGCGGCGGTCTCTCGGGTGGAGACGCTCACCGCGCGCACACTACGCGCGGCCGCTCAACAGAACTCAGGCGGCGCCGCAGAGGAAGACGGTCCGCTTGCGGACCACGCGCCGGCCGGAGTCCAGGCGCAGCTCCAGCCGCAGCGCGCTGCTCGCCGATGGCCTCGCGGTCGAAGCGCACGCGCACCGTCCGGCTGTCGGCCGGCACCCGGCCGATGGACCGCCCGTCCAGCAGCACCCGGCCCGAAGCCACCTGGTCCCCGAGACCCAGCCGGAACCTCGTGAAACGCGAGTCCTGGCAGCGCACGCCGCGGGCACCCAGGCCGCGCGGGGACGCCGTCGGCACCTCCACCCGAACCGACGAAGCATCCAGAACGCCCGTGGCCCGCTGCCGCCCCCACACCTTCGAGCCCGCCACCAGCTGCAGCACGTAGCGGCTGCCGGCCGGGGCGGTCGAGGCGATCGGGACCAGCCGGCGCTCGACCGTCCGCGCGCGCCCGTCCAGCCGAACGGGGATGGGCACTACCTGGTTGCCCACCGCCACGCCGCGGTCCACGCGCACGAGCTGGGCGAAGATCCGCGTGCCGCCGGGCGCGCCGGTGCCGCGGTAGCGAATGGACACACGCGGCGGGCCGAGCAGCTGGCTCCGCCGGCGGACGACCAGCGGCACCTCCAAGGCGCCGGACTCAGCCGGGGCCGCGCTCAGGTCTCCGCCGGAGGTCAGGCCGGGAGCGATCGTCAACCGCCCAGCACCGCGCGCCCGCAGCGACTCGCCGGGCGCCACCGGGTATTGCGGCGCGACCCGGTAGCGGCGGTCGTCGGAACGGAACTCGAACCCGGGGCCGGTGCGGACGCGGCGGTTGCCCTTCAGATACCGAGCCAGCCAGTTCGCGGTGGCGGCCTCGAGGCGCGGATCGCCGTTGCCGCTCCCGACGACGGAATCCAGATCGAGCCCGGTGCCCGGCTCGCCGCCGTTGCCCTCGGCGCACACCCCGTGCCCGCCGCAGAACCAGAACAGCTTCACCGGCACCCCGCGCGCCTTCAGGAGCTTGTAGTTGCGCACGTCCTCGTCCAAAGGAAAGAGCGTGTCCACGGTGCCGCCGACGATCATGGTGGGCGCGGTGATGCGGCGGATGGCCCTGTCGCCGGGGCCGCGGTCGCGGAACCAGCGCACGTCCTCGGCGCTCAACCGGCCGGTGCTCGTGGCGCTCTCGTACGCGGAGGTGATGTGAGGATCCAACCCGCCGGTCTGCACCCCGGCGGGCCCGCCGGCCAGGCCGCCGCGCTCGGCGGCGGGGAAGCCGGCGCTGTAGAGCAGGTCGTTCCAGCCCTGCTTGAAGGTGCGGTCCTTGTAGAGGCTGGTCTCGAGCGAGTTCCAGGCGATGACGGGGACGATGGCGTCGATGCGCGCGGTCGATGCTCGCGGCCGAGAACTGGATGCCGCCGCCGTAGCTGCCGCCGGTCATGCCCACGCGCGGGTCGCCGCGGCGGTCGAGGCGGACCTCGGGCTGACGGGCCATGCGCGTGATCAGGGCCTTGACGTCGCGGCCCTCGACCTGGGGCGCGTCGATGGTGGCCTCGCCGCCGGAGACCCCGAAGCCGCGCGGGTCCCAGGTGAGCACGTTGTAGCCCAGCCCGTGCAGGCGCTTGATCGCTCCGCGCGAGGGATCCTTCTCGCCGGGCGAGCTCCAGCCGGGGCCGTTCAGCACCACGGGGGCGCGCTCGCCCGCCTCCAGCAACGGGTTGGGGAACCAGTGGGCCACGATGGGGGTGCCGTCGAAGGACCTGACCACCAGGTCCTTGGCCTGCGCCGTTCCACCCAGGGCAGCCCAGAACAGCGCTGCCAGGGCGATCGCCCCCCTCACCCTCATCGCCGGGGGCAACCTAGCAACCGGACCGCCGCCGAGGCGGAGCCTCAAGCAACGTCGGGTGACCAGCCGAGGCGCTCGCGGCGCGCTCGCGACATGGCGCTGACAACGAGGTCGTAGGAGTCCTCGACCAGGTCACCGACCATGGCGTCGCTCAGCGAGCCGTCCAAGACGACCGTGTTCCAGTGCCGCTTGTTCAGGTGATAGCCCGGCCGGATCGCCTCATGGGAGGCACGCAGCTGCTCGGCCAGCCCCGGGTCGCACTTGAGGCTCACGTCCAGCGGTTGCCCGTCCAGCGCGCTGATGGCGAAGATCTTGCCCTCGACCTTGAACACCGACGTCGTCGGGCTGAAGGGAAACTCCTCGACGGCGCCCGGGAAGCCGAGGCAGAGCTTCCGCAGCGCGCGAGCGGTCATGCTCGCGGCTCGCCGCTCGCGACGCCGCTCCACGTAACGCCGCTTCTTCACGGCCGTGCCGCAGTCGTCCATGCTGCACCAGCGCCGGCTGCGGTTCTTGCTCTGGTCGAGAAACAGCCAGCGGCAGTTGGCACAGCGGCGAAGGCGCTCCAGCGGTCCGTCGGTGAGCAGCTCGGCGCTGGCATGGGCGACCGGCCACAGGGGGGCCTCGAGCGAATCGGCCTTCGGCCAGCGCCAGCGGTAGCCGCCGTCGCCGCCCACCAGGCGGGCGTGCTCCAGCGCGACGCCGGCGTCGCGGCGCAGCGCGTCGAGGTCGGGCTCCGTGGGCGACACCGCCCTCCACGAGCGACAGGAACACCCGATAGTTGCGGGCCCGCCGCTCGAGGGCATCCTCGAACACCTGCGCGGCCGCAGCCGGGTCGCGGCCGGCGCGGCGCCGCAGCAGCGCGAGCGTCCCCGCCATCGAGCCCGCCCGCGAACCGCGACCAGTCCAGCAGATCGCCGTAGTCGTGCAGCGCCTCGAAGGCCGGATCGGGCTCCAGGCCCGCGGGGCCGCCGACGGAGTTGACGAAGTCGAGCGCCAGGTGTCCGCCGTCGAGACGCAGATCCGAGACCGAGATACCTGTTTCCACCAAACAGGAGTTTAGCGGTTCCGCGAAACCGGTTACTACTAAAACGAGGATCAGCGGAAACAGAAGGAGAGTCGCACGATGTACACGCCCATTGCCGCCCTCATTGCCTCCGACAGCACGCGTGACCTGGCCAGATCAGCCCTGCCGCACGCTCCTGTCAAGCAAGCACAGGAAACGCCGCCGCCCCCCACGACCCGCGTCCGCGGCCAAGCCGCGGCCGCGCTGCGATACGTAGCGGCGCGCATCGAGCCCGCCTGCGGCTGAGCACTACCCTCAACCCCATGGACCCGCGGCGGGCCGCGCTGCTTCGGATCGGCGTCTACGCCGCGCTCATGGGCACGGCCTTCGCCGTGCTGTTGCTCACCACCGGGCTGCCCTCCGCGCAAGAGGGTCGCGACTTCGGCGAATCGCTCGGCGATTGGGCCCCGTTTGCCTACGTGCCGCTGTTCGTGGTGGCCAACTTCCTCATCGGCTGGCCGATCCTGGCGGGCGCCGGCGGCCTGCTGTTCGGCACGGCGGCCGGGACACCGCTCGCGCTGGCCGGGGCCACGCTGGCGGCGCTGGTTCAGATGGCCGTGGCCCGCCACCTGGCCGGCGACCATGCGCCATTCCTGATCCCGAAAAGGATCCAGGGCCTCGACGCCTTCCTGGAGAAGAACGGCGCGGTGGCGGTGATGGAGTCGCGGATCGTGCCCTTCCTGCCCTGGGGCGCGGTGAACTACAGCGCCGGGCTCACGCGCCTGCGCTACCGGGACATGGCCCTCGGCACCGTCATCGGCGGCGCTCCCAAGGTGTTCGCCTACACCGCGCTGGGCGGCAGCCTCAGCGACCCCACCTCCCCCGAGGCGATCGTGGCCGTCAGCCTGCTGGTGATCCTGGCGCTGGTGGGCGCCGTCGTGGTGCGCCGCCAGATGACCACCGGGCGCCGCGCCGCCTCCGCCGAGACGTGAGCTACTTCCAGGCCGTTCGCATCTACTCGCTCGTGGAGGTGTGCATCTTCGCCGCGCTGCTGGTGGTGGCGATCGGCGGCCTGGGCGAGTCGGCCGAGCAGGTGCTGGGCTGGACCCACGGCGTGGGCTGGATCATCCTCTGCCTGCTGGTGGCCTACGGCTGCAGCAGGAAGGTCTTTCCCTGGCCGCTGCTGGCGGCCACCGTCTCCCCGCTGGGCCCGGTGGGGAGCACCGCGGGGCTGGAGTACCTGGCGCGCCGGCGCGACCGCACGTACTCTGGGCCCTAGCAGCGGCTCCTGGCAGGGGGCCGGACCAACCGGAAGGACCGAAGATGAAACGGAGCATCGCGCTGATCGCCGGCGCGCTCGTACTGTCGCTTGCCGCCTGCGGAGGCGACGATGACGACAGCGCGAGCAGCGAACCGGCCGCACCGCAGAAGCCGACGGCGCTCTCGCTGACCGCCACCGAGCAGGGTGAGCGGATGTCGCTGAAGCTCAGCGGCGAGCCGAAGCCCGGCCCGGCGACCATCAAGTTCACCAACGAGGGCAAGGCCGAGCACGAGGCGCAGATGCTCCGCATAGAGGGCGACCACTCGCAGAAGGAGATGCTGGCCGCGCTGGAAGGGACCGGCAACGGCGAGCCGATCCCCGAGTGGCTGCGCGCCGCCGGCGGTCCGGGGCCGATCAAGCCCGGCTCCTCGACCTCGGTGGACGTGACCCTCGAGCCCGGCACCTACTACGCGCTCGACACCGGGTCGACCGAGGGTGAGGGCGAGGGCAAGCCCTACTACGCCCTCGGAGCGCTCACCCGCTTCGAGGTCTCGGGCGAGAAGGCCGGCGGCAAGCTGCCTGACGCGCAGGCCACGGTCAGCGCTCAGGAGTACAGCTTCGACGCCAAGGGCCTGAAGGCGGGACCCAACAAGATCGCCTTCGACAACGTGGGCGCCGAGCCGCACCACATGATCGCGGCGCCGATGGCGCCGGGTGCCACCCTCGCGGACGTGAAGAAGTTCTTCCGGACCGAGAAAGGCCGGCCTCCGCTCAACTTCGAGGAGATCGCGGGCACCAGCGTGATCGACGGCGGCACCGTCGAGAACGTCGAGCTGGAGCTGAAGTCGGGCAAGTACGCCCTGCTGTGCTTCATCTCCGACCGTGCCGGCGGCCCGCCGCACGTGGCCAAGGGCATGATCTCGGAGGCGACGGTGGAGTAGCCCGGCTACCCGGGAGGAGCGGTTTCGAGCCACTCGCGCATGGTCGTGTGGTGGCTCGCCCGCTCGCCCGACTGGATCTCGTGGGCCAGCTCGGTGAGCAGGCCGTGGCGCTCGGCCACGACGTTGTGCTTGTGGATGGTCTCCAGGTTCTCCTGGCGGGCGGAGACGAAGGCGTCCGCGCTCAGGCCGTCGAAGGTCTCGACGGCCATGCGGATCATCTCGCGCACGCAGTCCTCCACGAAGCGGGGCCGCATGTGGGCCTTCTCCACCACCTCGACCTCGTCCGAGCGCTTCATCAGCTCGTAGATCTCCGAGCTCATCGCCGACTCGACGATCTCGAGCAGCGCCTCGGCGTCGAGGTCGACGGCGCAGCCCTCGGGGCAGCCGATGTGCAGCGTGCCGATGCCGCGCTGGTTGTGCGTGGCCACCGGCACGGCGTCGAACACTCGGCCGATCTCGTCGTCGGTGAAGCCGCCGGCCCGCAGGCGCTCCTGCGAGCGCTCCATCACCATCTCCTGCGCGCAGGGGCACGCGGTCATTCCCTGGGCCTCGACGCCGATCAGGCGGCGGGTGCCGGCGGTCGTCGCCACCGCCGAGCCGAACAGCGTGTAGATCTCCTGGGTGGGGGCCCCGGAGGCGGGAGCCTTCTTGTGCTCGGGATAGCGGGCGGCGATCGTCACCTCGGCCCGGCGTCCGTCCTGGCGGTCGCGCACGCGCTCGGCGATGTGGGCGGCGAGCGTCTCGGCCTTGAAGGCTTCGCCCAGGACCACCTCGTCGATCGCCTCGTTGACGACCTCCTCGAAGCGCGACATGTGCGCGCCCTTCTGCTCCGGCCCGAGGTCCACGAAGCACTCGAGCTCGGCGTAGAAGAGCTGCTCGTTCCCGTTGGCGCGGACGCGGACGACCTTCTCCACACCCGTCACCCCCACGCGCGAGAGGCTGAGGTGGGTGGAGGGCCGGCGCGCCTGGACGTCGTCGCCGAGAAGCGCGAGGGGGTCGCTCATGGTCCACCCACGATAACGGGCCCCGAGCGCGCAGCAATTCGCACAAACCCGTTGTACACTGGCCGCGGCTGCAGCCTTGGACTCTGACCACTGAGCTCAGCCCCTCGCGGCAAATGCCGCGACCACGACAACAGACTCGCCACCGGACTCGCACGAAGCGAGTAGTTGCCGTCTAGCCAGAGGGGTTTTGGGTTGAGTCAGAAGGACGGGGCCATAGGACTGCTGGAGGAAGCGGCCGGAGCACGGTTCTCCGATGTCGAGGAGCTGCGCCTGCTCGCGACCGAGGGGCGCGAGCGCGGCTACCTGACCTTCGAGGAGATCGCCTCCACGCTCGACGAGGTGGAGGTGACCAAGGAGCAGGTCGCCGAGTTCCACAGCCATCTCGTGGAGAGCGGGGTGGAGCTGGTCACGCGCGAGGGCCGCCCCGGCGCGGCCGAGCCGGTGGTCGCGAGGGCGGAAGCCGGACTCAAGAAGGCGCAGATCGACCTCACGGTGGAGCCCAGCCTCGACTCGCTCCGCCTCTACCTGCGCTCCATCGGCCGCGTGGACCTGCTCACGGCCGGCGAGGAGGTGCTCCTGGCACGACGCATCGAGCGCGGCGACATGCTCGCCAAGCAGCAGATGATCGAGGCCAACCTGCGGCTGGTGGTCTCGATCGCCAAGGGCTATCTCGGACGCGGGTTGTCGTTCCTCGACCTGATCCAGGAGGGCTCGCTGGGCCTGATCCGCGCGGTGGAGAAGTTCGACTACCGGCGCGGCTACAAGTTCTCCACCTACGCCACCTGGTGGATCCGCCAGGCCGTGACGCGCGCGATCGCCGACAAGGCCCGCACCATCCGCATCCCCGTCCACATGGTGGAGAAGCTCAACAAGGTGGCCCACGTGGAGCGCCAGCTGGTACAGGAGTTCGGGCGCGAGCCCACCCCGGAGGAGGTCGCGCTCGAGCTGCAGTGGACCACGCGCGAGGTGAAGGACATCCTGCGCATCGCCCAGCTGCCGATCTCGCTGGAGAAGCCGATCGGCGAGGAGGAGGACTCCGAGCTGGGGGACTTCGTCGAGGACGAGGCCGCCGAGTCGCCCTTCGACCTGGCCAACGAGAACCTGCGCCGGGAGAACGTTCGCGTGGCCCTCGACGTCCTGCCCGCGCGCGAGCGCGAGGTGATCGAGATGCGCTACGGCCTGAGCGGCCAGAAGGCCCGCACGCTCGAGGAAGTGGGTCGCGCGTTCGGCGTCACCCGCGAGCGGATCCGCCAGATCGAGAACAACACGCTGAAGAAGCTCGAGTGCCTGCCCGAGGCGCAGGGCCTGCGCGACGCTTCCTAGACTGTCCGGCGTGACCGAGCTGCGGCTGCGGCGCGACGACGTCGACAAGAAGCGCTACGTGCTCGACGGCGTGGGTGAGCTGCAGTTCGGCAAGTGGTACGAGCGCGGTGCGACCGCCACCGACACCGGCGGTCGCAGCTGGGAGCTCAAGCCGAGCACCTGGTCGCGCTCGGCCGAGGCGCTCGACCAGGCCGGCGACCAGGCGGCCGGCTTCGAGCCGGAGGGGACGTTCAAGCGCGGAGGGCGGCTGGCCGTAAACGGCGGGGCGACGTTCGACCTGAAGCCGTCGTCGGCGTGGAAGAACCGCTACGCGCTGTGGTCGGGAGAGGACGAGCTGGCGTCGGTGGAGACCAAGGGCTGGTCGGGCTCGGAGGTGGCGGTGGACCTGGGCGAGGGGGCCTCGGTCGAGCCGCTGCCGCTGCTGATGGCCTGCTGGCTGGTGCGCCGCTTCGGTGAGGACGACGCCGCGGCGGCGTCGGGTGGGGCCGCCGCGGGCTCCTAGGCAAGAGGCCGGTCCATCACTGCGTCCGGAAGGAGCCGGACGAGAGCGTCTGGTTGCCGCTGCGCTCGATGGCGAGCACCTCCCAGTTGTACGCGGTGCGGGGCTCCAGGAACTTGTCTGGGATGGCCATGCTCGTGACCGACCGCGGCAGGTACATGCTGAGTCCGAACTTTCCGATCATGTGCGGGTGCGGCTCGACGTCCTTTTCGATGATCAGCTGGTAGGCGATGATCTTCACCGGCCGGCCTGTGATGGTCTTGGACACGGGAGTCCAGCGGGCGACGACGCCGCGCGCCGGCACCCTGGCGCCGTCCGCCGGAGAGAGGAGCCTCGGGCCCGCGGGGATGTCGTGCGTCAGCCAGGCCCTGCCCGCCGTGCGGCCCGCGCTCTTGCCGTTCTCCTGCGCCGGACCGGCGATCTTGTAGCGGCCCTCGGGCAGCTTGGCCAGCATCTCGCGTATCGGCACGTCCGCGTTCGTCGGGCTCCACCGACTCGAAGAACAGCTCCGTCAGCCCGAGCCTCGCGAAGGTACCGCGGGCTTGGAATGTCGCCACCGGCCCGGCGGGGCCTCGCACGTCGAGCCGCCGCCAACCCTCGCCGTCGACAAACCCTTGAAAGCCGGTGTCCCGGTCCGTGGCGTTGTGCTCGATGTTGAGCTTGGCGTCCTTCAACGGGACGGCGCTGGCCGAGCCGACCGCGGCCCGCGCGGGCGGCTCCTCGGAGCCGGCGCCGGCGTACACAGCCGCACCCGCGAGCAGGGCAACCGCCAAGAATGAGAAGTGGGAAAGTCTCACTGAGTACCTCCGTAGGGGTCGACGTTTTCTGGAGGATCCGACGCTACGGCGCCCGAATGAGACGCGGCTGAGCCGGTTCGGCGCACGCCACGCCCTCGCTCAGGGTCATCTCAGCTACCCGGCCTAGCTTGACGATCAGCAGAACCGAATCCGACACGAGGAGATGAACGAGATGAAGAACAAGATCAAAGGTGCAGTCATCGCCGCGGCTGCCATCGTGGCGCTGGCTCTCGGCGGAGCCGCGATAGCGGGAGCCGCCGGAGGCGGGGACGACGACAAATCGGAGACGCCGATCGCCGGCCAAGCGCTCGACCGCGCCAGCGCGGCCGCGCTGGACCACACCGGCGGCGGCAAGGTCACAGGCACCGAGGCCGGTGACGAAGAGGGCGCCTACGAGATCGAGGTGACGCGCGCGGACGGTAGCCAGGTCGACGTGCATCTCGACAAGGGCTTCAACGTGCTCAGCCAGGCCGACGACAGCGACCGGGGCGGCGAGGACGACAGCGGCGACAAGGACTGACCGCTCGCACTCCGAGCACCCGCCGCTCCCAGCAGACGGCCCCGCATGGGGCCGTCTGTGCTTCTAGGCTGACGGAAGGGGAATGGTCAATTCACTCCTCCTCTCGTTGGGCGCTGGGCTGGCCGTCGCTCTGGAACTGCTCGAAGCGGCCGCGATCGTGCTGGCCGTCGGGGTCTCGCGGCGCTGGTCGGATGCTCTGATCGGAGCCGGCATGGCGGTGCTCGTTTGCGTCGCGGTGGCGATCATGGCGGGTCCGCTGCTGCTGGAGCAGCTGCCCAAGGCTCCGCTCGAGGTTGCGATCGGGGTTCTACTCCTGTTGTTCGGCCTGGAGTGGCTTCGCAAGGGCACCCTGCGGTTGGCCGGCCGCAAGGCGCGCTCGTCCGCGCTGCGTGAGCACTTCGAGACACGTGGGCGAGCCGAAGCGCTGCCCCCGCTGGAGCGTGGGCGGCCTGACTGGGCCGCCCGAGCGGTCACCTTCAAAGGCGTGCTGCTGGAGGGAGTGGAGGTCATCGTCATCGTGACCGCCCTCGCTCAGGCCGACGGCGCACGGACCCCGGTCCTCGTGGGCGCCTCGCTCGCTGTGGTCGGGGTCATCGCAGCCGGCGCGTGGCTGCGCGAACCGCTCACTCGCCTACCCGAGACGGAGCTCAAGTACGGCGTCGGGCTGGTCCTGTCGGCCTTCGGCGTGGTGTTTCTGGCCGAGGGCGCCGGCGCGAGCTGGCCGGGAGGCGACCTCGCGCTGCTCTACTGCGTCGCCGCGCTCGCGCTCGCCACCCAGCTCCAAGCCCACCGCCTGGCAGAGGGCCGGGGGCCGGAGGCGTGGACGTGAACGCGTTGCGCACCCTCCTCCTGGGCGAGACCTGGACCCTGCCGCTCGGCGTCGCCGCTCTGGCCCTACTTTCGATCGCCGTCGACAGCGCCTGTCCCGACTGGTGGCCCACCGCCGGTGGGCCTCTGCTGCTCGCCGGAGCGACCGTGCTCGTCGTAGGCGCTGTGTGGCGCACCTCCCGTGTCTGACCAGCCCGGGCTCCCGGATCGCGCGAAAACCGGGTGTCACGGGACGAGGCTGACGATGCCTGTCCGAGAGATGGAGAGCGAGAGGCAATCCGTGCATCCCAACCAGTTTGAGCCCCTCTACAATCGGCGTCCGCGACCACCGGGGGGATGTCCGAGTGGTTAAAGGAGCGCGGCTGTAAACCGCGTGGCTCAGCCTACGCAGGTTCGAATCCTGCTCCCCCCATTTCCGCCACAATGGGCGGACAGCGCCGACGTAGCTCAGCCGGTAGAGCACCTCCATGGTAAGGAGGGGGTCCGGGGTTCGAGTCCCCGCGTCGGCTCCTTGAGGCGAAGGAGCACTTCGGTCGTGATCGCCGCGCTCGCCGCCCTCGTGATCGCCGCCTGTGGCGAGGACGAGCAGGAGCCCGCCGAGCCGGCCGCCGACGGCGGCGGCGGCCCCATGATCCTGGCCACCACCACGAGCACCCAGGACTCGGGACTGCTTGACGAGCTGCTGCCTCGGTTCGAGGATGAGTCCGGCTGCTCGGTGAAGACCATCGCGGTCGGGTCCGGCGAGGCCATCGCGCTGGGTGAGAAGGGCGACGCGGACGTGCTGCTGGTCCATTCGCCCGCCGACGAGGAGGAGTTCATGGCCGACGGCAACGGCACGAGTCGCAAGGCGGTGATGCACAACGACTTCGTGCTCGTGGGCCCACCCGACGATCCGGCCAAGATCAAGCAGGCCGGAGGCGCGTCGGAGGCGCTCACGACCATCGCCGAGGAGAAGGCGCCGTTTGCCTCGCGCGGCGACGACTCGGGCACCCACACCAAGGAGCTCTCGCTCTGGGAGGGCGCCGGGACCGAGCCCAGCGGCTCCTGGTACCTCGAGACCGGGCAGGGCATGGGCGAGACGCTCACCATCGCCGACCAGAAGGAGGCCTACACCCTTTCCGACCGGGGCACGTTCCTGGCCACCGACAACCTGGACAGCGAGCTGCTCGTCGAGGGCGGGAAGGAACTGCTCAACCCGTACCACGTGATCGTGGTGCGGGGCGAGAAGGTCAACCGGGCCTGCGCGGACGACTTCTCCGACTGGATCACCTCGCCGGACACCCAGACCGCGATCAAGGACTTCGGCGTGGACGAGTACGGCGAGTCGCTGTTCCTTCCGGACGCCAAGGGCTGATGGATCCCATCTACGAGGTCCTGGGCCGCTCGGCGCTGGTCTCGCTGAGCGCCACGGCCATCGCGCTGACGATCGGTGTGCCGCTCGGCAGCTGGCTCGCCCTCTCGCGGGTGCGCGGACGCGGGCTCCTGGCCACCTCTCTGAACACCGGCATGGCCCTCCCGACGGTGGTGATCGGCCTGGTCGTGGCCCTCTTTCTCTGGCGCAGCGGACCACTCGGCGGCCTCGACCTCATCTACACCCTGCGCGGGATGATGATCGCCCAGGTCCTGATCGCCACCCCGCTGATCGCCGGGATCACCATGGCCGCGCTGCTCGCCCTCCCGCCGGAGCTGCCCGATCAGCTGCGAGCCCTGGGCGCCAACCGCCGGCAGCTGGCGGTCCGGCTGTGGATCGAGGCGCGCGTGCCGCTGCTCGCCGCGGCCATGGCGGGCTTCGGGCACGCCATCTCGGAGGTCGGCGCGGCCACCATCGTGGGCGGCAACATCCACGGCCAGACGCAGGTGATGACCACCTCGATCGTGGAGGACGTCGGCCGGGGTGACTTCAACCAAGCGCTCGTCTACGCCGCGGTGCTCGTCGGCCTGGCCTTTGCGATCAACGCGCTCCTGACCACGGTGCAGCAGCGCGCCGCCGCATGGGCGCAGTCCTGAGCCTGCGCGAGCTCCGCCACGTCCGCGGCAGCCGGCAGGTACTGAAGATCGACGCGCTCGACGTCGCGGATGGCGAGCGCCTCGCCGTCCTCGGTCCCAACGGCGCCGGCAAGACCACCCTCCTGCGTCTGATCGCTGGCCTGGAGGACGCGACCGAGGGGTTGGTGGAGATCGATGGTGTGGCTGCCGAGGACGGCGGCACGATCCTCCGTCGGCGGGTGGCCTACGTCACGCAGCGCGCCGCTCTGCTCTCGACCAGCGTGCAGCGCAACATCGAGCTTCCCCTGGGCTGGCGCGGTGTGGAGCGCGCCGATCGCCCGGCCGTGGCGCTGGCCGCCCTGCGCCGGCTGGGGGTCGAGCACCTCGCGGACCGGAAGGCGTTGTCGCTCTCCGGCGGCGAGGCGCAGCGGGTGAGCCTCGCCCGGGCATTCGCGCTCGATCCCAGGCTGCTGCTGCTGGACGAGCCGGCGGCCGGGCTCGACGCCGAAGCACGGCAGAACTTTTTCGCCGACTTTGAGGAAGCGCTGGGCGGCCGGGCGATCACGGTGATCCACGTATCCCACCGAGCCGAGGAGGCGCTGCGCCTCGCTGACCGGGTGGCGATCCTCACCGACGGCCTGATGCGCCAGCTGGCCGAGCCGGTCGCGGTGCTGCGTGAACCGGCGGACGCCACGGTGGCCAGGCTCATCGGTTACGAGAACGTGATCGCGGTGGAGGTCGACAGCAGCGGGCGCGTGCTGATCGGCGGGGCGCCCTGCCCCGGGTTCACCGGAGCGCCGGGAGCCTCGGTGCTCGCCGCCTGGGCCTCCGCCATCCGGCTCGGCCCCGCCGCCCGAGACGCCGGCTTGCTCGCGACGGTGGAGAAGGTCGCCGCGGGCCCCGGGCGCTGGGAGGTCCTCCTGTCCGGACCGGCCGAGCTGCGGGCCCACCTGCCACTCGATCAGGTGCCGCCGCGCGAGGGCGAGCGCGTGGAGGTGGAGATCGAGACGAGCGGGGCGACCTTGATCGGCGCCTGACCGCCGGTCCCACGCCTTTGTGGCAGCATCGCCCGCGGATGACGCCCGACGTCCTGATCCACGGCGACACCTTCAGCTCCGCGCCGCTGCGGCACGAGCTGCCGCTCGGCATCGCCGACCCGCTCTCCTACTTCGAGGTCTCCGGCCGCCGCGTGGCCGTGATCTCCACGCTGGATGCCGGCCGGGCGATCGAGGCCTCCCCCGGGCTGGAGGTGATCGATCCCCACGAGCTCGGTCTCGACGAGCTGATCGCCGAGGGGATGCGCCGGCACGACCTCGACGTCGAGCTGTGCCTGCGGGCGGCCCAGCGGCTCGGTGCGCAACGAGTGCTGGTGCCGAACGCGCTGCCCGTGGCGGTGGCCGACCGACTGCGCGCCGAGGGCCTCGAGGTGATCCCCGACGAGCACGAGTTCATCCGCCGCCGGCGCTCCAAGAACCCGGCGGAGCTCGCCGGCATCCGCCGGGCGCAGACCGCCGCCGACGCCGGCATGGCCGCGGCCGCGGAGCTGTTGCGCGAGGCGCGGCCGCACCGCACCGGTGTGCTGGCCTCCGGCGACGGGGAGCCCCTGACCTCCGAGCGCGTGCGCACGCGCATCCGCGAGGTGTGCGCGGCTCTCGGGGCGCCCGCCGATGACGACATCATCGTCGCCGCCGGTGGCGCGGGGGCCAGCGGCCACGAGAACGGCAGCGGCCCGATTCCCGCCTGCGTCCCGGTCATCGTCGACATCTGGCCGCGTGACGAGCGGACGGGCTGCTGGAGCGACATGACCCGGACCTTCGTCGCCGGAGGGGACCCTCCCGAGGACGTGGCCGCCTGGCACCAGCTCTCGCTCACCGCGCTCGAGGACGCGCTGGCCGCCTGCGCCCCGGGAGTGACCGGCCGCGAGCTCTTCGACAGGGCCTGCGACGTGTTCGAGGCAGCGGGTGAGCCGACCCAGCGCACCAAGCCGGAGGGCGAGGCTCTGGTCGACGGCTTCTTCCACTCGCTCGGGCACGGCGTCGGCCTCGAGATCCACGAGGAGCCCGCGCTGGGGCGGACCGGGAGTGACGCGCTGGTGCCGGGCGACGTGGTGGCCATCGAGCCCGGCTGCTACCGCAGCGGCTACGGCGGCGTGCGGCTGGAGGACCTGGTGCTGGTGACCGAGGACGGCTGCGAGCTGCTGACCGACTTTCCGTACGGGCTCGAGCCGTAATCTGGCGGGTGGCGTAGCACCTGGGCCTGAGCTGTGCACATGGCTCGTCAGGTGTCGGCGAGGGAACTGCGCAACCACACCGCCCAGGTGGTGGAGGCGCTTCGCTCCGGCGAGCGCCTCTCGCTTTCCGTCAACGGCACGCCCGTGGCGGACATCGTTCCTCACGCCGCCACTCGCAGCCCGTGGGTGCCCTCGTCAACCCTCCGCGAGGTGATCGGGGACGCCGGCGCGGACACCGACCTGCTCGCCACCCTGGCCGGCTCTGAATTCGAGGGCTACGCGGGCTGGCTGAACGGCACGCTCTGCCCGTTCTCGGCTGCCGCGCCCAGCCCGTACCGCGGCTCCCACGACGCCTGCTCCACCAGGTCGCCGCGGAAGCGGTAGGTCCAGCGCACCTGGGTCTCGGAGAAGCCGCCGGACTCCTCGTGCTTGCGGATCGACCCGGAGACGATCACCAGGTCCCCGTCCTCCTCGAAGCGCTGCGGGCGCACCCGGATCGCGCGGCTCGGGGAGCCGTTGCGGAAGAAGAAGGCGCGCGTCTCCTCCGGTCCATGGAGCACCTGCCCGGTCGCGGAATAGGGCCGGTACTCGCAGTCCGGGTGGGAGATGCTGAGGAGCGCCTCCACCCCTGCCTCCATGCCCTCCTCACAGAACAGACGGAAGGCGTTCTTGATGAGCTGGAGACGAGGTGAGTCCATGAGGAGGGAGCGGCAGTCTCGCAGCACCGAGGGGGTAGCGACAACCCCTATTTGGATAGTCCGAGGTCCCGGCCGTCGGCTGCGGCCGCGTGCACTAAACTGCCTGCTTGACCTCGCGGCCCGGCGGGGTCGTTTCGCGTTACGCGTGATGTCGCCGGCCGTCCCGTTCTAACCTTCCGAAGGAGCCATGGCTCGCGGAGACGTCCGAATCGCCGTCACCCTCGCGTGCGAGGAATGCAAGCGGCGTAACTACCAGACCGAGAAGTCCAAGCGGAACGATCCGGACCGGATCGAGTTCCGCAAGTACTGCCGCTGGTGCAGCCGGCATACGCCGCACAAGGAGACCCGCTGATGGGTCGCGTATCTACACGCGCGCGCGAGGAGTAACACGGTGGCCCGCGATCGCCAGAGGGCCAAGCAGCGCCAGGCCGAGCGCCGGGCGCGCAGGCTCGCCGAGGAGCAGGGCGCCGGCGGCGGCCGGCCGGACGAGGCCGAGTCCAGCGCCGGCAACGGCGACGCCTCGAGGGCCGAGCCGCGCCGCGACCTGCCGATCGACGATCCCACCACGGTCGAGCCCTCGCCCGCCGTGTCTCCCGAGCTGGCCACCGGTGCGCCGCCGCAGGACGAGGGCCGCACTGACGCCATCTTCGGGCACCAGGGCCCCATCGGGCCGCCGCCTCCCAGCACCGAGCAGGAGCAGGAGCTCGAGCAGGAGGCCCTGCAGGAGATCGAGGACTGGGAGGTCGACGACCCGGACGCCGCCGAGAAGGGCGCCGGCGAGGAGGGCTACGAGGCTCGCGGCCGGCGGGGGCGCGACGACGCCGAGGCGCACAAGCACCGCCCGCGTGTCGTACAGTTCCTGATCGCGGTCTGGGCCGAGCTCCAGCGAGTCCAGTGGCCGAACCGGCAGGCACTCGTCACGCTCACAGGCGTCGTGCTCGGCTTCGTCCTGATCGCGGGCGGCTATCTCGGCCTGCTGGACGCAATCTTCTCCGAACTCATCCAGGCACTTCTCTAGAGGCAAGCAATGTTCCGCTGGTACGCAGTCAACACCTATTCAGGACACGAGAACAAGGTCAAGCAGAACCTGGAGCACCGCCGCATCTCGCTCGGGCAGGAGAACAGCATCCGCCAGATCGTGGTGCCCACCGAGCAGATCCAGGAGCTGAAAGACGGGCAGAAGATCATGAAGGAGCAGCGGACGATGCCCGGCTACCTGCTCGTGAACATGAACCTCACCGACGACTCCTGGGGTCTGGTGAAGAACACCCCGGGGGTGACCGGCTTCGTCGGCGCCTCCAACAACCCGGTGCCCCTCACCCAGATCGAGGTCGACCGCCTGCTGCACCGCGAGGCCGCCGAGCGGCCGCGGGCGCGGGCCCAGTTCTCGATCGGCGAGTCGGTGAAGGTGGTCTCGGGCCCGCTGTCGGACTTCTCGGGCGAGATCAGCGAGATCAACGACGACCAGTCCAAGCTCAAGGTGCTGGTCTCGATCTTCGGGCGCGAGACGCCGGTCGAGGTGGGCTTCGACCAGGTGAAAAAGGTCTAGCGAGCGCGCTAGCCCGCTGCGCAGTCGCGCCATGGCCAGGAAAGTCCTCACACTCATCAAGCTCCAGGTGCCCGGGGGGCAGGCGAACCCCGCCCCGCCGGTCGGCCCTGCGCTGGGCCAGCACGGCGTGAACATCATGGAGTTCTGCAAGGCCTTCAACGCGCAGACCCAGCAGGACACCGGCACGATCATCCCGGTGGAGATCACGGTCTTCGAGGACCGTTCCTTCACCTTCATCACCAAGACGCCGCCGGCCGCCGTGCTGATCAAGCAGGCCATCGGCCTGGAGAAGGGCTCGGGCGAGCCCAACCGCAACAAGGTGGGGACGATCACCAGGGACCAGGTGCGTGCGATCGCCGAGCAGAAGCTGCCCGACCTCAACGCGCACGACGTCGACCAGGCCTCCAAGATCATCGAGGGGACGGCCCGGTCCATGGGCGTGGAGGTGTCTCCCTGATGCCCAAGCACGGGAAGCGCTACCGGGAGAGCTACGAGAAGGTCGACCGCGACTCGACCTACGAGCCGGCCGAGGCGGTGCGCCTGATCAAGGAGTTTCCGCCCACCAAGTTCGACCAGACGGTGGAGGTGCACATCCGCACCGGTCTCAACGTGCGCCACGCCGACCAGCAGCTGCGCGGGACGATTGCGCTGCCGAACGGTCTGGGCAAGGACATGACCGTCGCGGTCTTCGCCAAGGGCGACAAGGCTCGTGAGGCCGAGGAGGCCGGCGCCGACTTCGTGGGCGCCGAGGACCTGGCCGAGCGGGTGCAGGAGGAGGGCTTCACCGACTTCGACGTGGCCATCGCCACCCCGGACATGATGCCGGTGGTGGGCCGGCTCGGCCGCATCCTCGGGCCCCAGGGCAAGATGCCCAACCCCAAGGTGGGCACCGTGACGATGGACGTGGCCAAGGCGGTGTCGGAGTCCAAGGCCGGCAAGGTCGAGTACCGCACCGACCGGATGGCCATCGTGCACCTGCCCATCGGCAAGCACAGCTTCGAGGAGCAGAGTCTGCTCGAGAACTACGCGGCGCTGATCGACGAGATCGTGCGCGCGAAGCCGGCCGCGGCCAAGGGCCGCTACCTGCGCTCGGTCACGCTGACCACCAGCATGGGCCCGGGCGTGAAGGTGGACCCGTCGCGAACCCGCAACCTCGTGGAGGAGCCGGCCGAGGTAGCCTGACCACCTGAATCGTCTATCTGCCCGAGACCCCCGGCGACCCCTAAGCCCGGGACAGGCGGAGCACAGCGAAGCCCGGCCCGTTTGAGCCGTTCCTCCTGAGCCCGCCTGCGCGCGGGCTCGATTCGTCAAGAGGAACGAGATGAACAAGGAAAAGAAAACAGAGGTTGTCGCCGAGGTGGCCGCCCAGATCGAGGAGTCGGAGGCGGTGTTCGCCGTCGACTACCGCGGCATCTCCGTGCCCCAGGCGGCCGAGCTGCGCGCCCAGTTGGGCGAGGCCGGGGCCCGCTTTCGCATCGTCAAGAACACGCTGACGATGCGCGCCGCCGACCAGGCGGGAGCGGAGAGCCTCAAGGAGCTGCTCGAGGGGCCCACGGCGTTCACCTTCGTCGCCGCCGAGACCGGCGATGTGGCCCTGGCCGCCAAGGCGCTCGCCCAGTTCCGGCGCCAGCACGACGTGCTCGAGTTCAAGGGCGGCGTGATGGGCGGCGAGCCGCTCACGGTCGAGCAGCTCACGGCGCTCAGCCGGCTGCCCGCGCTCGACGTGCTGCACGGCCAGCTGGTGGGCGTGATCGCCTCGCCCATCACGGGCCTGGTCCGCACGCTGAACGCGCTGCTCTCCGGGGTGGCGGTCCAGCTGCAGCAGATCGTGGAGCAGGGGCTGCTGCCCGCGGGCGACGCGCCCGCGGCCGAGTCCGCGCCCGACCAGGAGGCCCAGGAGGACCAGGCCGAAGAGGAGGCCGCCCAGTCGGCCGAGGGCGAGGAGACGGAGTCCTCGAGCGAGGAGGCCTCGCCGTCCGACGAGGACGCCGCCGAGGAGAAGACTGAGAACACCGAGACCGATACGCCCTCCGAGGGCGAGGAATAGAGACAACCGGTGCGCACCCGGCCGAGCCGGGCGCTTCCGCAAGACAAGGAGTAACCGATGGCTACCGCAACTGAGCTGATCGAAGAGATCAAGAAGATGTCCGTCCTCGAGCTGTCCGAGCTGATCAAGGCGCTCGAGGAGGAGTTCGGCGTGTCCGCCACCGCGGTCGCCGCCGCCGCCCCGGCCGCCGCCGGCGACGGCGCCGCCGAGGCCGAGGAGGAGTCGAGCACGGTGGACGTCGTGCTCACCGCCACCGGCGACAAGAAGATCCAGGTGATCAAGGTCGTGCGCGCCGCCACCGGCCTGGGCCTCAAGGAGGCCAAGGCGCTCGTCGACGAGGCCCCCAAGCCCGTCCGCGAGGGTGTGGACCGCGAGGAGGGCGAGACCCTGAAGGGCCAGATCGAGGAGGCCGGCGGCAGCGTCGAGCTGAAGTAGGTGGCGGAGGCGCCCCGCCTCGACCACGTCGTCATCCACGTCTCCGACTGGGAGCGCTCGAACGCGTTCTACCGCGACGTGGCCGGGGCGGAGCTGGTCGACAAGGGCGACGAGGGGCCGAGTCGGCACTACCGCTTCGGCGACCAGCAGCTGAACGTGCACGGCCCCGGCATGGAGCCGCATCCCGTGGCCGCCCGGCCCGCGCAGCCGGGCGGCGCCGACCTGTGCCTGGTCTGGGACGGGCCGATCGAGGAAGCGGCCGCGCACCTGCGCGGCCACGGGGTTGAGATCGAGGAGGGGCCGGTCACCCGCTACGGCGGCCGGGGACGCGGCACCAGCGTGTACTTCCGCGACCCGGACGGCAGCCTCCTCGAGTTCATCTCCTACGCCGCCCAGTGAGCCGGCGCGCCATCGCCCTGGGGTCGCTGGCGGCCGTGGCGGCGGCGGACTGGAAGATCCACAAGCGGCGCCCGCGCTGGATCGTGGTGGGCCTGTTCGACGAGCCCGCTCATCTGGCCACCGCCGCGCTGGTGCTGGTGAACCTGCCCCCGCGCTCGCCGCGCTGGTCGGCCGGCTTCATGGCCGGCGCGCTGCTGCCCGACCTCGACCACGTGCCGCTCGCCCTCGCGCGCGTGCATCCGGACATCGACCATCCCCGCCCGATCACGCACTGCCTGCTGGCGCTGGCGCCGCTGGCCGTCGCCGGCGTCCTCGCCCGAGGGCCGGCGCGCGAGTACGCCCGCGGCGCGGCGGCGGGCGGGCTGGCTCATTTCGCCCGCGACCTGGCCGTGGGCACAGGGGTCACCTTGCTGCGGCCGCTGAGCAGGCGCAGCTTCCGAGGCGCCCTATCCCGTCTACGGCGTGGCGCTCCTGCTCGCCCTGAGCCGCGCTATCGGCCGAGGGGCCAGCAGGGAAACCCCGCACGCTGCGCGCGAATCGTCTACGATTTCCCTCGGCCTATAGCCGTAGCCGTTCCTCGATAGCCGCGCCGGCACATATTCCCGGCGCCTCGGAACGGGGTCCGTGATGGCCGAGCGGACCCGCGCGAGCGGGTCGGCAACCGCCCCCTGAGGGGGCGGATCTCAGTCTGCTATTCTGGTGGGTCGCGCTTTGCGCCCGTCTCGCCTCCCCTCTGAACCACCACTTTGAAGGAGCCGCTGTCTTGGCACGCGCTGACGCTGCCCGTACCCGCCGTTCGTTCTCCCGTCTGGAGAACACCCTTGCCGTTCCCAACCTGATCGACATCCAGCGCCGCTCGTTCGAGTGGCTGGTCGACACCGAGAAGGGCGGCTTGCGCGAGACGATCGACGACGTCTCGCCGATCGAGGATTACACCGGCAACCTCGCGGTGGTCTTCGAGGACATCCACTTCGACGAGCCCGTGGCGCCGATCTCCGAGTGTCGCGAGAAGGACCTCACCTACGCGCGGCCGCTCACCGTCAAGGTCGCGTTCCAGAACCGCGAGACCGGGGAGATCCGCGAGCAGTCGGTGTTCATGGGCGACTTCCCCTGGATGACCGAGTGGGGCACGTTCATCATCAACGGGACCGAGCGGGTGGTCGTCACCCAGCTCGTCCGCTCGCCGGGCGCCTACGTGATGGAGCCCAAGGACCGCGAGAAGCAGGTCTTCATCGCCAACCTGATGCCGGCCCGCGGCTCCTGGCTCGAGCTCGAGATCGACAAGAAGGGCAAGGTCTTCGTCCGCATCGACCGCAAGCGCAAGCTGCCGGTCACCGTGCTGCTGCGGGCGATGGGCGACACCCTGCGCGAGGGCGGTTTCGTGCCCGAGACCTGGACGGGCACCGACGAGGAGATCCTCGGTCTGTTCGATGACAGCCTGTACGTCCGGCTGACCCTCGAGGCCGACACCGAGGTGACCAAGTCCGAGGAGGGCGCCCTGATCGAGCTGTTCAAGAAGCAGCGCCCGGGCGAGCCGCCCTCGATCGACGCGGCGAAGAACCTGCTCAACCAGCTGTTCTTCGACCCCAAGCGCTACGACCTCACGCGCGTCGGCCGCTACAAGCTGAACAGCCGGCTGCACATCGACGAGGCCCTCGACACCCGCACGCTCACCCCGCGGGACATCATCGAGCTGATCAAGGAGCTCATCTCGCTCCCGAAGATGCTGGGCATCCCCGAGTCGGGCATGTTCGACACCGAGGAGGGCGAGGAGCCGATCAAGGACTTCGCCGCCGAGGCCGTGACCATGCAGCGCGAGCCGGTGGCCGAGCACCTCGACGAGTACGAGCACTTCGGCAACCGCCGTCTGCGTACGGTGGGCGAGCTGATCCAGGAGGCCTTCCGGATCGGCCTCTACCGCATGGAGCGCGTGGTGCGCGAGCGCCTCACCACCGAGGACGCCGACACCATCACGCCCCAGACGATCATCAACATCCGTCCGGTCGTGGCGGCCCAGAAGGAGTTCTTCGGGAGCTCCCAGCTGAGCCAGTTCATGTCCCAGACCAACTCGCTGGACGGCCTGACCCACCGCCGGCGCCTCTCGGCGCTGGGCGCGGGCGGGCTCACGCGCGAGCGCGCGCCCATCGAGGTGCGCGACGTGCACCCCACCCACTACGGCCGCATGTGCCCGATCGAGACCCCCGAGGGCCCGAACATCGGCCTCATCGGCTCGCTGTCGAGCTTCGCCGAGGTGTCCGAGCACGGCTTCGTGACCACGCCCTACCGGGTGGTCAACGAAGGCATCGTCACCGACGAGGTGGTCCACCTCGACGCGACGCAGGAGGAGGACCGCGTGATCGCCCAGGCGAACGCGGAGCTCGACCCCAAGACCAACAAGCTGAAGGGCCCGCAGGTCACCTGCCGGACGCGTGAGGGCGAGTACATCCTCGCCGGGCCGAAGGAAGTCGACCTGATGGACGTGTCGCCGAACCAGATCTGGTCGGTGGCCACGGCGCTGATCCCCTTCCTCGAGCACGACGACGCCAACCGCGCTCTGATGGGCTCCAACATGCAGCGCCAGGCGGTGCCGCTGCTGAAGACCGAGGCGCCGCTGATCGGTACCGGCATGGAGATCCGTGCCGCGGTCGACTCCGGCGACGTCGTGCTGGCCGAGAACGCCGGCACGGTCGACTACGTCG